>NZ_JASHIF010000022.1:0-163820 GCF_030056595.1 Flectobacillus roseus
AAAAAAAAAGCACACCTCGAAAGGCGTGCTTAAAAGAAATGATCAGTTATATCTTATATATTAAGCCAACTTTACATTAACGGCATTTAATCCTCTTTTACCTTGAGCTACGTCAAAAACAACTTTGTCATCTTGACGAACTGAATCTACTAATCCTGAAATGTGGACAAAGATATCCTCTCCACCATTTTCTGGAGAAATGAAGCCAAAACCTTTTGACTCATTGAAAAATTTTACTGTTCCTGTTTGCATTTGTTTTAATTTTTGACAAATAACGGAACAATTGTTGAGTATTCCTAATGTCTTGGATAAAAATTGCCGAATTAAGGCATTATCGAAAGAACAGACTCTACAGCACCGTCTTTCCATTCTACTTTTTGGTTAGCTTGCTCCAATTTTGTTTTTGAAACAGCAATGTTTTTGGTACGCTCACCACTAATTGTAAAGAATCTTTTGGCACCTTTGTTTACCTCAATATTCTCGAAAGTTACTTTCTGACTATTTTCTATTGAAATAACTGGTTCAGTTTTTTCAGAAAGTAATGCTACGTTTTTACAAGTGATTCCACTAGCATCTATCAGTATAGCTCCCTCTTCTGCTTGCAAAGTCGCGTTTTCGATAGCAATATTTTGAATAGGCATTTCTGGTAATCCACGCACAAAGATGCCCTTTTTAGCTCCATGACAAACAATATTCTCAAATTTCATATTTCTGAAAATAGGAGTTCCTTCATTGACAATCGGACGTTCATCTCTTGGAGAATCTGTGGCGAACTTTACAAAATAGTACATATCAAAGAAAATAGCTTCCTGAGCAATATCTTTCATATAAATATTTTTAGCATAAATATTTTCAACAACTCCCCCACGACCGCGAACAGACTTGAAACGTAGCCCTTTGTCGGTACCCATAAACGTACAGTCATACACAAAGAGGTTGCGAGCGCCACCACTCATTTCGCTTCCGATTACAAAACCTCCGTGACCATTATATACAACGTTGTTACGGATAATCCCATTTTCGGTAGGCATACCACGTTTACGACCTTCTTCATCTTTTCCTGATTTAATACAAATCGCGTCATCACCTACGTCCAACGTACAACCTTCAATTAGGAAGTTTTTACAAGATTCGATATCCATTCCATCTCCGTTTTGAGCATATTCAGGATTTTTGACTACGACATTTCTAATCGTCAAATTTTCAGTCATCAAGGGGTGTAAGCACCAAGCTGGCGAGTTTTGAAAAGTAACACCATCTATTAAAACCTTTTTACATTGTGTCAAAACCAACAAATTAGGACGAAGAAAATCTTTCATATCGGCAAAATCGGCAGGTTTTTTACCATCTGTGAGTAGCATACTTTTGCCTTCAACACTAGCCTTCAAAAATTGTTCGCTTGGATACCAGGCCTTGCCGTCGGCTCTAACAACACCCCCCGAAGCTACTTTCTCTTTCCATTGCCCTTCTGTCAATTGAGCTTTATTAACGGCACGCCACACATCTCCGTTTCCGTCGATAATGCCTTTGCCTGTGATAGCAATATTTTCAACGCCTGTTGCCGAAATTGGAGATTGGTTACGAGCAGCTTTTTTACCTTCATAAGAACCCTCTACGAGCGCATATTGGCTTTTATCACCTGTAAAAAGTACGATAGCTGATTTTTGAACATGTAAGTTAACATTGCTTTTCAACTCAATAGGTCCTGTTAGCCAGATGCCCTTGGGAACCAATACAACGCCACCACCTTTTTTGCTTATCGTATTTATAGCGTTATTGATGGTCTCGGTATTGAGTGTAACACCGTCTGGTTTAGCACCTAATTTCTGAATATTGAGGGTATCTTTTTTGAAACTTGGTTGAGTAATTTTCGGCAAATTATCCCAACTATAAGATGGAGTTTTTTGCGCTAAACTGGTAAGAGGAGTAGCTACAACTAAGGCTGCAGCCCAACGAAGAAAATGAGTTTTCATAAACCGTCTAAATGATTAAATGTCATAGTTCAATCTTGGTTTTATACAGAATATCTATCCAAGAAAGTCCCTAAATGAAAAGGGTTTAAAGGCAATTGAGCTAAAATCATTGCTTTTCACTTCGAAATTGGACTTCAATATTGAACTTAACAAATAAAAAACTGTCTTTTTTAGTGCAATCGTTACCGGCAACGTTGCCAGTTTTATCGATTTTCAAAGAAGGCTTTTCAATTAAATACAGAAGTCCAAGAAGAGGAAGATTCTTTCTTCTTGGACCTCTGCGACTGTTTACGTTGGTAATTTATACTTATTCCATAACGGGATAGGTAGGGTCATCAATGATATTCACATCAATTACTTGATTGGCATTTTGAAGTAGCTTTCTACAGTCAGTACTTAAATGACGTAAACGAACCGTTTTGTTTAATTTTAAATATTTTTCTGTCAATTTATTAACGGCTTCTATGGCACTCATATCGGCAATACGGCTTTCTTTAAAGTCTATGATCACCTCTTGCGGGTCATTTTGAATATCAAACTTTTCCATAAATGCTGTAGTTGAACCGAAGAATAGTGGTCCGTAAATTTCATAATATTTAACTCCATTTTCATCCATAAACTTTCGTGCACGGATGCGTTTGGCGCTTTCCCAAGCAAAGACTAATGCTGAAATAATCACGCCTATAAGTACTGCTAATGCCAAATTGTGAAGCCAAATAGTAATCAATGCGACTAAAACTCCTACAACAATATCCGCTTTAGGCATTTTGTTGATAATTTTCAAACTCATCCATTCAAACGTACCCATCGCCACCATCATCATTACACCTGTTAAGGCTGCCATAGGCAATGCTTCAATGATTGGAGAGGCAAAAAGAATTATTGACAGAATCGTAAAAGCCGCCACGATACCCGAAAGTCTGGCACGTGCGCCAGCTGAAATATTTACTAACGTTTGAGCAATCATCGGACAGCCCCCCATGCCAAAAAAAAAGCCGTTGAGGATATTAGCGGCGCCTTGAGCTAGAGACTCTCGATTTCCGTCTCCCCTAGTTTCAGTGATTTCATCGACCACGTTGAGCGTAAGAAGTCCCTCTGTTAGACCTACGCCACCCATTACCAAACCATAAGGGAATATAATTTGTAATGTCTCAAAAGTAAGTGGCACTTGTGGAATATGAAAAGGTGGTAAACCACCACTTACCGATGCAATATCTTTTACGGTTTTAGTATCTATTTTAAAGAAAAATACAATAAAGCCAACAACTATTATTGCGACTAGCGAAGATGGAACAGCTTTGGTAATTCGAGGAAAGCCCATCACAATGATTATAGTAAGAGCTACTAATCCTAACATTGTATAGAGATTTGAACCTGACAACCATACCAAATGTCCATCAACCACAGTTTTGAATTGTTCCAACTGAGCCATAAAAATAATGACAGCCAAGCCATTCACAAATCCATACATAACGGGTTGTGGAACCAGTCTAATAAATTTCCCCAAACGAAATACACCTACTAATAATTGAAAAATTCCGCCAAGGATAATAGCAGCGAAAACATAATCGAGTCCATGAGAATTCATCAGAGCGATGAGTACAACCACAGTTGCCCCTGCTCCTCCTGAAATAAGGCCTGGCCTACCTCCAAAAATAGAAGTTACAAGACCCATAATGAAGGCACCATATAAACCAACCAAAGGTGGAAGCTTTGCCAAGATAGCAAAAGAAAGAGATTCTGGAATCATGGTCATCGCAACCGTCAATCCTGCCAGAATTTCTGTTTTATAGTCTACCTTTTGTTTAAAATTGAATAACTGAATCATTGCTAGAGAATAGTCTATCATCAGCCAAAGGGCGATGATGTTTTAATGAGTGTACTAGAAAAATGTACCTTAATAACGAAACAAATCAAGGAAGGAAAATTGGGTCAAGAAATGACTCAAGGTGGAGTAAGAAGGTTATCGTATGTAATCATTTTATCAATCATAATGTAAAAGTACAAACAAGCTCATTAAATCAGTCAGTGCTATTTGAATAATACAATTTATTCATGAGAAAATTTTTGAGAATCTATCTCGTCGAAGGGATTCAGATTTTTGTCCTCGTTGGAGATACCCCGACAAATGCTTAGACACATTTTGGAATGAGAATCGAGGAAATTTTAACCCTCCATTTCGGGTACAGTTTTCAAATATTATTTTCAGAAGAAATATCCTTCAAATATAGGTGTATTCTTCTATACCGATTTTCAAAATACCATTTAAGTAAAATAAATAACTTAATGGTACAAAAATAGCCGATTCTTGAGAGAATCGGCTGTAGGTATTTTGTTAATCCTGTATGAGCTTATATAATAAGGTATGTAGTTGAATGGCTTCATCTCTGGTTAAAGATATTTGTTGCATTAACCTAGAAGGTACTTGTTCAGCTTGTGTCTTGAGTTTTTCACCTGTTTCAGTCAAGGAGATACAGATACTACGCTCGTCTTGTTTAGATCGTGTTCTGGTCAACAAGCCTAATTCTTCCATCCGCTTCAGTAAAGGAGTTAATGTATTAGACTGCAAAAATAATTTTTGAGCAATGTCTGAAAGACTCAAATTATTTTTTTCCCATAGAACCAACATAACCAAGTATTGAGGGTAAGTAAGATTCAATTCTTGGAGAATTGGTTGATAGCACTGTGTTGTAAGTCGAGAAGCTGTATATAATGGAAAGCAAAGCTGTCTTTCGAGCTTCAATACTTCTGATTCTTCTGACATATTACAAAGCCTTACGAATATCGTCCTCAATCGCTTCAGGTTTGGTAACTGGGGCATAACGCTTAATTACCTTACCATTTTTATCAACTAAGAATTTAGTAAAGTTCCATTTAATACTGCTCCCTAGCAATCCTCCTTTTTTACTTTTTAGATATTTAAAAACAGGATGGGTACCGTCTCCGTTTACATCGCATTTTGCCATTAACTGAAAAGTAACACCATGATTCATTTGGCAAACTTGCTCGATGGTATCATTAGTTTCTGGCTCTTGTCCCGCAAATTGATTACATGGGAATCCCAAAACTACCAAACCTTGGTCTTTGTATTTTTGATGTAAATGTTCTAATCCTTCAAATTGTGGCGTAAGTCCACACTTAGTTGCGGTATTGACTATTAGTACAGCCTTACCTGCAAACTCCGACATTGAGACTTCTTTGCCAGCAGGTGTCTTAGCTGACAAGTCATAAAATTTCTGCTCCATTATTTTGATTTTTTACAATTATATCGTGTACGATGTAAATGTAAGATAGATTTTTTCATTTTACAAAAAAAACCATCAAATCTTACTAGAATAGTAGATTTGATGGTTTTAAGAAAGGATTCGGATTTAAGTGGAGTATTTAGAAAACTACTGTATATGTAATTAGACTTCCATTTCAAGAAGTGCATAGCTCAACGTTTTACCATGGGTATCTATCGCCAAAGAGGTGGTAACTCCACCCAATAATGCTTGTTGACAAACAAATAGTAATGCTGAAATATTGGGTAATTCATATCGAATAATCTCTCCTTCTACGATACCTTGTAAATGTTCTTGTACTTTCTGAGCTGTAATTTGACTGCAAAGTAGCTCATAATCAGACTCTTTGAAAGGAATCAGTGATAGCGTAAGAGTATTTCCTTTGTCACCTGCTCTGCTGTGGGCTATTTCGTAAAGTTTCATGCGCTTAAAATGTCTACGTCTGCTTTTAATAAATTTCTGTCAATCAGAATAGAAACGATGCCTATTACTTCATTCACATTTTTTCGAACACCCCCACCTGCCGCAGGACCATTGGTATAAAGCGCTTCAACTTCTTCTCCAATCAATGAGGCTTCGTCGGCGGTTGAGGCTTTTCCTGATACTCTCAATCTTACTTCGGGTAAATAGGACTCCTCTACTTTCATTTTAGTACTAAACTCTTCTCGAAAAATAGCATTTAAGCCAATGTAATCTATTCTAAATGCTTCGAATTGAGGCTTTAATCTTTGGGATAAAATCTCCCCCGCCAATTTGGCACGTCCAACTGCGTTGAATCCAGCATAAGAAATTTCACCTTCGCCAAGATAAAATGCTTTATAGCCAACACTTGCTTTGTAAGTTGATGGTCTAGTTTTTCCCGTACCGCCTGTTACCCAAACTTGGTTTTCGCCAATTTCTTCTAATTTGACTGTTGTAAAATCAGCAATTACATCGGGAGTATAATATTCATGCGGGTTGATGACCTCGTACAAAAGCTGTTCTTTGGCAGTTTGCAGCGTAATTTTACCTCCAGTGCCCTTTACTTTACTAATAATAGCAGAACCATCGGCATAAATATCGGCAAAAGGGTGTCCCAAAGTTGCCAGTCCTTCTATTGGTTTCATGATGGGTTCAGCAAAATACCCTCCAGTAATATGTCCCGCACATTCGAGCAGGTGTCCAATCACTGTACCTTTTCCCAACAAATCAAAATCATCTATTTGCCAGTCAAATTCATGAATCATGGGTGCTAAAAACAATGAAGGATCAGACACCCTTCCTGTGACAATAATTTGCGCATCAGCGGTTAAAGCCTCCAAAATTCCTTCAACACCCATATAGGCATTGATAGAAATTACTTCATAACCATTCAGCTCTTGTCCATTTTCCAAAACGGTAAAATTATTTGAGCTATTTTTTACCCATTGTGTTGCATCATCACCCGTCACGGCTGCAACCTTGATGGATAAATTCAATTCTTTGGCTATCTCAATGACTTTGTGGGCGGCAGCTAGTGGATTTGCCGCTCCCATATTAGTAATGAGTTTTATTTGATTTTTGACTAATAATGGCAATAATGATTTGATTCGCTTCTCTAAAAGCGGGTCGTAACCTTTAGAAGCGTCTTGTAATTTTCTTTTTTGAGCTAAGGCTATCGTTCTTTCGGCTAGACATTCTAGCACAAGATAATCCAATTCGCCTTGATCAGCTAATACAAGCGCTGGCTCAATCCGATCACCAGAAAAACCTGCTCCGCATCCTATTCTTATTTTATCTTTTTTCATTTGCTAAATATGTATCGAACCTGTCAATAAAGCCATAATCGTCATCACGAGGGTAGTACCCCAAGCCCATTTGAAGGTAAACTTTTGATGTTCTCCCAAATCTACTTCTGTTAAACCAATCAATAAAAAAGTAGATGCTGTCAAAGGACTAATCGGAAAACCAACCGTCATTTGTCCAAGCAAAGCAGCGCGCCCTATTTCTAATGAATCTAAGTGAAATTGTGTTGCAGTTTGACTCAAAATAGGCACTACACCAAAGTAATAGGCATCTGGCGTGAAGAGAATACTTGCAGGCAAACTTGTAATCGATGTAAGTAAAGGCAAAAGATTGGCATGATGCTGAGGAATCAAAGATACCAATTCGTTGGCCATAGCGTCAATCATTTTGGTACCTGTAAGAATCCCTGAAAAGATTCCCGCCACAAATATCATACTCGATACCAGAAAAATATTCATACCGTGACCACGCAATACTTTTTGTTGGTCGTTCAGTCTAGGATAGTTGATTAACAGCGCCAACATACTTGCCAGTAGAAACAACACAGGCGCAGGAATGAGCCCTTTGATGAGTATCACAATTAAACTAATCGTCAAGATAGCATTGAGGATAATGAGTTTGGGACGACGTAAATTTCTCTCATGTTCAGAAAGATTTTCTTGATGATTATAGGCAAAATCTACTACTCCCAATCGTTTTCTTTCCTTCATTCCTAGAAAATATGCCACAAATAAAACCCATGCTAGCCCTGCTAATATTGCAGGAATATTAGGGTTGAAAATATGTACTGCATCCGATTTGAGTGTAGAAATAGCTCGTGCCGAAGTGCCAGACCAAGGTACAAGATGCATCGGCCCCACACTCAACGCAACAATACAAGGCAATATTAAGCGATTGATTTTTAGCTGTTTGTAAATGGGTAAAAAAGCCGAAAGCACAATCATAAAAGTGGCGGTACCATCGCCATCTAGATGCACAATCATGGTCAATATGGCTGTTCCGAGAATAACTTTGAGCGGATCGCCTTTTACATACTTGATGATAAAAGCAACTACTGGGTCAAAAAGTCCAGCATCGAGCATCGTGGCAAAATACAGTACCGCAAAGGTTAACAATATGCCTGTTGGTGCTACTTGCTTCATGCCTGCAAGCATCATTTCTCCTAATTCCTTTGGAGAAAATCCTGCAATAATCCCTGCCAAAAGCGGTACGATTACCAAAGCAGTAATCACAGAAAGACGTTTGGTAATGATTAAAAATAAAAAAATAGCAATGGTCGAAAATCCTAATAGTGCGAGCATTTTATCGAGCGTATATGTTATTCAAAAACCAGATAATCATTAAAAAATGGAAGCAAATCATTCAAAACTCTGCCATCATTTGTCCAAATTTTGTTCACATGGTTTCCAATATACTCTTCTGCAAAATGCTCAATACCAAGGTTTTCCAATTTTTGACTAAATGCGCCGCACTGAATCGGAAAGCGCTGTGCATCGTTTCTTCCCCAATCCAATTTGATAGCTTTGAGTTTACGAAGATTATCCGCGTATTTATCTGCCATCAATACAGGAAAATTAGCATTCCATTTGTCTACCACTGCCTGATTTACTTGCAGACTGTCGCCTTGATAGGTAAAAGGCATATCACAATAAAAAGGTGGGTTAGCTGGATTTGGAGACCATGCTCGTCCTACGGCAACCAATACTTTTGGATAGTAGGATTTTCTTAATTCTTCGACTGTTTTTATTTTAGAAAGTTCCTTAAATGAGTCGCTATTAGCACCAAATTCTTTGACCATCATCAACAACCCTGGACTCATGGCGTATACCGAACTAAATACTTCTGGGTACAACATTCCGATTTTGATAGCGCCATAACCTCCCATCGAATGTCCGCCAATACCTCTGCTATTGCGGTTGGCAATGGTTCTGTATTTGCGGTCGATGTTGGTAACCAATTCTTTAGCTTCAAATTCTGACCAGTTTCCTGTCAGGGCTGAATTACTATAAAAACTGCCCTCAAAAAGGGTATATTGACTGGCAATAACCAAAATAAAAGGGCGGATTTTGGCTTGAGCTATACTCTTATCCAAAATCGCTTTCATGCCTGTTGTGATACTATCATTGCCCATGAAGCCATGTAAATAGTACACCACAGGAAATCTTTTTTGGGTGCTTTCGTAATTAGGAGGAAGATATACCGAGATTTTACGGTTAGGGTTTTCTCCACCTGTATTTTGTAAAGTTTTAGCATTAATCACAAAGCTTTCAACTTTTCCCTGAGCGCTTTGTGCATTTACATTGCTGAAAAACAGACAAGTAATGAAGAGTAAAAGAATTCTTTTCATAAATTAAAATGTGCTTTTTGGATAGATATATTTTAAAAAAGGGCTGAGCTAAGTATCAATGCTGAATTGTGAGTGGTGAATTATGAATATAAAATACTAATAATCAAAAAACTACATTCAAAACTCGTAACTCAGCACTCATACTTAGAGCATGTTTAAATTTTGAAGCTGTTTAAACTTTTCAAAAAACATATTTTATTGATTCTTCATCTTACTTTTTAACTAGGAGTTCTCGTCTTAAAACAAAAAGTAACCGCGGCGGCGGCCGCAAAAAATTCAAGAATTTATAATCGGAGTGGCGTTCCACCTCGCTTCGCTCAAACAGTATAAATTCATTGCTGACGCAAGCAATTTTAAGAAAGTTTAAACAGCTTCTTTATGAGTCACTAAAAATATTTTTTTCATTTATTTTTATGAAATCCTATTGTTTGAGCCGCAGGCGAGTTTAGGATTTCTTGACTTTCTTTTGTTACTTTTCTTGTGTCAAGACAAGAAAAGTAAGCAGTGGCGAATGGAAATTTTATTCTTTTTATAAATGCCAAATAAAATCAATTATACTCTAAACATGTACTTTGTGCCTATTTACTTTAATTCTATTTCACCGCCCAAATCTGAATCAAAACATGGTCGGGTTTACGAATACCTTTACATAAAAATAAACTATTATTTACCCATTCATATCTTCCTTTGGGTGCTTCTAGTGTCGGAATCGTTCTAAAATAATATTGTGAAGGATCTACATTCTCGCCTTTGGCAATTTTGGCTGCGATTTCAGGAGAGGCCACTCTCAATCCATTGTTTTTCACATAAATAATAACCCCATCATCTGTTTTGATTTGGTAATTAGCATCTAATTCTGCCACGCCATCGCTTCTTACGATTTGCCAATCAGCACCACCCGACAATACTTGTCCTTTGATACTTGGTCCTTCGAAGGTACCTCCTACAATTGGGATAATGCGTCGTAATCCATGTGGGGTCTGACCTACCGTGAGAGCTTCGCTTAGTAAAACTTTTATTTCACAGAAAAAAGCTAAGCCTGGCGCTGGCGGTTCGGGAGTGGTCAAACCGTGCAACTGTAGCCAATCTCCAAAGCGTTCTATCCATGTGTCAGTAGGAATATTTTTCTTACTCATACCGAATCCATGACCTCCTTTTTCGTAAATATGTAACTCAGCGGGTTGTTTGGCTTGCGTCCATTTGCTATAAATAGAAGAACTATGCAAAGTAAAACCTAGCTGGTCATCCGAAGCGGCCGCCACAAAAATTGGCGTCGGTTGAGTTGGAACTTTATTGCCTAAAATAGCTTTTTCGTAGGCATAAATAGGGGCAACAAAATTGGGTCTTTCAGCATCGTTGGCTGTATAAACTACCGACATAGTTAATGTTCCTCCTGCTGAGAATCCCATCATGCCAACTTTGCTTGGATTGATATGAAATTTCTCTGCATTCTGACGAATATACTGAATTGCCTTACGTCCATCTTGTGTTGCTAAAGGAATTACAGCCGCATTTTCTTGGTCGAGCGCCTTCATATTACTCATTTTACCCATCAACTCAGTGATAGGATTTTCTGTAAAAGAGCGTGCTACTCGGTATTTCAAGACGAATGCCGCAATACCTCTTTCATTCAACCATTTGGCTACGTCAACCCCTTCATTATCTATCGACAAAGTATGAAAAGCTCCCCCTGGCGCAACTACGATAGCTGTACCATTTGCTTTGCTTGGATTTGGTAAATAGGCTGTAATCGTTGGATCAACAATATTATAGGCAGTTCGACCACCCCAATTAGCATTGGTTAACTCTGACTCCTGCCAAGTCCAGCTTTCTGAACCTGGGGCTTTGCCTTCGTACAATCGGATAACTTCTTGTGCATGAGCTGTATATCCGAGCATTAGACCTAAGATACAGGTAACTATTTTTTTCATAGTAAAAGGTTTTGTATTATTTCATTCCCATTCTAATAGCACCATCCAAGCGGATTACCTCGCCATTGAGCATGGTGTTTTCAATGATTTGTTGTACCAATTTCGCAAATTCTTCAGGTTTTCCTAGTCTTGGAGGAAAAGGAATTTGCTGAGCCAAAGATGCTTGTGCTTCGCTAGACAAATTTGCGAGTAGAGGTGTTTCAAAAATTCCTGGAGCAATCGTCATCACTCGTATACCCATGCGAGCGAATTCACGAGCGATAGGTAGCGTCATCGCTACCACTCCACCTTTAGATGCTGAATAGGCCGCCTGTCCGACTTGCCCATCAAAGGCTGCGACCGAAGCGGTATTGATTACGATTCCTCTTTCGCCTTGTCCGTTGGGCGTATTGTGCTGCATGACATTTGCCCCCAAACGAAGTACATTGAATACCCCAACCAAATTGACTTGTATGACTTTCTGGAAAAAACCTAAATCGTGTGGACCATCTTTACCCACAACTCTTTTGGCGGGTCCAATTCCCGCACAATTGATGACGCCGTTGATTTTTCCAAAATGAGAAAGGGCTTGTTCAATCGCTTGTGACACCTGCGTTTCATCCACAATATCAGCTTTACAAAAAAGCGCAGAATCGCCTAAACTTACTTGTGCAAGTTGCCCAGCTTGTTCATTTATGTCTAATAAAATAACTTTTCCGCCTTGTGAAACAATGTTTTGTGCCGTGGCCAAGCCCAACCCAGAGGCGCCACCAGAAATGAGAAATATGTTTGATTCTATATTCATCTTAAAAAAGAAAAACCCTCAATACGTCAATACAAGGGGATTTTTAGGGAAATAAATTTGAGCAAAATGCTCGTATGAATGGTTTTTTGGATAATAATTTTATTGAAATAAACTTCTACTGACGATTGAGGGATATTGGTTGTAGCTTTCGGCTTTCAGGTATCAGCTTTCGGCAGGGGGGCTTTAGGTAAAAGCATGTCTGTCATTTTAACACTCTTTGCCTTGTGCCTGTTGCCTGTGCCCTAATACTCAAAACCTAACTATGAAATAACTGATGTACCAAATCTTGCCGATTTGTCAAAACTGCACGTTGGTTAAGCGAACCTTTGTCGGTTATCTCGCCTTTGTCAATCGATGGAGGCTCGTGGGCAATAATCACTTTGCCGATACTAGTCGAACTACCTGTGGCGTGAGCGTTAAATTCTTTCAACCAAGTATCTATAAATGTTTTTACTGACAAATGTTCATATAATTCTGATGCGCAAATAGTCGTTGTGTGTCCAGTCAACTTGTAACAGGCATCGGTATTGAGAAAAAGTATTAGACCAATATAGTCTTGGTCGAGCCCTGCAATAACCACATCTTGAATAATGGGTGATCCAGAGGAAATGATTTTGGTTTTCATCACGCCCACGTTGACCCATGTACCCGTTGAAAGTTTAAAATCTTCGGCAATTCTGCCGTCAAAAATCAATCCTTTATCAGGATTATTTTCGTCCAAAAACTTTACAGCATCACCTGTTTTATAAAAACCATCTTCATCAAAAGCTTGTACCGTTGCCTCTGGATTTCGCCAGTATCCTTTTGTCACATTGGCACCTCTATATCTAGCCTCAGACTTATCTCCCAAAGGCACTAATTTTACCTCTAGCCCTGCTACTGGCACGCCTAACAAGCCCGAAAAAGCACCTCCCCAATTCGCAAAAAGAGCCGAAGGACCTGATTCTGTACAACCTAAACCTGTTATAATAGGCACTTTTACACCGATAGTCCGAATAGCGAGTTCTTCCAACTTATTCCAAATAGGCTGTGCCAAACTAGCGCCAGCATAAAATATAATTTGAAGATTTTTGAAAAAAGTATTTCTTAATGATTCTTCCTTTTCCAAATATTGAATCAACATTTCAAAACCCTTTGGAACATTAAAATAGGCCGTAGGAGATATTTCTCGAAGATTTTTTACCGTTTCTTCAATGCCTTTACTACTAGGTTTTCCGTCGTCTATGTAGAGTGTACCGCCATTATGAAGCGCCAAACCAAAATTGTGATTACCGCCAAAAGTATGGTTCCAAGGAAGCCAATCAATAAAAACAGGAGCTTGCTCCTGCATAAAAGGAAAACTCTGTGTAATCTGTTGGAGATTAGCACACCACATTTGTTGGGTATTGATAACACCTTTGGGTAAACCCGTTGAGCCAGAGGTAAATAGTATTTTAGCAACGGTATCACCTGTCACTTTTTGGTGAGCATGCGATACTGCATCAGTAATAGTTGAGTACCGCCAAGAGGATATATTAGGAAATTTTTCACCCTGTGATACCAATATCTCAATCTCAGGAAAGGTATTTTCAATATATCGAATTGCTCTTTCAAAAACTTGTTCAGACTGTACAAAAACCAGTTTTGGTGTCATTTTTTCTAAACAATGACGAAGTTTAGAAAAGTCTTCCGACACCAAGGAATACGCAGGCGAAATTGGTGAATATGGAATACCGATATGTACTGAAGCTAACGCCAAAAGCGCATGTTCAAGGCTATTTTCGGAGAGAATAACCACTGTATCATTTTTCTCAAAACCCATATTCAACAAATGCTGTGCTATTGAACACATTTGCTGATAGGTGTCTGCATAGCTTAGTTCTTGCCAAATTCCCTCTTGGTTACGCTGGGCAATAAAAGTTTTTTCAGGTTGTTGAAGCGACCACTCCCAGAGCCTATCCGTAATAGTTTTGGGAAAAGGTTTTAATTCGCTATTTAACCGAAATAAAATACTCCCATCAGGATTGTGGGTCTTGATGGTTTGGGTGGGGCCAAAAGCTACATTCTTGAACTCCATAACTTGAAAGAGATAAAAATTTTATTCGAAAATGCACCATCCAATATAGCCACTGAACTTTAGTGCATCGCCTATTTTATAATTAGGTCTTTTACTTATTCTCCCACTTTTTTGGCTCGTCCTTCCAAAAAGTCTTTTAATCTCTGTTTGGCTTCAGGAGCACTTTGAGCAATGGCAGCCATCATACTTTCCAACAAAAGCCCTTCTGTTTGACCGCTATCTACTATTCTTGGAAGCACGTGGGTAAGAGCATAATTGGTCATTCCTGCGTTGGACGCTATTTTTTGAGCCAATTCTTTCCCTTTTTCCAAGCCTTGCCCTTCCTCAACTAGGTACTGTGCTAGTCCTATTCGCTCGCCTTCTTCGGCTTGATACACACGCCCTGTCAGCATCATATCAGTCATACGTGCCATACCGATTAATTTTGGTAATCGAACGGCAGCGCCACCACCCACAAATATTCCTCTTTGACCTTCGGGTAGGGCATAAAAAGTGCTTTTCTCAGCCACCCGAATATGACAAGCTGCTGCCAACTCTAAGCCACCACCAACTACAGCACCGTGCAAGACTGCCACTACAGGAACAGCACCATACTGTACCTTTTCAAGTACACGATGCCACATTCTTGAATGAAAAATACCTTGTACCGCATCCCGCTCCTTTAGTTCGGACAAGTCCAAACCAGCAGAAAAATGCTTGCCAATTCCATAAATAATGGCACAACGAATATGAGAAGGAATATTTTCGAAAACCGTTTCAATGCCCAAAATGAGTTCATCATTAAACGCATTGCGTTTATCTGGACGATTAAGCCCTATCCATAAAATATCACCTTCCTCTCGTATCTGTAAGGTTTCAGGGACTGATTTTGTTACCTTCATCAATTATAAGAATCTCTTGTTGTTGCTGTGATAGTTAAGATTTTTGGCTCAAGAATTACCTTATTTGATATACTTTTTAAGGGTTAGGTAATCGTTCAAAATAGTATTTAATCAGAGTTGCGTCTTAAGATGTTGTGAATTATAAATTTCCATTCGCAATTCACAATTCATCATTCAGCACTGATACTGCTTCAACTAACCTTATCAGTAGACAGATACCAAGTCATAAGTCCTGCAAGAGCAGTTGGAATCGCAAAAATCAGAAAATTGGTACTCATAGATAATCCTAATCCAATTAAAACACCACCAACGGCTGGGCCAATAATACCTCCTAGTCGACCAATACCAATTGACCAACCAACGCCTGTAGTTCGGAATTCGGTTGGGTATATACGTGCCGAAACGGCATACAAACCTACAAAGCCTCCTTGTATACCAAACCCAAGTAGTCCGAATACCAAAAGTATCCAATCTGTTCCAACAAAGACCTTGAAAATGGCCATCAAAATCGCTGTTAGCAACAATATGGTTCCTATCGTTTTTTTCAATCCATATTTACTTGAAAAATATCCTTGCGTAATGATTCCTACAAATGCCCCTAGGTTAAAAACAGTTCCAGCATAAATGGCAAGTTCAATAGATAGTCCTGCGGTAGATGCCAATTTCGGTATCCAACTGGTCAAGAAATAGAGTGTGGCAAAGGATAAAAACAAAGCTATCCATAATTGAAAAGTTGAAATTCTAAATTCTTGACTCAATAATAATTTAATTGGTACTTTCTGATGAACCTGTGGTTTTTCGGGTAATGTTGAGATGGGTTCTCTTCCCATTTTCACGAGTAAATCATTAGCTTTTTCCAAAGACCCAAGGGGCTGAGACTTCAAATAGAATTCTAAAGATTCTGCCAGAAAGAAGTAAACTACTGGTACAGAAGCTAATGTACAACATCCCGCCAATTGAAAAATCGAATGCCAACCATAAGTAGGAATAATTTTGGCCGCTACAATTCCTGATAAAACGGCACCAATCGGATATCCTGAAAGGGCAAAACTTACCCAAAAATCTTTGGTATTAGCGGGGGCATATTCAGAAGTCAATGCAGCGGTGCTTGCCAGCATACAACCAATACCTAAACCATTGATAAAACGAAAAAATATTAATTGATTAACAGATTCTGCAAAAGAGGTGATAAAAATCGTCAACCCCATCAATAAAGCACTGATAATCATCATTTTTTTACGTCCAAATTTATCCGCATAAGGTGCAATCATCAAAGCACCAACCGACATTCCCACCAACCCTGAACTGAATACCAACCCCAAAGCTTCGGCTCCGATACTCCAGGCCTTGGTAATGGCTGGTGCAGCATACGAAATCACCATCACATCCATACCATCAAGCATATTCATCAGAAAACAAACCAATATGCTGCTGTACTGCAAAGAAGTCATCTTCACAGGTTGATTCATCGTTACGTGGGACATAAATTATTGATTTAGTTAAGAATTGCGAATGAGTGAATTGTGAATTATTCCACTTTAAAAAATTCACAATTCACTCATTCGCAATTCTCAATTCTTTTGGAGCTTAAGCATCTTAATGGCATTTTCTTTCAGAATCAAAGGTTTTACTTGTTCCTTAAAACCTGCTTCGTCAAAGTCTTTAATCCATCTTTCCGGCGTAATCAGCGGGAAGTCCGTTCCGAATAACATCCTGTCTTTCAGCAAAGTATTGGCATATTGAACCAGTTGTGGCGGGAAATACTTGGGCGACCAACCACTTAAATCAATATACACATTGGGTTTGTGCATCGCTACAGACAAGGCTTCATCTTGCCAAGGCCAGCTCGGATGCGCAATAATTATCGGACAATCTGGAAAATCAATGGCTACATCATCTAAATGAATCGGATTTGAGTACTCTAACCGAAGTCCGCCACCACCACGAACACCACTCCCAAATCCAGAATGTCCTGAGTGAAAAAGCATGGGCAGTTGATACTCAGCAATGACTTCATAGAGATGATATGCCATTTTATCTTGCGGATAAAATCCCTGTACTGTCGGATGAAACTTAAAGCCTTTCACCCCATAATTTTCAATCAAATCTCTAGCTTCCCTTGCTCCCATACGCCCTTTGTGAGGGTCGATACTCGCAAAGGCAATCATGACATCATCGTTTTTTAGGGCACCTTCGGCGACTTCGATATTGGGAATTCGACGCTTGCCAACATTAAATTCAGAATCTACCGTAAACATCACAAAAGCCATATTTCTTTCACGATAATAATCCGCCGTTTCTTGAATCGTGGGGCGTTTATCGGATTTGAAATATTTAGCAAAAGCTTCATCAAACTCACTCCGATAATCATCGTGAGGTTGACAACACGATACTTCGGCATGCGTATGCACATCAATAGCAACAACTTTCTGAATATCAATCATATCTTTCTACAAGTGTTTATTTCATCCAAATATCTCCAGCAGGTTTTTGCCCCGATTTTACCCAGTTTCTTAGTTCATCAAACGCATTACCCGTTTGTTGAGCTGTAAATACACAATGCCCTTGTCCAGTGGTATATCGCACTTTGAAAAACTGGTCTTTCTGTTGATGATGCACCATATTTTCAAAATTTACCACTCCATAAGTCGGAGGAATCAATTGATCATAAACGGTATGCAGCAAGAAAACGGGTTTGTTGATATTACCAGTTCTATCATATTTTTCGAAAATAATATTCGGATTTACAGTTGCCTCCAAACGTTCAGCTTTGTGATTGACCAAGTCATTATCAGGAAATCCACTGTACACGGTGTTCATATTATCAAAAGGATTTCCACCTGATTTTTGGGCTAAATCTCTGAGCACATTTTCGTTAAAGAATAGTGAAAAAGGCAAGTCGTCCAATTTCAAATCAAAACGCTTGGCAAAAGCCATTGCCAAGACAGAGTCTTTACTCATCATTGCTTTTCGGATTGCCATGGCTTTGGCAACCATCGCGCGACCACCCTCACTTGGATTAGGCTTTTTGTTTAAATCAAAAATTTCTTTGAGTGATGGTACAATGCCAGGGAACAGCCCGTTGAAGGTCGCATACATGTCAAATTCTTTGCGACACTGTAAATAGGGTCTACTTGACAAAGGACAAAGCGGTAAACCTCCGTGATAGTTTTCGCCAAAATTTTCGATAGTAGCTACTGTAATACCACCGCCCATCGAATGCCCAACCATAAAAGTAGAGTCGGGTTTTCCGTATTGCTTAACAAAATACTGTCGTAAACTCTCGGTATCATCTACTCCTTGCGGAAGTGCAAAACCTTGGTATTGGTAATCAGACGCAGCCACAGCAAAGCCTCTTGACAAAAATGGGCTCATACGACTAATAAATTCAGGATTCTGGCTTTGAAGCGGTTTTGTACCCATAAATTCATACCCGTGTGCATACATCACTAATTTGCCTTTCCAGTTAGGAGGAAAAAGAATGCGGTATCTAGCGCCATTAAGTTGTCCAGAATCAATCTTTGCGACTTGCGCCACCAAACTGTGTGCGAGCAATAGCAAAAGAAATATTTTTTTAAACATAACCGTTTAGGATTCTTCTATTCAGAAATTGTTGAATTACGCTACGTTTTAGGCTTCTCCCCAAACTTTGATGGCAGTATTTACGACCAATTCAATCTTACGCCATTGGTCATCGTGGGTTAGGTCATTGCCGTGGTGTGTTGAAGAAAAACCGCATTGTGGACTCACACAAAGGTTTTCGAGTGGCATATATTGCGCTGCTTCGTCAATGCGTTTACACAAATCATCGATATTTTCTAGCTCTTTTACTTTTGAAGAAATAATACCCAAAACCACATGCTTGTTTTTAGGTACAAATCTTAAAGGAGCAAAATCGCCGCTTCTTTCATCATCGTATTCCAAGAAGTAGGCGTCCACATTGATTTCGTTGAAGAGAATTTCTGCTACAGGTTCGTAGCCACCTTCAGCAAACCAAGTGCTTCGGTAATTTCCACGGCAAAGGTGAATACCAACGGTCAAATCACTTGGACGATTGTCAATCACTGAGTTGATAAGAGCTGCGTAAGTGCGTGGCAACTCATTTGGGTCTTCGCCTCTTTCGGCTGCAGCAGCGCGCATTTTGGGGTCGCACAGATACGCCAAATTGGTATCGTCTAATTGTAAATAACGTAATCCCGCAGCGTACAAATGATCTATTTCTTGTTTGTAAGCTTGTGATAAATCATGAAAAAACTCATCCATATCTGGGTAAGCCTGAATGTCAATCGATTTGCGACCACCACGAAAGTGAATCATGGTTGGCGATGGAATGCTTACTTTGGGAGTTTGGGTAACGATAGATTTTAGATAATTAAAATCTGCGACTTGAATATCTTTTTGGTGTTGGAGTTTTCCTGTAACACTTAAAACAGGAGGTTTGAAGCCATCTTCCGCCACTTTAGCATTTGGATTGGCGTCCATACCTCCTGTTACTGTCACCCCCGCAAGCTCTTTCAAAAAGTCTAAATGGAAATAATCTCTGCGAAATTCGCCATCAGTAATAGCTTTCATACCTGTCGATTCAAGCTTTTTGACGGTTTCCAGAATAGCAGCATCTTCGATAGCCCGTAATTCTTCAGCTGGAAGATTGCCTAATTTCCACTTATGACGATTTGTTTTTACAGATGCAGTGCGAAGCAAACTTCCCACATGGTCAGCTCTAAAAGGAGGTTTCATAGTTAATGAGTATTAAAATTGGATTGAAGGGGTATTTTAGTATTTTTTCAAATGACGTTACCGCCTTTTGATTATTTAAAGTATTGTACTCAAGGGTGATACAAAATTGTAGCGTTTGAAAGAGAATAAATAGGCTATTTCAAAGTAATATTATGCAAAAACAATCAATTAGAATTATTTCTATATTGTTTTGGAGTTAAAAGTGTTTTTGCTTTAAAAAAACGACTAAAGTCGCTTGGGTCAACTTTTCCCAAACGAAAGGCAATTTCTCCGATACTCAAATCTGTTTGACTCAGTAAGACTTTTGCTTCCAAAATTCTCATTTCCTCTAGTAATTCATGTGCTGATTTTCCTGTAGTTATTTTAACAGATTTGTGTAAATGGTTGGGGGATACAGATAAATATTCGGCAAATTCCTGAACCGATTTTTTCTTATAAATCAAACTTGACAAAGCATCTTTGTAGCGTTGAGTCAGGTGAGTAGCAGCATTTTGAAGAGATTTTGGCTGACTTTTTTCTTGTAATTTTAATTCAGTCAGAAGGGTGGTTAAATACAAAGGTAAAAGTTCAAATCGCTCGGGTTGATTCTTTTTATATTCTTGTAAAATCAACTCAAATAGCTCAATAACTTGCTTATTTTCAATTAATTCAAACACAGGATTTCCTGTAAATTGAAAGAAGGGAAGTTCTTTAAAAACAGGAAGATTAAATCGTTTTTGTTGAAATATTTCGGGTAGAAAATGAAGATAATACCCTTCGGCATCCTCGCTGACAAACTCTATCGAAGTGATCTGGTCGGCAGGTAAGGCAAACAATGTATTCGGTCCTATTTCGTATTGCGTCAGCCCTTTACTTCGTAGCACTTTTCCTTTCGTCAAAAAAATCATAAAATATACCAATCGACGATGTGGCTGTAGAGGCAATTGCAGGTGAGTCTTATAATGTTCAACTCGCTCAATGTGGAATTGATTATAGACTTTAGATACTACAGGCTTCCATGTCCCAAACAAATATTCATCAAATTGGGAGGGATTTAATACTGGAATCTTAGCAATAGCCTGTTTTTGCGCCATTTTACAATGTTTATAAGTAAAATTTTTAGGTAAAATCAATCATTACAAATTACTTTCTCAAAGTAAAACCATATTAATGAGAATCAGAAATAGAGATTTCTACTTTTCTCCTTAAAGTCTTTCGGAGATATTCCTACCACTTTTTTAAAGAGCCTTGAAAAATAGGCTGGATCATCAAAATTGACCTGATATGCCACTTCTGCAATACTCAAATTGGTGTACAAAAGATATTTTTTAGCTTCTTCTACAAAAAAATCATGCACACACTGAATAGCAGATTTGTCTGTCACACTACGACAAACCCGATTGAGATGTACAATCGTAATTTTCTGTTCTTCAGCATATTGCGTAATACTTTTTTGAGGACTGTAGGATTCTTTAATACTTTTGACAAAGTTTCGATAAATCGATAAACTACGTTGGTTACTCACAAATTTTTGTTCATTTTGAGCGCTAGCCAATCGGAAAATTTCGATACAAATCATGCCTAAAGTAGTTTGTATCGAAAAGTTTTTTTCTAGATAGGTACTGTTTTCTTCTTCTCTAATTCTCTCTATTAGCTTTTTGATTTTCTGAAAGTTATCAGATGTTTTTTCTAATAAAAAACAAGTCATTTCTTGAAAAGACAAGCTAATCGAAGGGGCAGTTTGCAATAACCTATCCCAATAAGACGAAGATACTGTAAGCACTATCCCCGATAAACCAGCCACAAACTCGAAACCATGCAAGGTGTTTGGCGGAATGATAACCAAGGTCATTCCCTGCGTTTGCCAAGTATGATGCGCACTCATAATTTTAGCCTCGCCGTCCTCCAGACAAAATATTTGCCATAAATCGGTATGGATATGCGATTCTATTTGCCAGTTATGTAGTTGACTCCGAGCCTCCAAAGGTTCGCAATGCACAAAGTCAGGCAACCAACGTCGTTGCGCATCGCCATAAAGGCCCGAATAATTAATAATCCTATTTTTCATTCAACAAGTGCTTTAGTCATTCCTAGAGATATAACCTTTTCAAGGTAAATTATTTATATTTTTAGTTCACAAGGTAATAGCAATGTTTATTTTGTCCAAATAATACCGCATTTCGTCCAAAAATTAACCTCTAAATCTCCTCTATCTTTGCTTCATCAACGAAATTCTAGTCAGTCTTTGATTCATATTTAACGAAAAATCTATCATAAACTCACGATGAAGCACTCAACCAAAGTCGGTATCATTGGAGCAGGCCCTGCTGGACTTACGCTTGCCTTATTACTACAAAGAAAAGGAATCGATTGTACCATTCTTGAAAACCGCAGCCGCCAATATGTAGAATCACGTGTTCGAGCAGGTTTGTTGGAACAAAATACGGTTGATTTAATTCGTGAACTAGGTGCTTCAGAACGTCTTGATAAAGAGGGACTTGAGCATCATGGAGTTTATTTGAGCTTCAATGGTGTTCGTCAACGTGTTCCTTTTAAAGAATTAACAGGAGGAAGATGCATCACGATTTATGGGCAACAAGAGGTAGTCAAAGATTTGATTCAAGCCAATTTAGATAGAGGAATTGAAATTGTTTTTGAGGCTCATGCTAAGCATATCGAAGGTATCGAAACCGACAATCCAAGTATTTTTTACCAACATAATGGCGAAGAACATGAGTTGACTTGCGACTTTGTAGCGGGTTGTGATGGCTATCATGGTATTGGTCGTCAGCATTTGCCCAAAGAGACTTACAACGAATTTAGAATCGAATATCCTTTTAGTTGGCTAGGTATTTTGGCCAATGTTGCACCATCGTCAGACGAACTTATTTATGCTTATCATGAAAGAGGTTTTGCATTGCATAGCCTTCGTTCTGAGACAGTTAGCCGCTTATATATTCAAGTAGATAACGATGATACCGTAGATAATTGGTCAGATGAAAAAATCTGGGAAGAGCTATCTATCCGCTTGGGCACAGAGGGCTGGAACTTACAAAGTGGCCCCATTTTCGAAAAAAGTATTACGCCCATGCGTAGCTTCATGATTGATAACATGCAACACGGACGCTTGTTTTTGGCGGGCGATGCCGCTCATATCGTACCACCTACAGGCGGGAAAGGCTTGAATTTGGCCGTTGCTGATATTCGTTTTCTTGCTTCTGCTTTAACTAATTGGTACGAAAATCAAGATGATAGCCTTCTTCAAAGCTATTCGCAGGACTGTTTGAGAAGAATTTGGCGTGCACAGGATTTTTCGAACTTTATGACTTATCTATTTCATAAGCAAGCGCCCCACGGTTCGTTTGAAAATTTACTCCAAAAATCAAAATTTGATTATATCGGTATCTCCAAGGCCCAAGCAACTACCATTGCCGAAAACTATGTAGGTCTGAAAGAAATTTGAAATAACCTCCTATATCTTAATGGCTAACTTTATTAATATCAATGGTTTAAATATTCATTACAAATGGATTAACCATCAGAAAGAAACCACTTTTGTTTTTATCAATTCTCTCGGTACCGACTTCAGAATCTGGGATAAAGTCGTTGAGGGCTTGGTCGATGTCGCCAATGTACTGTGTTATGACAAACGTGGGCATGGACTATCGCAAACGGCAGCTATTACGCATGGTATGCAAAGTTATTACGAAGACCTAGTTGGTTTGCTTGATGCGCTAAAAATACAACAATGTATTCCAGTTGGTTTATCTGTAGGCGGTCGAGTAGCAATGCTTTTTGCAGAACGCCACCCTGAACGAGTGCAAAAGTTGATTCTTTGTGATACAGCTCATAAAATAGGAACTTCCACCAGCTGGAATCAGCGAATCGAACAGGTAAATACCGTGGGACTGGCAGGTATTTCGGATGCCGTAATGGAAAAATGGTTTCCCGAAAGCTTTCGCAATACACAAGTATCCGAGCTTATTGGGTATCGAACAATGCTTGAGAGATGTTGCCCAAAAGGCTATATCCAATGTTGTGAGGCCATTCGAGATGCAGATTTAACAGAAAATGTTCAAAAAATCCAAGCAGAAACCTTGTGTGTGGTTGGCTCCGAAGACCTTTCGACTACTCCAGAATTAGTAAAATCATTAGTCGATTTGATGCCTCACGCCTCACTTGAAGAAATGGAAGGATCGGGACATATTCCTTGTGTAGACGCTCCTGAAAAATTGCTTTCACTCATCTATGCTTTTGCTTTTGCACCAAGTACCGAATCACTTTATGAGCTTGGAATAAAAACCCGTCGAGCCGTTTTGGGCAATGCTCATGTAGACAGAGCAGAAGCTAATAAAAGTAGTTTTGATGCTGATTTTCAGTCATATATAACCCAAAGTGCTTGGGGATTGGTTTGGTCAAGACCTGAACTTAGCAAACGAGAGCGTAGTATGATTACTATTGCCATTTTAGCCTCATTAGGTCACGAAGAAGAACTGGCTATGCATATCAGAGCAACTCAAAATACAGGAGCAAGCGTGTCAGATGTCAAAGAAGTACTCCTGCATTTAGGAATTTATGCAGGTGTTCCTTGCTCGAATAGTGCCTATAAGGTAGCTAAGAAAGTTTACCAAGAACTTGAACAAAAAGGATTTTAGTCAAAACCTTCAATCATTTAACACATGAATCAGCATCCAAGAGATTGGGAAGTACATCCTCCCTATTTATATCCCGATTATAAATCAACCGTTTTTAGAGCACCCTCAAAGCCTTTAATTCCGATGAAGCATACGCTTTCGGAGTCGACAGGTCCTGTTTATGGGCAAGAAAGTATTGGGAAATATGACAATGACCTTACCAAAAACGGCATTCGGAACGGTGAGCCGCTCGGAGAACGTATCGTAGTTTCGGGAAGAATCTTAGACATCGATGGTCGACCTATCAAAAATACTTTAGTAGAAATTTGGCAAGCCAACGCCGCCGGTCGATATATTCATAAAGTGGATCAGCACAATGCTCCCCTCGACCCAAATTTTTTTGGTGGCGGGCGCTGTGTGACCGATGAGAACGGTCGTTATACTTTTATGACTATCAAACCTGGGGCATATCCTTGGGGCAATCACCCAAATGCGTGGCGACCTAACCATATTCATTTTTCTTTGTTTGGGTCAAATATTACGAATCGTTTGGTCACTCAAATGTATTTCCCCGGCGACCCGTTGTTGCAATATGACCCTATTTATCAGGGAGTTCCAGAAAAAGCTAGACATCTTTTGGTATCACAATTTGACTTATCTCTTACCCAGCCAGATTTTGCCTTGGGATATAATTTTGACATCGTATTAAGAGGACAAAACGCTACTCCATTCGAAAATCAATGATACAGACTCCTTCTCAGACAGTAGGTCCATATTTTGCGTATGGACTCAGTCCAGAACAATATTTATACAATCACACCAGTGTTGCCACTGGCAATTTGCGTACCCCAAACACAAAGGGGGAACCCATTACTATCAAAGGAAAAGTTCTTGACGGACAAGGTCAAGCAATACCTGATGCTATGATTGAAATTTGGCAGGCAGATGCCAAAGGTCAATATAACCCTACAGATTCAGATTTTAAAGGTTTCGGACGATTTGGAACGGGAACTGATCCAGAAGCGCAGTTTATTTTTCAGACTATCAAACCCGCTTCGGTTGACGGACAAGCGCCTCATATTACCGTAGTGGTTTTCATGCGTGGTCTGTTGACTCACGCTTACACAAGGCTATATTTTTCGGATGAAATAGCTGAAAATCAAAAGGATATTATTCTAAATACTGTTCCTGAAGAAAGAAGAGATACACTCATTGCTCAACGACAAGAAACTCCAGAAGGTATTGTCTATCAATGGGATATCTTCATGCAAGGCGAACAGGAAACAGTATTTTTTGACGTATAAAAAAATTCTCATGAAGTAAGTATTTGTTGTAAATCGACCCGAACAGACAAAGATTTTGATATAGAGGTTTGTTTCAGGTCGAAATACTTCATGGTTACTTTCTAAATCACTTAAAAATCATGAAACAAGTACCACAAATTACGGTAGAAGAAGCCGCAGCATTGGTCAAAGATGGCGATGTTTTGTTGGGTGGGGGCTTTGGTATGACAGGCAATCCTGTTCATTTGCTTCATGCGCTTGCTAAAACTCAAACCAAAAATCTCACATTCATCGGTAATAACGTTGGCGAACCCAACCTTGGAGGGGGCAAACTATTGCTAAATGGTCAAATCAGTAAAATGATTGGTTCATTTTTTACCAGTAATCCCGATGCCGTAAAAGCTGCACAATCAGGTGAGGTAGAGTATGAACTTCTGCCACAAGGTACTTTAGCTGAAGCCATTCGTGCTGGGGGCGCTGGAATAGGCGGTTTTTATACCCCAACTTCAGTAGGCACACTCATTGCCAAAGGAAGAGATACCAAAATGATTAATGGTCAAGAACAAGTTTTCATCGAAGGTATTCGTGGAAATGTAGCCTTCATCAGAGCTTGGAAAGCCGATACTGCGGGAAATTTAACCTACAGAATGACAGAGCAAAACTTCAATCGTGCGATGGCGACTGCAGCCGATTTGGTGATTGCTGAGGTGGAAGAAATCGTTCCTGTAGGTGAAATAGACCCCAATTTTATTCATACACCAGGATGTTTTGTTGATTATTTGGTCGAAGCTAAGGTTACGCCAGAAGATTTGGGCTCATCGGCATCCGTCAATAGAGGTAAGAAAGTGAGCGAATCACGTATGCAAATGGCTAAGCGAGCTTTTGCCGAACTGAAAAATGGCGATGTTGTCAACCTAGGGATTGGTATTCCGACCCTTGTCGCGGATTTAATCAAACCTGAAGATGGTATTATTCTTCATACCGAAAATGGAATGCTAGGGGTCGGCCCAGCACCTGAAGATGGCGGTGGAGCAATGGATTATCCTGTCAACGCTGGAAAAATTCCTGTTACGGCTCTCAAAGGAAGTAGCTATTTTGATAGTGCAGATTCCTTTGCCATGATTCGTGGTGGACATGTTGATGTGGCTATTATGGGTGGTTTGGAAGTAGATGAAAAAGGCAATCTAGCCAACTGGGCAGTGCCAGGGAAGCCGCTTTTGGGAGTAGGTGGTGCAATGGACTTGGCTTCAGGAGCCAAAAAATTGATTGTCACACTCACTCATGCCGACCCAGACGGAACTTCAAAAGTCGTTCCAACTTGTACCCTTCCACTTACAGCCGAAGGCGTGGTCGATTTGGTTATTACCGATTTAGCGGTTTTTGCTTATCCAGAAGGAAAACTTACGCTTATTGAGCTTATGCCGAATGTTACTATCGAAGAAGTAAGAGCTAAAACTGCAGCACAATTTATCGAAAAACTCTCATGAAAACAGCCTATATTATTGACGCCGTACGCACTCCCATCGGAAGTTTTGGCGGAAGTCTTTCAAGTGTTCGTGCCGACGATCTGGCAGCGCTAGTCATCAAAGAGCTAGTAGCTCGTAATCCACAAATACCCGTCGAAAGCATTGGCGATGTGATTTTGGGTTGTCACAACCAAGCAGGAGAAGACAACCGAAATGTCGCTCGTATGGCGTTGCTTCTGGCAGGATTACCCTATACCATCGCTGGCGAAACAGTCAATAGACTTTGTGCTTCGGGGATGTCGGCGGTCATTAATGCCAGTCGTGCGATTCAAACAGGCGATGCTGAAATTATGATTGCGGGGGGCATGGAACACATGACTCGTGGTCCTTGGGTCATTTCCAAAACTTCAAAACCTTTTGGCAATGACGCCCAAATGTTTGATTCTAGCTTTGGTTGGCGGTTTGTTAATCCACTGATGTACAAAATGTATGGCACTGATGCCATGGGCGTTACCGCCGAAAATCTAGTCGAGCTATATGGTATCAGTCGTGAAGACCAAGATTTATTTGCTTTTCGCTCACAACAAAAAGCAACACAAGCACAGTCAAATGGTCGATTGGCGGAAGAGATTATTGCGGTAAGTATTAGTCCTAAAAAGGAGGAATTTGTTTCATTTGAAAAAGATGAGTTTGTCAAACCACAAACTTCTTTGGAAAAACTGGCACAATTACGACCTGCCTTCAAAAAAGAAGGTGGTAGTGTAACCGCTGGTAATGCCTCTGGCTTGAACGATGGCGCAGCCGCTATGTATTTAGCCTCTGAAGAAGCTGTTGTAAAATATGGTTTAAAACCTTTGGCAAAAGTTGTATCTTCGGCAGTCGTTGGTGTTGAGCCTAGAATTATGGGTATTGGTCCAGTTCCAGCAACCCAGAAAGCCTTAGAAAGAGCAGGTTTGACCCTTGACCAAATCGATATCATTGAGCTTAACGAAGCATTCGCTGCTCAATCTTTGGCTTGTACAAGAGCCTTAGGTTTAGCCGATGACGACCCTCGAATCAATCCTAATGGTGGTGCTATTGCCTTGGGGCACCCACTTGGTATGTCAGGTACTCGATTAATTCAAACGGCTAGTCTTGAATTACATAAGCAAAACAAACGCTACGCCCTTTGTACGATGTGCGTGGGTGTTGGTCAAGGATATGCTGTAATTATTGAGAAGGTATCATTTTAGCTAAAATCAATCGCTCATGAATGATTTATTTCAAACCTTATTTTACGACAATCGGATAAGTGAACTATATACTTCTGAAAAAAGTATTCAGTATCTCCTTGATTTTGAAGCTCATTTAGCAAAAGCTCAGGCAGAATGCCAGTTTATTCCTAGTCAATTTTCAGAAATCATAGCGCATAGTTGTAAGGTTGAAAAAATAGTTATATCTCAAATAGCTATACAGGTAGGTTTGGGAGGAAATATTGCTATTCCTTTGGTAAAGCAGCTAACGGCCGTTGTAAAGGCTGAAAATGCTGATGCATCAAAATTTGTTCATTTTGGTGCTACCAGTCAAGATGTGATTGATACTGCCATGATGTTGCAGTGCAAAGAGGCTATTCATTTGATGCTTCCTTTATTGACCCAAAGTATAGAGCAATTGAAGGTTTTGGCATTAGCGCATCAAGGCACTTTTTTGATAGGTCGTTCTTTTATGCAACAAGCTCGCCCAATCAGTTTTGATTACAAAGTAGCCATTTGGATAGATAGTCTTCAAAGAGCTAAACAACGATTGGAATCTTTGAAATACTATCTTCAATTGGGTGGTGCAGTCGGAACTTTGGCGAGTATGCCACAAAAAGGATTAGCTATTGCACAGCGTATGGCATCCAATATGGGTCTCGAATATCATCCCATTTCATGGCATACCCAGCGGGATTTTGTCGTAGAAATAGCCTCAGCTTTAGGTATTCTTTCGGGGAGTTTAGGAAAAATCGCCAAAGATATTAGTCTGTTGATGCAAACTGAAATAGCCGAAGTATTTGAACCAGCAGGCAAAGGTAAAGGCGGGTCGTCGACCATGCCACACAAGCGAAATCCTGTTTCGTCTATTGCTATTTTAGCCAATGCACAGCGTGTTCCTAATTTGATTGCAACACTGTTGAGTGCTCAAGTACAAGACCACGAGCGAGCGACTGGCACATGGCATTCTGAATGGGAAACGCTGGCACAAGTGGTACAATTAACCGCTGGAAGTGTACGGCAAATGAGTATGTTGACAAATGGTTTAGAAGTCAATCCTGACAAAATGTTAGCTAATTTGGAGATAACACAAGGATTGATTTATGCCGAAAACCTCTCTTTTGCTTTGGCTGAAACTATAGGTAAAAGTGAAGCTCATGAAATGGTAGAAGAACTCTGTAAAGAAGCGACAGCACAAGGAAAACACTTGAAAAAATTAGCTTTAGAAAATGCCAAAATCAGGTCATTTCTTTCAGAAGCACATATTCAGGAGTTATTTTCTCCAGAAAATTCTATTGGTTTTGCACATGAAATGGCTGCTCATTTCATTCAATAATTCAGGTTTTTAGTTTTCTACTAGCTAGCAAATAGACTTGCTAGCTAGTAGATTTTTATCAGTCATTTATTCTTTGGGCATTCGATTGACTGGATTACTTTTCTGTGCAGCTTCTTCAATCACCAAATTTTCGGTAGCCGTCAAAAGCCATTTTTCTGCTTTTTTTACAAATACCATCATCGCAATATTTTCAGCTTCGTCATGATGATTGCCACTTGGCGTTGTATATTCTCCCATGTGCCAATACAATCGAACTATCGCTACATCCTTGGTAATGAATCTAGTATGAACAGATGTTTTGGTTAGTTTAGTATTCCTGAACATAACCTTGTGAAAGACATTATGCGCATAAATCACCTCCTTCCGATTTTTCCACCACATACCTACTACATTGACCCAATCCGAATCTTCGGTAGCATAATTGACCATATTCTCGAAGTTGTGGTTTTCCCAATCTTTAAAAAATAAATCTATTTGTCCTTCAATAATCGCTTTGTCTTGTTCTTGATTTTGTGCCAGACAAGTAAATGTTGAAAATCCCCATGTTGCCAAGATAAAAAGTAGATATTTCATAACTATAATGTTTAAGTTTTATAGTGACAAAATTATTAAGGAGCAATCGGCTAAAATAGTATCAATGCGACATGTTTAGCTCTACAACTGACCTCCCAAAGTAAAGGAAGAGGCTTTAATTTCATCTTCTATCACAGAGGGAGAACTACCACAAAATGTCTTAAAATCCCGAATTAAGTGCATTTGGTCAAAATAACCACAATCGTACGCAATAGTAGTCCACTTGATTTGAGGATTGCTTTCTTTTATACGCCAAGCTTTGGCAAAACGAGTAATGCGAGTAAAAAAACGAGGTTGCAAACCAATTCTTTGTTGGAATAACCGCTCTAACTGGCGAGTACTAACACAGGCATTTTCAGCAATATCTTCAACTTTCATCAAACCTCCTTTTTGATGAACTAATGAAAGCACCTTGTCTACAGGCAAAACTGGTCTAAGTTTCTGGGCTTTTTTGAGTAGAAACCCTTCGACCAGTTGTAAAATATCAGTTGGGTTCGATAACTCACAAAGTTGCTCATTGATAAATTGGATTTCTTTATCTAGAAAATAAACACTATCCAACGATTCGTCCATCACCATTTCATTCATCGGAATACCTAAAATTCTGTATAATCCTCCAGGTTGAAATCCGACTTTGACGGTATAACTATGAAAAGGCATCGTCAACTTAACTCGATTCACCTGTGGCCCAACCAAAATACTCGGTGATAGTTTAATCATTTTCTCCTTGTCCAGATACTCACTCACAGGGGATTCTAGCGGATAAAAGTAGAGGCATTGCTCCCCCAATGGAGGTAGCACCACCGTAGGATTTTTACCTATGGCAGGCATATCAAGTCGAAAAATCATGATATTATTCACAAATTCTCGAAGTGCTGGCTGGGGAGAAAATACTTGATAAAACATAGAATATTAGGAGATTACTGTGCCTAAAATACATAAAATTCATTGAAACACCTACCTCCTATCCACTTGTCGATATTCGGCGGGGGATAAACCAATATGTTTTTTGAAGAGTTTGGCAAAATAATTTGGGTACTCAAATTCCAATAAGTAGGCAATTTCCGAAATAGAATAAGACGTATGTAGCAAATACTTTTGGGCTTCTTGAATCAAATGTTGGTGCACCAATTCTATGGCTGATTTGCCTGCGATAGCTTTACAAATTCGATTCAAATGAACGGCAGAAATGTTTAAGTCTTCCGCAAAATCAGGAATACTTTTTTGGTGCGAAGACTTTTTGATATTTTGTAAAAACTTTCTAAAATAAGCCATTTGTAAGGAATCTCCAGAAAGGTCAGCGTCTTGTGTAGCCAATCGATGAATATGCAAGAAAAACTGGGTCAAACAAGCTTTAATCATCATCATTCTTTCTGGATTTTCACTAAATAATTCGTACTCTGCCAATGCCAACTGATAAAGCATTTTTTCGAATGTACCACTTTCATCAAATGACTGTATAATTCTTACTTTTTCGAAGGTCTGCCAAATAGGGTGTGATGTTTCAAAAATATCTTCAATGATTTTTTCCGACAAAGTCAAAATACTCCCTTCTATATCTGGATGATACACAAGTCCATGTAATGCCATAGCAGGAATCACCATCAAGCAAGGTGCATTTAGTTCGTATTCGGAAATAGCATCTGTAAAGCGAAGTGAGCCTTTTTTTACTACAAAAACTTGGAAAAGTTTTAAATGTATATGTGGTTTGATTTGCCAATCAAATTCTTTACTTCTGGTGGAGATAGGTTCTAAAAACAAATATTCAGACGAATATTTGCCATTTTCATCCCCATAGAGCCCATCAAAATTGATAATTTTCTTGAGTGAATCCATTGAATTATGTTCGAATTTTATCCTTAAAAGTACAAAAAGTCTCCTAATAAAACCTTCGCATGAGCCTAATTTTGTAATACGTTTTAAACAACACAAAACCACTCGTTATGGATGATATTACTTGGGAATTGGCACATTTGGCTCATGTCGAATTACTCACACCAAAACTCGATGAGAGTATCCGATTTTTCACGGAAATTCTTGGGATGATGCTTGTCGAAACCCATGAGGATTGCGCCTATTTGCGGGCTTATGACGATTATGAGCATTATACCCTCAAGCTTCGAGCGCATCGTCATGCAGGTATTGGGCATTTTGCTTGGCGTGCTCGCAGTCAATCGGCTCTCGAAAGACGCGTAAAAGCAATACAGCAAGCAAATCTGGGTATTCGCTGGCACGAGGGCGAATGTGGCTATGGCGATACTTTTATGTTCCGCTATCCCGATGGACATTTTGCAGAAATTTATTTTGACACCCGTAAATACCAACCTGACGAGCAACACAAATCAGCCCTCAAAAATACGGCAAGTAAATTTCCAGGGAGAGGGATGAACGTTCGTCGTATCGACCACCTCAATCTGTTAGCCAAAGATATTGTCGCCTTTAGTGATTTCCAGTTCAAGGTTTTAGGCGGTCGCATGACAGAGACTATTGTATTTGATGAACAGCCTAAAGGTGTTTGGGTTTCGGTAAATTCCAAATCTTATGACCTTGCCATTACCGAAGATCACTCAGGATTATCGGGCCGTTTTCATCATTTGACTTACGCCGTAAACAGTCGTGAAGAGGTTCTTTTGGCAGCAGATATAGCTTTGGAAAATGGTATTTTTATTGAAACGGGTCCACATAAACACGCTATTCAGCAAACATTTTTCCTGTATGTGTATGAACCAGGGGGTAATAGAATTGAAATAGCTAATCCTACGGCAAGACTCATTTTAGACCCTGATTATGAGACCGTTGTCTGGAACCGAGAGGAACGTTCGAAAGGGCAAGCTTGGGGACTCAAAACCGTCGATAGCTTTCATACAAGAGGTACACCCATGCCAGAAGACCTGTAGGAGTTTTGAATGTTGAATTTTGAGTGCTGAGTTTTTTATTAAAATAAAGTCTCTTCAAACCACCAATTATTATCATGAACAAGAAATTATTAGTCATAGGAGCTCATTCGGCGGATTTCGTTTGGCGCTCAGCAGGCACTATCGCCAAAGCCCTTGAAGAAGGGGCTGAAACTCTCGTCGTTTGTATGTCATACGGAGAAAGAGGCGAATCGGGTGAATTGTGGAAAGAAAACCCACAACGAAGTGTCGATAATGTAAAAGAAATTCGTCATGAACAGGCTCAAAAGGCGGCTGATATTCTAGGAACACCCATTCAATTCTTAGATTGGGGCGATTATCCAATGTTGATTTCAGATGAAAGAATTACCCAATTAACCCATATTATCGGTGATTTTGAGCCGACTGTTATCCTAACCCATTCAGAAAAAGACCCTTTCAATCCTGACCATCCCTTAGCATTTCAAGCTACGCAGCGTGCTCGACTGTTGTCTTGCGGAGCAGGTGTACCGAGCGCATTCAAGAATATCGACCCGCCAGCTTGGTATTCATTCGAGCCACATCAGCCAGAACTTTGTGGCTTTTTGCCAGATACCTTCGTAGATATTACTTCAGTAATGGACAAAAAAATGGCAGCAATGGACTGCATGGGGGCTCAAAAATACTTAAGAGATTATTACGCTGAGTTGGCTTCTCGACGTGGAAATCACGCAAGAAGAATTTCTGGACAAAAGAATGTTCAATTTGCCGAAGCGCATCTAAGTCAAGTACCAAGAGTCACAAACACCATTTTTTAAGTTATGGATTTAATACAAGAACTTGCCAAATTTTCGGCTGCTACATTGCATGAAGCCATGGGTAAAAAAGGGAATTTACCCTCAGCTATCAAGCCGATTGCGAAAAATATGAAAGTCTGCGGACCTGCGTTCACCGTTCAAACTATGCCTCGCGACAATATGCTTTTGCATCGTGCCTATGCCTATGCAAAAGCTGGCGATGTGCTAATTGCCAATTGTTCAGGATTTTATGAAGCTGGTTATTGGGGTGATCTCATGAGTTTAGGAGCTAAGACTAAAGGAATCAATGGTTTAGTAATTGATGCCTGTGTACGCGATGCCAACGATATTGAAGAGATGGGTTTTCCAGTGTTTAGTCGGGGACTGTGTATTCATGGAACTTCCAATTATGGTGATGGCACGCTCAATGAGCCTATTATGATAGGCAATATTCTTATCAACTCAGGAGATATTGTCGTTGGAGATAGAGATGGCGTTGTGATTATTCCTCAAGAAAAAATTGAAGAAACTATCGAAAAAGCTATTGCCAGAGAAGCCAAGGAGGAAAGAGTGCGTGAACAACTTCGACAAGGCAAAACATCTTTGCAGATTTATGGTTGGGATGAGAAGTTTGGATATTAGATGCCATCGTTGGAGTTGTTTCCAACGAGATACGTGTCAGCAACTAGCCAAGCTGGATGAATATAAGATAGATGATTTGTGGCTTGCGCAAGTTTGTTGGAAATAATTCCAACAAAGGCATATTTTGAAGTTTTAAATTAAGAATATCATGAAAATAGCCATATTAGGTTTAGGCGAGGCTGGCTCTCGCTTTGCCAATGATTTAGCAAAAAAAGGACATCAAATTTGGGGATACGACCCGAATCCAACATATAAATTACATCCAAATGTTCAATTAGTTTCGAGTAATCCAGAAGCGGTGAGCTATGCGGATGTGATATTTAGTGTTAATTTATCATCTGCGTCTTTAGAAATTGCTCAAGAAATAGCGACTGTTGCAAAACCACATCAGTTTTTTTGTGAAATGAATACTTCTGGTCCACAGAAAAAAATGGCTATTGCCCAAATTTTAGCATCAACCAAAATCAAAGTCATCGATTTGGCTATTATGGCGCCAGTTCCACCTAAAGGCATTTTAACGCCTTTTTTAGCGGCGGGAGAATATGCTTCAGATTTTTTAGATTTTGTAAAACCCTTGAACCTCAATATTTCTTCAGTCGAAAATAGTATCATTGGAGATGCAGCAACTCGAAAACTTTTACGCTCTATTGTTTACAAAGGCATAGCGGCAGTTATCTGCGAAGCCATGGAAGCTGGAGAAGCTTTTGGTATGGAAGACTATATCCGAGGACAAATTAGTTCGCTGATTGGTGGCAATGATGAACTTATTGACCGATTTGTGGAAGGAAGTCGCACGCACGCTTTGCGTAGAATGCACGAAATGGAGGCTGTCATTGAAATGTTGGAAGACCAAGGAGTTGAGCCAATAGTTACTCGTGGCACAAGAAACAACCTTGAAAAGCTCTTAAAATCATGCAATTAGCCATTCCTTATATGCACTTTCGAGGGGGAAGTTCAAAGGGACTTTTTTTCTTGAAAAAAGATTTACCAGAAGATGAAAACCTTCGAAATCAGTATCTTATTGCGGCTATTGAAGGAACAACTCAAGGCGATAATCGTCAAATAGATGGTTTGGGGGGTGGGTCATCGTTGAGTAGTAAAATTGCCATTGTCAGTCCTTCATCAATTCCTGAGGCAGATTTAGACTACTTTTTTGTACAAGTTCAGATAGGTAAAGGTAAGGTTTCAACGCTCCAAACTTGTGGAAATATGTTAGCGGGCGTTCTGCCTTTTGCGATTGAGAGCGGAATTTTCAAAGCAAATTCTCCGACCACAAGTGCCAGAATAAGTATGGTAAATACAGGTGGAATTTGTGAAGTGGTAGTTCAAACACCTGATTACCAAGTACAATATAATGGAAATACCAAAATTGATGGTGTGGTTGGAACTTCAGCGCCTATTATTTGTAATTATTTAGAAACGGTTGGCGCTACTTGCGGCGCACTTTTACCTACACGCAATAGCATAGATACGATTCTTGGAATTGAGGCAACTTGTATAGACAATGGAATGCCCGTAGTAATCATGCGAGCCTCAGACTTTGGGTTGAATGGCTATGAAAGTATCTCGGAACTTGAACAAAATGAGTCGTTAAAACAAAAAATTGAAACTATTCGGCTAATCGCTGGCGAAAAAATGCAACTCGGTGACGTTAGTCAACAAACCATTCCTAAAATGTGTCTAATTGCTCCTCCTATCCAAGGGGGAGTGGTACATACACGTATGTTTATACCTCATGTGGTTCACGAAGCTATTGGCGTTTTGGCAGCTGTTTCGGTAGCTACAGCTTGTATTTTACCTGAAAGCATTACCAAAAACATTGCCCATTTCACAGAAAATAGCTCTTTCTTTTCCATCGAACATCCATCAGGGGAATTCACTGTAAATCTAGAGTATTCTACTAATAATCAGGATGTTGTTATCAAGTCTTCAGGTGTGATTCGAACGGCAAGACTGATAAGCAGAGGAGAAGTTTATATTTCTATTTAGTTTCCAAAAAGAGTTTTGAGCAATCAAGACTCTTTTTGTTTAATTAGGTATTACATTTGAACCAACAAAATTCGAAATAGCGTTTACGACTTTTTAGCTCAAACATATTTCCAGTTTTGATTGCATCACTTTGAAACATTATGGTAATTTTCTAGCTTTAAGCCCAATTTCAACCATTTAACTATCTATGAAAAAAATTTCCGTCATCCTACTGCTACTGGGAGGTATCGTTGGTGTATTTATGGCACTAAAACCACACAAGCCCAAACGTCCCAACATTGTATTCATCATGTCTGATGACCATGCTTATCAAGCTATTTCGGCTTATGATAAACGTTTGACAAGCACACCCAACATCGACAGAATTGCCAAAGATGGTATGCTTTTTACCAATGCCTGCGTTACCAATTCAATTTGTGCGCCTTCACGAGCGGTAATTTTAACAGGAAAACATAGCCATATCAATGGTAAAATTGATAACTATTTTCCATTCGACACGACCAATATTACCTTTCCACAATTATTACAAGCCAATGGTTATCAGACAGCTATGTTCGGAAAGTTGCATTTTGGCAATAACCCCAAAGGCTTTGATGAGTTTCAGATATTGCCCGATCAAGGCAACTATTACAACCCTGATATTATTACTAAAAAAGAAGGTCCCAAAAAGCTTATCGGGTATGTGACCGATCTGATTACGGATATTACACTCAACTGGCTCAAAAATGAAAGAGACCCCGAAAAGCCTTTCTTTTTGGCGTATTTGCATAAAGCTCCACATCGTGAATGGATTCCTGCGGAGCGTCATTATAAAGAATTTATCCATAAAACTTTCCCTGAGCCAAGTACCCTTTTTGATAATTACGAAGGACGTGGAACAGCCGCCAAAGAAGCCGAAATGAACCTTCTCAAGCACATGAATTGGGCAGGTGACTCAAAGATTTTCCCAGAAAATATGAAAAAACTGGGTATCAAAGAATCTCATTCTTATGATATAGCATTGTACAATGGTACGGTTGGTCGTATGAATGCAGCACAAAGAAAAATTTGGGACGACACCTACCGACCTATGAATGAGGAGTTTATCAAAAGGTACCCTACCATGACCGAAAAAGAAAAAATGCAGTGGCGTTATCAGCGTTATATGCAAGACTATCTAGGCTGTATTGCATCGGTGGATGAAGGGGTAGGCAAAGTATTAGACTTTTTGAAGGAAAACGGTTTGGACGAAAACACGATTGTGGTGTACACTTCTGACCAAGGATTCTATTTGGGCGAACATGGCTGGTTTGATAAGCGCTTTATTTTTGATGAATCTTTCAAAACACCCTTAATCGTAAAATGGCCTGGTATTATTAAAGCTGGTTCTAAAAATTCTCAGATGGTTCAAAATCTGGATTTTGCGCAGACTTTTCTTGAAGCGGCGGGTATCAAACCTCCTTCAGATATGCAGGGCGAAAGTCTGATTCCTATCTTTAAAGGCCAAGGCAAAAACTTTAGAGATGCCGCCTATTACCATTATTACGAATACCCAAGTGTGCACATGGTCAAACGCCATTATGGCATCGTGACCGAACAATTTAAGCTGATTCATTTCTATTATGATGTAGATGAATGGGAATTATACGACCGTAGGAAAGATAAAAATGAGTTGAAAAATGTCTACAATGACCCTGCCTATGCCAAAATCAAAGCAGATTTACATAAAAAGCTAGCCCAATTGCGTATCAAATACAAAGATTCAGAAGAACTTGACAAAATGTATATTGCCAAATATAAAGAACTAGAAAAGAGTGGAAAAATCTTTCGATAGCGGATTTTGGATTGTTGATTTCGGGATTGAGGATTAAGTAATATGCTATACTTCCGAAATCAAAAATCCAGCATCCCCAATTAATACTTTTACACAGGTGCTGGAGACTTATTCAGCACCTTTTTTATGGTATATATCTCTTTTTGAATCCTAAAAAATTAGATTAAAAATACTTTTTCTTAAAATTTTTAAAAAATTATCATTTTACACTACGTAGTTTTTACGCCTTTTTTGTCTTTACAGTATAACAGCATCAAAATGTGTGAAAGACTTAACTATGATTCGTCAAGAACCTAAATCTATAACTACTGAAAATAATCATCCAACTTTGGGCTTTGTAGAACCACAACCAGAGACTGAGGGGAAAATTATTGATGGAGCTGAACTAGCGGCAAAGCTTGCTTTTCAGACGCATCCACAAAAAGGTTGTGAAATACTTTTTGGGATGTACTACCGAGCACTTTGCTCACACGCCATCAGGTACGTATATATCAAAGAGGTAGCCGAAGATATTGTCAGTGATGTCTTTTGTCATTTTTGGAAAACCCAGTCTTATCAATCAGTTACCACCTCATATCGTGCTTATTTGTTTAGAGCAGTACGTAATAGAGCCCTGAATTATCTGGCTAATGAGTTTAAACAAAGTGATTCGCTTGAGAAAGTCTACCATATTGAAGGTGCCGAACTACCCGAGCAAATCATGCAATATGAAGAGTTACACCAAAAAATAGAACTGATAATCAACACATTACCTAAACAGTGCCAAAAAGTATTTTTGATGAATCGCTTTGAAGGCAAAAAAGCAAAAGAAATTGCTGACGAACTAGATATTTCACATCGTACCGTCGAAACACATATTCACAAGGCAATACAAGCCCTGAAGTTTGGCCTCAAAGACCTATTTTTATGGATTAGTCTATACTTTTTATTTTAAAAAACCTGATAAACAAACACGTTGAAAAATTATGGAATCTGTAGTGAATAGACAAATACTTTTTGAGCATTTTGCAGGGAAAAGTTCACCTCTGCAAAAACAATCCATTGAAGAATGGCTCAAAAAACCCAATAACCAAGAATTGTTCTATTTATGGTTGTTGGAGTGGGAAACTCAACATCCTCAATATAACCCATCTGTAGAAAAGCGCCTTCAAGATTTTAGACAAATCATGGAACAAACCGACCAAGACGTACTTACACTTGTGGGTGATGAAACAGAACAAAAAAGCAATATATGGCTCAAAGTCAGTCGAATAGCAGCAGCATGTTTGATGATTAGTTTAGGTTCTTGGTATTTTAAAGACCATTTTCAATACCAAATTTATGAGACTACATTCGGGCAAGTTGATAAAATTCAATTAGCTGATGGCACGATGGTTACACTGAATGCCAATTCAACATTGAAAGTCCCAAGATTTGGATTTGGCACTAAAAATAGAGAAGTTGAGCTATCGGGAGAAGCGGTTTTCTCAGTAACACATACACCTGATAATCAGAAATTTATCGTAAAAACAAAACGTAATTTTGACGTTGTTGTTCTAGGTACAGAATTTAGTGTTTTCAGTAGAGATAGAGGCGCAAAAGTAATTCTGAATAAAGGAAAAGTTAGATTAGAATACCAAGAAAACCAAGTCAAAAAGGAAATTACTATGCGTCCTGGCGAATTGGTCAAGTTGGATATAAGCAACCATGTACAAAAAGATACTGCCAAAACATTTGACCCAATCATTGCTTGGCAACAAAACCGATTAATTTTTGAAGATACCAACCTGTTTGAGTTTACTCAAATTATGGAAGAAAATTATGGTGTAAAAATCAAATTACAAAACGATTCACTTGCCAAAAGAACGCTTGTAGGCTCATACAAAGCCCAAAATGCAGAAGAATTATTGAATACCGTTGTAGAATTATTAGACCTCAAATTATCCAAAACAGGAAATACTTTCGTTCTTTCGGAGAAGTAAAATATTCCATTACCTTCTAAATAAATTTTCTATGAATCTAGCTTTACCTGCAATGCTCAAAGCCAGTGTGTTACTCAGCACAATGGCTTTGGGAGGACAGCCGTGTAATGCCCAAGTATTTGCTATGGCACAAAAAAATATCTTGAGCAGAACAAAAACTGAGCAACATTTGACAAACAATACTCAAAAACTCAGAGACGTACTCGGACAATTAAAAAACCATTACCGTGTCGATATTTTGTTTGAAGGAGGAACAATCGAAAAAGTAACCGTCAATCAACAAGTAGTAGACTGGAATCAAAAAATCGAAAACAACCTCGACAAACTCCTAGAATCCACAAAATTAAAATACAAAAGGTCTAAATCTGGCGCATATTTGATTGTAGAGAAATTTCCTTCACAATCATCTGATACCAAAAACAATTCAACAAAAGAAGAATTTTTGCCCAAAGTTATTTCATCAGAACATCCTGTCGTACTCAATACCAATGCTCCAATGCTCTCACCAGCCCAGTTGCAAGTGGTGATGGAACAAAGTATATCTGGAAAAGTGACCGATGAAAAAGGCGAACCGCTAGCAGGGGTAAATATTGCGTTGAAAGGTACTACAAGAGGGGTCAATTCAGACGGAACTGGTCGTTTCAAAATCAATGTTCCCAATAGCGGTGCCGTATTAGTTTTCTCTTTTGTAGGTTTTGTGAGCAAAGAGATAGCCGTTGGTTCTCAGAGTATTATCAATGTAATATTAGAATCCGACAACAAATCACTTGATGAGGTTGTTGTCGTAGGCTACGGTACACAGAAAAAAGCAAATCTAACAGGAGCAGTATCAACCATTGATTCAAAAGTTATCGAAAACCGTCCTGTATCAAACGTGGCTAATGCCTTGCAGGGTGTTACTTCTGGCTTGATTATCACTCGTGGTACTGGGCAACCAGGCAATGAAGGTATTGGTATTCAGATTCGTGGTGCTACTTCTGCCAATGGTAATGTTGACCCCTTGGTATTGGTCGATGGGGTGACGGTCTCTAGCTTTACCTTACAAACTCTCAATCCCAACGATATTGAGAATATTAGTGTGTTGAAAGACGCCGCAGCAGCAGCCATTTATGGTGCTCAAGCAGCAGGCGGGGTTATTTTGATTACTACTAAAAAAGGAAAATCAGGTAAAACTGTTTTCGATTACTCCAACCAAATCGGGGTAGACTGGGCACTCAATGTACCCGAAAGATTGCCACTGTTGGAAGAGGCGCTTTATGCCAACTTGGCTAGAAAAAATGCCAAAACAGGTCCTGAATATACAGATGATGATTTACAAAAAATAAGAGATGGTATTCCTTATGTTGTAAATCCTTCTGATACAACAAGATATATTTTCTATAATCAAGAAGACCAAATCGGTCAGGTGGTTAGAAAATATACGCCTATGCAAACGCATAATTTCTCGGCAAGAGGCGGAAATGAAAAAACCAATTACTTGGTATCCTTAGGCTATTACGGTAAACAAGGTTTGTTCAGGGTTGGTCCCGACCGACTTGACCGTTACAACGTTCGTTTTAATTTGGGCTCTCAACTGACTAAGCATATTTCTTTAGATTCACGTATTGCCTATACCAAGCAAGACCAACAAGCTTCATCGGCAAGTACCGACGGCGAGGGATTAGTATATCAGGTATATCGTTTACGCACACGTTTCCCTATTTTCACACCAGAAGGAAGGCTCAATGGTGGTGCAGGTTCGTCGGCCAACAATGCTTATGCTTTGCTAAAAGAGGGTGGATACAACAATATGGACAGAAACTTCTTCGATGGGGTATTTACCTTGGCTGCCAAAGATGTGGTAAAAGGTTTACAACTTCGTGCTGTTTTAGGACAACAATATCGTTTTGGTGAAAGAAGAAGATTTGCTCGTCAGGTAGAACTTTGGGGAAGATTTGCTCCCGTTTTTTACCTAAATAATCCTAACTCGTATGCCGTAACCAACGAGTTTACCAATAATACCAACATTCAATTATTGGCAGATTATGACTTTAGCATCAAGAAAAACAAAATACATGTAATGGGTGGATACCAATGGGAAGATAGCCGTTTTACCTCTACCAGTACAACCTCATTGAGCCTAGTAAGTAATGACCAACCTACACTCAACCTTGGTGACGACAAAACCAAGAGCAATAGCGAGACGATCAACACCTATGCTTTTCAATCTTATTTTGGTCGCTTGAATTATAATTATGATGATAGATTTTTGTTTGAAGCTACATTTCGTGCCGACGAAAGTTCAAGATTAGCGCCAGGCAAACGCATTAAGTTTTTCCCTTCAACCTCTGTCGGATGGAATCTTCACCACGAAAAATGGTTTAGTAATAACATCGGTTTATTCTCTGAATTTAAAGTTAGAGGCTCATGGGGACAACTAGGAAATGCCTTGGGCATAGGTTTTTATGACTATCTCAATTTGCTGACCAGAGGTTCGAGCCTTGTAATGGGTAGCCCAGAATCACGTACTTCCTATTTTTATCAAAGTGTAGTACCGTCTTCAGATTTATCATGGGAAACCATCGAAACAAGCAACGGAGGTTTGGATATTGGTTTATTGAAAAACAAACTTCAAATCAGTGGTGACTATTATGTAAAATACAATCGTAATATGCTTACTCCATTGCAGTTACCAAGTACATTCGGCGTAGGAACTCCTAAAATCAATAACGGTGAATTGAAGTCTTGGGGTTGGGAACTTGAGGTGAAATTTAGAGATAAAATCGGAGAACATTTTAGTTATAATGTTGGATTTAATCTTTCGGACAACCAGAACAAACTCATGAGTTATGCAGGACGTAGAGTATTGGGAGCTGGAACGGTTTCATTATTAGAAGGTTATCCACTCAATACAATTTGGGGATATAAAACAGAAGGATATTTCCAAAGCGACGACGAAGTAAAAACTCATGCTTTTCAAGATAGTCGCACAGGTGCAGGAGATGTAAAATACATAGACCAAAATGGTGATGGAAAAATCACAGTAGGAAAAGGCACACCAGAAGACCCAGGCGATTTGGTCATGTTAGGAACCGACCAACCAAGATATGTATTCGGTTTAAATTTTGGTTTCCAATACAAATCTATTGATTTCACAGCCTTCATTCAAGGTGTTGGCGAGCGTTCATTTATGCCAAATAGCGAAGCGATTGAACCATTGGCACAAGCTTGGAAACAACCTTTGGCAGTGCACCGCGATTATTGGACTCCAGAAAATCCGAATGCAACTTTCCCAAGACCCTATCTACAAGGTGGATTCAGATACTTACCTTCCGACAAGTGGATTATGGATGGACAATATGCTCGTTTGAAAAATATACAAATTGGTTATACCGTTCCGCCAAGCCTATTAAAGAAAATTGGTCTCACACGTGCAAGAGTATTTGTGTCGGGTCAGGACGTGTATTCATTGACAAGATTGGGCGTATTTAACAATTACTTTAACCCAGAACAAAGAAACGGTTCACAAAACGATTATCCATTTTTTGGTACAATCACTGGTGGCTTGAACTTGTCATTCTAAAACCCAAAATTCTATATAACATTCTGGATTATGAAAAAGACTTTATTCAAACATATATCTTTAGCCTTATTGCTCACAATGGGCTTAGGTTCTTGCGATGTAGACCGCATTCCTGAAACACAACTGAGTGACCCTGCTTTCTGGAAAACCGAAAGAGATTTACAAAGCGCGTCCAATTTTTTGTATACTTATCTGCCTGGCTTACCCAATACAGATGACAACTGGTCGGACGATACCTACGCACGTGCCCCCAACAGTATAAGTGATGGTACACGTATTGCACCCGCAACCGATGGCACTTATAACAGTTCTTACCAGCTCATTAGAGCAGCCAATAACATTATCGAAAAAGCACCGCTAGCCTTGAATTCAGGTGTCACACAAGCAACAGTCGACCGTTATGTTGCTGAAGCACGATTCTTTAGAGCATGGGGATATTATACCCTATTCCAACGCTATGGTGGTGTTCCGTTAATTTTATCAGTTCTAAAAGAAAACTCTCCAGAGCTGTTCGCTCCAGCTAACACTCGTGAAGAAGTGATTCAGAACATCTATAAAGATTTAGATTTTGCTGTCGAAAAACTACCAACGCCAACGCAGTTAGGTACTGCAAATTATGGTAGAATTACCAAAACTGCCGCATTAGCACTCAAATCACGGGCAGCATTATTTGAAGGAACTCGTGCTAAATTTCATGGCTATGGCGATTACAAAGCACATTTAACGATTTCGTTGGCGGCTTCAAAAGCCATTATCGATAGCAAAGAGCATGATTTGTTTGCAAGCTATTACAATATCTTTCAATTGGCAGGAGAAGGTCGTCAGAATCGTGAAAATATTTTGGTTAAACAGTACGGTGTAAGTACCTCCGAAATCGTTCTTACTCATACTGCGGCTCGTAACTTAGAAAATGGCTCGGCTAGTCCAACGCGCAACCTTGTAGATTCGTACTTGATGACCGACGGATTGCCTATTGAAAAGTCGCCTTTATATAAAAAACCCACTATCTCAACAGAAGTATTTAGCAATCGTGACGAACGTTTAGGCGCTACTATCATGAAGTCTGGCGACTCATATATTGGAACAAATCCTATTTTCTCGGTATCTGTTTTGGCCTTTCAATTGACTGGATTTCTGTCAAGAAAGTACTTTAATACCGACGACTGGACTTTGCAACGCTCTAACATCGACGGAGTTGTGATTCGTTATGCAGAAGTTTTACTAAATTATGCAGAAGCTACTTATGAACTCAACGAATCTATTTCTGATGCAGATTTGGAACTGACTATCAACAAATTAAGAACCAGAGGTAAAGTCGCCAAATTATCCAATGCCTTTGCTACAGCCAATGGGCTTTCGATGAGAAACGAAATTCGTCGTGAGCGCCATGTAGAATTAGCAGTGGAAGGTTTCCGCTATTGGGATTTGATTCGTTGGAAAACGGCTGAAGTTGAATTAGTAAAACCAATCATAGGAAATTTCTTTTTCAAGAGTGAATTTGGCACAGCAACAGCGGTAAAACTCACAGCTGACAATTATATTTTAGTACAAGATGCTACTTTCCGTCGTTTTGACCCTGCCAAAGATTATTTATGGCCTATTCCTATTAATGAATTAGCGCTCAATCCTAATCTCAAGCAAAATCCTAATTGGTAAGGTATAACAGCTTTCAGTCATCGGCTATGAGCTTTCAGCCCTTTTGATTAACTTAATTTTTTAAAATAATCAAAAGCTGATAGCTCATACCTCTTGTCTAAAGGCGATTAAATTTTAACGCACACTAAGATGTCCATACCTCGAATACTTATTTTTTTATTGTGTTTTGTGGTGAGTACCAAAGCACAAATTACGCCTCGAAATATTTTTGGAAAAGACTATTCATTAGGGGCTGTCCAACAAAGTCTGATTCCGCTAAATCAGTGGCATCCCTATCCTCAAAATCCTACCGAATGGAAAGCCCAAGTACCTGATTCGGTATTACAAAAAGTTATTAAAGACGGAGAAAAAGCTCTCAATTATAAATTTGAGCCTATTTCTGCAACGATTTCACTCGACTATGTACGTTCTGGTGACCGCAATCGTCATGGAAGTATTTCTTTTGGTAAACGTAATAACCTTTTTCAATTACTTTTAGCAGAAAGTATCGAAGATAAGGGTCGATTTATGGAGGCTATCCTCAACGGTATCTGGTCAATTTGCGAAGAAAGTTATTGGGGCGTTCCTGCGCATATTGGTCATACGGGGCTTCCCGATGTGACAAACCCTGTGGTTGATTTGTTTTCTGCCGAAACGGCTTCAGTTCTTGCCATTGCTGATTATTGGGTTGGTAAAAAATTGGATAAGATTAATCCATTGATTCGTAAAAGGATTTACCACGAAACTAATGTGCGCATTTTCAATCCTATGCTCAATAATCCAGAAAGATTTGGTTGGATGAGCAAAACTAAACCTGTCAACAACTGGAATCCTTGGATTATGTCCAACTGGATTATGAGTAATTTGCTCTTGGAAAAAGATGAAAGTCGCCGTGCCAAAATGTTGTATGGCGCTATGATTGGGCTAGATTCCTATTTGAATAGCTTAGGTGAAGATGGTGGTTGCGACGAAGGGCCAAGTTACTGGTTTGCAGCAGGTGGCAGTGTTTTTGACTGCCTAGAGCTTTTACAAAATGCCACCAATAATCGAGTAAATATTTATCAAAATGTGCTTATTAAAAAAATGGCGAATTATGTGTACAAAACGCATATCAGTGGTGAATATTTCGTCAATTTTGCCGACGCCGACCCAACTCTCCGACCAGATGGTTTGATGTTGTATCGTTTCGGAAAAGCCATACAAGAACCTCAATTACAACACTTTGGAGAATGGGCTTTTGCTAAATACCCACAAGTCAAAACTGAAGGATACCAGCGCATGCGCAGAATCCAAAATCTTTTGACAGTTGGTTCAATCAAAGCAGATGACACCGAATATCAGCCAGTCAACGAGGCTTGGATTAGCGATATTCAGGTGATGACAGCAAGAGATAATACGGGCTTGTTTTTGGCAACTCACGGTGGGCACAACGACGAGAGCCACAATCATAACGACGTAGGCGATTTCATTATTTACTACAAAGGAAAACCTATGATTATTGATGCTGGTCGTGGTAATTACACCGCCAGAACGTTCTCTAAACAACGCTATGAACTTTGGTTTACACAGTCTCAGCATCATAATTTACCGATGATTAATGGAATCGGACAAAAAGATGGACGTAGTTTTGAAGCACATGATGTGGCCTTTTTGAGTAATGAAAAAGAAGTAAGTCTGACTATGAATATTGCTGGGGCTTATCCACAAGAAGCAGGTATTCAAACATGGAAAAGAGGGGTAAAACTTTTAAAACAAAAGCATCAAATTGAAATAAATGACGACTTTGTGTTGTCTCAAAACCCTCAGTCATTACAACAAGTCTTGATGACTATCTGTCAGGTAGATACAAGTAAAGCGGGACAAATTATCTTTACCAACGACGACACTCAATTGGTAGCTACCTACGACCCAAATCTCTTCAGCGTTAGCACCGATATGCCATCTACCGAAGGGATGGAATATGATAGTTTTAAAACAAAATGGGGAAAGAAACTCGTTACTAGAATTTTGCTAACACACAAAAAACCAAGTACTAAAGGAAAATATCAGTTGAAATTTGAAGGAAAGTAAGTAATTGTGCAGAATTATATTTAAGTTTTGTGTTTTAGGGATAAGGCAACAGGCACAAGGCACAGAGTGTTAAAATGTTTTTTAGTAACGATAGATATATTTTGCCGAATGCCCACCGCTGAAAGCTGATACCTGAAAGCCTAAAGTGTATCCTTCTGATTGTGAGATTATTCCAACATCTAATACACTGTCAACGAATAACATCCTTTTACATAGCACTAACTTAAAAATCTCAATCTTACGAATTCCTATAACTGAATCAATAAATCTTTGTAAACTATGAAATTTGTAAAAACGTTTATTCTTCTTGCTTGTACGCATTTGGCGATGAGTCAAATCAATGTCAAAAAAGAATTTGATTATGCTGCCAAACAATATGAAGGTATGTTGGCATCACATCCCGATTTGACGAAATTCCCTCAATCTACTAATCCCGACGGTTCGCCTCGTGATATGAAATCAGATTGGTGGTGTAGTGGTTTCTTTGGAGGCTCACTCTGGTATCTATACGAATACACCCATGACCCAAAATGGAAAGATGCTGCCGAAAAATGGACGATGGCAGTAGCCAAAGAACAATACAATACGGGTACGCACGATTTGGGTTTTATGCTATACTGTCCTTTCGGAAATGGGTATCGTCTTACCAAAAATGAGGAATATAAAAACATTATGCTTACGGGTGCAAAATCACTTTCAACACGATTTGACCCTAAAGTTGGCTTAATCAAATCTTGGAACAAATTTCAAGGAAAATATGAATACCCAGTTATCATCGACAATATGATGAACTTGGAGTTTTTATTCTGGGCATCCAAGGTTTCGGGCGATAAATCCTTTTACAACATCAGCACCATCCACGCTGACAATACGTTGAAAAACCATTTCAGAGCTGATAATAGTAGTTATCATGTAATTTGTTATGGACCAAACGGAGAAGTACAAGCCAAAAAAACACACCAAGGTGCAGCCGATGAGTCAGCGTGGGCGCGTGGACAAGCATGGGGTTTGTATGGCTACACGGTGATGTATCGTGAAACCAAAGACCCTAAATATTTAGAGCAAGCGCATAAAATTGCGGCGTTTATTCTTCATAATCCAAATTTACCAGCCGACAAAATTCCATATTGGGATTATAGCAAGCCCGGTGAAGAACGTGATGCTTCAGCAGGCGCTATTGCTTCTTCTGCCCTATTTGAGCTAGCGCAATACTCGAAAGGAAAACAAAAAGCAGAATATTTGAGCAATGCCATCAAAATGCTTGAAACACTTTCTTCTCCAGCTTTTAAAGCAAAAATTGGAGAAAACAATCACTTTATCCTGATGCATAGCACTGGTCACAAACCAGGTAATTCGGAAGTGGATGTTCCATTGGTATATGCAGATTACTACTATTTGGAAGCACTTTTGAGATACAAGCAATTGAAGGCTTCTGGTAAGTAAAAGAGGTGTTGAATTAGTACTGTACAAAGGATTTTAAACAACTGTTTATTTCAGATATCGGATGTTGGATTTCGGAAGCGTAATCTTTTATATTTTGTGAAAAATAAAAGTGCTTTACTTTATTTTTGAATTCAGAAATCCCACATCTGCAATAGTTTGAAATCCTTCGTACAGTTCTAGCTTTTAATTACTCAATGGCACATCTTTCAAAAATAGTTCTATCTGTTTTCTCGAGGGTTTATTAAGTGGTTGCATGGCTTTTGAAGTAATAAAGTGCCCTTTATGGTCAAAATACATAAATCTTGGAATTTCTAAGGTACTCTTCTCCTTTTCCCTTCTCGTAAAGAGAAAACTAGTAAACTTTGGCTTTTCGCCCAACCAATAGGTTGTCACACCATCTCCAGAAATATGGTATTTATTAACAGCCTTTTTCCAAGCCTTCTCCGATTTATCAACACTAATCGTAATAAAAACAATAGGTTTATCTTTCAAAGCTTTTGCGTGATCTTTGACAAAAGGAACCATGTAAATACATGGTGGGCACCAACTAGCCGAAAACTCCAGATAAATCATCTTGCCTTTGTGTTGCTCTAATAAGTCTCTCCAAGTAACACTTTGACCATTTTCATGCTTCAACTTTTGATTTAGCACATATTCGGGAAAGCTAAAATCAGTATCATCCAATTTCTGTTTTACATATTTTAGAAAGACTTCGTCCTGACATACTGCATAAAAAATCCCAACATAATCGTAGTAATTGGGTACATTTTCTATCTTGAATTTTCTGAGTAAATATGCCATCAGAAAATCTCGGTGTTGTCCTTTGAAATTGCTCAGCGCGGAATTAAACTGCACATAAAACCTATTGGCATCTGTGAGAGAATCTCTACAGAGAAACTGATTGTAGGAATATAAGGCTTGCCTGTACTGAGCACCTTTGATGAGTGTATCTGTACCATAAATTTCTTCTTTAAAAAGTCTCACAGAATCTATATACCATTTAGGAAACTTCTTCCAATCAGTATCTCCATCGACAAAAGGAACAAGGATAGAGGAAAGCGCTATACTCTTGATTTCTTGAATAGTACTCTTATAAAGTACTGTATCCAAAGATGATTGATATTTCCGAACTGTATCAACTTGACGACGCATTTTACTCTTAATACTATTGATAATCATGATATGCTCGCTTTTTTGCATGTCTTTGATAGAATATCCCGAAACCTGAATTTCATTACCATATTGTCTGTCCAAGACTGCAAGCACATTTCTTAAGGAATCATTAGGGTAAATACATACGACCTTATCATCTTTTACATCCAGTACTATGCTATCATTTGGAAATATGAGTATCGGTCTACCCAAAGATGTATACCTCGGATAAATCAAGGTTGGGTAATTATGATAGATGTCATATTTTTTTCCTTGCTTATCTTCTAACAAGCCCGAAAAAACAGATGATGTTAGTTCATTCAAATCATCAAAGTAATTGAAGCTATAGATAGAATTGTTTTTGGCAATAATAACTGATTTCTGTGCGTAAGCGAATGAGTAGCAACAAAAAAGAAATGAAAATAGAATGTAGTTTCGCATAGTTAAGATATATTTAGTTTTTTCTAAAATAAGGAAAAATCCAAGAAAAAGCTAGGTAAATGCCTAATATCCTGCATATACCTAGCTTATCATTATAAAGGTTTCAAACTAGTAAATCAAGAAGTCTATTTCTAGAATTCTTCTTCTATCAGTTCTTTGTTTATCATGGCTCCTGCTTTTGTCCCTGTTGCTACAGCTACCGAAACTGAGCGCATCATACTGGTACTGTCTCCTACAACATAAACACCACGAACCGAGGTTCTTTGCATTTCATCTACTTGAACATAACCCGATGGAAGCATTGTACAACCTAAATCCTCTGCAAAACTAGTGGACTGTTGGAAAGGTATTCGAGCAAACACGGCATCAACTGACAACTCCATGTCCTCACTTAACTTAATATACGTTACTTGTCCATCTACATGACAGTACTCTTCTATCGTGTTTTCAATTACACGAATACCCTTTGAAATCAGCTTATTTGTTTGCTCTTCAGAAAGTGTACTTTTCCCATCAGTCAACAAAACAATATTGGTCGACCACTGATAAATCAATTTGGCAAAATCATATCCTATTTCGCCATTTCCAACGACTGCGATTTGTTGGTTCCTAACTTCGTACCCGTGACAATATGGGCAATGCAAAATGCTTTTTCCCCAACAATCTTCAAAACCCTTGATGTCAGGAAAAATGTCTTTAATGCCTGTAGCAAGAATGATTTTCTTCGTAAAAAAAGAATCATCTGGCGTTTTGACTTCAAATCCTTCCTCTGTTTTTAATACTTTCAATACCTTATTTTCTCGAAAATCTACAGTTTGATATGCCAATACTTGTGATTTCGCTTTTTGAAAAATATCATAAGGTGTTTCGCCGTCTTGCGTGATAAAATTATGAGAATGAGGTGTGTATCTATTGCAAGGTTTACCTGTATCTAATACTAAAACCTTTCGTAAAGCACGTCCCAATGCCATTGCTGACGATAATCCTGAATAACTCCCTCCTATTATTATTACCTCGTATTGATTTAGCATTTTTCTATTTGTTTATTATTAATTCCACTATTGCAACAATGTTGCAATAAATAAAATTCATATTTTTATAAATTTTATTTAGATTAATTAAAAATAAGGGTTTATATTTGTTCAGTAATTACTCATGAACATTACAGGATAGGCTCTCAGGTGATACGCAGAGAGGTATCTCACTGAGAGTATAATTAATCGGTGAATTCAGAAATCTAGAGCTATAGATATTGCTCTAATAGCTCTAGTATTTTTTGAGACCGTTTAGACTTTGTTGACTAAAACAAGATGGATTCGACGACCAGAGAGGAATTTATAAAAGCAAAAAGGCATCTAGACACAGAAGTTGTAAGAAGAAATTTTCGGAAATCAACCGAACGATATAAGTTATTGGAAGAGTTATACAAATTCCATGACCATTTTATGGCAGAAGAATTTTATTTACATCTCATTCAAAACAATTTCCAAGTGAGTATGGCAACCGTTTATAACAACTTGGTATTTTTTGAAGAAGTTGGCCTAGTACTCAAACACCAATTTGGCAAAGGGCAAGCAGCTCGTTATGAAAGAGCCTTAGGTCGAAAACAGCATTGTCATTTGATTTGTCTTAGGTGTAATCAAATTTTTGAGTTTTGTGATCCACGTATTCATCATATTCAAACTACTGTTGAAGAGCATTTTGGAGCAACCGTTACAGGACATTCGCTTACGCTATATGGAGAGTGCAATCGAGAAGAGTGCAGGAATTCGTATCCTGTTATAGATGCATGAAAGTAACATTTGAGTTTATCTTTCTCCGTCAAATTTTCACAAAATGCTATCAACATAAATCCGCTTTCCTGCTTTTTGTAGGGGCTACAAAAAGTAGGAAAGCGCTAATAATCAATTGATCAATACTTTAAAACACTTAATTTATCTGCATTTCTAGGCATCAAAAATGCGGAAGAAGCACCCAATTTAATCGGATAAATCCCACGAATATCTCCCTCTAACAAAAGTTTTGATTGGCTATTAGGTAGGGTGGTAAAAGTCCCTTTTCCATTTCCTATTAAAATGAGGCCTCTATTGGCATCGCTCTTTCCTAGTTGGATTTTCCAAGGATAAAAGTTTCCTGCCAGAAGCAAATCTTTCTTTCCGTCTTTATTAAAATCTTGCACTATAATACCTGATATCCAAGAGTTTTGAGCAGCCATTGGAAGACTATTCGCCGTAAATTTTCCTTGATTATTGATAAATAGCGTTGTTCTTAACTCTTGTACCAGAAGCTCTTTGCTATTTTTTCGTTGTTCGTCAGACAGTATTTCTTTGAGCGTTGCCTGCGAATAATCTTTATACTTCAAGTATTTCTTTTTGATACTTGGCATCTGATACGAAAATTCATCCAAAGTCGCCAGAGGATAGCTTTTCCCTTGAATAAAATAACTAATCACAGGTTCTATAGTTCCGTTTTGGTCAAAATCCCCATAGATTAAGGTCATAGGCTCTTTTTGAGAAGCTCTGAACTGTGTATTAAGCCCCAGATTTCCTGCAAGAATATCTATATCTCCATCATTATCAATATCATCCAGCACAATTTTTTGCCACATACCTTGAGAGTTCTCAAGTCCATCTTGGGCAGTGGCATCTTGTAGTTGTCCTTTATGATTTTCGAAAACAGTGACAGCCATAAACTCACCAGCAACTATCAAATCAATCCAACCATCTTTGTTTAAATCGCGCCAAACAACCGTGTCGACAACTGTGTAAAGGCCACTTCATCACCAGCTCTGAAGTTATTCCAGAGAGTTTGTTCTTGAGGAGATGGAATTTCCTTGATACGCATGATTGAGGTTATATTAGAAAGCTGTACGAAATAATCAAAAATATCTAAGAATAACAATATAACTGAAAAATTCGGCTACTTGTTAAAGGATATAATTCTTTAAAAATACTGTATTCGCATGCAATTGAAGAGGATAAATAAAAGGCTGTCAGCTTTTTTGACTTCCATCATTTAGCAACAAAAAAGCGGAGAGGTTTTTACCTCTCCGCCTTCATAATATTAACAACATGGATATTCAGTCTTGTCAAAATAGATAGTTTTGCTATTGTTTGGCAGTTTTTGACATCAAAGCAGGCCAAAAATCATTTGCTTTCTTGATTCTACCAGAAATATCTTTTTTCCATAATTCCTTCACTTTTAGGTTATAGTTCAAATACAATTTGTCATCCACAATCGTGAAGGCCTCTGGCTCTGTTGGCGATTTGTGGTTTTCGCTCAAACCATAAGCACAGTATCCTCCAAATTGAGGTGCAAACTTTTCAGGATTTGCCTTGAAATCTTCCTTGTTTTCTTCTGAACTAAACAACCATTTTACGCCATTCCAGTCATGGGAAATTGTTTCTTGTCCTTTCACTGGCTTACTTTGTTTGAAATAAGCCACAGGATCGTATCCACGAATAGCGATTCCATCTTTCTGGAAAACGTCGGTTTCTTGCGCCAAAAGCTGTACGCTTGTTGACACCAAAAATAAAAGCAATACAAATAGGTTGGTTTTCATTGTTTTGTGATTAAAAATTTTCTTCACAAACTTCGGTGTTACCTACTTGATAAAAAGTCGGCTACATGACATAAAACTATTTTCTAGGAAAAAAGCATTTGGTAGAAGCTTGCATTCCTTATTGGAATTTGCTGTTGAATTTTGTTGCTTTGTTCATCTTTAGAAGATGTTTTGAAATTTTATTTTGCATTTGTTCAAAAAGCAAAATTTCCTTCGACACTCCTTACTTTTCTTGTCTTGACACAAGAAAAGTAACAAAAGAAAGTCAAGAAATCCTAAACTCGCCTTCGGCTCAAACAGTAGGATTTCATTAAAATAAATACAAACCTTATCATTGTAATGACTTACAAAGTTTAAAAATGCTCTAAGATCTCAATCAATACCATAGGCCTGTGCGCCGCCAAAACTTATCCTTTCTCCTATGGATTTTTTACAACATATCAGTAGCAAAATATCTCTGACAGAAGCCCAACAAGAACGGATTAATAAAGCCTTCAAGACTGAGCGTCATGCCAAAAACACTATTTTGATTATGCCAGGGGCTAACTCTCAAAAGGCAACATTTGTGGAAAAAGGATTACTGCGTAATTACTATAGCCACAATGACAAAGATATTACACACTTTTTCTTCGAAGAGGGCTTTGTTTCTATGAATATCGATAGCGTATTTTTTAATCAGCCCACTCCTTATGGTACCGAAGCGTTGGAGGATGTAACCTTAAGAACCATTCAGTACCGAGACTTTATGACTTTGTCTGAAGAAATCCCTGCATTGAAAGATTATGTTTTTTTGACTTCTATACAGATGGTAAAATTATTTTCGGATAGGCTTTACTCACTGCAATTTCATACCGCTCAAGAACGATATACGACATTGCTCAACGATCATCCATCTATTCTGATGCGAGCGCCACTGGGGCATATTGCGTCGTATTTGGGTATTACGCAACAGACGCTGAGTGTAATTCGCTCGAAGACGAAATAGAGATTTTTCTCTAAACTTAAAGATTTTAGACAGCCTTAAGTAGGAATGCTGAATTATATTTAAGTTTTGTGTTTTAGGGACAAGGCAACAGGCACAAAGTGTTCAAATGTTTTTTATTAACGATAGATATGTTTTTGCCGAATGCCAATATCTGTGGTCGTTAAAAACATTTTAACACTCTTTGCCTTGTGCCTGTTGCCTTGTGCCTAAAAAAAAATATTGATAAGGCTTCATTTTTTAATATAGATTAAAAATTTCCATTTTTCTTAGCCCCAACTTTGTCACATCAACTTTAAACGCCAAAACGATGGAGGCAGATTTTGACAATAGTATTCATTGGGTTTTCATCACCGACGAGTCGGGAATGGCAACCATTTTTCCTCAGGTAAAAACAAAACTTACCACCTCAGGAATGCATCATGTTTCAGTAGTGTACTATTCACCAAACCAAATTTTTAATTTTCGCCGAGAGCTTGATATTTTGGTTAGACATTATCCAACGGTACTATTTACCTATTTGATTTCCACGGAAGTTTTTGATAACTTTTTTCAAGAACACCCTGAATTAGAATCTATTATCAATGCCAATACCATGAGTCAGATGGAATTTATGATATGTGGCAACGAAGAGTTTTGTGAAAAATCAGCAGCGCTGTTACGCTTTTTAGATATTCAAGAAATTACCATACAAAAATCTTTATTCATTTAAACATCCCCAAACCATGAAGTACGCTAATATTTATCTAGGTGTGCTTACAACTTTGTTATTGGCAAGTTGCAAACACAATGAAACAAAAACTACAGAAAATAAAGCTCAGGCTATTGCTGTAAATGTTACAAAAGTTGAATCATCGCAAGCCAACAAAGAGGTTTCGGTTAGTGGGAACGTCGACGGTAGCACTACGGTTAGATTAGGTTTTTTGGTGGCAGGTCGTATCAATTTTATCTCAAGTCGTGAAGGACAAAACATCGGAAAAGGGCAATTAGTCGCAACTATTGAGCCAACCAACTATAAGATAGCGAAGGACTTATCAGATGTACAAGTCAACCAAGTATCTGATGAATTTAATCGTCTTAAAATTATGAGAGACAGAAATAGTATCTCTGAAAGTGATTTTTCGAAAGTAAATTTTACTTTACAACAAGCCAAATTACAGCAACAACTTCAACAAAAGAATCTTACAGATACCAAATTGTATTCGCCAATCAGTGGGGTTTTAATCAAAAAATTAGGAGAGGTTGGAGAAATCATTGGTACTGGAAATCCGCTATTGGTGATTTCAGATATTCGAAAAGTAAAAGTACTAGCGTATATACCTGAAGGTGAACTTCATTTGATCAAATTAGGACAAGTTGCTGATGTCACGGTTTCGGCTTTGGACAAAACTTTCAAGGGACGAGTAACCGAGGTAGGTTCGGCGGCTGATGCTACTTCCAGAGCTTTTACCATCAAAATAGAAGTAGATAATCCGGGTCTTTTGATTCGTCCGGGAATGATTGCCGAAGCACGTATCAAGACAAATGTATCTGCACAAAGAGTATTATTGCCATTAGAGATCATCAATCACGATTTGGATAATCAGGAGTTTGTTTATGTAGTCGACCACGCACAAAATAAGGCATTCAAACGCAAAATTAGTATCGGAAAAGTGGCAGATAATCAAGTAGAGGTAGTTTCGGGGCTGAATGTTGGAGATGTAGTGGTATCAGCAGGTCAAAACAAACTTTCGGATGGTTCTCTAATCACAATTAAATAGTTGCGTCATGAATATTATACAAGCATCACTCAAATATAAGCACGTAACCTTATCGGTATTGTTACTGCTATTTGCGATTGGGGTCAATTCTTTGATGAATATGCCTCGTCGTGAAGACCCCAAAATTACAATTCGTCAGGGCTTGGTTATTGCTTACTTTCCCGGGGCAAACTCAGCGCAGGTAGAAGACCAAGTAACCAAAAAACTTGAACAGTATTTATTTCAATATGAGGAAGTTAATAAAGCAAAAACCTATTCTACAACCAAAGATGGTATCGTAGTAGTCAATGTAGAATTAACAGAAAAAGTAAAATTACCTGATGTATTTTGGAGTAAACTTCGCCATCAATTGCTAGTATCCAAGCAATTGGACTTACCAGAAGGCGTAAGAGGTCCAATCGTCAACTCAGATTTTGGAGATACCGAGGCTATGGTTATTGCCTTAGAAAGCAATAAAGCCAGCTATGCCGAACTGAAAACGTATGCTCAAAAGTTGGAAGATTATTTAAGAACGATTCCAGCGGCGTCCAAGATTAAACGTGTTGGTGAGCAAAAAGAGCAAATAGTTGTATCGTCTAGTTCTGAAAAACTTTCACAATATGGTATTAGTTTGCAACAAATCGTAAAGGTTTTACAATCCCAAAATAGTATTAATGCTACAGGTTCTGTCAAAACCGAGCAAAGTAAAACCCCGCTATATACCAATGGTTTTTATAATACCGAAAATGACTTAGCGAATCAAATTGTGGGGGTCTCTCAAAGCGGCTCTACCGTAAAAGTAAGCGATGTGGCAAGTCTCAAACGTGACTATGCCGAACCACAAAGTATTATTACGGTAAATGGCAATAAAGCAATTTTACTCTCTATCCAAATGCACGAAGGCAATAATATTGTACAGTTTGGAGATGAAGTCAACAAAAAGATAGATGCCGTAAAACAAGTATTACCTTCAGAGGTAAAAATTACGACTATTGTCAACCAGCCTCATTTGGTGGATGAAAACGTATCGCATTTTATTCATGAGTTTTTCCTTGCTATTATTTCAGTTATTGTGGTAGTCGTATTGCTATTGCCCTTGCGTATTGCAGCGGTAGCTGCTACGGCAATTCCGATGACGGTGGCAGTGACGTTTGCGATTATGCATGCCTTAGGAATTGAACTGCATCAGGTATCATTGGCAGCTTTGATTTTGGTACTTGGAATGGTCGTCGACGATGCCATTGTGATTGCAGACAACTACGTAGAATTATTGGATGAAGGCATTGAACGTTGGACAGCAGCATGGCGTAGTGCAAGCGATTTGGTGATTCCAGTTTTGGCAGCTACTATTACCATTATTGCCTCCTTTATGCCCATGATTTTACTAAATGGCTCGGTAGGTGAGTTTATCTTCGCTTTGCCAATTACCGTTGCCGTTGCCTTGGCGTCATCGTTCATCGTAGCTATGTTACTTACGCCAATGTTATGTTTTATGTTTATCAAAAAAGGTTTACATCAACATGGCGAAAATGAGAAGAAAAGCAGAAAAAGCTTGCTCGACTATATGCAAATCGGCTATAATAATCTGTTAGAATGGTGTGTAAAACATCCTATTGCCACGATTATCAGTAGTATTATTCCAATTCTTTTGGCAGGTTTATTATTCAAAGCAGGCGTAAGACAACTATTTTTCCCAGCCGCCGAACGTAACCAATTTGTCGTAGAATTGTGGATGCCAACGGGAACCAAGCTAGAAAAAACCAATCAGGCGATTCTCAAAGCAGAGGCATTAATTAAAGGCGATAAACGAGTGCTTTCTTTTGCCACCTTTACAGGAACAGCCGCACCGAGATTTTACTATAACTTCTCGCCTGAGTTCCCAACAACCAACTATGCGCAGATTTTGATTAATACCACTACCGACAAAACGGCAGAAGAGTTAGCCGAGGAGTTGAGCAATAAAGTGGAAATGGCTATACCTGAAGGAACAACTTTTGTAAAATTAATGCAACAAGGTTCACCTTTAAAAGCTCCCGTTGAAGTACGCATTATCGGTGACGATATTAATCACTTAAAAGAATTATCGAATCAAGTTTCGACAATTCTCAAAAAAGCCTCGGGAAGTAAATTTGTGAGAAGTGATTTCGGAGAGGACTATTATGGTTTTGGGATAAAGCTCAAAGAAGAAGCCAATCGACTAGGTTTTACTACTACCAGTATTTCCCAAACAGTCTATACAGGTTTTAGTGGCGCAGCCATCTCGACTATGTATGAAGGCAACAATGCCGTTGATATTGTACTGAGATTAGATGAAAATAGTCGTAGAAATACCGACGATTTGGCGAATACTTACATGAAATCGCCAGTAACAGGCGCCAATGTGCCTTTGCGTCAAATAGCAGATATTATTCCAGAATGGCAAGCGGGAAAAATCATGCACCGCAATGGCGTAAGAACCTTGACCGTGCAAAGTGAGTTGGCCGAAGGTGTTTTACCAGCAGAATTAGTCAAAACTATTCAACCCGAAATCAATAAGTTACAACTACCAAGTGGCTACCGAATCGAATATGGTGGCGAAGATGCCAACAAGAAAGAGACTTTTTCGCAATTGGTTACTGTATTAATGGTGAGTTTGGTATTAATTTTCTTTATCCTATTGTTCCAGTTCCGTAATTTGAAAGAATCGGCTATTGTGATGCTAACTATACCTCTGAGCTTGTTCGGAGCTATTTTAGGACTATATGTTACTGGCAATAACTTTAGTTTTACAGCTTTCATTGGTCTGATTTCATTGTCGGGTATTGTGGTAAGAAATGCCATCATCCTTGTTGATCATACCAATGAACTTATGAAACATGGTATGGATATTCGTACTGCCGCAATCGAAAGTGGTAAGCGCCGTTTACGTCCGATTTTCCTAACAGCTATGGCTGCTGCTATTGGTGTTGTTCCTATGATTATTTCACACTCGCCTATGTGGGCGCCATTGGCAAGTGTATTGGCCTTTGGGGTTGTGTGGAGTATGCTCATGGCCTTATTGTCTGTGCCAGTGCTATACATAGGTTGGATTAAACCTAGAGATAAAAAAGACATTTTAACACAACAAAACGCATAGAATCGGCATGAAGTCTTTCATTAAAAATATCACTCTTATGGTATTTGCCCTTTCGTTGGAAGGGCAATATGCCACGGCTCAAACACCGACCTATTCGTTGCAACAGCTGAAAGAAACCGCTCTTAAAAGCAATCATATTTTATCGGTAAAACAGTGGCAAATAGCTGAACGTGAAGCCAAAATTAAAGAGGACGAAACCAAGCGTTATCCTACGGCTACGGTCAATGGAAATTACCAATATAATTTCAATTTGGCCAATATCACGATTCCTGCGGGGTCTATTGGGGTTTTGCCAGTAAGCTCTACCGTACAAGTTCCACTGCCCAACGAAGATAAAAGTATTCAGATTGGGAATAAAAATCTGTACAATCTAGGTGTTACAGCCTATCAGCCTATTAGCCAGCAGATTAAAATCAAGACTGGTTTGGAGGTGAACCGTATGGATGTGGCTATTACGGAAAAAGAAAAGCAAAAAATTGCGCTACAAATCAGTCAAGGCGTTGAGCAATTGTATTATGGAACACTCATTGCCCAAAAGCAATTAGAAGAAGCTGAAGCAAAATTAGCAGTAGCAAAAGCCAAACTAGGCGATGTTGAAACGGCTATTGCGGCTGGAAAAACCATTGATGTAAACCAAGCAGGTTTATTAGCCAATATCGCCGATGAAGAACAAAACATGCTGAAATTGAGTATTCAGGCGCAAAATTATAAATCTGATTTAATCAAGCTGACAGGTATTGCTGATGAAGATTTCAACCTCCAAGAATCACCTTTTGTCATGGAACAAGTTGCTGGTATTGAGAATTTCAAAAATGCTAGTTCTTCAAACCCTGATATCCAAATTGCGAGTTTAACTAAGGAAAAAGCCAACCTTGGTATCAAGGCTGCCCAACAAAGTACCTTGCCTGATTTTGGGTTCGTTACTGGATATACGTATCAGTCGGGTAATCCTATTTTACCGAATCATAATCCTTTTGTAGGACTTAACTTAAAATGGAATGTTCAAGATTTGTTTTCAAACAAACACTTACTCAAACAGCGTGAAGCGCAAGTCAAGCAAGCTGAAGAAAACATTTTGAATCTCCAACAACAAGTAACTAGCGATATTGAAAAAGCGTATCGCAAAGTCAACCAAAGCAAGTCTTTGATTGCGGTGGCACAACGTGTTTTGGATTATCGTACCAAGGAATTGAAAATTCAGGAAGATAAACAAGCAGCTGGGTTAAACCTTAAAACGGACATACTCAGTACCAAAGCACAAGTAGCCAAAGCCAATGCGGATATGTACGCTGCCCAATTGGCCTACACACTTGCCGTATCAGAGCTAAAAAGCTTAATCGGAAACTAGCAAATTACTAACACACATCTAAATATCTGCTAGCCCATTGATAGGAGTGCTGAGTTTTGCATGAAGAGTTAGGTCTTTTTTAACAAAACCTAATTTTTCCAATATCTCATTTTACCTATTTTGGGCTAGCACTTTTATTTAACTCGTTTTACTCCAAACTTTCCAACTGTATTGAATCCAGCAATACCCCTGCATCTATCATACGCAATTGAATAATATGCTTTCCTTTGGTCAAAGAAATTTTTCCAACTTCTTTTATTGTTTTATTGGTCAATACATTTTCTTTCCATTCTTCACTGCGATCAAATGTCTCAAAATCAAGCACTTTATCTATCTCTTTATCTAGTTTTACTTCCACTTTTTGACCTACATTTCTATGCAAAGGATGTAAAGGAATCGCTTTGAGTTTTAGGACATAATCTCCTTCTTTTTCGATATTTATCTCATAGTTAACCCAAGCCTGCACCTCTGAATTTTGTGCAATACTTTTTTGTAAAGAAAATGGCTTACTCACCAAAGCATTACCTGTAAACGACGGCTCTGCTATTTTTTCCCAATAAGAGTCTGTCCCTTTACTTTGTTCAGAAAATGCTCCAGCAGGAATAATAATTTTGATTGAAGCTCCTACTTTATCGATCTTTTGAGGGACATTTTTCAACTCCTCAGGCTTTTTAAATACGGGCAAATTACGAGGATTCATGCTCATCATATTCTGCCATTTGCCAGAATTATATTGCTTAGTCAAAGATTGAATTCCTTGATAAGCCTCCAATGATTTTTGAAATTCTGGTTGTTGGTCAGTTCGTGCATTGGGTGTTGTTCTGTAATATAAATCCAAATACAAAAATTTCTGATTCAATTTGGACGCCCCCAAAATGGGATAAGCAACCAACTGAAAATAAGGGGATTTCAATAATTCTGATTGAGGCTCTAGTTGAGCAACTCCTCGCTCCAAACTCTCAAAATCAGCGATTCGCTTTTTGACATCCTCCAAAGAAAAATCAGTAGCTTTTGTTTGGGTAGTCGGTTCAGTGCGACTCCAGCCCATAAATTCTGGTTTACGAATAAAGGCTAATTGATAATTTTTCCATAAAAGGCTACCATATTCTTTTGAACCCAAATTTTTGAAAGTCCAATTTTCTAAATGCTCTTTTCCTGAAATATTTTTCAAAAATGGTTGCATATTGTATGCCATATCCAAAAATAACTGCGTCGGATATTCTTGTGGCTTGATGTCACCCACATTCAATACCCATATTTTTCGACTCCCTAATTCGTAGGCTTTTTGCATTTCAAAACGCATCAACGAAGGGTCGGTCGTACCAATCCATAGATAGTCATGCGGGCGCCCCCAATATGAGGCATGATAATACACCCCAGAACCACCAGCACGTTTTTGTTCGTTGGCATTACTTAGATTTTTGATATAGCCATAGTTATCATCTGGCCAAATCAGCGTAATATCATCAGGTACTTCCAAGCCTTCTTTATAAAGCTCCAACACTTCCTTATACAAAGTCAAAACTTGAGGAATATCTTGTGCTTTTTTCTTGAGATATTTACTCAACAACGCTCTCTGTTCATTGATAATCAGATTTGTAAGTGCTACCGCCTCTTTTTTGGTTTTGATTCCTTCCATCCCACTATCGTGTTTGCCACGCATACCAATAGTGTAAAGATTCTCAAAATTCTGGACTTCCTCTAGTCGTTTTATCCAATAATCAGTTACACGATTTTTGTTGGTTATGTAATTATACTCGCCCATAGTGCTATCTACCCATTCGTCTACATTGTTGCGCATCATGGGTTCAGCATGCGAAGTTCCCACAACGATTCCATATTGGTTTGCCACCTCTTTATTGGCAGGATAATGGTAAAAGGCTTTGGTACTTGGGTGCATAGCTGGCCAAATCATATTGGCTTTTAAACGAAGTAGCAATTCAAATACTTTTGCATAGGTTTTTGGCCCAATATCTTTGGTTTCGGGTTCAAAAGTTTTGGCTGCCCAAGGTTGTAATCCCCAATCTTCATCATTGATAAAAATACCGCGGTATTGAACAGAAGGTTCTGCACTGGTAGAATCCTGAATAACAGTGGCTTGCTCACGAGAAGCAACAGGAATATCTGCCCAAAAATACCAAGGGCTCACACCCAACTTTTCAGATAATGTGAATGTTCCATACGCTAAACCTCTTCTATCAGAGCCTGTTACAATAAGATATTGAAGTTTGTTTCTTTGTAAAGTTTTAAAGCTAAAAACCTCCCATTTACCCTGAAGCGATTGATCAATTGCTTGAATTTCTGAGCTTGGAATTTGTGGTATTGAAGTACCAGCAACTCTTAATATTATAATAGACGAAGCTTTTGAATCCGTATTTTTTCCATACACTTTCTGCACATCTTCTTCCAAAAATTGTTTCATTAAAGTTGCATATTGCTGTTTATCAGCAACCACTTGAATTTTTGTTTTTGAAGAAATGGCAAATTGAGAAAATACTTCTGAACATGGAACTACCATACATAGTACCCATAAAAGTCCTTGAATACACTTTAGCATAAGTTGAGGTATTGATTGTGATTGATAAAACCTATCCTTTCTGATTTTCCCAAAAAAGAAAGGCTGCTAAAGTGTAAAAGAGGATTGTTGGATTTTCTACTTTTCAATCAAGAAGTAATTATTTCTAGAAATCTATTTTTCCCAAATCAATCAATTGATAATGCGTACTTCGTCCGCCTGCGTTTTCTCTCACCAATACCTGCTGACTTTCCAGATTTTGAATATCCCTCAACGCCGTGTCATTCGAAACTTTGGTCATTTTTGCCCATTTTGACGTATTTAGTTTTCCTTCAAAACCATCCATCAATTTGTTTAACATAAAATGCTGGCGTTCATTGAGTATTTTGGTAGAAAAATAGCTCCAATAGCTGGCTTTTTTTAACACAGAATCTAAGGTTTGCTCAGCTTCGGTAAGAGCCCTTTCTAAACAAGACAAAAACCAAAATAACCAGTCTGTAATATCTAAATCGCCCTTTTGAGTTCTTTCTAGCATGGTATAATACGTCTTTCGCTCTTTTTGAATTTGAGCTGACATACTATAAAAACGCTGTGAACTTGCGTCGGAGCGAGCTAATAATAAATCTGTCAAGGCACGAGCGATTCGGCCGTTGCCATCATCAAAAGGGTGAATCGTAACAAACCAAAGATGGGCTATTCCTGCCTTTAAGATTAAATCATAAGATTGACTTTCATTGAACCATGCCAAGAATGCTTGCATTTCGTCAGTCACTTTTTCGGCAATGGGTGCTTCAAAATGTACGATTTCTCTTCCCATAGCGCCTGACACCACCTGCATAGGACCTTCTTGAGCGGTACGCCAATTGCCCACTGTGATTTTGAACATCCCACTTCTACCTGTTGGAAATAAAGCAGCATGCCAACCAAATAATCGTTCATCACTTAGGGATTGTGAAAAATGTTTAGTCGCATCCAAGAGCATTTCGACCACTCCGTCCACATGGCGATCGGAAGGTACTGAGCTTCCAATATCCATCCCTAATTTACGAGCTACCGAAGAGCGAACTTGTTCTGGATTCAAAAACTCCCCTTCAATTTCACTGGTCTTGAGTACGTCTTCGGTGAGCGTTTTAAGCTCGGCTTCTTCTTGCAAAGAAAAACCTAAGCCCATCATTCTACCTGTTAGTTTACCCTGTTTGTAGCGCACTGATGCCAATAAAGGCGTGATTACCTCAGTATCCCACGTAAAATTTGGCCATTTTAAGAGTTGATAGATATACATATTCACTGCATTTTATACTGTGAATATATCCATTATTTACTGCATTAGCAATATTCACTGCATATTTTGCAATGAATATGGGGAATATTTACCGCAAAAGTGGCTAGCTATTGGGTATTTTACAGATTTCAAGCCAAATCGTTTTAGGAAAATAATTTCTTGTCCTATATTTGCAACAATATTGCAAATACGATTTTGCATTTGAGTAAAACTTTCCATTTTCTCAACTTAAACTTTATACTTTTTTCCATGTACTTAAAAAAAATACTCTCGATGGCAGTTGCACTGCTATTGAGCCTGACTGCTTTTACCCAAAATTTGATAAAAGGAAAAGTAATCGACGAAAATCAACAAGCTATTCCACATGCGAGCATAAAGCTCAAATCAGCTAAACAAACTAAATCTACTATTACCAACAATGATGGCACTTTTACAATCGAACAACTTGATTTTAGTTCAGCACAAATCAGCATCAGCTCAATTGGTTACAAACCTTTAAGCCAAAAAATTGAACTTAACACCTCTTCAACACCACTAATATTTGTGTTACTCAATGATAATACAGAGCTTCAGGCGGTTGAAATTGTAGGTCGTACACAAAAAGATTACAACAGTGAGTATAGTTTTTCGGCGACCAAAATTGCGATTAAAAACAAAGAATTGCCACAAGCTATGAGTACGGTTACCAAAGAACTAATTGCTGACCGTCAGGCATTTCAGTTGGCAGATGCGGTCAAAATTGCCAGTGGCGTAATTCCTTCAAGTTTTTACAATCAATATAGCATTCGTGGAATTAGTCAAAACGAGGAAGGACAAATCATCAATGGGATGCGTACTCGTCAGTATTATTTTTTGCAACCTCTTACCACCAACATCGAGCGTGTAGAAGTACTGAAAGGACCTGCTTCGGTTACATTTTCGAGTGTTGACCCAGGAGGAAGTATCAATATGGTGACTAAAAAACCCTTGGCACAAGAACGCCATGAGGTCAGTTTGAGTGCAGGAAGTTTTAGTACCGTTCGCGGAACTTTCGATTTTACAGGACCACTCAATGAGTCAAAAACACTTCTATATCGACTAAATGGTGCTTATCAAGACGCCAAATCTTATCGTGATTTGGTCAACAACAACGCTGTTTTGATTTCTCCTTCTTTTACCTATTTGCCAAGTGACAAAACTGCTATTAATGCCGAATTGATTTACAGCAACCTCAATGGAACGCTCGACCGAGGTCAACCGATTTTTGGAGCAGTAGCAGGCGTAACCAATTTGAACAGTACTCCTATTAATACAAGTTTGAGTGCTTCGGGTGATTTCTTTTCGTCAAAGGATCTGATTTTGATGGGAAATCTTTCGCATAAATTCACGAAGAATTTGATTTTCAATGCGTCCTATATGAAGCAAAACTGGTTGGAAGATTTGCAAGAACACCGCACCACCAATGCCTTTGCGACAGATATTACTGGTGCACAAGTGAGTAGCTTAGTAGGAATGCAGTTTATCCAACGTAAACAATCATGGAGTACCGATAATATCAACTTGTATTTGAACGCCAATTTTGATGTAGGTAAAACCAGTCATAAACTGTTGGTGGGCTACGATGGGCAGTTTTGGCACAAAATTAAAGGTGGCGGACAAAATGCAGCAAGAGGATTTTTGTTGAAAGATGGCAGTGTTGCAGGTAGTTTTTCAGTAGCTAATGCAGCTAATTATCAAACAATTACCTACAATGGTAAAACGTTGCCACGTCCAAATGTAAGTTATTTTGACCTCAACAACCCAAGCTACACCGTCAGAAATCTTAATGATTACACACTCAATGTGCGCACGGCCATTCCTTCGGCGATGACGACAACAGAGGCGATTTATATTCAGGAACAAATCAAATTGGGAAAATGGTCAGCTTTGTTGAGCCTTAGAAATGAATGGTTTGAAGATATTACCAATTACAAAGCGCCTAATGAAGCTTCTTTCAAAAACACAGCACTTATTCCTCGTATTGGCTTGACTTACGAAGTAAACAAGGCTATTAATGTTTACGGAACTTATTTGAAAGGATACCAGCCACAATCCAATACCGTCACCCTGATGCCAAGTACAGGCAACTATTTTTGGACAGCCCAATCCGCGGCGATGTTTAAGCCATTGGAAAGTGATTTGAAAGAGATAGGAGCTAAAGCTACCATTTTAGGAGGAAGATTTACAGTAAATACAGCAATTTATGAAATCAATCAGAAAAATATTCTGATGAATGCCAATGATCCCAGCAATCCAGATTTGTTGGTACAACGTGGTGCCGACCGAAGTAGAGGTTTTGAAGTAGATATCGCAGGTTTCATTTTACCCAATTGGCAAGTAAATGCTTCTTACAGTTATATCGATGCCGTCATCGTTATGGACAGAGATGCTAATTTGATTGGTCAACGAAAGGAAAACACGCCCAAAAATAGTGCAAACTTATGGACTCGCTACAATTTTGATGCCCAATCGAGCCTAACTGATTTAGGAATTGGCTTTGGTGTACAGTATCAAGGAAGCAAAATTCCGTGGTTCACTCGTGGCTTTGAAGTGCCAGCATTTACCACTTTTGATGCAGCTTTGTATTATACACCAAGCAAAAGTAATGTTCAAGTTGCACTCAATATCAATAATCTTTTTGATTCCACTTATTGGTTGGGCGCTCAAAACTACACACGTTTGTTTCCAGGCGCTCCTCGCAATTTGATGCTAACGATGACGTATAAATTCTAATTTTCAGAGAGACGTTGCTGGCAACGTCTCTATTTTCTATAAACCACACAATGATATGAGATTTTGGATTTTAAAAATTCTAGCCAAACAGGTCTGGCAACATACCATCAAGTCTCGAAGTACAAAAGTTTTGATGGTATTATTTAATGCTCTGCTCCTATTTTCAGTTTTTACGGGATATTTTACCATGGAAAACCATCATGAAAACACGGAGCATTACCACACTAAAGTTCGTGAGGGTTGGGAAAAAAGCCCCGACAAACACCCACACCGAATGGCGCATTATGGGTATGTAGCTTTTCGAGAAAATTACCCTTTAAGTTTTTTTGACTTTGGGATGGACAGCTATTTGGGAAATGCTGTATTTCTAGAAGCACACCGACAAAATACCGTGAATTTTTCAGAAGCAAGTTTTTCGGGTGGATTATTACGTTTTGGAGAACTTTCCTGTGCCTTGATTCTCCAACTTTTAATTCCTCTCCTACTCATTTTCTGGGGATTTGATTTGATTACCAAAGAGCGAGAAAATGGAACACTCAAGATTCTTTTGACGCAAGCTATCAGTTGGCAAGAACTTATTTGGGGCAAAACTCTGGGATTATTTATCTTGTCACTCACCATTTTACTTCCCATCATTCTGATTAGCTCGATACTTCTAGTCATGAGTTTAGATAGCCACACAGGATTAGAACCAATCGTAAGATGGGGTTTAATGATACTCAGTTATCTGATTTTTATCGGAATCGTGTGCATATTAACCATTCTTATTTCAGCAAAAAGTCAATCTTCTAAGTCGGCACTTACGCAATTGATTGGCTGTTGGTTGGTTTTTACCTTGGTTTTACCCAAAATATCACAGGTAGCTGGACAAAACATGTATCATTCTCCCTCAAAAATAGAATTCGATACCGCCATCGAAGCCGAATTAATCAAGCTAGGCGATAGTCATAATCCCAACGACCCCCACTTTTCGGCTCTGAAAGACTCCTTGCTCAAAGCTTACGGTGTAGATTCTACCCACAAATTACCTTTCAATTATGGTGGTGTAGTTATGCAAGAAGGCGAACGCTTGAGTGCTGAAGTATTTAATCGCCATCAAAAGCAACTGGTTCAGTCCTACGAACAGCAGCAAGATATAGTCAGAAAAACAGCGATTATCAATCCTTTCATGGCTATCAAAAATATATCGATGGGACTTTCAGGTACAGATTATGCCAATTATCAAGATTTTCAGAAGCAAACAGAAGCCTATCGCTACCAGCTTGCACAACACATGAATCAGCTTCAAATCAAGCTAATCAGTAATCAAAAGCGCAAACCAACCGAAAAAAATTATAGCATCAGTCAAAAATACTGGGCTTCTTTTCCAGATTTTGAATACCGTTTTTTAAGTCTGGAAACAGTCTTGAAAAGCGAAGTTTATTCATTTCTGGCTATGGCAATATGGCTTTTTGGACTGTTTTTTTTGATAAAAAATCAAGAAAGAAAATTTAAAGTATAAAAGCACCACAAAAACTGCAAGCAATTTATGAAAACTCTATTAATCAAGAACTTTGTACGTTCGAAAGGCTTAATGTTGGGGCTTTTACTATTATTTATTTCAGGGCTAATAAGTCTTAATATCGGCAAACAATTTTTAGAAAAAAACGCCCAAATAATAGAAAAAACAGCGCATTATCAACAAGAAAATATTGATAGATATGTACAAAATGTCAATAAAGAAATGGGATTGCTATTGTACTATCTCCGTTTTGGATTGGTCAATCACACGCCTAATTTGGCTGGACTGTCTATTGGTCAAAGAGATATAAATCCCTCAATTATCAGCGTTACGATTCGAAATCTGGAGGAGCAAAAATACACAACAGACCTCATGAACCCCATGTATCAGTTGCTGGGGAACTTGGATTTTAGCTTTGTATTACTCTATTTCTTTCCACTGATTATTATCGCTTTCTGTTTCAATATTATCTCAGAGGAAAAAGAAGAAGGCACTTGGAGTTTGCTTTTAACACAAGCCCAAAACCCTAAAAATGTATTACTCTGGAAACTTGTTATTCGCTATTTCAGTATTTTGACAGTACTTTTTACCCTGTTAATCATTGCCAAATTTTATCTTTCAATTGCTTTCAACATCACTTTCATAGCCTTTTGTTTGGTAGCTATTCTGTATATAACTTTTTGGTTTAGCATAGCTTGGTTAGTAGTTTCTTGGCAAAAGGGTTCTAGTCAAAATGCTCTAATTTTGTTAATCACTTGGGTAATGTTGACCATAATTATTCCTGCCAGTGTAAATGCTACCGTAGCGGCCATTTATCCTGTACCCGAAGCATTCAAAACTACCTTGGATAGTCGTGAGGCCTATCATTCCAAATGGGATAAAGCCAAAGAGCCTACGATTGAAAAATTTTACCAGCATTATCCTCAGTTCCGAAAATACAAACATCCACAAGGGTATGACTACAGCTGGCTATGGTATTATGCAGCCCAGCAAATGGCTGATGATGAATCATTAGTATCATCTCAGCAACTCAAAGAAAAACTTCAGCGGAGAGAACGCCTTGTTCAGATCATTGGATGGGCAGTTCCGAGTATCAATACTCAACTGTCTTTCAATCAATTAAGCCTCACAGACATTCAAAACAATTTGAACTTTTGGGGAGCTTTAGAAAAATTCCATGAGCAGAAGCGCCTGTATTTTTATCCGAAAATATTTGCAGAAGAGCCCGTAAACCAAGAAAACTGGACGCAATTCAAACTAGCTTCATTTCATGACAAAGTGATTATTCAATGGTTTTCAACAATTCTTCCTATGGTATTGATTTCATTGCTTTGTTTCTGGAAAGCCATGAAGAATTTTATTTTCTAATATTCAACCCTTTTGACCATGCTTACAGCTCATAATTTAACCAAACAATACGGTGATTACACCGCTCTCAATAAGCTCAATTTAACGATTCAAGCAGGAGAAATTTTTGCCTTGTTGGGACAAAATGGCGCTGGAAAAACCACAACAATCAACTGTTTTCTAGGATTTATCGAACCTAGTGCTGGCGCTGCTGTCATTGATGGCATTGTGGTCGCACAAAACCCCACAGAAACAAAGAAGCACCTTGCTTATATTCCCGAAACAGTTATGCTGTATCCTAACCTTTCGGGTGTCGAAAACCTTGCTTTTTTCTCCTCACTAGCAGGATTTAACTATTCAGAAAAAGAATTAGAAAATTTGTTAGAAAAAGCTGGTTTACAAGCCATTGCACATCATAATCGTGTGGGAGGCTACTCAAAAGGAATGCGACAAAAAGTGGGCATAGCTATTGCTATTGCCAAAAAAGCGAAAGTACTTTTGCTCGACGAACCCACCAGCGGACTTGACCCAAAGGCGTCCAATGAATTTTCGGAAATACTCAAAGAACTCTCAAAAAACGGTACCGCTATTCTAATGGCAACACATGATATTTTTAGAGCGAAAGAAGTGGCACACCGCATTGGTATTATGAAAGAAGGGAACTTAGTATCTATCATTGACGCTTCTTCTATATCGGCCAACGAGCTCGAAAAGTTATATCTGCAAACGGTTTAGTTGCAATTAGGCTCTCTTGCTATTGGGCAAAATTGCGCTCTTTTCCTTACCATTATCATTAATTCTCATGAATACCATTTTTAAAGCTTTTAGTATTAGCACTTTAGTATTTTTATCTATTCTTCCAATCAAGGCTCAAAAGACCCAAAAGCTATTGGTTATTTATACCGAAGAAGCCTATCTCAAAACAGTAAAAGAAGATGGAGATAAGGCTTTAGTATTGATAAAAAAATATGTTCCAAGTATCAAACTGGACATCAAATATGCTACTTCACAGAATATTTTTTATCAAAAACTTTATCCTAAAGCCGTTGCTTATGTTCGACTGCCAGTTGCCAAAGCGCTAGCAAAAGTTCAGGAAGAACTAAAATCGAAAGGCTTATCCCTCAAAATCTATGATGCTTATCGTCCGTATTCGGTTACCGTTCAAATGTTTGAAATGCTCCCTGATACCTTATATATGGGTTTGCCTTGGACGGGTAGTAAGCACAATAAAGGTATTGCACTAGATTTGACTTTAGTAAGTTTAAAAACGGGAAAAGAACTCAAGATGCCAACCCCATTCGATGCCTTGGTATATGCCTCGCATCCTGAATTTCCTTTGGTTTCGGACGAAGTCAAACAAAATAGAGAGCTATTAAAAGATGTAATGAAAAGACATGGATTTGTGGTAGATCCTATGGAATGGTGGCATTTTAATTATAAAAGTAGTACAAATTTCGAAATCTTGGATTTACCCTTCAAAACCTTCGAATAATAACATTTGGCCTGATTTTAGTAGGAAGAGTATTTGATACTCTTCCTTTTTTATTACAAAATGTATTAGACAATGATTAAACTCAACTATCATTTATTTATCATACCCTTTCAGGTTGTTCATCGGGTATTTTAGCACAATAGTCAACAATATTGACCTTTTTATCGAAAACGATTTTAAAATCGGAACGAAAGCCAAACGATGGGCGTTGTTCAAATACGTTGTACCTCAGCAATACAAATAATCAATTACTAAAACTTAAATTCATGAGTACTAGGCTTCACAGAGGAAAAATGTTGCCGACGCTGTTTCTTACAGCACTGAGTTTACTCAGTTGGTCAGGCAAAACATTTTCCCAAACCACGCAGAATACCACTGCTATTCAGGGTACTAGTGCAGAGAATCTTGCGGCAGAATCTCCAACTTTGGACAAAGCCACACTCGATAATGTGATTCAATATGCACTAAAACATCAACCCTTAATTCAACAATCGGTCATAGACCAGCGCGTTGTTGAAAATACCATCAAGAGCAAATTGGCAGATTGGTATCCACAAATTAATTTCAACTACAATTTACAGCACAACTTTGCTGTTCAAACGAGCATTATTGGAGGCAATCCTGTAAAACTAGGCGTTGACAACACTTCGGCAGCCCAATTTAGTTTGACACAAAGTATTTTTAATCGTGATTTATTATTGGCAAATCGCTCCCAAAACGATGTTCGTCAACAAGCTTCACAAACTATTACCAACAACAAAATCGCCGTTGCGGCAAATGTTGCAAAAGCTTTTTATGCAGTACTTTCGACCAAACAACAAATCAGTGTAGCAGAAGGCGACATTATTCGTTTGAAAAAGAGCTTGAAAGATGCCAAAAGTAACTACGACGCAGGTACAGCCGACAAAATCGACTACAAACGTGTTACCATTACCTTGAATAACACCATGGCGACGAAGGCGAGCAACGAAGAATTATTGAAAGCAAGATTACAAGCGCTCAAATCTTTGATGGGTTACCCTGTCGATAAGCCTTTGGAAATTGCCTACGAACCCACTCAGATGGAGAATGAAATTGCACTAGATACAGCACAAAAAGTAGAGGTACAAAATAGAATTGAGTATCAGCAATTACAAACCCTCAAACGTTTGAGAGAAGCAGATTTGAATTATAGCAAATGGGCATATCTCCCAAGTGTATCTTTGAATGGCTCCTACAACCTCAACTTTTTAAATAATAGTTTTGGTGATTTGTATACCAGAAATTATCCCAACTCTTTTGCCAACTTGACTTTAGCTTTACCTATTTTTCAAGGTGGAAAACGTAAGATTAATACCAATACTGCTGAGTGGCAAATCAAGCGCTTAAATTTGGATATCGTGAACCTGAAAAATACGGTTAACAACGAATATCAGCAAGCATTGGCTACCTACAAAAGCAATTTAGGCGTTTTTCTTTCTCAGAAAGAAAATATGGAGCTAGCCAAAGAGGTATATGATTTGGTGCAAATGCAATACCGTTCGGGTATCAAAACGTATTTGGAGGTAATTACAGCTGAAACAGATTTACGCTCAGCACGAATCAACTACTACAATACTTTGTATTTGGTTCTTTCGAGCAAAATAGACGTGCAAAAGGCACTCGGTCAACTAAATTACTAGTATTTAAAATATTCGCATCGGCCCTGTCCGATTATCTAATAAACATTGAATCCTATGTTAATGCATAAAACAAACACTTTTGCCGCGATGATGGGTATCATTTTACTCAGTGCTTGTGGCGGAAAAAAAACTGATTCAGCTGCACTAACTCCCCCACCAGTTTCGGTGAGCATCGAGCCAGTTGAAACGACTGACGCAGCGTTTTTTGATGAATATCCTGCCACAGTAAATGCGCTGGATATGGTAGAACTTCGTCCTCAAGTAAGTGGCTATGTTTCTGGAGTTCATTTTGCTGATGGTGCTCGTGTTAGAAAAGGGCAATTGTTGTATACTATTGATACTCAATTATATGAAGCAAACTACGACCAAGCAGTTGCCAATCTGAAAGTACAGGAAGCTAATTTAGGAAAAGCTCAAAAAGACGCTAATCGTTATCATGAGTTAGCCAAAAACGATGCCGTAGCAAAACAACTAGTCGACAATGCTGACGCCGCTTTGGAAGCAGCACAAAGACAAGTGGACGCATCCAAAGCAAATATTCGTAGTGTTCAAACCAATGTAAGATATACCAAAATTTTTGCGCCATTCGATGGAACCATTGGTATTTCTTTAGTGAAAAAAGGTACAGCAGTAACAGCAGGTCAGACGATTATGAATACCGTTTCGACTGACCGCCAGTTGGCAGTTGATTTTAATGTAGACCAAAAAGAGATTTTTAAATTCTCAAAAATGCTTCAACAAAAAACTTCTGCTTCTGACTCAACTTTTACTTTAGCATTTAATGGCGAAAAATACCCATACAATGGTAAAATCGCGCTTTTAGACCGTGCAGTTGATGCTCAAACTGGAACGATTAAAACTCGTTTGATTTTTCCAAATCCACAAAATATCCTTCGTGCAGGCATGACAGGAACCGTACGAGTTTTGACTAAAAGTAATGCTGCAGTTGTGATTCCTTACAAAGCTATATCAGAGCAATTAGGCGAGTTTTTCGTGTATGTTCCCGGCGATAGTAGCAAAGTAACGCAACGTCGTGTAGAGCTCGGAACAGCAATTGGCAAAAAAGTTATTGTGAAAAAGGGCTTAACTTCTGGAGAAAAAATCATTGTAGAAGGTATTCAAAATCTTCGTGAAGGTTCTGTATACACTACTGAAGCTCCTGCTCCTGCCGCCCCTGCTAAGAAATAATTTTTGAGCAGGATATCAATTGGAGAGTGTGATTTCAAATCACTCATTCTAAACTATTCATAGATATTTTTTAAGTATCTCTGCTATTGGTGTTTTTGAATAAAAATATTTTTGTTCTGGCAATAAAATTAAGCAATCCATTACCAGCAAAATAGCTTTTTATTTATCTAAGTAATCGTGCAAAATTAAGCAGAAGAAATTAGTGAGATAAAATATTAGTAATCATATAATTATACTCACAATTCAGCACTACTACTTAAAATCACCCATAGCTATTCAACAAATCTGTTACTTATGATAGCTGATGTTTTTATAAAACGCCCCATAACTGCCATCGTTACATCCATTGTGATTGTAATTGTGGGAGCTATTGCCATGGCGACACTGCCTGTTTCCCAATATCCTGATATTACCCCTCCTACCGTTACTGTATCGGGTATATTCACGGGGGCAGATGCTCAAACGGTAGAACAAACCACCACTACTCCTATCGAAACCCAAATTAACGGTACGCCTGGCATGAGTTATATGTCATCAAATAGTACCAGTAGCGGTCAGAGTAGTATCAACGTAACTTTCGATATTGGTACCGACGTTAACATTGCTGCGCTAGACGTACAAAACCGTGTATCAGTAGCACAGCCAACCCTTCCAGATGCGGTAAAACGTTTGGGTTTGACGGTTCGTAAACGTAACCCAAGTATCATGATGGCATTGGCATTGTACTCGCCAAATGGTACTCACGATGCGAAATTTATTGGTAACTATGCCAATATCTATTTGAAGGATGCCCTTCAACGTATCAAAGGTGTAGGGGACATTGTGTCTCGTGCTGATGACTTTGGGATGCGTATTTGGTTGGATCCTGAAAAATTGGCGGCTCTACGCATGACACCATCGGATGTTTCTGCAGCTTTGGCAGAACAAAACCTACAAGTTGCGGCTGGGGTAATTGGTGGTAACCCACAACCACAGAATCAAGCATTTGAATATAGTGTATTGACAAACAGCCGTTTGAATACCAAAGAGCAATTTGAAGATATTGTTGTAAGAAGCTCTCCAACAATCGGAAGTATCGTATATCTCAAAGATGTTGCTCGTGTTGAACTAGGTCGTTTTGACTACGGTGTAAATGCCTTTGTAGGAAAACGTCCAGCGGCGTTTGTGATTATTTATTTGGCACCAGGAGGAAATACCTTGGAAACGTATGAAGGCGTAACGAAAGCTTTGGCAGAAATGAAAAAGACTTTCCCGAAAGACCTTGACTATGTAGTGCCATTAGAATCTGCTTCTGTCGTAAAAGTATCGATCGAAGAAGTAGTTCATACTTTGGTGGAAGCCTTGATTTTGGTAATTATCGTAGTATTCTTATTCTTACAAAGTTGGAGAGCTACTTTGATTCCTATTTTGGCCATTCCCGTATCCTTGATTGGGACATTTATCTTTTTCATTCCGTTTGGATTTACCATCAATACCCTAACATTGTTCGCCTTTGTATTGGCGATTGGTATCGTAGTGGATGACGCTATTGTGGTTGTGGAAGCCGTTCAGCATAATATGGACGAGCATGGTTTAACACCAAAAGAAGCGACACAAAAAGCCATGAAAGAAATTTCTGGGCCTGTAATCGCTATTGCTTTGATTTTGGCAGCGGTATTCGTTCCAGTAAGTTTTGTACCGGGTATTGTAGGTCGTTTGTATCAACAATTTGCCATTACTATTGCGGTTTCAGTGATTCTTTCGGCATTTGTAGCCTTGTCATTGACTCCAGCATTGTGTACCATTATGCTTAAACCAACTCCTAGTGATAGTGAGCGAACAGGTTTATTGGACAAATTTTTTAAATGGTTTAACAATCGTTTCGAAAAACTCTCTTTTGCATACACTCGTGGCGTTGCCAAGTGGATTAAAGCTACGCCTTTGGTATTGGTAATGATGGTTTGTTTGTTTGTAGGTCTTTTCTTCTTATTCAAAAATAAACCAACAGGTTTTATTCCTACCGAAGATGAAGGTCGTATGTACGTGACTTACGAAATGCCTGAAGCTACTTCAACGGCTCGTAACGTAGAGATGTTCCAAAATATCATGAGTCGTTTGGAGCGTATTCCTGAAGTTCGTGTTGTGGGTGGTATTGCTGGTTTGAACGTAGTAAGTTTCTCAAACAAATCAAACGTTGGTACTTTCTTCGTAAACTTAAAACCTTGGTCGGACCGTAAAGGAAAAGAACATCATGTACAAAGTGTGATTGATAATATCAAGAAAATCACTTCTGACATCAAAGAAGCTCGTGTTTTACCAATTGCCCCTCCTGCTATCCCAGGTTTGGGTCAAACGGCAGGTTTTACTTTTGAATTACAACAAACTACAAGTCCTGACAATATTCAGCAATTTGAAAAAGTAGCTCGTACTTTCTTGGCAGAACTGAACAAACGCCCAGAAATTGGTATGGCATACACTTTCTTTAGTGCCAGAACACCTGGTTATCAGATAGATGTAAACCGTGACCAAGCCAAAAAGCAAGGGGTCAATATTAATGATATATTTGGTACACTTTCTACGCTATTGGGTAGTTCGTATGTCAACGATTTTACCTTGTATGGTCGTAACTTCCGTGTAATGGTGCAAGCCGATAGTAGTTTCCGTTCTTCTTTGGACAAAATCCAACAGTATTATGTACGTAACTCTGCTGGTAACATGGTTCCTTTGAAGACGTTGGTAAACGCTAAAGTCATCGAAAATGCGGCATTGATTTCTCACTATAACGTGTATCGTGCTATCGAAATCAACGGGACACCAAAACCTGGTTTTAGTAGTGGACAAGCCATTAAAGCACTAGAAGAAGTTGCAGCTAGAACATTACCTGTGGGATATTCATATGAATTCTCTGGTATGAGCCGCGAGGAAATCAAAGCGGGAGATAGTACAGTACTCATCTTTGCCATTTCGATTGTATTTGTATTCTTGTTCTTGGCAGCCTTGTATGAAAGTTGGTCGATTCCATTCTCGGTACTATTTGCTGTACCAGTTGGTGCATTTGGTTCAATTTTGACATTGACTCTTTTGCCAAACCTTTCAAACAATATCTACGCACAAATTGGTTTGATTACCTTGATTGGTCTTGCGGCCAAAAACGCCATCTTGATTGTAGAGTTTGCCAAAGAACGTGTGGACCATGGTATGGAGCTTATTTCTGCTACTTTGGAGGCTGTTCAATTACGTTTGCGTCCAATTATTATGACTTCGCTAGCCTTTATATTAGGTGTATTACCATTAGCATTTGCAAGTGGTGCCGCAGCCGAATCTCGTAAAACCATTGGTTGGACCGTATTTGGAGGTATGTTGTCAGCAACGTCCTTAGCAATCTTCATTGTGCCTGTTTTATTCGTAGTTATCGAAAAAATCGCTAACCGCAAAAAACACACAAAAGCGTAATTTTTTCAATTTGGAGATTTGGTAATTTGAAGATTTGAAAATGTAGAATCTTCCGATATTTTAGGCTAATAAAAAAGGAATCCCGCGTACAGGATTCCTTTTTTATTAGCCTAATTATCAATAATTTATTGTAAGCTACATTTTTTAACTAACTTGCTATTTATCTCTTTTTTCAAATCTTCAAATCTTCAAATCTTCAAATCTTCAAATCTTCAAATCTTCAAATCTTCAAATCTTCAAATCTCCAAATTGACTAATTCTTCAACGAAGACTTTCTCACAACCAATTTTCCTTGAACAATAATATCCTCTGGTACAAAATTATCTCCGTCAATGATATTGCTAATGAGCGTATTAGCTGCGGTTTCTCCGACTTGAAGAGGAAATTGATGGAAAACGGTCAAAGCTGGCTCTATTAATTCAGCAATTTGATCATCACCAAAACCTGCTACAGCAATTTGCGCTGGAATTTTGATTCCTCTCTTTTTCAACTCTACCATAAGCTCAATCGCATTGCCATGATGAACCGCAAAAATGGCATCTGGTGGCAATTCCAGAGATAACCATTGATTTAGCGCATCAACAGCTTCGTTTTTTCTAAAACCTATATGATAAACCAAATCAGAGTCAAAAGTTAGCCCATATTCTCGCAAAGCAGATTTATAACCTTCAAATCTCTCCTGACTAATCAATAGCTCCTTCGGACCAGCACAAATAGCAATTCGCTTACAACCTTGCTTTATGAGGTGTTCTACCAATAAAAACGAACCCCGAAAATTATCGAGAATCACCTTTGCTGTTGGCAATTCATAAGCAACCCTATCAAAATGAACAATCGGAATCCCTCTATTCAGATGGAGCTTAATATGCTCAAAAGAGGTAGTTTCGACAGAATGGCTAATCAGCAGACCATCCACCTGACTACTCATTAACGCCTGAACATTGAGCGTTTCGGTAGAATGAGATTCGTTTGACTGGCAAATCATTACCCGATAACCCGCATTACTTGCTACTTGTTGAATACCAGCTAATACTCCAGCAAAAAATGGTCTTTGAATATCTGGAATCACCACACCAATGGTATTTGTGGCTCCTCTGTTAAGACTTTGAGCTAACAAATTAGGGCGATAATCAAGTTCTTGAGCCACTCTTAGGATTTCCTGACGGGTATTTTCATTTATCTCCTTGCTATTATTTAAGGCTCTCGAAACAGTAGACGGTGCCACGCCCAAGGCCTTTGCAATATCGACGATGGTCGTTTGGTGGTTTTTCTTAGCTGGCGTAACTGGTGTAGTTTGTACAGTGAAATAACTTTCGCAAGATTTACAAAGAAATCGCTGCTTGCCTCTTACAAAGCCTGCCTTTACCAAATTTTGTGTTTCTTGACAATTAGTACATTGTATCATATAATGTATGCTTGATTGTGTCTGAGCATTTAAGCGAGTTGTGAATAATGGTCTGAATCATTTTTTTTATCACTTGATATGCTCACTCCTAATCTTAAATCTCATTTTTGTATTTTTTTTATATGTCGTTCCTATCTACTTTAATTTCAAATCTACACATTGATTCCTAAGGATAAAAGTAGAACTTTTTATTGAAAATACCGATATATATCGGATTCGTTTTCGAAAACGTTTGCGATATTTTTATAAAAATATATCAAGAAAAACTTTGTTTAATATAAAAATATAGCCTTACATTTAGTTCAAATCTCCCCAAATTAATATCAAGTATCGGAAATGATTTCCGAAAATCTTGAACTTTTTTAAGAAGTATATTTTCCAAAAACTACTCAGTATGATACATACTATGCGTTGGTTTGGCCCTAAAGACCCTGTCTCGCTTATGGATATTCGCCAGGCAGGGTGTACGGGGGTTGTTTCCGCTCTTCATCAGATTCCTGTCGGTGAAATATGGTCAAAGGAGGCCATTCTAGAAAGAATTCAAATCATTGAAGCTGATAATCAACAGTATTCACCGCTGAAATGGCTCGTTGTAGAAAGTCTTCCCGTGCATGAGGATATCAAAAAAGGTCTTCCTTCTCGTGACTTATATATTGAGAACTATAAAACTTCTCTACGCAATTTGGCGGCGTGTGGGGTTACTATTGTTTGCTACAATTTTATGCCTGTGTTAGATTGGTCGCGCACCAAGCTCAATTACACCATGCCAGATGGTTCACAAGCCCTACGCTTTGTTTGGCAAGATTTTGCTTTGTTCGATTTGTACATTCTTCGACGTCCCAAAGCCAAAAATGACTATACACAGGAAGTTCAGGAGGCCGCAAAAGCTAAATTCGAACAAATGACAGCGGATGAACTCAAAGAACTAACCAATACGGTTTTGTTGGGTTTACCCGGTTCTGAAGAAGCATTTAGTCTCACTACTTTTCAAGGATTGTTAGATAATTATTCACACATCGGCGATGCCGAACTTCGTGCCAACCTGTATTATTTTATTCAGCAGATTGCTCCATTAGCCCAAGAACTAGGCGTCAATCTATGTATTCACCCCGATGATCCTCCAAAATCCTTGTTGGGTTTACCACGTGTTGTGAGTACCGAATCAGATTTGGTGCAATTGATGCAAGCTTGTGACGTCACTGCCAACGGAATTACCTTTTGTACTGGTTCTCTGGGAGTTAGAGAAGATAATGACTTAGCAGGAATGATAACTCGTTGGGGACATCGTATTCATTTTCTGCATTTACGCACGACCAAAAGAGAAGAAAATCCATTGAATTTTCACGAAGCTGCCCATCTCACTGGCGATGTCGATATGTATGAGGTCGTAAAAGCAGTTGTTTTGGAAGAAAACAAAAAGGGGGCCGAACGACAAATTCCAATGCGCCCCGATCATGGTCATTTGATGCTTGATGATTTGACAAATGGTAAAAAAACCTACCCTGGCTATTCTGCCATCGGTCGTCTAAAGGGACTTGCTGAGCTTAGAGGACTAGAATTAGGAATCAAAAGGAGCCTATTGTAGTAAAAGGCAATAGGATCCGGGCAAAGAGTTTTAAAATGTTTTTAATAACCACAGCCATGCTTTTTTCCAAAGCCCACCGCCGAAAGCCCTTACCTAAAAGCCCAAAGCACAATCTTAAATTTTATTTTGCGTACTAACTTACCACGTATGAGATATTTTCAAAAACTAATTTTCATCCTACTTTTGAGCATAACTCAATTAGCTCATGCGGATGATGGGTATAGGCTCTGGTTAAAATTTGACCTTGTTGCTAATATTCAACAAAGAAATAGCTATGCTCAAAAATGTCAGTTTATTTATTCTGATAATCAAGAAGTTATCATAAAAACAGCTCAAAAAGAACTGCAAGCTGGTTTGACTGGATTATTAGGGAAAAAGATTTTAATTTTTACTAATCCAGCAGGAAAAAAGGGGGGAATAATTCTTCAAATTATTCAAAATGAGCAAACGAATCAACTTGCGGAAGATGGTTTTATTATTCGTGAAGAAAATCAGAATATCGTTATCCGTTCTCGTTCAGCCTCTGGGGTATTATATGGTTCTTTTGCTTTATTGAGACAGATACAAAGTGGTAACTCAATTGCTCAACTTAATATTACGGATTCGCCCAAAATCAAATATCGCATGCTCAACCACTGGGATAACCCTCTGGGTACAATCGAGCGTGGTTATGCGGGTTCTTCACTTTGGAAATGGTACGAATTGCCAGAAGTAATCGACCAACGATACATTGATTATGCGCGTGCAAATGCCTCAATCGGTATCAATGCGGTAGTTTTAAATAATGTTAATGCCAGCGCTAGATTTTTGACCAAAGAATATATCGTAAAAGTAAAAGCCTTAGCAGATGTTTTTCGTCCTTACGGAATCAAGGTATTTCTTTCCCTAAATTTTGCTGCGCCAAAACTCTTGGGTGGTGCCAAAAACTCAGACCCAATGGCTCCAGAAGTAAGAAATTGGTGGAAAAATGTTACTAAAGATATTTACAGTGCTATTCCAGATTTTGGAGGATACTTGGTAAAAGCTAATTCCGAAGGCGAACCAGGCCCGCAAGACTTCGGTAGAACCCATGCCGATGGTGCTAATATGCTTGCCGAAGCAATAGCTCCTTACAAAGGAATTGTCATTTGGCGTGCTTTTGTCTATGCTGCCGACCCTAAAGGCGACCGTTTCAAAGAGGCATACAAGGATTTTAAACCGCTTGATGGGACTTTTGCTTCAAACGTACTGGTTCAAGTAAAAAATGGACCAATTGATTTTCAATCTCGTGAGCCGTTTCATCCGCTTTTTGGTGCTATGCCCAAAACGCCACTGGCTATGGAATTCCAGCTTACACAAGAATATTTGGGTTTTAGTACTAACCTTGTGTACGAAGCACCTCTTTTCAAAGAATGTCTCGAAAGTGATACTTATTCAAATGGGAAAGGCTCAACCGTCGCTAAAATAGTTGATGGAAGCGTTGATAATCATTCACTTACGGCTATAGCTGGGGTAGCTAATACTGGTTCAGACCGAAACTGGACGGGACATCTGATGTCTCAAGCCAACTGGTATGCCTTTGGTCGATTGGCTTGGAATCATAGTCTTAGCTCTGAACAAATTGCTTCGGAATGGATAAAAATGAGTCTAACTCAAGAGCCTAAAGCAGTTGCGACGATTCAAGATTTGATGATGAAATCACGTGAAATTTATGTGGATTTTACCACTCCTCTCGGCTTGCATCATGTCATGGGACAAAATATTCACTTTGGTCCAGAACCCTGGCTCGAAAAAAGTGCCCGCCCCGACTGGACAGCCATTTATTACCATCGCGCCGATTCTGTTGGACTTGGTTTTGATAGAACCGCACAAGGAAGTAATGCCCTTGGTTTATATAACAAAGAAGTTCAAGCTCTATGGGGAAATCCTGAGACTTGTCCTCTCACCTATTTATTGTGGTTTCACCATGTTTCATGGAATAAAAAACTTAGTTCTGGCAAAACGCTTTGGAATGAGTTCGCTAGTCGCTATTATGAAGGTGTAAAATCAGTAGAATGGATGCAAAAACAATGGAATTCTGTTCAATCCTCTATTGACCCACAAGTCTTTGCCGATGTATCGGGTCGATTAGCCGCACAGCATCGTGAAGCGCTCAACTGGCGTGATGCCTGCGTATTGTACTTTCAACAATACTCAAAGCAGCCAATCCCAACTCCGTATCAAGTGCCAAGCAGAACGCTTGACGAAATGAAGGAAATTGTACGAATTTATCAACTTAAGTAAATTGGGATTCATTTTGTCTTTGTGGAAATAGCTCCACAAAGGGTCATATTCTTACGGCATAATATTCAATTAAAATTTCGAGCTAATAATCTGTCATTTAAACTTTTAAATCAAAATATTAGCTCGATACCAAAACTTAATTACCTTATGAATTTTAGACTTGATAACAAAATTGCCTTAATAACAGGCGGCGGAAGCGGTATTGGTTATGCCATAGCTCAATGTATGATAGAAGCTGGCGCAACAGTAGTCATCACGGGTCGTCGTGAGCATGCACTTCAAGAAGCCGTTCAACAACTAGGCGATAAAGCCAAATATGTAGTAAACGATGTGACTTTACTTGACCAGTTAGAAAACTTAGTTGAGCATATCGAAACACAAATCGGAGCCATTGATATTCTTGTTAATAATGCTGGTATCAATATGAAAAAACCTGCGTTAGAAGTAACAGACGAAGATTTCCAGAGAATTATTCATACGAATCTTAATGCAGTTTTTTCGCTAACACGTACCGTTGCTCAACGAATGGTGGGTCGTAAGTCGGGAAATATTATTATGATTTCGTCTATGGCTGCCTATTATGGTATCGACCGCGTACCTGCTTATTCTGCTTCAAAACATGGCGTTGAAGGATTAGTGAAATCCTTGGCGATGGATTTGTCGCCAAGCCAAGTTAGGGTCAATGCAGTTGCGCCAGGTTTTATCGAAACGGCTATGATGCAAACAGCCATGAGCAGTGACCCTGCGCGTATGAATAAAGCGCTTGATCGTACGCCTATGGGCTTTTTTGGCAAACCTGAAGATATCGGAATGGCAGTGGTGTTTTTAGCTTCAGATGCAGCAAAATATATTACAGGTGCCTCACTTCCAGTTGATGGAGGAAACTCTATTGGATTCTAAATAATTTTAACACTATTTTACATAAATTATTATTAAATAGCGTTTTACAATAATTTCAAGTAAAATTACTTTGTATTATTAATATGAAAAAAAGAAACTTCAGTATATATGCCTCTGCTCTTTTTCTGCTTTCGCAAATCTCTATTGCTCAACAGAAAAAACAGCCAATTTCACAACCACTCGTAAAGCATATCTATACGGCAGATCCTTCGGCTCATGTTTTTGAAGGTAAAATTTATATCTATCCTTCACACGATATTGAAACGAATGTTAGTAGAGATGCCGATGGCGCGAAGTTTGATATGAAAGATTTTCATATCCTTTCAATGGACAAAATCGGTGGAAAAGTTACCGACCATGGTGTTGCACTCGATTTGAAAGATGTACCTTGGGCAAGTAAGCAACTTTGGGCACCAGATGCAGCCTACAAAAATGGCACTTACTATCTATTTTTCCCAGCCAAAGACCAAGAAGGAATTTTTAGAATAGGTGTTGCCACCAGTAAAAAGCCTTCTGGTCCGTTTAAAGCAGAGAAAAAACCCATCGAAGGCAGTTTTAGTATAGACCCTGCTGTTTTTAAAGATTCAGATGGAAGTTATTATATGTATTTTGGCGGTATTTGGGGTGGACAATTGCAACGTTGGAAAACAGGTAAATATGATGCTAATGGCGCTTTGCAAAAAGCGAACGAAAAAGCGCTACTACCCAAGATTGCCAAACTATCTCCTGATTTAAAAAGCTTTTCAGAAAGTCCAAAGGATATTCAAATCTTGGACGAGCAAGGGAACTTACTATTGGAAGGAAATAATGACAAGCGATTTTTTGAGGCAGCTTGGATGCACAAATTCCGTGGAAAATACTATTTTTCCTACTCTACTGGTGATACTCATTTTATCAGTTATGCCACAGGAGATTCTCCTTATGGACCATTTACCTACAAAGGAGTTGTACTAAACCCAGTTGAAGGCTGGACAAACCATCATTCAATAGTTGAAGTTAAAGGCAAATGGTATTTATTCTATCATGATGTGCAAATTTCAGGACAAACACATTTGAGAAATGTAAAAGTCACAGAATTACACCATAATCCAGATGGTACAATTCAGACTATTTCGGCATATAAATAATTACATACTCCGTTTACAGTTTAAAGGGCAAAGTGTCACTCTGATACTTTGCCCTTTATTTTTTTCCCATTATCAATGAGCAAAAGCTCATTGTGATACTTTGCTATCTAGTTCGAGACTGTGTCTCGGACTAGATATTGCTTCAGTTTTTAAAACTGTATAAAGTAGTGAGTTCAAGAATAAGTCTTGAACTAGTGAGAAGGTTTTTTAATTCTAGGCAAAAGCTCATTTTGATACTTTGCCCTAGCTCGATATTTTGTCTCGGACTGGCTATTGTTACAGTTTTAAACTGTATAAAATTACTGGTCCAAGACTAAGTCTTGAACTAGTAAGAAGGTTATTTAATTCTAGGCAAAAGCTCATTTTGATACTTTGCTACCTAGTTCTAAACTTCGTCTCGGACAAGCTATTGCTTCAGTTATAAAACTGTATAAAAAAATAAGTCCAAGACTAAGTCTTGAACTAGTCTGAAGATTTCTTAATTCTAGGCAAAAGCTCATTGTGATACTTTGCCCTTTATCTAAGGATAGAATGTCCTATTATGATTCATACTTTTGTGCATCCAATTAAAATACTATTTAGCTTATGAAATTAACCTTTACTTATCTCTTTGCTTTCATTGCTATGCTTGCAAGTATTCCGCTCTATTCACAGAATAAGGCCACCATTAGCGGGAAAGTGATTGACTCAAAGACTTCAGAAATCATGTCTTACACTAGTATCCGTGTACTCGATGCTAAAACCGAGAAAATAATTACAGGTGGAATCACTAGCGAAAAGGGCATTTTTTCACTCCAAGTTCCATTTGGAATTTATAGAGTGGCTGCTGAATTTATGGGTTACAAAATCTGGAAATCTGATATTTTAACACTCAATAAAGCGAATGCAACCATTGACCTTGGCAATATTCCTCTCCAATCGCAAAGCCAGCAACTTACAGAGGTTGAAGTTCGGGCAGAAAAAAGTACGATGGAAATGGCATTGGATAAAAGAGTATTCAACGTCGGAAAAGATTTGGCCAATGCAGGTGGTACAGCCAGTGACATTCTTACCAATATTCCTTCGGTATCTGTTGAACCAGATGGCGGTATCAAACTCCGAGGAAGCGACAATGTTCGTATCTTAATCGATGGAAAACCGTCAGGATTAGTAAGTTTTAAAGGTGGTGCAGGACTACAATCATTACAGGCAAGCATGATTGAGCGAGTAGAAGTAATTACCAACCCTTCGGCTAGATACGAGGCAGAAGGTATGGCTGGCATTATTAATATCATTCTGAAAAAAGATAAAAAACAAGGTTTCAATGGTTCGTTTGATGTGATTACTGGTTATCCTGTCAACGAAGGTTTGGGTATTAACATGAATTACCGTCACCAAAAACTAAACTTTTTTCTGAATTATGGTATCGCCTATCGTATTACACCCAATATTGCTCATAATTTTCAACGTGTTTTTGACGGAGATACGACACTCATCTCAGATCAAGACCGCAACGGAAATTTGAAGGGTTTTAACAACAACATTCAAGGTGGTTTGGATTATTTCTTTTCAGAAAAAAGCTACTTGACTGCCTCCTATTTATTTCGTCGCTCGGACGCTCGTAGAATTACAGATTTAGTCTACAAGGACTATGTAAACTCATTAAACAATCTTATTAGAACGACCTATCGCCAACAAGACGAAAAAGAAACCGAACCAAACTCTGAATATGCTTTAACGTATCGTCGAGATTTTGATAAGAAAAATCATAACTTTTCTGCCGAAGTACGCTACATCGATAACTGGGAACGCTCTGAGCAATTATTTACACAAAATGCATTTAAACCCAACGGTTCGGTTGATAAAGCCCAAACTTTATTACAAAACTCCTTGAATGACGAATACGAAAAGCAGTGGTTATTTCAGACAGATTATTCAAAACCAATCCGCAAAGAAGGAAAAGTAGAAGTAGGAGCAAGAGCCAATTTTAGAGATATGGTCAACGATTATGTGGTAAATCAGCAAAATGAAAATGGCGTCTTTGTCCCATTGCCTGGATTAAAAAACTATTTTATTTATACCGAAAATATCAACGCTGTGTACGGAATCGTAGGTGACAAATACAAGAAATTATCCTATCAGATTGGCCTGAGAGCTGAATGGACTAATGTAAAAACCACCTTGCGAGAGACCAATGAGGTAAACCCTAGAAATTACTCAAATCTATTTCCTAGCGCCCATATTGCTTGGGAAATGCCCAACGAAAACTCTCTACAACTTAGCTTTAGTCGTCGTGTAAGAAGACCTTTTTACAATGATTTAAGTCCTTTTGCAACCTTCTCAGATAGTCGTAACTTTTTTGGGGGTAATCCAAATCTTAATCCAGAGTTTACAAACGCATTTGAAATTGGTCATATCAAATACTTTAAATTTGGGTCTTTAAGTTCATCTTTGTTTTATAGAGATACCAAAGACAAAATTCAAACGATTAGAAGTGTGAATGATTTGGGATTTGCTACAACAAGACCTGAAAACTTAACAGGAGAAAAATCATTTGGCTTAGACATCGCTTCACAAGTCAATTTTTATCAATGGTGGAAAAGCGATTTTAGTTTTAGCATTTTCAATGCCGATATGGATGGAAGTAATATTGACGAGAATTACAAGCGAAATACCCAAAGCTGGTTTGCAAGACATACCTCAAAATTCAGTTTGCCCAACCGCCTAGATATCCAAGTAAGAGCGAATTATGAAGCCCCGCAAAAAACGGTACAAGGTCGACGACTCTCGATGTATTATATCGACTTTTCGGTAAGCAAGGAGGTTTTTCAAGGCAAAGGAACACTTAACTTGAATATTATGGACATATTCAATACGCGAGTTTCTCGTTTTGTGACAGAAGGAGCCAATTTTATTACCGATGGTAGTTCGCAATTTAGAAGAAGACAAATTAATCTTACGCTCAATTACAGAATCAAAAATGCTAAAAAAGTAAAGAGTATCATCAGTGATGAAACCAATTAGGCAAAAGCTCATTGTGATACTTTGCCCTTAACACTCAATTTTTATATCAACTAAAACAAATCTCAGCTTATGAAAAAAATCCTCGGACTTATCGCAGGCTTGCTTTTGATGCAAGAAGCGTCCTCTCAGACACTCAATGTTGCCACTTATAATTTAAGACTTAACACGTCTGGCGATGGTATCAATGCATGGCCAAATCGCAAGGAGGAAGTAAAAAAATTGATTCGTTATCATGAATTCGATATTTTCGGAACGCAAGAAGGATTTGCTGGCCAATTAAAAGATTTAGTCGAAATGCCTGAATATACCTACACGGGCGTAGGTCGCGACGATGGTAAAGAGGCAGGAGAACACTCTGCGATTGTTTACCGCAAAGACAAATTCAAGTTGTTAGAACATGGCGATTTTTGGTTGAGCCAAACGCCAGATAAACCCTCAAAAGGCTGGGACGCTACCTGTTGTAACCGTATTTGCTCTTGGGGAAAATTTAAAGAAGTAAAATCAGGAAAAACGTTCTACTTCTTTAGTGTTCACTTCGATCACCAAGGTGTTGAGGCTCGTCGTCAATCTGGTTTCTTGATGGTTCAAAAGATTAAAGAAATCGCCAAAAATACGCCAGCAATTTGTGTGGGAGACTTCAATTCTACTCCAGATACAGAACAAATCAAGATCATGCAAGCGTCATTGGGCGATTCGTATTTGGTGACAAAAATGCCTCCTTATGGTCCTGTTGGTACATTTAACGGTTTCAAACATGATGCTCCGCTCAAGGATAGAATCGATTATATTTTTGTCGACAAGCATTTTGAGGTATTAAAATATGCCGTTTTAACGGATGCTTATGACAACAAATATCCCTCGGATCATCAACCTGTCGTGATAAAAACTGTCTTCAAATAAGAAAAAGCGCCCATCAAAGGTCTATTTTGATGGGCGCTTTTTTATCAATTTTTTGTGCAAAAATCTTAAATTATTTATTCATTTTACGCCGTAAAAATCAATGTGATTTTAAAAATCACACTTCAAAAGTTATATTATAAAGGCCTCTAAATATAACTTTTGAAGTGTAAAAGAGGGGCAAAGTATCACTGTGACACTTTGCTTTTCTGGCAAATTTTCATACAAACGCACTTTTTATGAAATACTCTATTTCCTTACTTTTTAAAATTTTCAAAATAGATTATCAATAAAGCTGTTTAAACTTTAGTATAATTTCTTGCGTCAGCAATGAATTTATACTGTTTGAGCGAAGCGAGTTTATAAATTCTTGAATTTTTTGTTACTTTTTGTTTCAAGACAAAAAGTAAGGCTAAGAATAAATCAATAAAACTATTTTTTGAAAAGTTAAAACAGCTTCAATAATTATACTTCATCTTGCCAAGTTTTATTACACACTTCAAAGCATAATTGTTTGAGAACCTATTTGTTAAAAGTAATCCCTCTAAGACTCAGCGTTCAACAGCCAAGTGTGGTATCCTAAAACTCACCGATGAATTCTCTATTGTCTCATAGACTTTCGAATCTTAAACAAACTGTCATTCAAACCAAGTAGAAGGTTACACATTTGAACATCTAAGCAACTCAGCGTTGAGGCTTTCGCTACGACTCATCTTTTCAATTTTACCAAGACACAACTTGGAAGCAAAGTATCACTGTGACACTTTGCTCAAATATCATGCAGATTGAAATTAAGAATATTGAAATTCTCAAAATAATGGTTGAACGCTCTTTCTAGCATTTTTACTCAAGTCAAAAAAGCTCGGCTTCCAAAAACCACGTTTTTTAGCGACATTTTAAGTTTAAGTGAGGTATTTACCCATAGAAGTAATAAAAGTGTCTTAAATCGAAGATTTCGAGGCAAAAAAGCGCCAATTATATCATGACTATACAGATGACACGTAATAGTGTATTTTTAACCATAACTTTTAGAGTGTTGACGGAAGAGAAGCTATTTCGCCAAAATCTCCTAAATATAACTTTTAAAGTGTCGGCGTAAGATTCCTAATTTCATACAAAGTAAAAGTTTTACAAAAAAAAGTGGATTCTGACTTTAAAAGTTTTCTCTATTTTTATCCAATTTTTTTTCTTCAAAAAACAATCAAAAAAATCTCACTTTTTACATTTGAGAGTATTTCTTTTTTATTTCCTTAAGTATTTCCTAATATTTCCTCTTTCGTAACTATTTGATTTTCAATATTTTATATAGTGTTAATATAACTTTTAGAGTGCTTAATATAACTTTTGAAGTGTCAAGTATAACTTTTAGAGTGTGTTAATATAACTTTTAGAGTGTGTTAATATAACTTTTGAAGTGTCAGGTATAACTTTTAGAGTGCCTTTTTTGATATCGGAAAAATACAATTTTTATAGATATTAATAAACGTCAATATTGATACAATTTTGAATCTATTTTGCTTGTAATAATAAAATATTCTTGTAAATTTGATACAAAATTGAATCACTATTAGGGATATATATAAATTTGAAAAGATGATGATGAGAGATTAACTATGAAGCAAGGTATTAAAAAGAGAACTACCCAAGAAAACAAAGAAATAGAAGCATTGGAGCGAATCTCCAGTAGTTCTTATATGGTAGTGTTGGGAAATCCATTGCTCAACGCAAGATTTGACCTAACAGCCTTTCAAATGAAGATTTTTCACTTTTTGGTTTTAAATACAGACCAGACTTCATCAGGTTTTAAGGTGACCAAAGTGAAGGTTTCGGAAGTTTCTCAGTTTCTAAAAACAAAAACTAGTGATTATCTCTACAACCTGTTGGAAAAGGAGTCACGGAAGTTGATGAAGAAAGAAATCTTCTTGGAAGATGAGCGGGGTTGGAAAGTGGCCAACATTTTAGCACAAATTGAATACCACAAAAAAGAAGGCGCATTTAGTTTTTTGTTTCCGCCCATGTTGGATGCCTATTTGTTGCAACTCAAAAAGAATTTTACCTACATCGATGTCCGCAACATTGTGTCGATGGATAGCGTGTATGCCATTCGGTTTTATGGTTTTTGTAAAGAATTTGAGCGTTTCGGTAAGTTCCAATTTACCGTAGAAGAAATGCGTCGGATGTTTAATCTCGAAAACAAATATGAGCTGTACGGTTTGTTCAAACAAAAAGTGGTTGTCAAAGCGCAAGACGAGCTAATTAAAAACTCTGATTTGATCTTTGATTTTAATGAAATCAAGGAAGGGAAAAAAGTGGTAGCCTTACAGTTTGTGATTCGTAAAAATCCTCATAAAACACAAGCTCAACTAGAAATAGAAACTACCCCAACAAGTCAAGAAGCTGAGGATTCGCATTTTGAAGTGCTGGAGTCGAATACCCAGCCCAATTTTGAGTCGAGTACGTTACTGAGACTTTCTAGTATTGTGCAAGTTTGGGGAATAGATTCCTCAACCATTCAAAATTGGCTGGAGCAATATCCAATCGAGCAGGTGATTTTGGGGGTGGAATATGTGCAAGCAGAATTGGAAAAAGAACCCAAGAAAATCAAGAATATTCCTGCGTACCTTAAAACCATCGTTAGTTCATCGCAATTGGTAGAGCGCCAAAAGGCTGTAGAAGAGGAGAAGCGAGTATTGAAAGCTGTATTGAAAAAGTCAGAAAATGAAAAACTTCAACTTGAGCAATTAAAGCAGCAACAGGATGATTTTTTACATGAAGTATACAAGCAAAAGAAAAAATTGGTACTAGAAGTGCTCCAACAAAATCAACAGTTGTATCAAAGAGTGTTGAATTCGCTCAATACCTCAGCTTTTTCAGCCATTTACTATGACAGCTATGTGTCCAAAGTAGGTACAGAAATTAGCCTCGAAAGTTTTTTAGCCTATTTTAACGAAAATACAGGCTTTGAAGCGATAGTCATCACAACGCTCGAACATTACCAAGATTTGAATTTATTTGAGGGTTTGATCAAGCATTACGGCGCCCAAGCCAAAGCATTAGGCTTAAATTATTTCTAAAAAATCAACACATTATTTGAATTGAATTTCAAGTTTACGAAACAATATTTATGAGAAGCAACCTGACTTTAGAGAAAATAGTCTCTTTTTTTCGTCACAATCCATCCCTCAGTGTCAATGGAGTTAATGATGAAGCAGGATTACCCAAACGCAAATTAGATTTAGTGTTCAATTCGAATGGTTCTCGAAAACTAAGCGAAGACGATTTGGCAAAATTAGAGCCTATTTTGCGCAAATATGGCTACAACGAATACCTCTATCAAAGTGCTCGTGTGATTTCGATTGTAAACCATAAAGGTGGTGTCGGAAAAACTACTACGACAGCATGTTTGGGCGAAACATTGGTCAGAAAAGGCTTTAAGGTATTATTAATTGATTTTGACCCACAAGGTAACTTATCTCAAATTTTGGGCATAGAAAATCCCGAATTGCAAATTGCAGATTGCCTATTTACCGATATTCAGTTACCTACCGTACAAATTTTGGAAAACCTTTGGTTGGCACCATCTGATATTACTTTAGCTGAAATCGAGGTTGATTTATTGTCAAAAGTAGGAGGTGATGTTCGATTAAAGCATAAGATTGAACCTCTTTTGGAGGAATACGACTATATCCTTATCGATTGTCCACCAAGTTTGAGTAAGTTGACGGTATCAGCGCTGAATGCATCCAATTCTACTTTGATTGCAATGCTTCCTGAATCGTCATCATTGAAGGGATTAAACTCATTGCTAAACCGTATCAGTGAAGTTAAAACACATACCAATCGTGATTTAACTTTGGATGGAATTGTGTTTACGATGGTTAAAAAGAATACGGTTCATGATGGCTTCAAAGAGGCATTGAGAGCAAACATGGGAAGTGATTTTAGGGTGTTTAATACCGAAATCAGACATTTAATCGATTTCCAAAAATCTCAAGCGTTACAAGCTACTTTAGGAACGTTAAATGCTTCGTCGGAAGCCTACAAGTGTTACAAAGATTTTTGTGATGAATACGTGGAATATTTGCAAGTGATTAATAACTAACAAGTGGTATGAAAGGGATAGATTTTAAAAAACAGGTAGCTATTAATACTGCTAATACACTCAAAAACAATAAGTTAATCTCATCGGAAAATGTAAAAAAGAACCTTTTGGTTTTACCAGAACTCAAAGAATTTATTCCGAGTTTGAGTGCCGAAGAGTATAAGTCTTTAGAAGATAGCATTATTGCAAACGGCTGTCGTACACCTCTTTTGGTTTGGGATACGACTCAAGGAGTAATCAACCCCAGTCATCCTACGCCAAGTGAGCCTGCTTTTGTCTTATTTGATGGACATCACCGTTATGAAATTTGTCAGAAAAATAGAGTTGATTTTCAGATTGACTTGATGACTTTTCCTTCGATTGACGAAGTAAAAGATTTTATGATTGATTTTCAGGTAGGTCGCCGAAATATGACTGTGGAACAATTGTCATATTTTAGAGGCTTGAAATATCAACGCATGAAAAATCGTCAGGGAGGCTTGCGTGGTACCTACACCGACATCGTTGATACCGCATCGGTATTGGCAGAAGAATTTAAAGTAAGTCCTGCTACGATCAAGCGAGATGCTGTTTTTGCACAAGGTATTGACAAAATGCAAGGAGCTTTGAAACAGCAGGTGTTGGAAGGAAGCAAAAAGATTGAGAAAAAACTGATTCAACAACTAGCCAAAGCAACCGTTGAGAAGCCCGTTGAATCGCTAGAAGAGCTCCAGGCAGTAGTCTCAAGTAAATCTGCTGAGATATCTCAGTCGAACTCGATTAAACAAACGGAGGCCTTGAAAAAAGTGAGTGCTAGTTTGAAAAAAGCAAATGCCTCACATTTGAGCCTGATTGTAAGAGGAAGTTTTATTCTAGAAAATGGACTAGAAACCGAATGGAGACACCTACGCGAACTAGGTGAAGGTGTAATCATAGAGCCAGATTTTCAAGATGAAATTTCATTTCCTGAAGCAATAGCATTGGGTTTGATAAAATTGTAACAGAGTGAACAGGGGCAAAGAGCTAGAGGCACAAAGTGAGTTTTATTCACTTTGTGCCTCTAGCTCTTTGTTCGGTTATTGGGTAAAAAATCTGGGCTTTATGCCATAAACTAAAAACTGGAAAGTCTTTCTTGTGGAATATGGAAGCTTTTCAGCATAATACCTACGGCTTACCGCCTAAAGCGAAATCATGAAATATTATTTCTTCAGAAAATCTTTATCCAAAAAGAAATATCTCGCTTCATTTTCCGAACGAACTGCCTTTGTGTTGGCATTGATGATTAATACTTCTGGCTTTTCTTCATTTTTGGCTGCTGGCCAGCTAGGTAATTTCTCACCATTCGGATTTCCTGTTTTGATGAAATTGGCAAAATAATTCATCATTGTATCCGATACTTTGTAGTCGTCTTCTGTCCAAGCATATACCTTGTTGGTCGCTAGATTTCCCATCGCATATTCAATTTCAGCCGAGTGAACGGCTCCTTTTGGTTTAGGAGCTTTTGGTGCATTCTTATCTTTTTTGATAACACCACCTGCTAAACCAGCCTCCAAATCACTTTCACGCATATCTGGACGAGGTTGCGCATAATAATAGCGATAAACAGGCTGATCACTATTTTTGCGGTGCAAATCAAACCATTTCCAAGTACTAAAGCCTATAAAACGGTCACCAGCCAAATCAGTGGCAGATTGTTCAGTTACTTCTGGAGCTCCAGCTGGATATAGTCTTAAAACTTCTTCAGCTTTAGCCCCGTATAACTCTTTTACACGCTGAGCATAATTTTCATTGTTCAACTCTTTGCCAGCCATAATGGCACGATAGTTCATTTCTTCCGAGTTCCAACCTAGCATAAGTGGTACCATTGCTTGTTGTTTTGATTCAAAAATTTCGGTAAAAGTTTTTGGGAAAAAATAACCATCAAGCGTTGTTCTGAACCCTGCATTTTGTGCTCTGTATTTTTGGTAAAGCTCAAAAGTAGATAATGCTCGTAAATCTTTTAGGGATTTTGCACCTGCTTTTGTAGCAAAATCAACCCCTAATTTTTCGGCATCAGCTAGCGGAGTAGCTGTTAGCAAAGAACCACTTTCGCCGATAGCGCCAGCAATTAGATTTTTGGATAGGGGCGAGGCCATTTGAGCACTTACCGAAGCCGAACCTGCTGATTCCCCAGCAATGGTAACACGTTTTGGATCACCTCCAAATTTAGCAATATTCGCTTGTACCCATTTCAAGGCAGCGTTTTGGTCTAACAAGCCATAATTGCCCGAACCTTTATATGAGGTTTCTTTACTTAGCTCAGGGTGAGAGAAAAATCCGAAAATATTCAAACGATAATTGACAGTTACTGTTACAATTCCTTTTTTTGCCATATTTTCGCCGTCATAACGATATTCGGAACCATCGCCAGCCGCAAAACCACCACCGTAGAAATATACCAAAACAGGTAGTTTTTCATCGTTTGACTTGGCAGGAGACCAGACATTGAGGTATAGGCAATCTTCGCTCATGCCATCGCTACGGAAACCCATGTCGCCAAATAAAGCAGGTTGTACTGCTCTTGGACCGAATTTCTTGGTTTGGCGTATTCCAGACCACTTATCTGGTGCTTGAGGAGCTTTCCAACGTAGGTCACCAACGGGTGGTTTGGCAAATGGAATACCTTTAAAACTCTGAATATTTGAGCGAACATCAAATTCGCCTTCGATAATTCCTTGCTCAACATTGACTTGAACAGGAAATGCATAGCTATTCTCGGCATGTTGTGCCATTGAAATGCTCGAAATACATAGTGCAATCGCAGCAATACTAGATTTGAGGGTTTTCATTGGATATTGTTCTGAATGTTTTACTATTGTCTCATTGACTGACAATAGTAGGTTGAAAAACTAAAAAATACAATATTTTCATAGATTTTTTTTATATTCGAAAATGGATAAAGTAGATATTACTCAGGTTGCAACGGCAAAAGAAGCAGGATATTTAGCTCATATTGCCTATGATTCGGTCATTTTTGGATTTGATGGAAAACAGTTAAAGATTTTAATTTCTGAATATCATAATACAAAATTGTTTGCCTTACCTGGCGGTTTTGTCAAAATCAACGAGAGTCTTGACGATGCAGTTCGTCGTGGTCTTCGAGAGCGTACAGGCTTAGACAATATTTATTTGGAGCAGTTTCATGTATTTGGAAGTCTCGAAAGATATATCCCTGAGACGATGGAAATGATTATGAAAGGGGGAGGACATAATCCTGTAGAGGATTGCTGGCTATTAGATAGGTTTATTTCGGTAGGATATTATGCCCTGATAAATTATGAAAGCGTAAATCCACAACCAGATGAATTGTCGGATAGTTGTTGCTGGTATAATATCGACCAACTTCCTACGCTTATGCAAGATCACACTATGATTGTAGCAAAGGCACTTGAGACGCTGAGAGATAATTTAGATAAAAAACTAGTGGGAATGAATCTTTTACCTGAAAGATTTACGATGAAAGAATTACAAACTGTCTATGAATCAATCCTAGGACAAGAAATTAGAAGAACAACTTTTCAGCGTTCTATGTTAGCAAAAGGGATTTTGAATAGACATGAAAAGCAGTTTTCGGGCAAATCCCATAAAGCGCCTTTTGTATATAGTTTCAAAAAGGATGCTTAATAGTTTGTCATACAAGATATTAGTTTTATTATAAATTTTATTTATGATAATGCTGAAAAATATAAATAAAAATATATAAAATAGATTTTCCATCTTTGTACTGTCAAAGATAGGTTTATTAGGATCATGAAGTTCTCAATGAGAACAAATGCCTCAGAGTAATTCGTTAATATCGGGTTAGTAATTCTAGACTTCAAGCGAAGTCGGAAAAAAAGGTGACTTAAGCAATTAGGTCACCTTCTTTTTTTATGATGGTTTTACCCTGTTCAAATATATGCCTCTCACAAGAAGATATAGCATTTAGAAAATTTGTTGGAAAAGTACAGCCGAATAAAGTTGGTTTGAAGTGGGTATAAAAAAAGATGCACTGTTTCGAGCCAAGCGGTCTAACAGTGCTTTTTACCAACAATTTAATATGAATATTTTTAGTTTCGTAATTCTATATTACTTCGAAGGTAAAATCATCATCCATTTTTCACTAAGCTCTTCTTCGAAATATCAGTAGTTTAAATATATTTAAGTAATCGTGCAGAATATGATTTAAGTTTTTTGTTAAAGGCACAAGGCAACAGACACAAGGCAAAGAGTGTTAAATCGTTTTTTAGTAACAATAGATATATTTTTCCCGAATGCTCAACGCTGAAAGCCGTAAGCTCAAAAATTAAATTTTATTTTGCCCACTAACTTATACCTTAGCCTTGATAGGCTGGATATTCGATATACTTTCATGTATTTTAACACTATTTTACCTAAAGTGTTTTAACTGTATTCTGTTTGATTACCCTTGAGTAATGGGGTGTAGGAGATTTTTGAAAAGATAAAAGGTGCAGAGCTAGGAACTGAACAGGTTAATGATGGACAAATCCCACCGATATTGTACTGATTGCTAGTGATTCTAAACGAATTTTAGGAAAAAGGCTTGTCGAAATACTTTTCAGCACCAACAAGCCTTTAAATCAACTAACTCTATACAATGATTTTAGTTTTTATCTACCCTCTCTGCTTTTACCGCAATCTCCTTCTCAACCGAAGCAGAGTTGGTAGTGTTTGTATGTGGCATTTTATAATTTTTGACATTCGCTAATTCTTCTGGTGTTTTACCATATTCCAACAGTAATTTTTTCTCTGTTGCTTCATCAGCGAATTTTTTGTAATCTCTACTAGTTTTTCCAACTACCACAAAAGCTGTATTGTGATTTTTTTCGGCTTGTTTTTTGGCAGCCGCAGCTTTATTTGGGTGTTTGTAGTTGTGTGTACTGTAACCAGGGTCGCTGGTCCAAGTATTTTGTGCTTCTGCTGCTAAGTTGGCAGTTAAAATTAAAGCGAGTGCATATATCCAAGTTTTCATGACGAGATTGTTTAATGGTTCTTTGTTTTTGTTTCTATTACAAAGATGCAACCTCAATATTAGGACAACTTCAGACTCAGCTTAGAACGATATTAGATTTTTGTTTGAGCTTTGTAAGGTAATATCACCGTGAAAGTTGTGCCAATATTTTCGGCAGATTGTACGGTGATTTGACCCTGATGTAGTTCTATTATTTTTTTTACTAAAGACAAACCAACACCATGCCCAGGGGTATTTCTTGAATTAGAGCCTCGTTTGAATGGCTCAAAAATTTCTAAAATCTCATTTTCAGGAATTGGTTTGCCTGAATTATGAATAGTTACACGCGCTCCATTTTCGATACACTCTATTTTCACGCTAACAGTATTATTGTCTGAAAACTTAGCACCGTTTTCAATTAAATTAATTAGTGCAGTGTATAGCAAGGCTTCGTGTGCATAAAGCTCAGGCATGAAATCTTTTTCCTGTTCTAACAATAATAAGACCTCATATTCTGGCTTTTTCTCGCTTAGCTCTTGACGAACGCTCCAAAGTAATTCGGTCAAATTAACCAAATTGTGTTTGAGTGGCGTTTGATTAGAATCCATGCCAGCAATATCTAAAAGACCGTTTGCCAGTTTGTTGAGTTGTTGAACATCTTCCAAAACTGACTGTATCATCACCTTTAATTCCTCAGGAGAGTCATCTGCCAAAAGTGACACTTGAATTTGTCCTGTTATAGCAGTTAAAGGTGTTCGTAATTCGTGTGATGCATGTGCAACAAATGATTTTTGGAGACGAAATGCTTTCTGTAAACGTTCGAGCATTTGGTTGAAACGCAGAGACAACTGTGCTATCTCATCGGTTCTATTTCCCTCATCTAATCTTGAATCTAGATTAGATGCCGTAATCGTGTCAATTTGATTGATAATACGATTGATAGGCTGTAAGGCTCTACCCGCAAAAATCCAACCTGCAATAAATACTACTAACGTGGTAAGTAAACAACCTGCCACTAACATAATGGCAAGGTTGCGTTGTTTACTCAAACCGTAAACATCTACTGCCGAAGAGAAAATTAATACTTGAGCTTTCCCTAGTTGGTAGCGAAAGCCAAAGATTTCACCTTGCCCCACTCGCCAGTATAATTCTCCATTTTTAATTACTTCGTCGAGCCTGCTTTTGGGTATGTCGAAATAATCAGTACCACTTTCGTAGACAATCTTTTTATTCAAATCAAAAATGACAATCTCTTCTTTGTCCAAAACTGTCATTTGGTTTTTGTCTAATAACTTGAGTAGTTGAGGGCTAAACTTTTCGTTTCCCAATAGCGCCTCTGCCGAAGTTATACCCTCATGCTTGAGACGATTGGTAAAAACATTTTGTCTATGCAATGCTTCTTCCCAGTACAATAGAGTGCAAAAAAGCACAAGCAAAGCCACCACGATACTACTGAACATCAAGGTGAGTCGAGTGCGGATTGTCATATGATTACTTTGCTTTTAATACATATCCCATGCCTACGACTGTGTGGATTAACTTATTTTCGAAGCCTTTATCCACTTTATTTCTTAAATAATTGATATAGACTTCAATAAAATTGGTGCCAGTATCAAAATTGATATCCCAAACGTTTTCGGCAATATCAACTTTTGAGATTACACGACCTCGATTACGCATTAGGTATTCAAGTAGACTATATTCCTTGGCAGTGAGTTCAATCTGTCTTCCACCTCTAAAGGCTAATTTTTGAGCTAAGTCAAGTTCTAAATCAGCTACTTTTAAAATTTCGTTGGGCTGAGTGAGGCTTGGTGTACTTCGTTTAAGAAGTGCTTTCACTCGAACCAATAGTTCCATAAAGTCAAATGGTTTTACTAGATAGTCGTCTGTACCAACCTCAAAACCACTAAGTTTGTCTGCCATACTTCCTAAAGCCGTGAGCATCAAAATGGGAACTTGGGTATTAGATTCTCTAATTTTGGCACAAACTTCAAGACCACTTATCCCTGGCAGGCCTATATCAAGTATTACTAAATCAAATGTATGTTTCGAAAAAGTGTCGATGGCAGTTTGACCATCCTCTGCGATTAATGCTTCAAAGGACTGAGTTTCTAATCCTTTTTTGATGAAATTAGCGACCTTCTGCTCATCCTCTACAATCAAAATGTGCTGATTCTCCATGAGATAATTTTAATCAGTAATTGGTTTTGTTTTGTCTGTTTATTTTGGTTTGAGGGTTTAATAATAATGACCAAACCCGTCAAATTTTCGATGCGTAAAAGACTTAAACCTGTATTGTCAAAGAAGTTTAGGAATTAAGCCATGAGTTTGAGACTATAACTGATGCATGAAAATGTACTAATGGCTTAATTTCCTAAATCTTAATCCCAACCCTAATTACTTGAATACAAAAGTAAGGCAGAGGCTTTAATACATTGGTATAAAGTGCATTAGAACGAGATTAGATTATTGTGGATCTTCTTTGCGACGAGTTCGTTTTTTGGTAAAGCCTTGAACCTTAACCCCAGCATGTGCCAAGATTTTGTAAAAAGTACGACGACTTCCAATTTTGAAGAACTTCATAATTTGCGTAGTTGAAAGTTTTTGAGCGTCGTAAAGTTCTTTTACGGCTGGGGCAATATCTTGATATTTAGGCAACAAACCTTTGGGACGACCACCCATGCGTCCACGAGCTCGCGCCGAAGCCAATCCTGCTTTCGTTCTTTGTACAATGATATTTCTTTCGTGTTCTGCTAATGCACAGAAAATTTGGAACACTAAAATTCCACTTGGTGAAGTAGTATCAATAGGGTCATTGAGTGAAACAAGGTTGATTTTACGTCTTTCCAACTCTGCTACCAAATCAATCAAATGCTTGGTCGAGCGTCCTAGTCGATCGAGTTTCCAGATTACAACCGTATCTCCTTCTCGAACAAATTTCATCATTTCTTCAAACTCTGGTTTGTGTGCCTTCAAACCAGAAACTTTGTCTGTAAAAATATTTTCACAGCCATATTTTTTTAATGCATCAATTTGTAGGTCGAGCGTTTGTTCTTGTGTACTTACACGTGCATAACCGATTTTCATATTGTATAAAGTATCTTGATAAAGCTCTGATTGAAAGAGGATAATCTTTCAACAAAAATTTATCCATTGAGTTTTTGTTTGCTAAAGTTTTATGAAGTCAGATTTTTCTACCCAAATCAGGTAAATCATTTTGGTAAATATAGTCAATTTCTGTTCTGAATACTCAGCTTTCCTTTTTTTGTCCTGAACATATACTCACCTACGTTCATATCCGCACAAGGTGTTCGAAATCGCACAGTTTTTACATTCCTGTATTGTCTTAATATGTTGATTTTTAGGTATTTATACTTTGGCATTGTGTTTGAAATCACTATATACAAATAATCATTACAATTATGGACAAAGAAATCTCTAAAGACCTAGTCAAGCGTAAGCAATACAAACGCTGGACTACCGTGGCACTCCTTGCAGGTGGTTTGGGTATTGCGGTGTACTTTTTAAACAATACTTTACAATCATCTATTAAGGCCAATAAAATTCGGATTGCTACTACTGAAATGGGAGATGTTGAGAACACCTTAACCGCTACAGGAGAAGTGATTCCTGCCTTTGAGCAAATCATTACTACACCTATCAAGGCTAGTGTGAAGCAGGTATATTTTACGGTGGGTGCCAAAATTCAGAAAGGGCAACCCATTGTGGAGTTGGATAAATCCTTGACGATGATAGAGCTAGAAAAACTTAAAGACCAGTTGGCGCTCAAACAAAATAGTATTGAGAAATTGAAGATGGATTTGAACAAAAAGATTTTCGATTCTGATATCAACGATAAGGTCAAACAGCTCAATATTAACCGTCTGAAAGCAGAACTTGAAGATACCAAACGACTTCAGAAAGTAGGTGGTCGCACACAAGAAGATGTAACAAAAGCCGAAAATGCCTTGAGAATTGCAGAACTGGAAAAATCTCAATTGGAAAATGAGTTGGGATATAACAAAAAATCGGTTGGTGCCAATCTAAAAGACTACACATTACAAGCCTCTATCGAAGAAAAAAACTTGCAAGAATTGAAGCACAAAATTAAAATGGCAGATATTGTTGCCGATCGTGCGGGTGTATTGACTTGGGTAAATGACAAAATTGGTACGGTTGTCAATGAGGGCGAAATGCTAGCAAAACTTGCAGATTTGGGAAGTTTTAGAGTGGAAGGTTCATGCTCGGATGTCTATGCTGAACAACTCAAAATAGGCTTACCAGTAATCGTGAGAATCAACGATCAAGCTTTGAGAGGAATGGTTGTGCAAATCAAACCAGCTGTTTCGAATGGCGTGATACAATTTGCGATCAGCCTAGATGACAATCGAAGTGCTTTGCTAAGACCCAATATGAAAGTGGAAGTATATGTTATTACTCAAAAGGTATCTCATGTAATCAGAATTGCAAATGGTCCTGCTTTTAACGGAAAAAGAAAATTACCTGTTTTCGTTTTAGAAAATGGTAAAACAGCCAGACGTAGAGAAATCGAAACAGGTTTAAGTAATTTCGATTTTGTGGAAATCAAACAAGGACTAAAGCCTGGCGAAAAAGTGATTATTACCGATATGAGTCAATACAAACACCTAGACCAAATTCAGATTGAACCATGAGAAAGATACTTTTTTTATGGCTGATTAGTTGGCATAGTTGGGCTCAACAACCAGCCTTGAGTTTGGATGGTGCGATTTTATTAGCAAGAGAAAAATCCATTTCTGCGACCCAAGCTCATACGCAAAAAGCCACGAATTACTGGCAATACAAAACATTTTTGGCAGATTATAAGCCACAGTTAAGTCTAGGAGGCACATTACCTAGTTTTACACGTTCGTTTATTCAAGTTCAACAACCCGATGGAGCGATTGCTTTTCAGTCTGTTTCTAACAATAACTCAACGTTGACTTTGTCCTTGAGCCAGAGTATTGCCAAAACGGGCGGTGTGATTTATGTTCAGAATCAATTACAACGATTCGATGATTTTCAAAATAAATTGACACTTTACAATGGTGTTCCTCTGGCTTTTGGTTTGAACCAACCCCTTTTTCGATTTAATTTGATGAAATGGGACAAACTAATAGAACCACTTAAATACGCTGAAAGTGAACAACAGTTAATTGAAAATATGGAGAAAATCTCCTTGGCGACCTCAGAGTATTATTTTGACTTGTTATTGGCGCAGGTAAATTTGCAAATTGCTCACAAGAATCTTGAAAATAATGAGGTGCTCATGAAGATTGCCGAACAAAGGTTGAGTTTAGGAAAAATATCTGAAAACGATTTATTACAAATTCGACTATCCGTACTGAATGCACAGAAGGATTTGGCTTCAGCCAAACAACAAGCAGAGGTAGCTCGGCTGAAACTCAAAACATTTATTGGCTATCGCGACGAAGCAGCGTTTGATTTGTTGATTCCTGCTCAGATTCGTTTGTTTGAGGTAGATGAAAAGAAGGCTTTGTCAGAAGCTTTGGGAAATCGTTCGGATGCTATTGCTTTTAGAAGAAGAATGCTAGAAGCGGAACGAGATATGGAAAAAGCTAAAAAGGAAAATGGTTTGAACGCCAATTTAAATTTAGCCTTAGGCTTATCCAATAGGGGAGATACGCCTTTGGATGTTTACAAAAAACCACAGGATAGACAGTTTGTAGAAATTCAGTTTACCCTCCCTATAATGGACTGGGGACGCTCTAAGGCAAGAGTAGAAACGGCAAAAGCTAACTTGCAATATGCTCAGCAAAGTGTAGAACAAGACAAACTTACATTTCAACAAGAAATTTATACCCAAGTAACTTTGTTCGAAATGCTCCAAAAGCAAGTAACTCTGACCAAGGAAACCGATGATATTGCTACAAATCGTTACCAGATTGCACAAGATCGATTTATCCTTAGTGACTTAAGCATTACAGATTTAGGGATTGCTTTACAAGAAAAAGACCGTGCCAAACGTGACTATATTCAGGCTTTGAGAGACTATTGGCAAGCCTATTTCAAGCTAAGACTTTACACATTATACGACTTTGAACTCAATCAAAAATTATTAGTCAAATAACCGACCTAAGCCTATTTACTCTTAGGACATTAAACAACAATTCCTCTATGATTACTTTAAACAATATCGAGAAAGTGTACCAGACGAGTACCATCGAAACATTAGCCTTAAATAACATCAACATTGATATTAAAAAGGGAGAATTTGTCTCCATTATGGGTCCGTCGGGTTGTGGTAAAAGTACATTGCTCAATATCATGGGTTTATTGGATGAACCTACAAAAGGTGATATTTTGATAGATCAAAAACATGTTGAGCAATACACTGACAAAGCTTTGGCTAGCCTTCGCAATCAAAAAATTGGTTTTATTTTCCAAAGTTTTCATTTGATTAATGATTTGTCTGTGCTTGATAATGTAGAAATTCCGCTTTTATACCGTAATTCTTCTGCCCAATTCAGAAGAGAGTCCGCTCGAGAAGCACTCGAAAAAGTAGGCTTGAGCAATCGTATGAAGCACTTCCCGAATCAACTTTCGGGTGGACAAAAACAGCGTGTGGCTATTGCACGTGCTATCGTGGGAAAACCTGATATTATCTTGGCGGATGAGCCTACGGGTAATTTGGATAGCGCGATGGGTAACGAAATTTTGAATATCCTACTCCAACTCAATGCAGAAGGTTGCACCATTGTGATGGTAACGCACGACGAAAGTATGGCAAAGAAAACCCATCGCCTGATTCGCCTGTTTGATGGAACACAAGTCTATTAAGAGTGTTGAGTTTTGAGTGCTGAATTGTGAGTGTAAAATTTTAATAATCAATACTTTAATTAAGTATTGATATGCTTTTTTTTACCACAATCCCATCCTTTATTCAATAGTTGGGGTTAGATTTTCTATTTAAAAACATAGCAGTTTGTACTCCAATATTCTTTAGACTAAAATCAAGTTATACTTTTTAAAAAACAAAAAATATGTTACTCAACTATATCAAAATTGCATGGAAAGTGTTGTTAAGGCATCCTTTCTATACTTTCATTACCTTGTTTGGGATAAGTATTACCCTTACGGTGTTGATGATGATTACTTCATTTCTTGACCATTTGGTAGGAAGTCATTATCCAGAGCAAAATCGTGATAAATCATTGTATATCATGAATTTGTTCTTACAGGACTCCGCCCGAACTTCTCAGATGGGAGGTCCTATTTCTTATGATTTTTACAAAAAGTATGTTGAAACACTCAAAACTCCAAAACGGACAAGTGTTTCATCAATGATTACCTCTGCCAATTCCTACATCAATGGCAAGCGGATAAAGGTTAGTACAAAATATTGTGATACCAATTTTTGGGAAATCACGGGCTATGAATTTCTGGAAGGAAAACCTTTCAATAAAACTAATATTGCCAATGGCGACCGTGTGGTTGTGATCACTGATGCAATGAGAGAACAATTTTTTGATAATTCATCTGAGTCTGTCATTGGAAAAATGGTTGAGGTAGATAATGAAAAATATAAAGTTATTGGTGTAGTAAAAGCTGGTCCAGTTACTCGTATTCTAACCTTTTCGGATATGTTTTTTCCATACAATTTACCGAAAAGTAATTATCAAAGAACAGGCCTACAGGGTACTTTTGTGGCAATTATTGAAGCAAATAGCGCATCTGATTTTCCAGAAATAAGATCAGAGTTTGATAATAATGTATCCAAAATACCAATACCTATAAATATAGGAAATACTAAGTACACCATTATTGATACTCATGCTCAAACTTATACGGATACAATGTTGTATGGTGTTTTTCAGCAAGAAATAGGTAATAAATTTTATATAGTAGTAGGTTTGGTATTGTTGATGCTCATGGGATTACCTGCTATCAACTTGGTCAATCTCAATGTAAGTAGAATTTTGGAAAGAGCATCCGAAATAGGTGTACGTAAGGCCTTTGGCGCACCAACTCGTACATTGGCGTTTCAGTTTATTGTCGAAAACATCTTTATCACATTTATTGGCGGAGCTATTGCCTTGATTATTACAAGTGTCGGAATTTATTTGTTTAATAGAAGTGATTTGATTCTGTATTCTGATTTAACTATCAATTTGCCAGTTTTTGGGGTAAGTCTCTTAGTGTGTTTGGTGTTTGGTTTACTTTCTGGTGTTGCACCAGCTTTTAGAATGGCCAAAATGAAAGTCATAGATGCACTTAAAAGACAATAGATTTTTAATAAAAACGAAATCATCCTCAAAACCCAATCATTATGATACAGCATTTAATTAAACTAATATGGAATCGAAAAGGAAGTCATCTCCTTTTGATCATAGAAATATGGGCATCTTTTATGGTGCTATTCGGAGTAATGTCTTTGGTAACCTTTAACCTTGATAATTATAGAGAATCCTTAGGTTTTGAATATGAGCAAGTGTGGGCAATAGATTTGTCTCGTAACCAAGATACAGTACAGACTGCGGAAAAACTTTCTCAAGTTTTACAAAGAATAAAAGCTTATCCTGAGGTAGAAAAAGTAAGTCAAATGTCTTCTAATTCGCCTTTTTCTTTTAGTCAAATGAATAGTTCTATTAGTCGTAAAAAGACTAGTACGTTGTCAGATATTTATTATACAGATGAAAATTTTGAAGACGTTTTTGACATAAAAATGAAATCTGGGCGCTGGTATCAATCCTCTGATTCTGTGGCAAAAAATAAGCCTGTGGTGATTAATCAAAAGACTGCTGATGCTCTTTTTGGTACTGAAAATCCCATCGGGAAAACGCTAGATGATAATAAAGTTGTGGTTGGTGTAATCGATAATTTTAAAGCAAAAGGCGAGTTTACCAAAAATGAGCCTGCTTTCTTCCAATTGATGTGGCCACGCTCTGAAGAAGGAAAAATTGTTTTAAAACTCAAATCAGGAACCGATGCCAATTTTGAGGCAAAATTGGTAAAAGACCTCGGAAGTATGTTGGTAGGTTGGACTGTGGAAGTGAGTTATTTAACAGACCAGCGACAAAACCAACATAATCTTGCCTTGGTACCAATGATAGTCTTTGCCATTATTGCAGGCTTTTTGCTGCTCAATGTTGCCATGGGACTTTTTGGAATATTAAAAGTAAATATTGCCAAACGTCGTGAAGAAATCGGTGTGCGCCGTGCTATGGGCGCTACCGAAGCAGATATTCAAAAGCAGTTTGTTGCTGAGATGTGGGTTATTGCTACCTTTGCTGTACTTATAGGATTACTTTTTGCGGTACAATTCCCAATTTTGAAAGTATTTGATTTGGCTTCAGGAGTATATTGGGTGGCGATTGTTTTGGCGATTTTAATTATATACGGATTAGTCACGATTTGTGCTTTTTATCCAAGTCGACAGGCTGCCAAAATCCAACCAGCCATTGTATTACACGAATCGTAACAGCAATAGGCTATCAGCTGTGGGCATTAAGCAAAATATATTACAACTATTTGCCTAATGCCTGACAACTTAAATACTAATTTTTTACCTTTTCAATGAACAAAATACTCATCATCGACGACGACTTTGCTGTTCAAACCTCTTTACAACTCCTTCTACAACAGGCGGGATTTCAGGTAAAAACCTGTGATTCTCCTGCTGTGGCTAGGGAGTTGATTCCTACTTTTAAACCTGTTTTAGTTATTCTTGATCTTAACTTTTCTATCGAAACTTCTGGCGAGGAAGGAATGAAGGCCTTAAAAATGCTTCGTGCCGAATTTCCTGAGGTTTTGATTATTTTGCTCACTGGCTGGGGGACAATCGATTTGGCTGTAGAGGGCATGAAATTAGGAGCAAAAGACTTCTTGACCAAACCTTGGAAAAATGACCATTTACTCCAATCTGTCAGAACGATTTGGGATTTAGAGGAAAAAACGGAAAGTATTTCTACCCGAAAAAAGTTAGACCAAAAATTTGATTTTGAACATATAGTTGGTGATGATCCCCAACTTTTATCTATACTTGAAACCATCGGAAGGGTAGCACCAACTGACGCTCCTGTACTGATAACTGGCGAAAGTGGTACAGGTAAAGAACTTATCGCTGAAGCGATTCACCAAAATAGCAAACGACGGATTCGTCCATTTGTCAAAGTAAATTTGGGAGGAATATCTGCTACTTTATTCGAAAGCGAATTATTTGGTCATGTTCGTGGCGCATTTACCGATGCCAAATCAGATAGAATTGGACGTTTTGAACTAGCTAATCGTGGTACTTTATTTTTAGATGAAATTGGAGATTTAGATTTATCAAGTCAGGTAAAATTGCTGCGGGTATTACAAGATAGAACCTTCGAACCTTTGGGAAGTAGCAAATCCAAAACCGTAGATGTGCGTGTGATTTGTGCAACCAATCGCAATTTGGAAGAAATGGTAGCTCAAGGTACTTTCAGAGAAGACTTATTTTATCGTATCAATCTTATCTCTGTTAAGCTCCCTGCTTTGCGAGAACGTCCTACTGATATTGCTTCTTTGGCTATGTATTTTGCTGATAACCTGAAAGTTATTTACGAAAGACCGCAACTTAAGATTTCATCAAAAGCCCTACAATGGTTACAAACATTGGTGTTGCCAGGGAATATTCGTCAGTTGAAAAATCTGGTTGAAAAAACGATTTTGTTAAGTCCAAATGACCAGTTGGAAATAAGCGATTTTCAGAAAAACATCACACAGGTTAACTCTGCACCCAAAAATGCGTTTCCCGAAGTAGGAACACTGACACTAGAAGAAATGGAGCTTTTGATGATACGAAAAGCGATGTCTTTCCATCAAAATAATATAAGTCGAGTAGCTCGGTCGTTGGGTATTACACGGTTTGCATTGTATCGTAGGTTAGAAAAATTTGGTATTCCTTATTCGGAAGAGTAATTTAAAAAATCTATTACAGCCTTTTCAACTTCTTTAGCTGATGCGTATTTCGTTACGAGTAAGATATTTGCTTTACTTGGGCTTTCTTCATGCCATTATCATGTTGTTAGCCTTTAAGGTTTTATCTGCCAACAAATTGTACTTTATCATTTCGGAAGTGCTTGTGTTACTTTCATTGATAATTTCTGTAGTACTTTACCAAGCTATCGACCGCCCGTTTAAACTACTTTTGATGGGAGCCGAAGCTATGCGTGACCAAGATTTTTCTATTAAACTTCGTCCAGTTGGAACAACTGAGCTTGACCAGCTGATAGAGGTTTATAATCAAATGATAGAACAGCTTCGTACCGAGCGACTACAGTTGACAGAACAGCATTTTTTCCTAGAAAAACTTATTCAAGCGTCACCAATTGCCATATTGGTGTTGGATTTTGATGGAAATTTATTGAAAATCAATCCTAAAGCTCAAGATTTATTTGGTATTTCAGAAGGTCAATTTATTCATCAATCTCTTTCGGTACTTGGTCACCCAATTGTGAATGCCTTACAAGAATTGCAAGATGGTGAATCAAAAACTGTTCAGATTAATGGCTTGTCGACGTTCAAAATTCAGCGTTCATTTTTTATGGATAAAGGATTTTCAAGACCATTTTTGATGATTGAAGAACTTACTTCAGAAATTTTGGCTACAGAAAAGAAGGCTTATGGCAAGGTAATCAGAATGATGGCACATGAGGTAAATAATTCGATAGGAGCAGTAAACTCGATTTTGAATGTGGCGCAACAAATGGTTGAGGAACCTCATTTGCTACATGCTTTAGAAGTAGCGTATGACCGCAACGAGCGACTGTGTGTGTTTATGCGAAGGTTTGCTGATGTTGTTCGTTTGCCACAGCCCCATCTCGAAAGACAATCGTTGAATGAAGTCTTAGAAAATATGGTGGAACTCTGGAGAAGTCGTGCTAGCGAAAAAGGAATAGAGTTGATTTGGAAAGCGCCAGAAAAAGAAAAATGGATGATGATTGACCGTGGGCAAATTGAGCAAGTACTGGTGAATGTATTAAAAAATGCGATTGAAGCTTGTGATACTGGAAATCAGATTATTGTGACTTTGTCAGAAAAGGGAATACGAATAAAAAATAATGGAAAACCCATTCTGCCCGAACAAGCCCATTTATTATTCACGCCATTCTTTAGTAATAAACCTGATGGACAAGGAATTGGACTCATGTTATGTCGTGAAATATTAATGAATCATCATTTTCAATTCTCCTTAAAAACCCAAGAAGACTGCTGGACGTGCTTTAGTATTGAGTGAATTAGTGAGTTGTGATTTAGTGAGTTGTGAATTGGTGAATGGTGAGTGATGATTTTTTCCTTATCAGTAGAAACGCAATACTTTGCGTCTTCATTAGTTAATAATTCAAAATTCACTAACTCACCATTCACTAACTCACTAAATACCTAGAACGAGTATCTCAATGTTACGCCATACGTGCGAGGGTCGCCAAGGATACCTGCGTATTGCCCTGCACTACCTGGTGCTGCTAGTAATTGCTCGTAATAGTCGGTGTTAGCAAGGTTTCTTCCCCAAACATAGATAGAGATACCGTTTGATGCTCTGAAACCTAAACGACCATTCAATAATGAATACCCTTCAATGTTCAAATACTGAGAAGGTGATGGACTTGAAGAGAATTTCGAACGGAAATAAACGTCAGCCGCTACGAAATAGTTACCTTTCAATCCAAAGAATACACCTTTAGTTGTAGCCTCAGCACCAAATGAACCTGTCCATTTTGAAATACCTGGAAGATCTCCTCCCGAAACATCTTTAAATGCCTGAGCACCGCCTACTTCTTCCAAAGGTACTGGAGCATTTGTGAATGATACATATTTACCATCTGTGTAAGCAATCGACCCATTGAAGGTAAAGTGTGTTAATCTCACGTTTCCTTCCACTTCAACACCTCTCACTTGAACTTTCTCCGCATTTGCCAAATAACCTCTGTTTACACCTGGTTCTGGTGTTTGTACTTGAGTTTGGTAATCCTTAATATCGTCATTAAACACAACAATGTTCAAGAATGAATTGGCTGTAGGACGTGTTTTAACACCTAATTCATAGTGAGTTACACCTTCTGGTTTTACTTTTGCTAAATCGATTAATACTTGACCATTTGCAGTTGGTAAGCCTCCGATATTGATACCTACTGGTTTGTAACTGATGGCATAAGTACCATAGGCATTTACATTTTTCGAAGCCTTATATTGCAAAGTCAACTGACCTGATACATTACTTTCACTTACCTCTGTATCAAATGCTTGGTTGGTATATACTGCATTTTTCAAGGCTAACAATGCTGCATCTGTCGTTTGCAAACCACCATAAGTTTCTCTTTTGTAGTTGGCTACTTTTTTGTCATAGTTATAACGCAAACCTGGTAATACGTGAATTTTATCGTTTACAGCCCAGTCTACTTGAGCAAATGCCGCTAAACTTGTGCTTTGGATACGGTTAGTTGTACGGATACCGAAGTTATCAAACAAACCTGGTGTTTTCCAAAGCGCACTTGTTGAGCTTTGAGCAAAACGCCATTGTGCTGAACCAGCTTCCTCAGTTTGTACAGGATCTGATTTCAAATCTTGCCACAAACCAAATACACCAATTACACCGCTCAAATTATCAGCAACTTTTCCTGAATAACGTAATTCTTGTGACCATTGGTCGTGTACTGAATTACCTGATGAAATGGTGAAAATTGGCAAACCTGTATAATCACGGTCATTCAATGGAGTCCATTTCCAAAAACGCCAAGCTGTCGTCGAAGTCAAAGTACCGTTACCAATTTTAATATCTGCATTGGCAGATACACCACCCAAACTGTTGTCTGCTTTTGAAGGCGTATCTAAATCTACTACTCTTTCAAAGGCACTCGAATAAGGTAATTTATAGTTCAAATCAGCTATAATTGCGTTGAATTGACGATAGGCTGCGCGTTTGGTTGTAACAACACCCGCTACAGGCCAGCCATAGCCGTTAGGTTTTTGAGCTGTATAGTCACCAATCAAAGTGATTTTTACTTTTTCTGAAGGCGTATATAACAACTGGCCTCTAGTACCTAAGTTGTTAATATCGTTCATGTTTTGTTGTGTCTTTGTATTGTAAAGAAGACCGTCTCTTTGTGTACCTGAAAAAGATAGTCTTGCTGCCAATTGCTTGTTGATTGGTCCAGAAATAGACCCTTTAGCTTGAATGTAGCCATAGTTACCATAGCTCAATTCAAAACTTGCACTTGGCGTAAAGCTAGCTTCACGAGTAGTAATATTGAATGCACCTGCGGTAGTGTTTTTACCAAACAAGGTTCCTTGTGGTCCACGTAAAACTTCAACACGCTCAATATCAACGAAGTCTAATGCTGTAGCTGCTGGACGTGCATAATATACCCCGTCTACATAAAAACCAACACCTGGGTCGATACCATCGTTCGTTAGACCAAATGTTGAGCCTAACCCTCTGATATTTAATGTTGTGTTACGAGCATTTGAAGCATATAACTGTACTGTTGGTACTAATTCCTTCAAACGGTTTACGTTGAATGCACCTGCATCCTCGGCCGCTGCTCCACGAATTACTGCAATAGGAATTGGAATATCTTGAACAGCCTCTTGGCGACGACGAGACGATACTACAACATCAGCCAATTGACTTACATCTTCATCTAATTTGATTTCAGCTTTATCTGCTGTAATAACTACTTCTTTTTTCAAGTAACCTACAAAGGAAATAATCACTGAAAACGGAAGTTTTTGACCCGTAATCAATGAGAAATCACCGTTCACATCGGTTGTCGAACCGTTGGTAGTTCCTTTAATTTGAACAGCTGCACCAATAAGTGGTTCATTCGTTTTTGAATCTACGATTTTACCAGATACTGTAGCATTGATAATAGGTTTGTTTTGTGCTGTGGCGATATTTGAAATGCTGACCGCCATTACGGCGATAATGACAAATAAAAGTTTTTTCATTAATTTTAATTGTTTAATTGAAAATATCTCGACAGCTCGGTTCCAAGCTCGCTGTCAAAATCTAACGATAGATATTACTTTAGTTGAACGAGACCAATGAGGTTGTTACCTCTTGGTCTTTTTTTATGCTTCAACAGAATAAATACTGTCTTTCTACTAGATTCAAATGGATTGATAGACAAGCATTTGAATGTGATAAATTTGGTTTAGAATACATAGATAATTTAGATTTTATAAGTCTATTTAGTATATGATTTTTATATACTTTTATGGTAAAATAAAAGGAGTATTCTAGTGAACTACTCCTAAGCCTACACCGAGTAAAATTAAATTAGATGAAAGCTTTTAATAATCGTTCTTAAGCTAATAATGATAACTAGCGTTCCAACCAAAATCATCATAGGTTTACGTTTTACTTTGTTGACAAAAATTGCTCCTAGTGGAGAGGCAATTGTACCACCGACAATCAAACCCAATACTACCTGCCAAGAATTTACGCCTTCAAAAAGCAAGAAAGTGATGCCACTAGCAAATGATACGGCAAACTCGGCTGCGTTTACTGAACCAATCGTATAGCGTGGGTCGCGACCTCTACCCAAGAGCGATGAAGTTACGATTGGTCCCCAACCACCACCACCAATAGAATCCATAAAGCCCCCGAAGACAGCCAACAATCCCAAACGCTTGGTACGTTGTTTAACAATATTTTTTTGAAGCGCTTTTCTAATAATAATAATCCCTAAAATAATCATGTAAATAGAAATGTAGGGTTTTATAACATTTCCATCAATAAAATCAGCAAGTAAATAAGCGCCTGTAACAGAGCCTAATACGCCAGGAATTAATAAGTTGCGAAATAACTTTTTGTTGATATTTCCAAACTTAAAATGCGATATAGCAGAAGCACCTGTTGTAAACATTTCGGCCACGTGTACGCTTGTACTACTTACGGCAGGTGGCACTCCCAAACTCAATAGAAATGAAGTAGAAGTTACGCCATATGCCATCCCTAGAGTTCCATCTACTAGTTGTGCTCCCAATCCCACAAGTACATAGAATCCGAAATCACTGTTAAAACCATCTTGAATGGCAGACCATGAAAAATGGACATTTCCACTATATATCAATACAATAAAACTACTGAATAGTAGTGCTGCTGGAGCGATATACCATATGGCGCGATTTGAAAGAATTTTTTGCACGATTGTTTTTGGGGTTAAGTGTTAGAATAATAAACTCCAAAGAATTCAATTTATATGTCGAGAGTCATTTAAACATTTATGAGCTTTAAAGAAAGAGTGAAAGCAGCGCTTTCACCCTTAGCTGCATTAGATTGATTAAATAGACTACCATTAGTTCAAACAACTAACTCCATGTCGGAGTCGATTGAAAAATCTGTTTGGTTCTGCAAAAATAATAATTAATATTAAATCTATATACTTTATAGACTAATAATTATGAAAAATTTTTAGAATTCTTGTAATTGTTCACAAAAACCTCGATTTCTTTATATGACAAGTAAGATTGTAATTCTGTATCGATAAAATGATGGATGATTAGACCGTTTGCAAGTACTAAGAAACTCGCTGGCAAAGGAAGATTTTCTGAAATTCCTGCATAGAATTGTGTACACGGCGATTGTTCTGACAACAATCCAATAGCTTTTGCAATCTCTTGATTAACATCATGATAGATAGAAAAGTTAATCTTTTCACTGCTTTTTAGTTCTTTTATTTTAGGAATACTCAAGTTGGTAATCGTAAGTATTTGAACACCTAGCTCTGATAATCGTCTAACAGATTTTTGTAATAGCCAAAGTTGTTGTTCGGCATATTCCTTCCACTCTGGCACATAATAAGTAATCAAGATTGGCTTGCCTTGAGCAATTTCTTCGAGACTAAATTGATGTTTGTCTTCAGGAAAATCAATACTCCAATCTCCATTTTCTTTGGTAAAATGGAATGATGGAAATTGCTTACCTGCTCCTAATATTTTCGATAGTAGTTTGTTGAGTTGTGTTTTTCGTGTTTTGATGAAATGAATCATGTTAATATTTAGTCTATAGTTTTAATAGACAAATATAAAAGATTTTTATTCGTAAAAACTACACAAATTTGTTTTTCATATGATTTTATATTCTAGGAATTATGCAAAATGAATTTTTGAGTATTATAGTATGATACGAATGTAGCCATTATTATTCTAAGGTTTCAGGAAGGTGAGAAGTCTAAATGAAGAGCAATAGATTGTTGGAGTTGAGTTTGTACTTTTCTAATAGCTGAGCTTAGTAGTTAATAGCTTGTGAATATTAGATATCAACTTCAGAAATAGTTTCCTTTATAGTATTACTAAGTCTTCTAGTCTTTTAAACAAACAAGTACAACTCTACTCTAATAGATGAACATTTCTAAATATTGAATATCAGTGCTGAAAAAAAATTATAATAGATAGCCAGTTGTATGTGGCTTTGATGGTAACATTACTTGCTACATTTTATCTTGTAAGTCGCATATTGTGATGCTTGCCAAACTCTGACCTTTTTGTGTCATTTGGTAGAATTGGGTTATTTTTTTATAGTGTTAAACATTAAGTACACAAAACGAGTAAAATGTGCTAATCTAATTTTTAGTCATCAACTTATTTTACAACCTCAAGCGAAGACCTTTTAACTGAAAATTACATGCCTATAACTATGAAAATAAATAGAGATGATGTCATTGAACATGCCTCCTTGTAAGGGTATAGTCAAGCTTTGTCAATTGTAAAGGATGTAGATGATGCTCGCTTGTTAAAACGTTTTTAATAAAATAACAAATGAAAAAATTAAGCTTCGTTACATTACTCATTGGATTAATTCTTGGTGGAATTACACCTACTTTTTCACAAAATGACAATTCCTTTTATCACGAAGTAAAAACCTATGTCAACCCCGTATTGCCTGGGGATCACCCCGATCCAACACTATTGAAAGTAGGGGATGACTTTTATCACTGCGGTTCAAGCTTTCATTTTACGCCGTATATGCCTATTTATCACTCTAAAGACTTGGTACATTGGCGTGTTATTAGCAGGGTGTTGCCACCACAAAAAGCATACTGGGTAACCGACCGCCCTTCGGCAGGTACTTGGCAAGGGGCTATTACTTATTTCTATGGTTCTTACTGGATTTATTTTTCAGCCAATGGACAATGGTTTAGCAAGGCAGATTCTCCCTTGGGTCCTTGGTCAGAGCCAGTTCAAGTAAAGTCAAATCCAAAAACTGGTCCATTGGGTTATGATAACTCTATTTTTGTAGACGATGATGGAAAGCCATATATGGTTATTAAGAACGGGCAAAAAACAAACCGTTTACAGGAGCTAGGAAAAGATGGACAACTAACCTCTTCTGTAATTGACCTTGATTGGGTTAATGCCAAATTGCAATATAGTTGGGCAGAAGGACCAGTAATGTGTAAGCGCAATGGCTATTACTATTATTTCCCAGCAGGAGATGTTTCGGGAGGACAATATGTACTTAGGGGGAAGTCACTAACTAGTGATTCGACGCAGTGGGAGCGCCTTGGTGAATTTTTTAAGCCTATTACTGATGAGAAAGTTGGTTTTAGAAGACCTAACCATATTGCCGCACCTGTACAACTGGCCGATGGGACTTGGTGGACTATTGGGCAAAGCTATGAAAAATATGGACAAGATGATTGGTCGGGTACAGGTCGCCAAACAGCACTTTATCCTGTTATTTGGGAAGGTGACCGTCCGTGGGGTATGGCACCAACTACCCAGCCTGTAGTTAAGCCTAATTTACCAAAATCGGGTATTGCATGGCGTAGTGTGGCTTCGGATGATTTTGAGTCAAAGGAGCTTTCTCTGAATTGGCATTTTTTGAAAAAGAAGCATGCAGATTTATACAATTTAACTGCTCGAAAAGGCTGGTTGAGACTTTCGCCTGATTCCTTGCGTACAAGTATTGTGCAAAAAGAAACAGATCATTATTACTCGGCGGTCACAAAACTCGATTTTAAATCACAAAACGAAAATGAAAAAGCAGGATTATATTTAAGCAATGGTGCACAAACTGTTGTGGTTAGATTATACAGTGGATATGAGAACGGCAAGAAGATTTTCTTTAGTTTTGAAAACAATACACAGAGTATTCCTAATACCTTTGGCGAGGTAGTTTGGCTAAAAATCGAAAGAAACCTTCATGAATTAAAGGCGTATGCCAGTGGTGATGGAAATAATTGGACAGCCGTGGGGAATGCCATTCAGGTACAGAATTTGGATAAAGTACAACCTAATTACAACTCGTGGGTTGGAACAAGTATAGGATTATTTACTGAACACCAAAGTGCTGATTTTGATTGGTTTATTTGTAAAGATGGTTTTTCAAAATTGCCTACTGTAGGGATGAGTAATTTCTATGGAGTCGAAAAAATCAACCCAAAATCTGTGACTAATACCTCTGAGAACGGTGGTTGGCTAATGATTTCAGGCGTGGATTTGGGCATCCAAAAAAAGAATGCTAAAGGAATTGAAATCCAATACAATGCAAAAACAGATGGTGTCGTAGAGCTTTGGGTAGATGATTTGAAAACTGGTAAATTAGTGGCAAAAATCCCATATTCAGCCAGTAAAAATAGTGTGCGTAAAAGCCTTAAGTCGATAGCTGGACATCATGATATTTTTGTAAAATTCCCTGTAGGTAAATCTCATGATTTGCAGATAAACTCCCTTCAGTTTTTACCTTAGCTCAGTCGATAACTTACTTATTACTAGTTCAAGACCTCGTCTTGAACTTCTTTTTTAAACAGTATTGCAACTGAAGCAATAACTAATAACAACTTATGACTATGAACAAGAAAATTGCTTTTATCTTATTATGTATGGTTTGTGTGTTGGGTAAAACTTTTGCTCAAAACCCTAATTTTCATATTTACCTCAGTTTAGGACAATCAAATATGGAAGGAAATGCCAAGTTTGAGCCACAAGATACCGTTGGAGTCAATCCAAGATTTAAGGTATTGGAAGCTTTGGATTGTCCAAATTTGAACAGAAAAATGGGACAATGGTACACCGCAGTACCACCGCTTTGTCGTTGCAATACAGGGTTGACCCCAGTTGATTATTTTGGAAGAACCATGTTAGAATACTTGCCATCATCTGTCAATGTTGGGGTAATAAATGTATCTATTGGAGGCTGTAAAATAGAACTTTTTGATAAGGATAAAACTGATTCGTACGTTGCAACTGTGGCACCTAATTGGATGAAAAATATGATTAAGGAGTATGACGGAAATCCTTACAGAAGATTGGTAGAAATGGCGAAATTGGCACAAAAAGAAGGTGTTATCAAAGGCATTTTGTTACATCAAGGGGAATCTAATACAAACGATACTACTTGGACAAAGAAAGTTAAAATTGTGTATGATAACCTTCTACAAGATTTGAATTTACCTCCTAATTCTGTTCCATTATTGGCTGGCGAAACGGTTCATGCGGAGCAAGGAGGGATTTGTGCAAGTATGAATACGATTATTGCTACGCTTCCTAAAACGATACCAACGGCTCGTATCATCTCGTCGAAAGGCTGTACAGATGCCGCAGATAATTTACATTTCGACGCAGCGGGCTATCGTGAGCTAGGTAAGAGATACGCTTTTACGATGCTCGATGTGTTGGGATATAAAGTGCCTGTGTCGAAATAATTAGGTAATAATGCAAAATAAAATTGCATTGTTACGCTCTAGGCTGTAAACCTTAGGCAAAAAGCTTTTATCATTTTACTAAAATATAAAGTGGGCAAGAGCAAATGAGTTATTCTTGAGATATTTACCTCTCATAATTAGTGCTGTACGAAAGATTATATCTGAAATAGATAGCTCTTACAACCTTTCGTACAGCACTAATTCATTATTATTACTTACTCTCTTTGAGGCTCATCAAACTTTGATAAGCTTTTTTCGGTTCTAAAGCTCTATCAAATAAGAGAGGATAATTAGTACGATTAGGAATTGGAAAACCATTGAGCCAAGAGTGGCGGTCATCTACTCCCCAAAAAGTGATGCGACTAATTTTGTCTTTATGTTTCAAGAATAACTTGAAAAGCTCAGAATAGCGATTTGCCAACGCATTTTGAACAGAATCAGGTAAAGAATCTTTGTAAGGATTCATTTTTGGATCTTCCTTAAAACGTTGATTTACATCGGCACCTCGCAAATCCCAAGGATTGGGCAGTACAGTCAAATCCAATTCGGTAAAAGCAACTTTTAATCCCATTTGTGAAAACTCTAGAATTGAATCTTCGATATCTTTGAGGTTATTTGAATTGATACTCCAATGCCCTTGAATACCTACACCGTTTATTTTCACTCCATTTTCTTGCAATTTTTTAATCAATGCAATTGCTCCTTTTCGTTTGGCTGGCTGTTCGATGTTATAATCATTGTAGTATAACTCGGCTTTGGGGTCAACTTGAGCGGCCAATTCAAAAGCTTCTTTGATATAGGAATCTCCTAGTTTATTAAAGAAAATAGATTTGCGATAGGTGCCATCCTCGTTGAGTGCTTCGTTCACCACATCCCAGCTATTAATCTTGCCTGCGTAGCGTCCCATTACGGTTTTGATGTGCTCTTTCATAAATATACGTAGCGAATCTGCACTACTTATTTTATGAACAAAACTTGGTAATTGTGAGTGCCATACCAAAGTGTGTCCAACGATATACATTTGGTTTTTGAGTCCATAATCTACAAACTTATCCGACAGACTAAAGTTGTATCTATCGACTTCTGGGTGAATCAACTGAGACTTCATGATATTTTCTGGAGTAATAGCATTAAACTCCTTCTTTATCAATTGATTAGCCTTTTCGTTTCTTTCCAAAATGTGCTCTGTCCCAAGGGCTGTTCCTATGAGGAAATCTTCTTGATAAGCTGATTTTAGAGAGTTACCCTGTGTTTGTGCTTGCACGCTTTGTAGACAGGCTACAGTAGCCCCAAGCGTTAAAAGTGTTTTGATTTTTGTGTTCATCATACGCGTTTGTTGTGTACTACAAGTACATTTTTGTAAGGGATAGGTAAAAGGGGAGACCTAGCAAAGAATTATTCTTTGCCACATCTTTTGACAGAATTTTGTTTATGAATACACTAATTAGCACCTTACATGAGTGCTAATTAGCGTGGAATTTAAACGGCTGTTTTTCGTGTTTGAGTAATATATTCAGTTGGTGAAACATTGTATTTTGCCTTGAATGCTCGTGCAAAATAATTAGGATTAGAAAATCCAACAGCATAGGCGATTTGCGAAATTTTCATGTCATTCTTTTGTAAAAGTGCAATTGATTTTTTCAATTTCACCGAGCGAACATATTCTACTGGGGTTTCACCCGTCAGACTCAGTACGCGATTATAAAGCGTACCACGACTTACAAACATTACTTTACTGAGTTCTTCTACTGTCAAATCAGGATCTTCGATATTTTCTTCCACATATTTGGATAGTTTTAACAAGAACTTCTCATCCTCCGATTCTATCTCTATCTCAGGGGTTTCGAGCTGAATATGTTTACTGTAAGTGCTTTTTAATAAGCTATTTAAGCTAAGCAAATTTTCAATTTTGATACTAAGTAAATGAAAACTAAAAGGCTTACTCAAATAATCACTAGCACCAGATTCTAAGCCTTTGAGTTGGTCTACTTCTTCGGATAATACCGTGAGCATAATCACAGGAATATGTTTGGTGCGGGTATCATTTTTAATTTTCCGAACCATCTCGACTCCGTCAACCACAGGCATATTGACATCACTCACAATCAGTTGCGGATGATATGATAAAGCTTTTTGCCAACCTTGTCGACCGTCAGAAGCTTCGATAACTTTGTATTTTGATTTTAAGCTTTCTACCAAATAAGCTCTCAAATCGTCGTCGTCGTCCACAATCAAAATAATAGGAAGTTCGATTTTGGGAGGTTCTGATTTAGCAAAGTCTGTTATCGGTGTCACTTCAGGCTCTAAGTCTATTGGAGGCGACTGGACTGCCTCAAGGCTATACAAAGGCAATGAAATGATAAAGGCACTTCCAACGCCTTCTTCGCTTTCCACTTTGATGGTTCCACCATGAAGTTTGACAAATTCTTGCGCAATAGACAAGCCAATTCCGCTACCTTGATTAAGAATATCGACGTTATTGTTGATCTGATAAAACCTTTCAAAAATTTTATCGGTACTATCTTTCGACAAACCAATGCCTGTATCTCGCACTATCAATCGAATACCTGATGTGCCCTCTTGAGCTATTTGAAAGCTGACATTACCGCCTTCGTTGGTAAATTTTATCGCATTTGAGAGTAAATTGATGAGAATCCTCTCCATTTTATCTTTGTCAAAAGACGTATGATAATGGCTATAAACACTTACAAAGTGCAAATGGATACTTTTGCGAACAGCGATATACTTGAACGAATCCACGATTTCCTGACAAAAAGATACCAAATCGCCTTCGGTGGCATTCAGATTTAATTCGTTGGCTTCAATTTTTCTCAGGTCTAATAATTGATTAACGAGATTAAGTAATCGTTTGGCATTCCGACTGATTAGGTTAAGCATTTCCAGCTTTTCGGTACTTTTTTCTTGAAACATCAAATTCTCAATTGGGTTGAGTACCAGCGTGAGAGGCGTTTTTAGTTCATGACTCAAATTGGTCAAAAACTTAACTTTGACTTTTTCGAGTTCGGTTTTTTGCTCTGCATCGTGGCGTTCTTTTTCAATCAAATGCTTCATTTCAAGGCGCTCTTGCTCAAGCACAAATTCACGTTTGAGTTTTTGAATTGAACTTCTACGAATACCCCAAACAATGAGCGCAATAACGATGGCATAAAACAAATAGGCGTAAAAAGTCATCCAAAAAGGTGGTTCAACGGTAAGTTCAATCACTTTTTCGGGGGTTTCCCATGAGCCATCTTCACTGTATGCTTTTAGGTGAAAAGTATAACTGCCAGGGTCGAGATTGGTATAAACAGCCGTGGTAGAAGTTCCTACTTGATTCCATTCTTTATCAAATCCTTCGAGTTTGTAAGCATACCTACTTTCGTGAGGTACGGTATAATTGAGCGCCATAAAATCGAGCGAAAAGTTCTGCTTATAACTCAAAACTATTTCTTTAGCGATTGATATGTGCTCTTGTATTTCTGAGTTTTCTATTGGATTTACTTGTTTGTTGTTGATTTTCAGACTAGTAATAACCAAGGGAGGAATATTTTTTTTCTGTAAAATTTCGGCAGGATTGAAATAGTTGAAACCATCCAAGCCACCAAAAAATAACTGTCCATCGGCAGTTTTTAATCCCGAACCTATGTTGAAAGTGCTTTGTAGTACGCCATTGTAATAGCTAAAGTTTCTAAACACTTTTTTCTCAGGGTCAAACGAACTGATACCTTTGTTGGTACTAACCCAAATTTTACCTTTTGAATCTTCTAGTATTTTATAAATCACATCATTTGACAAAGAGAAAGATTCGTCAAATATTTCAAATGTCTGAGATTGAGGTTTATACAGGCAAAGACCCCCACCTTGTGCACCTACCCAAATTCGCCCTGCGTGGTCACAATAAATACTCTGAACTTTATCGATTGGGAGTTTGCTGTTGGCATGATTTAACACGGTAAATCTCTTTTGTTGCTGGTTGAAAATAGCAATACCTGTACCGTTTGAAGCAAACCAGATATTTCCATTTCTATCTTCTTCAATAGCAGTAATGAATCCATTTAAAGGGATTTTTTGAGAAGATTTTAGTCCAAAAATTTTCTCTGTGGTAACGATAGATTGCAGTATTGGGTCAAATAAATAGACCCCACTACCATTGGTTCCGAGCCAGACTTTTCCCTGACTATCCGTTTTGATACAGTTGACGGGTAAATCTCTGGTATCTGTTGGGCTATAAGGCAATAAATAGTATTTTGAATTGCCTGTGGTCATATCAACACTATAAAAACCTCGTTGGTACGTGCCTACCAAAAGTGTTTTTCCTGAAACTCCTAAAGCAATAATGGAAGCTGTATTAGCTTTTCCTTCTTTGAGTTTATATGGATGAATCTGTCCTGTTTTTCTATTCCAGATATTGAGTCCTGTGCCTTCTGTCCCAATAAAAATATCTCCCGTTGGACTTTCTGCAAAAGCCATCACAGAGCTACCTGTTAGACCATTTGGATCAAATATATTATAATGTTTATGATTAAAGAATGTTAAATTTGAGTCATATTTATTGACGCCACCTTGATGGATAGCTACCCAATAAATTCCTGCATCATCAATGTAAATGTCTCTTACCGAGCGACCTCCATTGTTAATAAAAGAGCTATTTGGTTCAACTGGTGAACTTTTTACTCTAATGACTTTGCCTGTTTTTTGTTCTAGGATATTTAATCCCCCTTCCATGCCAACCCACAATTGTCCATTTTTATCAAAAACCAATTTATGGATACTGTTATTGATAAGCGTTGAGTTGTCGTTGGGATTCGAAACATAGTGTCTAAATGTATGTCGTTTTTTGTCTAAAACATTAATGCCTCCTTGGTCAGTCCCAATCCAAAGTTCTCCTTGCTTGCTTTCGGTAATACAGCTAATATTATTTCTACTTAAACTTTCAGGATTATTATTTTCATGTAAAAAGCGTCTAAACACACGAGAGTTACTGTCATATAGATGTAATCCGTTTGCAGTGCCAATCCAGATATGATGTTGGTGGTCCTCATAAATGCAATTGATGACGTTTGCATTTAGCTTAGTGTAATCGTTTGGGTTGGATTTGAACGAGACAGTCTGTTGAGTATTCGGGTCAAAAAGAAATAAGCCAGAGTAAGTTCCCACCCAGATTTTACCTGTATGGTCAGCATACAAACAAGTAATCCAACCATAATTGGTAAAATCATAATTAATAAATGAGTCAAGATTTAGATTATAAACAGATAAGGTAATATTTGTGGCAAGCCAGAGATTGCCCGTTTTATCTTTGATAATATCTATCACTGGTCCTCTACCAATGCTTGTACTATCGGTTTCTTTGTGGCGATATACTTTAAAATTTTGGCCATCAAACTTGTTAAGTCCATCCTCTGTGCCAAACCACATAAAGCCATTATTATCTTTGACTATAGCATTAATCGAATTGGAGGAAAGTCCATTTTTACTACTAAAATTGATAAACTTATATTCCTTCTGTTGCGAAAAGCAACAGAAATGTGTTAGAAGTAAGAATAAAAAAATAATGCTTTTCCTCATAGTAATCATAAAATTTCATCACAGGATTTTGTACTAAATTCACCACTGGGACTACCAATAGTTATTTCTGAAAGTAAAAATACCAATATTATACCTTGAATAAGTACTGTTTTAGGGGTAAAGTATCTAGTAAATAAAAGCTTTGAAACATTGGATTACAAAATCCCGAAGTAACCCAATGTCCAAATGCTTTAGGTGTAAGGTTAAGTGATGGGTTTGCGTGGACGAAAACATTCAAACAATTTCGGATATCGGATGTGGGATTTCGGAAGTCATATTACTGCTTTAGTATTATCGTAAATAAAATACCTTAATCATATCCGAAATCAGAAATCCCAAATCTGAAATAATCTGAACTCCTTACCCAACTAAGCAATTGTGCAAAATAATATTTAATTTTCTGGCTTACGGATTTCAGCTGTGGGCTATCGGCAAAAAACACATTTTAACACTCTGTGCCTTGTGCCTGTTGCCTTGTCCCTAAACACATAACTTAAATCTTATTCTGCACGATTACTTACTAAATTTATTTGCTTGTATTGGCTTTAATGGCGTCTGCTACATACGAATAGGCCAACTTACGAACATATTGCCCATTCCAAAGGCCGATTGGTTCATCAGCTCTCCAACTTGAATTGGCAGGACTATCAAGCGGGCTCCAAATAGTAATACCATATCGCTGAGCCGCTGGAATGAGTTCAAAGTATTTGTCAATTACATACTTATACATTTCGGCTTGTGCTTGATATTGTTCTTTGGTAGCGTTAGCGGTTTTGACACCACCCAAGCCTATATCCAATTCTGAGATTTTAATTAACTTACCACTAGCTGCTAATAGTTTGAACATCTCAGCAATTTTGGTTTTGTCCGAAGTGATACTAATATGCATTTGTGTACCGATACCATCTACTTTTGCACCTTTGCTCTCGATATAATTTGTGTAAGCAATAATTCCTTTACATTTGTCGAGACTATATTCAAGATTATAGTCATTGATAAATAGCTTGTCATCAGGATTGCCGTATTTTCTTGCCAATTGGAATGCTGTTACTGCGTAATCTTTGCCAAGATAATCTTGCCAGAAAAACTCATCTGAAGAAATCGTAGTGCGACCTATGGCAGTTTTTAGCTCATAAGGTTTGCCATCGTCCATAGGCTCATTAACGACATCCCATGCTTTTACATAAGATTTACTTACACCCATAATGCCTGACATCCAAGTGTCTAAAGCAGTGCCTATCAAACTAGTCTTTTCGGTTGCTGTTTTTTCGGCCAACGTAACAGCCCCGCCCGAAGCTTTAGTACTTTTCAGAACTACGTTATCTATATAAACTGTCCCACCAAATTCACCGTAACTAAATACCAATCGTGACTTATCTGTACCCGAAACTGTGGTTGTTAGTTCTATTAGCTTCCATTCTTTTGTAACTGGAACCTGACCATAGCCATTTGAGGTATAAGAAGGACTTTGTAATTCTGGTCGAATGATTCCTTCGGCAGTACCTTTTACCCAAAATGAAAGCACATAAGATTCGCCATTGTTAAGGCTTTTTCCTAAATCATAAAGAGTTTGGACATCCCAGTAGTTAGCTGATTTTGCAGGGTTTGTTACGAAAAAGGCTTTCCCCTTATTGTTATAACCCAAACCATCAGCCGTTACACCTCTCGACGAGCTACCTCCCCAGCCTCCCCAACCTGAGCCTGACTCAAAATCGCCGTTAGCTACAAGGTTGGTTACTACTGGAGTTCCTTGGGTATCGTACACGTAGAGGTTGTTGATGTCGATGTAATAATTCACATTCGGTTTATAGCCCAAATCAAAATTGAGCTTAATGCTATTTCCTGTAAATTCACTGATTTGAAATCTGATTTCTTTCCATGAAATACCTGTCGTAAAAGTTGTTGAAGCTTTTCCAGATTTGGTCCAGTCAATCGAAGGAGTGTTGTTGCTAAGTCCTTCAAAAGAGATACGTCCTTCACCTGCAACATCTGATTTGATATAGCAAACGACTTCGTATTTATGTCCAGGTACAACAGTAATCGAAGGACTTGTCAGTTGTAAAGCGGTCGCCGAGGATGAAGTAGCCGAAGCACTTAACTTGATAGCCTTTGTACCTGCACCCATACCAGCGTTGTTGGCAATAGAAATACCTGCACCGCTATTGACTTGGTTCCAACCAGTAAAAAGGTTGTTGTTTAATGGATTAGTGTTTAGGTCGTTAGGAAAAGATGGCGCTGTTACGAGCATAGGTGCTATAAGGCTATTGAGATAGCTCGCATTTTGATTAGCATGCCAACAAAGGGTATGTCCGTAAACCGTAGTACCTGCTTCTTTGGCGGCTGCCAATAATTTGGATACATTGTCTAACGCCAAAGAGCCATTCGACTGTACTACAGCGCCATGCTTCATTTCATATCCAAGGGCAATTTCATCGAAGTTTTTATTAGCCAGACGATACATTACCCCTTTGTTGACGTAGTCGTTGAGAGAAAGCGCTACCCCAAACTTAAAATTAGGATTAGAGGTGCGGTTGATATAGGATTTGAGCGCGGGATAGGCGTCAATATTTTCTTGCAAAGCAACACTTTCGGGTTTGGTTGTGGCAAACTCCAATGGCTCATATTTGGTACACGAAGCCAATATAATACTCGTGAAACCTAAAGCTATTTGATATAATTTGTTCATAGTAAAACAGTTCTAAAAATGAGTTTACTTAGCTACAGGAGTAAAAGTTTCCATAGTTACAGCACGATCACGCATAACCAAAGTATCCGAAGTGACTACTTTCATACCCGTAAGGTTGACTTCATAGTTGAGATAAAGCGCATCGCGGTCTTTGTTGCCCCAGCTATTTTTTTCACCTTTCTTGACAAAAGCACCTGTGCCCGTAGCCGTGATACCTGAGGTAGCCGATGAAATCGTACATTTTCCGTTATTGTCAAATTTCAAGAGTAAAGATGTACTGATATTTTTTCCGTCTTTATCTTTAAAAACAACTGGAAAAGTAAGCTCGGTCAAAGATTTAGTAGAAAGCATATTCACTTCATCTTTTTCTACATATTGCGCATGTCTCACAATCGTTTGATTGACCGATCCTGAAACGACATCTTTTCCTCTTCTCAAATAGTTACCATGCCAAGAGTTTACAAATTTTAAAGCATAAAGCACAAAATGCTTTCCATAAAGAATCGAATCTGCGTCGGTAACTTTCGTCATGGTCAATGGAATAACATAAGTATTCTTAATTGCTTTAGGATCAGCAAAAAAAGCGTCTGTCAGCTGTACATCTACACTTCCAGCAATAGTCCCCGAAGGAATAACGATTTTGTCAGTGGCCAACTTAAAATAGCTACTTGGCATTGGTAAAATTTCATCTTTGCCTGAGCCAAATCGCATCCCACTTCCTAGTAGTGAGTTATCTACAGCCACCGTTACTGCTACATCTTTTTTGCTGTAATACGCACCACCCAACGCTGCATAAATTTGACATTTATACTGATTATCGAGTTCGTTGTTTACTGTCAAATCTTCTCCTAAAGTGATGGTTCTTACAGGATATTGATAAGCAAAATAGACAGTTTGGTACTTGTAGTCTGGAAACTCCTTTTCGGCATTACACGAAACGAGTCCCATTACGAATATTACTAATATGAAAATCGAATTCTTCATAAGAATAAAGATGTTGTTTGTCAGAATTTCAGCCTAGCTTTATATCTATTCAGCTAGGCTGAAATTCGACTTTTGAAAAAATTTATATACTTAATTGTTCTGCTATTTCAAGAGCTTCTTAATTCCAACCTTGATTTTGCTCTAGTGCCGAGTATTTCAACACTTCCGAATAAGGAATTGGACCGTACTTCATATAGTTTTGGAATACTCTTGATTCTACACTTGGAAGAACGGTGTACGCACCACTACGAATACTAACTCCTTTGGCTGCTTCGGTGAGGTTGGCATCCCAGCGGCGCAAGTCCCAAAATCTAAATCCTTCAAAACATAGTTCCAAACGGCGCTCATTACGAATCAATTGGCGCATTTGTTCCTTATTGTTTTTGATACTTTCGAGATAGGCATCATTGTTGGCTAAGCCAATTCCTGCACGTCGACGAATAGCTCTTAGGATATCAAACGCCGAATAGGCATTTGTTCCTGTACCAGTAGGACCCCAAGCTTCGTTGGCTGCTTCAGCATAACTCAAGGCAATTTCGGTGTAACGAATGTGTGGCTTGTAATGGCGTTGATTAGTCGAAGACGTTGGATTTAGGTTCACATCTTGACGTAATAGCTTACGCATATAATAGCCCGTTCTAGTCGAGGTAGCTACTTTGTTGAGTCCGTCGTTGGTAGTTCCATCGGCAGCTGTATTGATAGCAGTGTTGTTGACACCAGCTGTAGCACCATTGACCAAAATGAACATTTTCAAACGGGGGTCACGATTTGAATAGGGGTCATTGGGATTAAATCCGCTGCTAGGGTCGCTAATAGGGAATCCATTGACTGTCGGAAAAGCATCTACCAAGTTTTGTGTTGGATTGATTCTACCATTTCCAAAAAGTGTTGGTGGAAAATTAGCTTGTTCCAAATCACGGTTTTCGCCCCAGTTGTTACGCCAAAGTATTTCTGGAGGATTAGCACCATCTTTCAACGCCGCAATTTCTGCAGTGTTGGAATACCATGTAAGTCCGCTAGCTACATTACTTGTAATAGCATTGATTCCACCGTTCAGATTTAATACTTGTGCCGAATAGTTTGCTGCATCTACCCATTTGTTAGCATTGTTTGGATTAAATGCTGGACTTGCTGCCAATAGCGCCACTTTTGCACGAATAGCCTTTGCAATACGACCACTCAAAAGACCGCTAAATGTTACCCCGAAAGCACGGTTATATTGTTCTATCGTAACGCTACCATATTTGGTTGGAATTTGTGACTCTTGTCCCGAAACCAAGTTGAGATAATCAAGCGGCAAACGAACATCTGCACTATCTAAATCTGTGTAGATTTGCTTGATACAATCGTCAAAACTGGCTCTTGGCAAATTGAAATTATCGGAGGTTGTTTGAGTTTTTGTCAAAATCGGAACTCCTAACATATTACCTCCTTTACCTACACCTGCGTGAGCTTGCAACAAATTGTACATGAGCAAAGCTCTAATACCAAATGCTTCTCCTTTGATACGCATAGCAAACAACTTGCTGGCAACAGGATCGGCTACCCATTTTACTTTATCCACCTCCCCAAGCATAATGTTCATGTACTGAATCCCAGCGTAACAGTTGGTCCATTGGTTAGCAGGATTGTTATTGGCAGTCCATTGTCCAGTTGCCATTTTCAAATACCCATTATTTTGGTCGTTGGTTACGGCATCGTCGGTGGCTACATCATTAAATGACCATGAGTTACTTGGAATTCGGTTGTATCCATTTAATAAAATACCAAATGGAAATCTAGAATCGCTTGGTAAATAGGCATTTGGGTCTAATTGCCTGTTGTTTTCCTGCGCAGGCTCTATCAAGTCTTGGCAACTTGTGAGCAAGAGGATACAGGCTAAAAATTTTAATATACCCTTATTCATATTCATCATAGTATAAGTTTCTAAGTATTAGTAAAAAACCTAAAACAACGCTTTTACGCCTAGGTTAAAGAATCGTGTTTGTGGTGAGCTAGCTACATTCAACTCAAGGGTTTCTCTGTTTTCGGAGAAAGTCCAAAGGTTAAATCCATTCACATACACGCCCAATTCACGCACAAAAGATTTCATTTTTAGTAAATCCGTTAAGTCATAAGTAATTTGAACCTTTGACAAGTCAAAACGGCTAGTGCTGTACATCCAGAAATCAGATGAACGGAAGTTGTTGTCGCTGCTGAGGGTAGTTAAGCGAGGATAAGTAGCCGTCAACTTTGTAGCTTCAGTCCAGCGATTGCGTACCACTTCCGAATATTTATTTTCACCATATACCCAGAAATAAGAGTTGTTACGCATGGCATTTCCTCCGAAACGTCCCACACCCAAAGCTAAGAATGTCAACTTTTTCCATTGTGCCGAAAGCGTAACACCCATTGTAAACGGCGCACCAAACCAGCCACCTTTTCCTAAAAACACCTCATCACGTGAATCAATAATGCCATCACCATTTTGATCTTTGTACTTAATATCGCCAGGTTTTACCTGACCGAATGTTTGTGATGGTGAGTTTTTGATATCATTGTCATCTTGGAAAAAGCCTAAATTTTGTAAGCCCCAAATACCATCCAGTGCTTTACCTTGTCTGTTTTGGTAAGCATTTTCGTAAAGCTCAGCTCTTTTTATGGCAGTAGTTTGGTAATAAGTACCATTAATGCCCAAGTTCCAGTTTACATCTCCAATTTTCTTGTTCAAATTGGCAGAGAAATCAAATCCTACACGCTTATCTTCATTATAATTTACATAAGGAATAAATGAAGACACTGGCCAGCCTGTTGTGAAATATGAAGGGAACAGTACAGAAGCTTGAATGATATTTCCTGTCATTTTGTTCATAAAGAAAGTACCATTCACATTCAATAGACGATTAAAGAAGGTACCTTCTAAACCAATATTGATTTCTTCTCTTCTTGGAAATTTCATATTAGGGTTATCTCCTCTTCTCGATTCAGTTGCCTGAATACCCGTTCCATCTTTCCAACCATACCATGAACCAGCACCAGTATAAAATCCTTGGTAGAGATAATAATCATTGATATCCAAGTCGGTATGCAGGATGCTTGCCGAAGCAGTAAGTTTTAGGTCATTAACAACAGATGAGTTTTTCAAGAAGTCTTCACGACTCAATCTCCAGCCCAAAGAAACCGATGGTGAGAATGCCTGACGGTTATTGGGTGGCAACTTAGCTGAGTGAATATACGCCGTACTCAAATCCAAGTAATACTTGTGATTGTAATTGTAGCTTGCTAAAAATCCAAGGTTTGCATTACTAGTTCGGTGATAAACCGCTGATTCAGATTGCTGGAAACCATTTGCCAATAAAATCGCTGAGAAGTTGTGGTTAGTACCAAAAGTTCTGTCATAGTTCAATTGACCCGAGAAAGCAATCGTTTGACGGTACCAGTTGCCACTCACGTTTTGTGTTCCAGATTTAGCATCTTGGTTATAAACGGTCAAACTACTAATCAAATCGGTTCCGCTATAATTGTTCCATGTGGGCGAGTACGTAGCATACGAGTAGTTGTATGATAGGGAATAAGCCGTAGCGTAATCCACCGCAAAACCAGTGCGGAACGACAACCCTTTTAATACATTGCGCAAATCAGCCTTCAAACCAGTATTAAACTGAAATTGACGGTTAGAATACTGGTTATTTCCACCTGCATAAATCGTTGCGATAGGATTGGTTTGGTCAAGTTGAGTACCTCCTAGTAAATATTTGCCATCGATTAGGTTATTACTATTCTGAATCCAAATTTGTGATGCAGCATCTTCTTTTTCGATTAAATCTATCGGAATTAAAGGTGCAAAACGGTTGGGACGCACGGTAGCGGCATTGCCCCAGTAATCTGTATTGACGCCTCTTCCAGTATAAAAAATCGCTGTTGCGTCAGCATTCATCGAGATATATTCATTGAGTTGAATATCTAGATTTCCTCTAAAATTAAGACGATCCGAATTGTTGTTATTTTTGGCTTCGCCAAAGTTCAATAAAGAGCCAGTTGTTGAATATCCCAAGTTGGTATAATATCTTACACGCTCGTTTCCTCCCGAAATTTCGGCGGTGGCATCGTAGCGAGTAAACACATTTTTGAGATAATCAGAAGAATAAAAATCTACATTAGGGAAACGGTATTTATTACGTCCTGAACCATAATTATAGATATCTAATTCTGAATATAAATCTGTCAAACCATCATTTCTACGAGCTTCATTATACATCGTCATATATTCTGCCGAACCCAAATATTTTGGATAGCTTTTAGGAATATTGATACCACTGTTTACTCTCAAATCAAAACGACGTTTTCCTGCCTCGCCACGTTTGGTAATAACATTGACTACACCTTTGGCAGCACGACTACCATAAAGTGCTACGGCATTGGCACCTTTCAAGAAAACAATTTCTTCTATCTCTGTAGGAGCCACATTTCCTGTTTCGCGAGGAACACCATCAATCATAAATAGATAGTTACCCATGCCCCAATTGCTATTTCCATTGAATCCAGAGGCAAATGCTTCCATACCATCGAGGGTATTTGTAAAATAGTTTTTGTTTAAAAGCTCTTTTACATTGACCGAAGCAACTCCTCCCAATAAGTCTTGTTTTTCTACCTCTCTAAAAGCAGCGTGAATCAAATCACGTGTTTTTTCTGGGGTAAGACTAATTTGAGAAATCGCTTTTGTAATGGTAATATACTTTGTTTCAAACCCTTTTGCCGAAATAGATAAGACATCATTTTTAGCTACTTCGTACTCAAATGAACCGAAGGCATCTGTGGTAACGGCTTTGCTATTTTCGGCAGCGCTTGTTACAACCGCTCCTTTCAAAGGCTGGTTGTTTACCCCAAATACAGTAGCCTTTATCTGTATGGTTGGGGTGTCTTGTGCCCTCGATTTTACAGGCTGTAACATCATGAGCGTGCACAAGAAGAGGAGTATTTTTATGAACTTCATTTGCTTTACATTAATCTTTTCAAGGTATGATTATAGTATTAGCTCTGATTACCAACCAGGGTTTTGAGCAAATTCTAAATAGAGGTTAGCATCGTTGTTTTTGAGCGGTAACCAATAATGCTTGTCGGTAAACTTACGTTCCAAGATGGTAGTCTCACGAATGTTCAACACTCTGTTTTCTTTAGGATCTTTGTTAGGATCTAGTGTGCTGGCACGGTCAAACTCTAGCGATTTTTTCAACGTATAAGGACTCTGTGTTAGCAACAACCAACGGCGTAAGTCATTGAATCGGTGTCCTTCAAAGGATAACTCAACGGCCCTCTCACGACGAACTTCCTCCATAAATAAATCTAATGACCCCAAGAATTTGCTTGCCACTCGTCCAACACTTGCTCTATCACGAATGACATTGATAGCATCTACAGCGGTTTTACTATAACTAGCCGATTTACCTGTTGGTGAACCATAACCTTGTGCAGCAGCCTCAGCATACATCAAATAAACATCAGCCAAACGCATATAAGGTAGGTGGATATTCAAACTCTTATCGTAGCTATATCCTTGATCATATTTGTTTGCCGTTCTTGGTACAAACTTAAACAATAGATACCCTGTACGACTACCTGTTGCAATATCACGATACGAACCACCTGTATGCAGGTTTGCATAACGGTTGTTAGCTTCGCTGGCATTTGGAATACTTCCTGCCACCATTTTTACCCCATCAAATACAATGTCATTGTAAAAACGTGGATCACGACCTTTCCAAGGATACTCAGGATTATAACCTGATTCGCTATCAGCTTGAGTAACATCTTTGATTGGCATACCATTGGCCATACCGTAATAATTAACATAGTTAGAGGTTGGTAAAAACTTCACATCACCTTCGCTAATAATTAATGGCGAATACTGTTTACTTGTACCCCAGTTAGAGTTGTTGGCTCCATAATAAGGACCTCTAAAAATGGCTTCAGTTCCTCCTGGGATATTCCAGTTTTGACCAGTAGTATAAAAGTTGGTGTAGTATTGTGCAAAAGGAACTAGACTATATGGTGCTTCACCACTTTCACATAAGGATAATAATTCAGCAAAAGCGTCTGCTGCTTTTTTGCAGTATTCGGCATTATAAGTACGGCTACCACCTGACACTGAGTTCATTAATGGACTTCCTGCCCAAAGGTAGTTTTTCCCTAAGTATCCCAATGCCATAATCTTATTGATACGGAGTTGGTTTTTACCCAAGGTTCTTTTTCCTGCTGTGGTATTATCCCAGTTTGCTGGCAAAAGGTTGGCCGCCTCTCTAAAATCCGCTGCTGCTTTGTCAGCACATTCGCTATATTTCAGTCGAGGTAAGGTAAGCTTTTGATCACCCGGAAGTACTTTATCAATATAAGGTAATCCACCAAAGTATTGCATAAACATAAAGTGGTACCATCCTCTGAAGAATAAGAGTTGTCCTTTGATAAGGTTTTTCTCTTCCTGAGTCGCATCGGTCAATTTATCGATATTAGCCAGACCCATATTAGCTTTACGAATCGCATACCAACCTAAACCCCAAAGTGATTTAGCAAAGCGGTCGTCATTGGTTTGGTTATTGTTACGATCCATCCAACCTGCTTGCCAGCCGTCAAAGTTGCGTTGCCATCCCCAAAAATCACCATTGTCGATTTTTACACAAAAGTGAAATGTTTGAGCTGTAGATTGTATTTCATCTTCTCCCCAGTTCCAAGAGTTGGTCCAATAAGCATTAGTAAAGTCTGGAATACAGTGGTATAGCTCTTCAGTAAAGCCTTGAAAGTTAACAAAATTTTTAAAGGCATCTTTGTCTGAAACCAATGACTGAGGGTCACGGTCGAGGAAATCCTTGCAGGAGGTAATTCCAAAAGTCATGGAAAGACCCACCGCCACAAACAAGAGTTTAATTTTCTTAATCATGCTTTTGTTTTAATTAAAAGGTAAGATTTAGACCTAAATTGAATCGTTTAACGGTAGGATATGCTCCTTGTGAAGCCCAGCCTGTACCAGCAAAGTTAGATTCGCGGTCATCTGGCATTTTACTCCAAGCAATGAGGTTGTTACCGTTGAGATAAATTCTGAGTCCTGAAACACCCAATTTTCTACTAAATTCTGGGGTAAAGTTGTAGGCGATTTCAGCATTCTTTAAGCGTACATACGAACCATCATACATGTATTGCGTGCCTCTGTAATACCCTTGTGGGGTAGTCAACCAGCGTGGCATTGGATTAGCATTCGGGTTACTAGGTGACCAATAAGCACCTTCTTGATACACGGTATGACTTTGTGAACTCAAACTTCTAAATTCTACCTGACGCGTTACGTTGTTTACTGCGTAGAATTGTACAAAAGCCGAGAAGCCTTTCCAGTCAATCCCAAAGGTGGCATTGTAAGTATTGGCAGGCCAGCCCGTGTATCCATACGGGATATTGTCACGTGAATCAATCAAACCATCCCCATTATAATCTACTAAATAGTAATTACCTGGGAGTTTTTGGTTATCATTGGCATTCTGAATCGCACTTCCATATAATTGATCCCAAGTGTTGTACATACCACGACTTACATACGAATAAGCTTGGTTGATTTGCATGCCTTCTGATTTTTGATAGTCTGGTAATAATTCAGGATTGGCAGCTTCAATAATCTTATTTTGCGTATGTGTCATGTTGAGGTCTGTCCATAATCTAAAGTTTCTCAAGGATTTATTGAGGTGTAACTCTAGTTCATAACCACTTGATTTTACCGCTCCTAAGTTGGCTACAGGAGGAGTTGCACCAAAATAAGTTGGAACGTCTGAACGGTTTGCTAACAAAATTTTACTTCTATTATCTGTAAAAAAGTCTGCTTTACCCTTAACGAATCCTTTCAAAAATTCGAAATCAACTCCAACATTGTACTTTTCAGATTGTTCCCATTGTACATTTGGGTTACCTACTACTGTTTGACTATACCATGTGTAAGGACTTTGTTCTGCACCCTCACCACTGATTCCTAGTCTTGATTTTCCATTGTAATTCCATTGCTCCAAATATGGCCATCTAACGCCGAGGTTATCAAAACCAGTTTGTCCATAGGAAGCTCTTACTTTAAATTGGTCTACAAATTTTAGAGACTTCATAAAGTTTTCATTCGAAACAATCCAGTTTAAACCACCTGATTGGAAGAAAGCAAAACGATAAGCCGCTGCAAATTGTTCTGAACCATTATAGGCACCGTTGTATTCTACCGTGTATTTGTTGTTGTAGGTATAAGTTGTTCTAAATACCCAGTCTTCACGATAGGATGGAATCATACTACCGTTGGCATAAACGTTGCGGTTCATCAAGCCCATTCCTGTTATATAGTGCTTTCCAGCAATATTTTTCGCATAATTGAGCTGTAACTGATAAAACAATCTTCTTTGACTAGCGCCAATTGTACCAGCCGCAGGATTCCACTTGATACCCTCTTGAAAATCAAATCCTGTGATACCATCAATGGCTTGGCGATAGGTAACAGCTCCAGTTTCTGGATTAATCCATTTACGCTGTGTATCGTTGTAAAGGTCATTAATACCTCTATCACTTTCCACAAAAGTATTGTCGAGTGAGATAGTACCTGTGAATCTCAAGCCTTTGGTAATCATATCCAACTCTTGGTCGAGTGTAAAGTCTGTCGTGATTCTGGCTGTTGTTTGATAAGAAACACCACCAATTGCCAAGCTTCTTGCTGAGTTTTCAGCTCTAGCTTCGTTTGGTGCATAATATCCCCATGAACCATCTGAGTACACTGGCAAAAACAAATCTGGTGCTGCATTGTAGGCATCAATCCATGAGCCATATTCAGAGCCTGTAAAACCCCAAGGGCTTTTGCGTACCCCATACGAACCTGATAAGTTGGTTTTGAATAACGTAGTTGGCGTTAACTGAAAGTCCAAGTTACTTCTCACATTCAAGCGGTCAAAACCAAATCCTTGCTCATATCCACGATTGTTAGGATAGGTTTTAAACAAATCGGCTTCATGCAAAAAGTCGGCACTGGTAAAATACTTTACGGTATTTGTCCCCCCGCTAATATTCAAGTTAGCGTTGTTCGACCAAGCATGTGATTTGAACAAAGTTTCTTCCCAGTTGACATTTGGATAACGCTCAGCTTCAGCTAAGTTCGCTGGATTGCGGTACTTATTCAGAATATCAAATGGCAAATAATCTCTCCAGCCATCAGGCTTCGTAGCAAGTTCATATTCGATAACGTCATTTCTTATACGTAAGGCATCAAATGAGTCATACTTCCCTGGAAGTTTAGACGGAGACTTCAAAATAGTGTTTACCGTTGCACGGATCGAAGCCTTACCAGTTTTACCTCTTTTGGTTGTAATGAGGATTACACCATTGGCACCTCTCGAACCAAATACAGCTGTTGCAGAAGCATCTTTCAATACAGTCACTGTTTCTACCGAACTGATATCGACGCTATTCATAGGTCGTTCCACGCCATCCACTAAAATCAATGGGTCTGAGTTGTTCCAAGTACTTCGTCCGCGAATGATAATTTGTGGGTCTTCGGCTCCTGGCAAACCTGTACTGGCATTGGTAATCAAACCTGGCACGTTACCTGTAAGGGCTGCACCAATACTCGATACCCCACCCGCACGCTCAAGGACTTTTCCTGTGGTTTGGGTTACCGAAGCTACTACGCCTTCTTTCTTTTGTTTACCATACCCAACTACAACAACTTCGTCTAGGGCAGTTTGAAATTCTTCTAAAACGACATCAATTGTGGTTTTTTTCCCGACTAAAATCTCCTGTGGTTTAAAGCCGATTGAACTAATCAGTAATATCTCTTTAGGAGAACAATTGATACTAAAAGCACCATCCTTATTGGCATTGGTTCCTTTGGTAGTTCCCTTCACTGCAATGGTCGCTCCGGGTATCGGTTCACCCGATGAAGACTTTACAGTTCCTCTTACTGTTTGAGCTTTTGAGGTGAAGCTCATAACCCCAATCATAAGCGAGACAAACCAAGCTACTAAGTGAAGTTTATTTCGAATAGTTGAAATAGGTAGGTTAAAGTGTTTCATACATTAGAATAAAATATGATTCATTTAATAATTAATATAAAATTACAATGCAAAGTAAGGTTATGTAGATAGAATATATTAGCACAAATCTTCAAATATGTATTCCTTATGTTTATCCTTCCTGATGAAAGTGTCATTGTGACACTTTCATCAGGAAGGATAAACATAAAGCCCAACCAATGACAGACTCAAATGAGGTTTATCGTAACTTATAAGAAGTGCTTTGAAATGCTCATAAAATGAAGCATACTCCTTAATCAGTATGAAAGACTAGGTGAAGGTTTTCCAACTATAGCAGATTGAGGATTTCTGATTTCGGTCATAAAGTAAAATACCTTTATTCTTTACAAAATATAGAACGGGATACTTCCGAAATCCAACCTGCAATATTCGAAGGAATGGTTTTAATAGTCTTATGTACACTGCTAGCGAGCATTTGTAAATAGCGCTGTGTTTTGATATTATTTTTAGATATTTTTGAATGTTTCAAATTAATAATAACCTAATGAAAAAAATTATCGTAGTAGGTAGCTCAAATACTGACATGGTGATAAAAGCTGAAAGACTGGCAGCACCAGGTGAAACGATTATCGGAGGAAAATTTTTGATGAATGCTGGTGGCAAAGGAGCGAATCAAGCTGTTGCTAGTGCGCGACTCGGATGCCCAACTGTGTTTGTTTGTAGAGTTGGAGATGATATTTTTGGTCGTCAAGCTCTTCAACAATTTGCGCTGGAAGAAATCAATACTGATTATGTGATAGTCGATGCTGAAAATCCTTCAGGGGTTGCGCTGATCAATGTAGACGCCAAGGGTGAAAATTGTATTACGGTAGCACCAGGGGCCAATGCTTATTTATCTATTGAAGATATTGAAAATGCATGGAGTATTTTTGAACAAAACGATATTTTGCTTATTCAGTTAGAGACTCCTATCGAAACGGTCGAATATACTATTCAAAAAGCCCATGAGTCGGGAGTAAAAGTGATTTTGAATCCAGCGCCTGCAGCTCAACTTTCCTCTTCTGTATTTCCTTTCATACATATCATTACACCAAACGAAACAGAAGCCGAACTGCTCACTGGGGTCAAAGTCACGGATTTTGCAAGTGCTCAAAAAGCGGGACAAGTTTTTACTGAACTAGGCGTACAAAACATCCTGATTACTTTAGGCGCGAAGGGCGTATATCTAAAATCAGCAGATTTTGAGGGAATAGTTGAAACGCCTCAAGTCGTTGCTATAGATACAACCGCTGCTGGAGATTGTTTTAGTGGGGCTTTGGCGGTAGCTATTCATGAGGAAAAGACGCTTGTAGAAGCTGCGAAGTTCGCCAGTAAAGCCGCCTCCATTGCTGTGACTCGCATGGGAGCACAAGCTTCTATGCCATCAAGAGCCGAAATGTAGGTAATGGACTTTCGGCAAAAAACATATCCGTTGTTACTAAAACATGTTAAAACTCTTTGCCAAGTGCCTGTTGCCTAGTGCCTGAACACATAACTTAAATCCCTTTTTCTATGAAACTAAAACTCACTATTGTGCTGACGCTCATGTCATTGATGCTATTTGGACAAACTCGACAAAAAGTCATTTTTGATTGTGATTTGGGCGATGACATTGACGATGCCTTTGCCTTGGCAATGCTTCTAACTAACCAAGATAAATTGGATATTTTGGGTATTACTACTTGTTATGGTCGTACTGATGACCGTGCAAAAGTGGCGCTCAAATTATTATATGAGACTGGTCAAGATAAAATTCCTGTGGCCTTGGGACGTAATACTTCCAAAATAGACAATCGTGCCAACTGGTATGCAGAACAGTTTTACTGGGCAAAGGATTTCAACAAATTGAAACCTATTCAACAATCTGCTACAGATTTTATCATTGAAAACCTCAAAAAATACCCCAACGAGGTCATCATTATTTCGGTTGGACCAGTGACCAATATGGCAGATGTCATCGACAAAGATCCTAAGGCCTTGAAGTTGGCTAAGAAAATCTATGCGATGTTTGGCTCATTCTATATTGGCTACAACACCTATCCAAGTATCGATGCCGAATGGAATGTAAAAGTGGATATTCCTGCCGCCAAGAAGTTTGTCAATTCGGGAGCTAATATAGTTTATGCGGGTCTGGACGTAACTGCCATGGTAAAACTTGATAAAGCTAAGCGAGATTTATTATCGATGCGACAGTCTGTTTTGACAAATGCCTTGTCGGGTTTATATGTGCTATGGGGTAATGAAACACCAACACTTTTTGACCCTGTAGCGATAGGTATGATTCTGTATCCAGAACTTTTCAAGACTAAAAAAGTCAATATCGCTGTTGATAATGAAGGCTTTACCCGAATAAACGAAAATCAAGTCCCTAATGCCGAAGTAGGTGTTTCGATTGATTCTAATGAGTTTATCAACCGAATAATGAAAAGCTTTTTATATCAAAACTTAGAACGTTAAGCTGATTACTGGACAAAATTGAATTTACTAGTTCAAGACTTAGTCTTGGACTCATTTTTTTAACAGTTTAAAACTGTTTTTAAAAAAAATCACTGAAAAAGTTGATATACCTGAATCACACTTTCTCGTTTTGTCCAGTAATCAGAACGTTAAGTATTAATGCAAAATAGATATGCATTAATGCGCTGTAAGCCATAGGCAATAGGCGAAAAAGCTTAAATTATTTCATGAAAAATACTTTTCAACTTTTAGCAACACTAATAGCATATCTCCCAGCAGAAAACCAAAGGCAAATGTTACTTTAATTTTCGTAAGAAACACGTTCAACTTTTAGCCCATGGCATAAAGCTTATACCCTAGAGCATTTAAAACTATTTTATCCTTTTATTAATCAACTATTTAACTTTATGAAAAAAACATTTCTATTAATTCTATTCTTGACCAATACATTATTGGCGCAACAAAAAACACTTACCTTAAGCAAAACACAGCTCAAGGATAAAATCAAAGGCGGTTGGGCTGGTCAAACTATTGGGGTAACCTTTGGAGGACCCGTTGAGTTTAAGTACAACGGCACCATCATCAATGAATATCAACCTATACAATGGTATGATGGCTATTTGAAGAACACCATGCTCAACAACCCAGGTTTGTATGACGATTTATATATGGACTTGACTTTTGTGGATGTATTTGAAAAAGAAGGACTTGATGCTCCAGTTGAGTCACATGCCAAGGCTTATGCCAATGCTGGCTATGCACTTTGGCACGCAAATCAAGCGGGAAGATATAATATTTTGCATGGAATGATGCCTCCTGCTTCTGGTCATTGGGTAAATAATCCTCATGCTGATTGTATTGATTATCAGATAGAATGCGATTTTGCGGGACTTATGTCGCCTGCTATGCCAAATGCAGCCTCAAAAATTTCTGATAAAATTGGACATATCATGAACTATGGTGATGGGTATTTTGGAGGCGTGTATTTAGGTGCGTGCTATACTTTGGCATTTACTTCTACTGATATTAAATATATTGTTTCAGAAGCACTCAAGACTATTCCCAAAGAAAGTAATTACTATAAATGTATAGCTGACGTAATCAAATGGCATCAAATGTATCCAAATGATTGGAAAAAAACATGGTATTTACTCCAAGACAAATGGACTCAGGATATAGGTTGCCCAGATGGAGTGTTTGCGCCCTTCAATATCGATGCAACTATCAACTCGGCGTATGTAGTCTTGGGATTACTTTACGGTAATGGCGATTTTTCTCAAACAATGGAAATTACGACCCGATGCGGTCAAGATGCAGACTGTAACCCTTCATCAGCAGGAGGAATACTAGGAACAGTATTGGGTTATGACAAAATTCCAGCTTATTGGAAAATGGGTTTGAAAGAAGCTGAAGATATTGATTTTAAATACACCACCATTTCATTGGCAGATGTGTATGAAATAGGTACCAAACATGCTTTGTTAAATATTGAACGTAATGGAGGGAAAGTCTTAGAAGATAAAGTGATTATTCCGATTCAGATTCCTGTTCCTGTCAAAATGGAGAAAAGCTTTGATGGGACTTATCCAATTGATAAACAGTTTGTTAATAAATATTTGAAAGATGAATACACCTTTGATTTTGAAGGGACAGGTTTTGTAGTAAAGGGAGAAACGGCTAAATGGATGTCAGAAAGCACTTTTAACTTTCAGGTTGAATTGTATTTAGATGGTAACAAAATTGAGACTGTAGCTTTGCCAACAAGTTTCAAAGAACGTCGCCATGAGTTGTTTTGGAAATATTTGCTACCTAAAGGCAAACATACCGTTAAGTTAAAAATGCTTAATCCATCGGAAGAGCATGAATGTCGCATTACGGAGGTTTTGATTTATGGAGATAGTCCAAATAGTGATTCTAATCAGACCATCTATCGTTTTGGACAGAGAAAACCAACGGCAAAAAAGTAATAACCACAAAAAATCAAACTTATGTTTATCATCGAAAACTATACCACTGCGGTGGTTTTTTGTATCGTAACCATGTTATGTTGGGGTTCATGGGCCAATACCCAAAAGTTAGCTTCGTCCAATTGGCGTTTTGAGCTTTTTTATTGGGATTATGTTATTGGTATTTTCATTAGTTCCTTATTATTTGCTTTTACGCTAGGAAGTATGGGCGAAGGAGGAAGAGCTTTTTTAGTTGATATACAACAAGCTGATACTGACAATATTTATTCAGCAATTATCGGAGGTATCGTATTCAATTTGGCAAATATTTTGTTAGGAGCGGCTATCTCTATCGCAGGGATGTCGGTGGCTTTTCCTGTAGGAATAGGTTTGGCATTGGTGGTTGGGGTAATTGTTAATTACATTGATGCACCTATTGGTAATTCAACTTTTATTTTTGTGGGAGTAGCCCTTATTGTAATTGCTATTTTGCTTAATGCCAGTGCTTACCGAAAAATGCTTGCAGGCAATACGGCTTCGGTGTCAACCAAGGGACTTGCGCTGTCAGTTATTAGTGGTTTGTTGATGGGACTATTTTACAAATATGTTGCCAACTCCATGTTTCCCGATTTTACACATCCTGTAGATGGTAAACTGAGTCCTTATACCGCTGTGGTATTTTTTGCGGTAGGTATCTTCCTAAGTAATTTCATTTTCAATACATTTTTAATGAAAAAACCTTTTGTAGGAGCGCCTGTAAGCTATTCAGATTATTTTAAGGGAACAAGCCAGAGCCATCTTATGGGTATTGTTGGTGGGAGTATTTGGTGTATCGGAATGTCATTCAATATCATTGCTTCAGGTACAGCAGGCCCAGCTATTTCGTATGGCTTGGGACAAGGAGCTACCATTGTCGCTGCTATTTGGGGTATTTATATCTGGAAAGAATTCAAGAATGCTCCACAAGGAACTAATACTTTACTCAATATCATGTTGTTGTGTTATATCCTTGGTCTGGGATTATTGATTTCTGCCAAGTGATGATAATAGGGTGCGACTTAAGTCGCACCCTATCAGAAAATAAACCTAGATGTGAACAACTAGTGTTTATTTTTTCTTATTCTCCTGAGCTACATCATACACAGCTTTATAAGATGTATTTAATGTTTTGTCATCTAGTAAAATGTATCTATTCTCCTGATTTTCCAGCTCAATTACACCGTTTAGTACAAATTTTATTTTGGTAAAGTTAAAACCAGTATTGATCTTGAATTGAGCGGTGTAAACAGAATCTTTAATTACCTCTTTCATGACTAAATCGGTATCCCAACTTAGAGGAGTATCGTTGCCTCTCACTCCCATTGTTTTAACACTTGTTTTGTGTGGTAAAGTTACTTGTACAATTACTGTATGGCTTTTTGTATCTTGAACGCCAGCCATTAATAGTACCAAGACGATTGGTAAAAAGCTAAACATTCCAATCTTGAAATTCTGTTTTTGATAAATCAAATGATCTATACCAAAGCGTCCACTTCCTAGAATAAGATGAAACATACTTACCCACAAAATCCCCAAAGCAGGCATCATGGACCATAGCCCATTGTCCCACTGCTGACAGATTGCTGCCACAAGCATAGTACATGCCATCAAAAACGAAAATAGGCGAGTTTGAAAACCAAGTATAAAAGCCATTCCACCGATACCTTCACTAAAGGCTCCCATGTAAGCAAGAAAAACAGAGAATGTTTTGAAAATACCACCATAAGCAGCTACATCGCTCGGAAACCAAAATACAACCTCAAATAAACCAAGATTAATTTCGGCAGGCGTCCAAGGCAAACCAAATTTGGAAGCACCAAAATCTGAAGTGAGCCAATATCCACAAATGATTCTTGGGATACTAATAAATACATCTTGCCACCAGCGAGGCATTGTGATTGGGCGAAATAAGAGGTCGAATAGATTTTTCATAAAGCGTTTTTTTCTTCAAAAGTAGCTCTATATAGACACCTCAATCGCTTCAAATTATGATTTGAAACCTATTTTATTAGCGAAAATGCTCTTGGATGTACTCCACAGGGGTAAAATTGGTAACTTTTTTGAAAGCACGGTTAAAAGTTGCCTTACTATTAAAACCACAATCGAATGCGATACTCAACAACGTTTGTTTTTTATGAAGTCCTTTTCCTATTTCACTTATCACAAAATTGATTCGATACTGGTTAATTAAATCATTAAAATTTTGACCAAAACCTTTATTAATTACTTTACTCAAAATGGAAGCATTGGTATTGAGTTGTTTGGAAAGTTCAACCAAGGTAAGTTCAGGATTCAGAAAAACCTGTTCTTGTTCTAGCTCAGAAAGAAGGGCATCTTTGATTAATAGCAGCTCATCACTTAGTTCTTGAGTTGTGGTATTTTCAATCATCGGAATAGAGACATATTCAGTATCGATGGTATCAGTGGCAGCCCAGTAGGTTTCTTCAGTCGCTAAAAGATTGGTTCGAAACAACAACTTACTTTCGACGGCATTGCTATAACTCAAAATCGCAATGTAATAGCAGCAAATAGCATAGCATAAAAAATACCACCATGTATTAATGTAGTTCATATCCCAAATAAGTCCCAATACTGCTACGACGCCTCTTATGAACAGCAACATAATACAAGCAAAAAAGAATCTAGGCAACCATGGATACAAATAGGCCGTTGTATTACTCAAAACTTGATTAATGCTTTTCAGATACAATTGATGGTATCTAAATCCCATCACTAAATAGATGGACATACTGATAAAGCCTAAAAGCTGATACCAAGTTTCAAAGTCGGGATCCTGTCCGCTGGCAAGAAAACCATAATCATGGAGGATAATTTTATCATAAATCACTATTACAGCACTGAAAATCAAATACAAAATGGCAGGGATAAAATGCAAAAGCATGCTGCGGTTTAGTTTCAGCGCAGGGTTCAGTAGACTTTGTGTGTAAAAAAATAGCACTGGCCCTAATAACAACAGATGTTGGAAAGGAGTATAAAATAGAAAATCTCTATAAGGTTGTGTATCATACCACCCTGCAAATCCCACCATCCAAGGCGTGAAGTAAAGTGTGCTTAAGAATAGAAAGAGGCTCATCCAAAAACTCGAAAGCTGTTGGGTTTTGATATATTTTATCAAAAATAGGAAACTGTATACCAACAAGTGGATAAAAAAAACAAGTAAAAATGAGCTATAAAAGCTGAATGAAAATAACATTATTATTCATTTATGGGGTTGATACCTTTTATTCATACCTAATCATTACGAAGATATTTTATTCTTGCGTCCTCCCCAACTTTCATCCTAGATTCTTCCATAATACTACTTGGTTTTTAGGTTCTTGTAAACACATTTTGTCCATTGGAGTCTGATTATCTGCCAGTTAATGCTCTTTTTTTACTTTTTGTCAAATTTCTTTGGAGAATTCGATTTGATATTCTAATTTTGAATCGTTGATTTTGTCAACTATTTTAAAAATCAACTTTTTTAAAGTCAACGATAATGGAAGTACAACGCAATTCATTTAGATATCTTTTTGCTGATACAGTCAAGGCATTGTTCAAACAATCGGCTCGTGAATTAGCAAATGCAGGTATTCAAATTTTACCAGAGCAGCATTTTTTATTACATCTTATTGCTTCAAAAGAAGAAACAATTCAGTCAGATTTAGCCGAAATGATTCATAAAGATAAGTCGGCCGTAATGCGTCATATAGATCAGTTGGAGTCAATGGGCTATTTGATTCGTGTAAACGACACCACCGACCGTCGCAAAAAACATTTGGTGATTACCGAAGCAGGAAAAGATATCATGAAACAGTGCCAAGAGGTTATCGATGTGGTGACCGAAAGAAATTTGGTAGGTATCACAGAAGAAGAGCTTGAAGTATTTACCAAGGTGCTCATCAAATTAAAACAAAATTCAGAAAAATAATTTTTTTGCCCAAATAGTTGATAAAATCAACTATTGAAATTTCAACAATATTAAAATCAACTACTCTTTTATGAAAACAATACCATATTACCTAGCGCTGTTAGGATGTTGGCTTTCGCTGAGTGCCAAGGCACAGCAACGTTTGACTTTAAAATCGAGTGTAGATTATGCGCTCAAGAATCATGTGAGTAATACAATTTATGAGAACGAAATAGCCCTAGCCAAACAAAAATCGGTAGAAGCATTAGCGGGTTATTTGCCTCAAGTAAATGGTACCATCACATTTGATGACAACCTCAAGCGCCAAATTACGGTGATTCCTGCGGGGGCGTTTTCTCCGACTGAAATCAGGTTACAGTTTGGTAATCAATATAATACTATGGGGACCGCTCAACTCGACCAAGTAATTTATGACAAGTCGATGTTGGTAGGTATCAAAGCTACCGAACCCAACAACCAGCTTTCAGCCTTTAAAAAAGAACAAAACCAAGAGCAACTGATTTACAATACGGTAAGTGCGTATTTTCAAGTATTAGTTATCAAAGAACAAGAGAAACTAACGCTTGAAAACGAAAAGAAATATAAGGACTTGTTAGAGATTTTGGCACTTCGTTTAGAGAAAGGCGTCATCAAAAAAACTGAGTATGATCGTACCAAAGCGAGTTTGAATAACATCGTTGCCCAGAAATCAATCCTACAGGTAAACAAGCAAATCGCTTTAAACCGTCTCAAAAATGCCATCGGTATGCCTGTTACAGAAGATGTAGTGGATGTTGAATCTTTGAATTATGAGGGAATGGCGTTGGGAGAAAAAGATAATGGTTTTGAAATAGGTAACCTACTAGACCTCAAAATTCAGAATGCCAATGCTTCGCTTTTATCTTTTGATGTAAAGCGTAAAGAAGCTGCTTTTTTGCCAACGGTTTCGATGTATGCCCGTTATGGTGGACAAAGTTTTGGAAACGAATTTGGTCCTTCATTTGGTAAATGGTTTGATTTCTCGACAGTGGGTTTAAAAGTAAACATCCCAATGTTTAGCGGATACCGTAAAAGTAGTCAACTCAAGCAAGCCGAAATATCACTATTAAACGCCAAGGCTAATTATAAGCTGATGAGTGATAACCTCTCGATGGTCTATCATAACTCCTCGGCTCAATTGCAAAAGTCTCAATCAGATTTGAGCATCAACCGTGAGAACCTCACTTTTGCTAAAACTGTCTTAGAAAGTACCACTGTAGAATATGAAAAAGGAGTGGCAACATTGTCAGATTTACTCAATTCTGATTACTCGTTCAAAGAAGCACAAAGTAATTACATGACTTCGTTGATCAATGTGCTGAGTTCGAGATTGGAATATGAAAAATCAAAAGGGTCTTTAAAAAGCTATATCAATCAATTTTAATCAAAAATATCAATGAAAAAGTCAGTAATCACACTATCCATTATTGCTCTGGTAGGATTAATTGGATTTACGCTATATAAAAACAAAAAGAAGATTGAAGCAAACAAGGTAGTGGTAGACCGCACGGCATTGCCAGTGGCTGTTTCAACTTACCAAGTAAGCTATCAAGAATTGGCTGGGGATGTGAGTCTTCCTGCCAACATCGAATTGACTAACGAAGCAACTATTACAAGTGCTATTCAAGGTAAAATCGAAAGCTTGGGTATCGAAGTTGGTTCGCGTGTACGCAAAGGACAGGTAATTGGTACTTTGGATTCTAAGGTAAAACAAATCAATTTGAAAGCTAATCAGTTGACACTCGACAAATTAGAAAAGGATTTGAAGCGTAATGCCGATTTGTTTAAAGGAAATGCAGGTACAGAAGTGAGCGTAACCAACTCCAAATATGATGTTGAAAATACACGTATTCAAATCGAATTGACCAAACAACAAATTGCCGATGGTAACATTATTTCACCGATTAGTGGTGTGATTACTTCTCGAAAATTAATGGCTGGTGAATATGCAAACCCTGGCAATGTTATCGCGACAATTGTAGATGATGTGAATTTGAAAGCGGTGGTTTATGTCAACGAAAAAGATGTTTACCAGTTAAAAATTGGTCAATCTGCAAAAATTACAACGGATGTTTTTCCAAATAAAACTTTTGTAGGAAAAGTAAAATTCATTTCTCCTAAAGGCGACGAAAACCACAACTATCGTGTAGAATTGACTTTGACGGGCAATAGCCTTCGTGCAGGTACGTATGTGATGGTCAACTTTGATTTAGGACGCAAAGGAAGCGTATTGCAAATTCCAAAATTGGCTTTGGCAGAAGGTATCAAAAATCCTTATGTATATGTTGTTCAAGATGGAAAGGCTATTGTTCAAAAAGTAACATTGGGTCGTGAAATTGGCGAAAATATCGAGATTATCTCAGGTTTACAACAAGGTCAAGAGGTCGTTACAAGTGGTCAAATCAACTTGACTAACGGGACTAAAATTACCAAAACGTCTAATTAATAACAGCTAACTATCATAAGAATATGTCAGTTACCGAACTATCTATAAAACGACCCTTGTTGATTACCGTAATTTTTGTAACGTTAATTCTATTTGGGTTCGTTAGCTATAAACAGCTTAATTATAACCTTTTGCCCAAATTTGAGGCAAATGTGATTATGGTTCAAACGGTGTACCGTGGGGCATCGTCTGATGAAATACAAAATGTTGTAACCAAACCTATTGAAGAGGCTGTCTCGGCTATCGAAGGTATTGATAAAATGTCTTCGCAGTCAATGGAAGGTCTTTCGTTGATTACGATTCAATTAAAATCTGGTGTAAATACCCTCGATGCGCAACGTGATGCCGAAAGAAAGATTAACCAAATCAAATCTACGCTTCCCGACGATGCCGACGATCCTGTGGTAAACCGTTATAACACAGACGAAATTCCTGTGTTGCGTATCTCTGCATCGGCAAACTTATCAGAGCCAGCTTTATATGATTTGATTGAGCAAAAAATCAAACCGCAAATTGCCAACGTGGCTGGTGTAGGTACGGTTCGTTTGATTGGTGGTAGCGAGAGAGAGATTCAAGTAAACCTAGATAATGACAAGTTACAAGCGTACAGTATCTCTTCGGCACAGGTTAACCAAATGATTGCTAACAGTAATATGTCTTATCCAGCGGGTAGCGTATTAAACAACGATAACCGTACTTCTATTCGTTTGGATGCCAAATTGGTTAAGGTTGAGGAGCTTCGTCGATTGATTATCCGCCAAAATGCTGATGGTAGCAGAGTATTATTGTCTGACTTGGGTACAATTACCGATGCCCAAACAGAGCCAACAACACTCAACCGAAACAATGGGAAAGCGGGTATTGGTATCGAAATCGTAAAACAAGCAGACGCCAATGCTGTAAATGTTAGCAAGTTTGTAAAAGCGAAACTAATTGACATTAAAAAACAATATGCTTCTCAGAAGTTTGATTACGAAATTGCTAATGACCAATCGGTTTATACCTTGGCGTCTGCTGATGCAGTGGTACATGACCTCTTTTTGGCAATTATCATTGTGGGTGGTGTAATGCTATTTTTCTTACATAGTTTCCGTAGTTCATTGTTTGTATTGGTTGCTATTCCGTCGGCAATGATTCCGACATTCATCTTGATGTATGTCTTCGGATTCTCACTCAACTTGATGACTTTGATGGGTCTATCATTAGTAGTAGGTATCTTGGTCGATGATAGTATTGTGGTTTTAGAAAACATTTACCGACACCTCGAAATGGGTAAAGGTAAAATAGAATCAGCTCTTGAAGGTCGTCAGGAAATTGGTTTTACAGCGGTAGCAATTACTTTGGTGGACGTGGTAGTATTTTTACCTCTGTCAATGAGCGGTGGTTTGATTGGTAATATCCTGAGAGAGTTTTCATTAGTGGTAGTATTTTCAACCCTAATGAGTTTGTTTGTATCATTTACATTGACTCCTTTGTTGGCTTCAAGATGGGGAAAAGTAGAAATACTAAGCAAATCAAGCTTATGGGGGCGTATCAATTTAGGATTTGAAAATTTCCTAGATGGCGTTAAGGAAGAATATGGCAAAATTTTAACTTGGTCATTAACTCACAAACGTTGGGTTTTGATAGCCATCTTAATATTGTTTGTAGGTGCATTTTCATTATTACCTGCTGGTTTTATTGGATCATCTTTTGCAGGAAATGGCGACCGTGGCGAACTAACCATTCAATTGGAGTTATCCCCACAAACGCCGTTGTCACAAACCAACTTGGTTACTAAGCAAATCGAACAAATGATTTTGCAAAAACCAGAAGTAGAAAAGGTATTTGCCAACATCGGTACTCAAACGGGTGCTATGGGTTCTGGCGGTAGTAACAGTAATATCTCTGAAATTGCAGTAACCTTAGTCCCCAAAGAGAATCGTAAAGTATCTTCAGAAATTTTTGGTACACAATTGCGTGATGAAATCAATAAAATCCCCGGGGTAAAAGTGGTAATTCGTTTGACAGGTATTACAGGAAACAGTGAAGCTCCTATTCAAATCGCGATTAAGGGGGTTAACATGAACGAGATTCAGCAGGTTGCCAATCAGGTGAAAGAAATTGTTCGCACAACGCCTGGGACAGACTATGTGGAGTTTTCGACCAAAAGTTTGAAATCTGAAATTTCGGTACAACTAGACCGTGAGAAAATTGCTAACCTTGGTTTGAGTGTCCCAGAAGTAGGTGGAGCTATTCAATTAGCATTTAGAGGTAATGATCAGTCTAAGTTCAGACAATCAGGTGAGGAATATCCCATCAATATTACTTTAGATAAAGCCGATAAACGTTCGATTGAAAATGTTCGTGATTTGACTTTACGAAATAGTCGTGGTGCTATCATCAAACTTAAAGATGTAGCTAACGTAACAGAAGTAGTTGGACAATCGGTATTGGAACGTTCTGATAGAATGAACTCGATTAAAGTTACGGCATCGGCTGTGGGTCGTGCAACAGGTACGATTGTAGCAGATATACAGAAGAAAATCGATAAACTCAAATTGCCGCAAGGATTAACAATTGAATATTTAGGCGAAATTCAGCGCCAGAAAGACGCCTTCGGTAGTCTTGGATTTGCTTTCTTGCTGGGTGTCATTTTGGTATACCTCATTATGGTGGCTTTGTACGAAAGTGTGGTGTATCCTTTTGTGGTATTATTTTCGATTCCTGTGGCCTTGATTGGTGCGCTATTGGCTCTTGCTTTGACGATGGAATCGTTGACTATCTTTGCTATCGTAGGTTTGATTATGTTGTTGGGGCTAGTTGCGAAAAATGGTATTTTGATTGTCGACTTTACCAATCACCTGAAAGAAACAGGACTTTCCGTAAAAGAAGCATTGATTGAGGCAGGTAAAGAACGTTTGCGTCCAATTTTGATGACCACAATTGCTATGATTGCAGGTATGCTTCCGATTGCTATTGCAAGTGGTGCAGGTGCAGAAGTAAAAAATGGTATGGCATGGGTTATTATTGGTGGTTTGACAAGTTCACTCTTGTTGACGCTCTTACTTGTACCTTGTATGTATATGATTATAGAATCGTTGAAAAATAGAATTCTTCGTCGTAAAGCAGCAAAAACTGCTTAAGACCATAATTTTTAACTTGGTATTTCGTTTAAACCGCAGAGAAGCTTTTTCTGCGGTTTATTTTTTAACTATAGTTTTCTACCGAAAAATATAATTCCCAAGAATTTCAGCCCATATTATAAGCCTTTCATCCCATTCCTTCCTTACATTTTTTTGATAAAATATATCTTGCACGCAATGCCTAATAGTAAGTTTATTCAGGCTATTAGTGTAATGTCCTAATTAAGTTTTCATGAACCAATGATTTAAACTATTTTTTTAGTTAATTAGCTAAACTTTTAGTTAAAAATTCTTAAATTCATAAAGACTCTTGTGAACTTCCTATAAATTTGAAAAGTCATTGTTGAAATAGGGATAAAGGCAACAGGCACAAAGGCACAAAGTGGTTTTGTTTTTTGTAGGCACAGAGGCAACAGGCACAAAGTGGATTCATGTTCTTGTAGTGATATGTTGTTTGCAAAATACATTTTGCTGAAAGCCGAAAGCTCAGAGCCGAAACCCCCATATATACACCGATCCATAAACCATATACGTAGTCGTGCAGAATTAAGTTAGAGAAATTAATGAGATAAAATATGAGTAATCATAAATTATACTTAAAACTCATCACTCACAATTCAGCACTCTTATTGCCTCCAAAAAATCTAAAATTCAAAATTCTATGAACAAATCTTTAGTTCTATTAATTGCTTTATTTTTTACATGTACCAACCTCTTTGCCCAGAATCCTGCTCGTGTGACCATTCGTGGTGTTGTGCAAGATACAAGTGCTATGACGCTTACGGGTGCAACAGTCATGCTTCTTCAACCCAAAGACTCGTCATTGGTGAACTTTGCTAGAGCAAATGACAAAGGTTCCTTTGAATTCAGAAATGTAAAAAATGCTTCGTATTTGCTTAAAATCTCCTATGTGGGATTTTTGCCTTACCAACAAAAACTCAAAGAGTTTCCAAGTGAGGTCAATGACCTTGGTCCTATCAAAATCAAGCCAATTGCTAAAGAACTTCTTGAAGTAGTAGTAAAAACTGCTAAAGCTCCATTGAGCATCAAAGGTGATACCGTCGAATATAATGCGGCTTCGTTCAAAGTTCCCCCTGGTTCGTCGGTTGAAGACCTCCTTCGCCGTCTCCCTGGTATCGAGGTAGATGCAAGCGGTAATATCAAGGCTCAAGGAAAGGATGTAAAACGGGTATTGGTTGACGGAAAAACTTTCTTTGGTGACGATCCCAAAGCTGCCACCAAAAACTTAGGTGCTGAAACTATTTCTAAAGTTCAGGTCTATAATGGCAAATCTGACCAAGCGCTTTTGACGGGTGCTGACGATGGGAAAAAAGAAAAAACCATTAACCTTGAACTGAAAGACGAATTTAAAAAAGGTGCTTTTGGAAAAATTACAGCCGCAGTTGGTACTTCTGACCGTGGCGTATTAAGAGGAAATTACAACCGTTTCAACAAAAAAGAACAGTTCTCTGTGTTAGGATATGCCAATAATATCAACGAAACGGGTGTAAACTGGAGTGATTATGGCGAATTTAAAGGGAATAACTCCTTTAATTCTAACGATAATGGAGATTTTGGCTTTGGTAATGGCAATAGATTCTATTATATGGAAGGTGATTATCTGAACAATTTTGACGGAAAAGGCTTTACTAACAACTTCGGTACTGGTGTCAACTACAACTACACTCACCAAAAGACAAAATTTAGTTCAAGTTATTTCTATAACCAAACTAAGTTAAACCTCGACCAATATCAGAGTACGAAAACTTTCCTCCAAAACTCCAATTTTACGACGCTTGATACCAACAATACAGTTAGTTTTAGAAACTCACATAGCGTAGCCGCTCGTTTGGAACAAATGTTGGACTCCTCAAATACTATCATTGCAAAAACCAATTTACGTTTTAGTGGTAGTAATAGCAATGTGAATCAAGTTCAGCAGTATTTGAATAATTCAGAAGATGTTCAGAACCGTATTAATATGAATAATGGTTCTAATTTTAATGGTTACAATTTTAATTTTACGGCTATCTACCGTCATAAGTTTAAGAAAAAAGGAAGAACTTTTGCAGCAAGTAGCACTCTAAGTACTTCATCGACTGATGGAACAGATAATATCCGCTCCTTGACACGCTTCTTTAACGCCACCAATGTCAATGATCAAATTCGTGCAATTTCTCAGCTAAACCAAAATGCCAATACCACTACGATGATTAAAGCTGGGGTAAATTACTTAGAGCCCCTTTCCAAAAAAGTCTATTGGGAAAGTTTCTATAACTTCAACAACAGCGGTCAAAATGTAGGACGTGACGCATTCAATGGTAATTTGGAATCACAACGTTATGATAGTTTGAGTACCTATTATCAAAATCAAATTACCTACAACCGTGTTGGTTCAGGTTTGAGATTTTCAAATGATGGAATCAACTTATCATTTGGGCTAGCGGTATTGCAGTATGACTTAGATGGTAAAGTATATCCACAAAAAGGCAAACCTCTTACTGCAAATATCAGTAAGCAATATCAAGCTCTGACGCCAAACTTTTCTGCTAATATCGAATTCAAAAACAATGCGTATATGGGCTTTAACTATACGCTCAACGTAGAAGCTCCAAGTATTACCGACCTACAACCAGTGGTTCAGAATAATAACCCATTCTATATCACTTCGGGTAATCAGGACTTATTGCCAGCCAAAAACCACGAGTTGAGTTTTGATATTTCTAAGTTTGACCCTGCTACTTTTGCTAGTATTGGTATTTGGTCTTCGTATCGCTATTACTTGAGCCAAATTGTGTATAGCCAAACAGTAGATGCCAACTTTGTGACAAGAACTCGCCCTGAAAATATGTCAGGAGGTAAAAACTTTAACCTTGGAATGTATTCAAGTTTCCCAATCATCAAAACTAAATGGACGATGAACTTGTCGGGAAATATTAATACTTCTAACACGCCAACCATTGTGAATACCGTCGTGAATCAAACCAATAATAAGAATTACACGATTAACGCTGGCTTTAGTATTACACCAAGTGAGAAGCTAATCATGAACATCGAAGGAAATCTTGGATTCAACAATATTTCTTACACGATTGAAAATAATCAAAACCAAAATATCCGTACCAAGGGCTTATCAACATCTGTAAAATGGAATTTTGCTAAAAAGACCTTCTTCGAAACTAGCTTTGATTATAACAGCTATCGCAACGACCGTTTTGGATTTGACCAAGAAATACCTATTCTTAATGCCTCGGTTAGAAGATTATTTATGAAAGAAAATCGCATGGAAGTACGTTTGGCCGCATTTGATATTTTCAATAAACGTCAATCTATTGTACAAACAGGATACCTCAATACCGTGAGCAACCAGCAAGCGCTTACGCTAGCTCGTTATTTTATGTTGAGTTTGACTTACAATCTCAAAGGTCATTCTGATAAACTCAAGAAAAACGGCGGGTTCTTTTAATGAAACTTAACAGCAAAGGCAAAAGACTTTGATACGCTTTTGCCTATTGCTCATCTTTAAAGAACCCTATTCTTACATACAGAAAACTATTATTTCGATGAAAAAAATATTCCTTTTAGCATTACTATACATTGCCTATTTTACCTCATTCGGACAAAACAACGAAGGGGTTGTTTATTTTACTAGAACTACCTATTGGACAAAACTCAACTCTACCTTGACTTATTTAAGTAAGCAAGAGAAGGAAAGAATGTCTTATATGTTTGGTGGAAAAGACGACTGGGCCAATTATACCCTTCTCTATTTCAATGATAATGAATCAAAGTATGTCAATTCTGAAGAGAAAAACGAAGAGTCTGAAGGATATGCTTGGCGCAAAGAAGCGTATAGTATTGGCCGAAATTTTACCAAAAATACCATGACTGATGTCATTGAAATGTTAGGTAAAACCTATATCGTAGAAGATAGCCTAAAACTGCCTGAATGGAAAATTTTGAATGATTTGAAAGAGGTAGCTGGACATATTTGTATGAAAGCTCAGGTAGAAGATCCTATCAAAAATCAAAAAATTACGGCTTGGTTTGCACAAGATCTCCCTTCACAAGCAGGACCTGAAAGACTTTGGGGACTCCCAGGCATGATTTTAGAACTCGACATCAACGACGGTGCCGTAACTGTTGTTGCCACTAAAATTGAATTCAAAAAAGTCGACAAAGAACTCGAACCTCCCAAAAAACTCAAGGGTAAAAAAATCACTGACGCTGAGTATCAGGGCATGATTGATAAATTTATTAAGGAAAAAATCAAAGAGGAAATAAATCCGTTTTGGGTGATAAGATATTAGTCTTCGCATCCTTCAAACATCCTGATTAGCGATTCCTTTATCATTTATTAACCTATTATAAACTACTTAAAATTTTTTATTGCTAATAAATAAGCATATCTACGAAAATCTCGTAGATATGCTTATCTTTGTTCTATCAAGAAAACAAAATGCTTTCTTTGCCTCCATTAAATCTAAAATCAGACCTATGAATCGAATTCTAGTCCTATTAAGTGTATTGTTGTTGCTCGCTATTACACAACTTTATGCACAAAACCCTGCTCGTATAAGTATCAAAGGTATTGTTCAAGATACGAACTCTACAGTTTTGGCGGATGCCACGGTAATGTTACTTTCTCCCTCAGATTCATCTCTAGTCAATTTTGGCAACGCCAACGATAAGGGTGTTTTTGAATTTAGAAATGTTAAAAACATCCCCTATCTCCTCAAAATCTCTTATGTTGGTTTTCTACCGTATCAACAGCATCTCATTGCTAGCGCTACGGCTGTAAATGATTTGGGTGTTATCAAAATCAAGCCTATTTCACAAGAATTATTAGAGGTGGTGGTTAGAACGGCTAAAGCGCCTTTGAGTATCAAAGGTGATACTATCGAGTATAATGCTGCTTCATTTAAGGTTCCACCAGGGTCAACTGTCGAAGATTTATTACGTAAACTGCCTGGCATTGAGGTAGATGGTAGTGGAAATATTAAAGCACAAGGAAATGATGTTAAAAAAGTGACCGTTGATGGTAAAACATTTTTTGGCGATGACCCCAAAGCAGCTACTAAAAACTTAGGTGCTGAAACTATTTCAAAAATTCAAGTTTTTAATCGCAAATCTGACCAAGCTACGATTACTGGAGTAGACGATGGAAGTAAGGAAAAAACCATCAATTTGGAGTTAAAGGACAACTTCAAAAAAGGAGAATTTGGTAAAATTACAGGCGCTGTAGGTACTTCTGACCGAGGAGTTTTGAGAGGAAATTACAACCGTTTTAACAAAAAAGAACAGTTTTCAGTCATTGGATATGCCAATAATATCAACGAAACGGGCGTCAATTGGAGCGACTATGGCGAGTTTAAAGGAAATAATACTTTCAGCAGTTTCGACAATGGTGATTTTGGTTTTGGAAGTGGTGGCGATGCCTTTTTTATTGGTGGCGATGATGATTTGTTGAGTAGTTTTAATGGAAAAGGATTTACTAATAATTTGGGAGGTGGTGTCAACTACAATTATACACATGAAAAAACCAAGCTGAGTACCAGTTATGTATATAATCAAACCAAATTGAATTTGGATCAAAATCAGAATAAAAGAACCTTCCTTCAAAATGGTTCTTTCAGTACTTTGGATACCAGTTCAACAGTAAGTTTTAGAGCCAACCACTCCATAAGTGGACGCTGGGAACAAATGCTTGATTCGACAAATACCTTGATTACCAAAGCAAATTTACGTTTTAGTAATTCGAATAGTGCTGTGGGTACTCGTCAAGAATACATCAATAACAATAATGAATTACAAAACCGTATCAATCTCAATAATAGCTCAAACCTGAATGCGTATAATCTAAATGGTACGGCTATTTTTCGTCATAAATTCAAAAAGGTGGGACGAGTATTTGCTGCTAGTAGCTCATTTGTAAGGTCGACTACCGATGGAACAGATAATATTCGTTCATTGACACAGTTCTTCGAAGCTAGCAATCCTAACGACCAAATTCGTGCCATAGCTCAACTTAACCAAAATGCGAACCGAACACTGACGTTAAAAGCAGGTTTGAATTATTTGGAACCACTCTCAAAGCGTTTTTTCTGGGAAAACTTCTATAATTTTTCTAATAACCAACAAAACGTTGGTCGCGATGCCTATAATGGCCTGATAGAAACACAACGATTTGATAGTTTGAGTACTTATTATGAAAACCGAATTACCTATAATCGTATCGGAACAGGTTTACGTTTTAATAAGAAAGGTATTAACCTATCTCTCGGTGTGGCTGCATTGAGATATGACTTGTCAGGAAAGGTTTATCCTACCGAAGGTGGAAATTTGACAACTCAGATTTCTAAACAATACGATGCTATTGTCCCTAATTTTACGGCAACCTTCAATCCTCAACAAAGTACCTACATTCGATTTGGTTATGGAATCAATGTCAATGCACCAAGTATTAGTGCTTTGCAGCCTGTTATTCAAAACACCAACCCTTTTTATATCACAGAAGGAAATCAAAACTTAAATCCAACCAAATCGCATGATGTCAGCTTAAGTCTGTCTCGTTTTAATCAAAGCAACTTTACTAGTATCAATCTTTGGATGAATTACAATTACTATCTTAATCAAGTGGTTTATAATCAAACTGTTGATGCTAATTTGGTAACACGTACTCGTCCTGAAAATATGTCTGGTGCCGAGTCGTTTAGAACTACCTTATATTCTAGTTTCCCTATTATTAAAACAAAATGGACTACCAACCTAAGCGCAAACTACACCTTTTCAACAACACCAACGTTGGTAAACTCTGTATTAAATACTACCAACAGTAATGCTTATGGAGCCAACATCGGTTTTAGTATCACTCCAAGCGACAAGATATTTGTGACTTTAGGCGGAAATTATTCAATTAACAATATTCAATATTCTATCGAAACCCGTCAAAATCAGAATATTATTAGCAAAGGATTGAATATTGATGCCAAATGGAGTTTCATCAAGAAAACTTTCTTAGAAAGTAGTTTCAATTATACTGGCTATGAAAACGATCGATTTAACTTTTCTCAAAACATCCCCATTTTAAATGTTTCAGTACGTCGCTTATTGATGAAAGATAACCGTTTAGAAGCGCGTCTGGCCGCATTTGATGTATTCAACAGACGCCAAGCCATCACCCAAACGGGTTCTCAAAACTTTGTAACTTATCAGCAAGCGTTTACTTTGGCTAGATACTTCATGTTGAGTTTGACTTATAACGTACGAGGACACGATGCTAAATTGAAAAAGAATAACAATATGTTTTAGATAAAATATTTCTCAATCTATTTAGATATTATAGACACAAATTATATGAAAAAAATGACATTGATAATCCTTTTGCTCGCCTTTGGGATTTGGGCAAAGGCACAAAAAAATGAAGGTGAAGTTACCTTTAAGCGAACGACCTCATGGACGAAGATGAATGACCAAATGACCTTTTTGAGTAAGCAACAAAAAGAGAAAAATGCCTATATGTTTGGGAATATCGATGTTAGTACTCAAACATATACGTTATTTTTTAGTCCTAAAGGTTCAAAATACGAGGAAAAGGAAGAAAATACCAATGGATATTCTTGGCGGAAAGAGCAGTTTGTGATTTATAGAGACTTCGAAAATGAGATATTCACAGACGTAATTGATTTTGTTGGGAAAACCTATGTGGTTGAGGATAGTCTAGAACGCCCTCAATGGAAGATTCTGAATGATATTAAGGAAGTAGCTGGTCATATTTGTATGAAGGCGCAAATCAAAGATCCCATCAAAAACCAAGTAATAGTGGCGTGGTTTGCTCAAGATATAAAAGCTAAAGCAGGACCAGAAAGACTTTGGGGTTTGCCTGGGCTAATACTTGAGCTAGATATAAATGATGGTGCTTGTGTGATTGCAGCCTCGAAGATCGAATTCAAAAAGCTTACAACAGAATTAGATTTGCCCAAAAAATTGAAAGGAAGTAAAATCAACGAAGCAAAGTATCAGCAAATGATAGAAAAGCATGTCAAAGATAAATTCAAAGAAGAGGTCAATCCATTTTGGTCAATCAGATACTAAGTATGAGTGCTGAGTTGCGAGTTTTGAATGCTGAATAATTTTTTGATTCGCATAATTCATGAAAATGCTAAAAAGCAAAACGGAGGTGATGGCACCTCCGTTTTTTTATAAGATTACGATTATTGTACTCGGTTTATTAAAAGCATGAGACACTTGTTTACCTACGCATCAACTACTTTCCAACCCTCACGATAGGTACGACCCACAAACTGGTTAGCATCGTCGAAGTTAGTAATCTTCATATCTTCACCGTTCCACAACAACTTGTTACGACCGTAGAAGTCAAATCCACCTTTTTCATTTTTCTTACGTAACATATAGCTACGAATTGCTAAATTACCCATCAATACCGTTTCTGTAAGTGGGCCTGAATAGTCAAATGATGAAGAAAGTTCCTTGTGCTCTTTACTCGCAAAACCAGCTTTACAAGCATTTGTCCAACTTACTTGGTGACCATATTCTGGTAGCTTGAGATCGTTAGTCAATTTTGGCGTATCGATAACTTCACCATTATTCAAGTAGATTTTCGGATTGTTACCATACATACCAATGGTCATGATACCTTTTGTACCAGTCAAAATAATACCATTAGCGCCGCCATCATCACTAATCGGTGTATTGGCAGGAATCAAATCTGGGTGCATAGGACGAATACCACCATCCATCCAAATCATTTTCACAGCAGATTTGTTTTTCTTGGTCGCTGGGAATTTGATTTCTACGTGCGAAGACGGAGGACAACCTTCAGGAATATACTCAGGAGTCCAGTCTTTGATAAATACCGCTCCTACGCTACATTCTACCTCTGTTGGGTAACTCAAGCCCAAAATACGGAATGCCGAATCAATGGTATGGCAACCAATATCTCCCAAAGCGCCAGTACCAAAGTTCCACCAACCTCTCCATTTGAATGGATGATAAAGAGGATGATAATCAACCCACTGAGCTGGTCCAACCCAAACATCCCAATCTGCAGGTGACATTGAGTCGATTAGCGCAGGCTTTTCAGTTGGAACAGGAATACCTTGTGGCCAAACTGGGCGGTTCGTCCAAATATTTACCGTATGAACAGTCCCAATTTTTCCATCATCAAACCATTTGCTAGCTACTTGTTGAAGCGGGTTTGATGAACCTTGGTTACCCATTTGAGTTACTACTTTGTACTTTCTTGCTGCTTTGGTAAGCATACGAGCCTCGGCAATGTTGTGCGTCAAAGGCTTTTGCACATATACGTGCTTGCCCATCTGCATACATGCCATAGCCGCGTAGGCATGGAAGTGGTCTGGTGTTGAGATAGTTACAGCATCAATGTCAGACTTCATTTGGTCTAGCATTACTCTGAAATCTCTAAACTTTTTGGCGTTCGGAAATTTTTCAATAGCAGTTTTAGCTCTTGCCCAGTCCACATCACAAAGTGCTACAACATTGGAAGCACCATTGTTGTAAGCATTAATAATATCTGATTGACCTTTTCCGCCAGCACCAATAGCTGCAATATTGAGTTTGTCACTTGGAGCAATAAATCCCTTACCTAACACATGGCGAGGAACAATAAAGAAACTCCCAACTGCCGCAGCTGCGCCTTTTTTGAGAAAATCTCTCCTTGAATTTTGTAAGTTTTCTGACATAGTAAAATTGAGGATAGTTAAAAGTGCCCCAATATAAACGAATTAATATGCCCTTTTATCCTGATTTGGTAACTTTTTTAATTTATTGTTTTTCTCAAAAAAATAATATTTTGCTAATATTCCAGTTAAATACATACAACACTGAAAAGAGGTAGTTATATTTATGTTAGGGAATTTATTATTTCAATAGCCAGTATGTTTCGCTTTCAATACAGCATAATCCCATATAATTCTTCTATCTTTGTAAGATAGACGTAACACACTAGCTTTTGGAATGAAATATTTTAATATGACCCCCTTATGCAATACTGGTTCTCTATCTTCAGGTATAGTCAATATTGATTGACATCACATTTTAACCCCTCCAATATGAGCAGTTCCCAAATAACGGCAAACAAAAAAGACAGAGAATCCAAAAAACGTAAAAAACGTCAAGAGAAAGATGACAAGAGAGAAGACAGAAAAACTAACTCTAACAAAGGGAAAGACTTTTCTGAGATGTTAGCTTACGTTGATGAATATGGAAATCTAACAACTACGCCTCCAAAACCTGCGGGAAGTGAGGATAATGCCGCTTCGGGAAAAAAATCAGATAGATACGAAAGAGGTCCAGCAGATAAAACTGCGCATCAAGGAATAGTTGAGTTCTTTAATACTCAAAAAAGATTTGGTTTTATCATTGATAGTAAATCTAAGAAAAAAATATTCTTTCACGCAAATGATTTGAAAGAGCCAGTTAAGGAACAAGACCAAGTAGAGTTTTTGGTTGAACCTTCAAGCAAAGGACCTAAAGCTGTTCAAATTGCCAAATTGGCCAACTAATTAATTCCATGAAGAGTGTTTGTTTCAAACACTCTTTTTTTCTGCCCATATATTTTTCTAAATCACTTCTTCTTTGTTAGTCTAAGCAGGATTGAAAATCAATTTATCCCCATATTTCTCCCTCTTTTTTTCCAAAAGAGCACGATCAAATGAAATCGTAAAATCTTTCACAGGGTCTTGAATAAGACATGTGATGTAGCTACTCAAATCTTTTTTCTCTTTTACTTTCTTATCTTTTTTTATCATAGCCTAAGGCTCTATTCGGAGCTGTTAAAATGATGGACGAAATCTTAGAGGAGCATAATAAGAAGGGAAGTCGGTCGGAGACAATAAAAGTAAAATATCTTTAGAGAGAAATTCATCTATTATTTTTGCTTACTCATTAAACCAAAGGTAAGAGTAATATATCACGAAACAAATTAATTGATAGTCATCTTATTAGGACAAAAAAAAAGCACACCTCGAAAGGCGTGCTTAAAAGAAATGATCAGTTATATCTTATATATTAAGCCAACTTTACATTAACGGCATTTAATCCTCTTTTACCTTGAGCTACGTCAAAAA
>NZ_JASHIF010000023.1:0-152906 GCF_030056595.1 Flectobacillus roseus
GATAGTTACAGGTCCTTGTTAAATCGATTCGATACAACGCTTTCAAGTTGGATAGGTTTTAACTTTATAGCATTTATTATCATCGCATTGAAGAAAATCAAAAAGTCAAGATGACTTCATTGTATCAATTTAATACAATAAAATATTTATATTTACTTACATTATTATCCAAAAAACAATTTATAGAAAGAACACAAAGCTTTAAAAGCCCTCAATTCACCAAAGTATCATTTACGATTCAAGCAATTGAAAGTGTCATCACATTATCAGGGAAAAATGTAGATTTAGCAATTGGTGGATATTCATTTACCACAACTCGGTTAAAAACCAACGCTAAAAAATCAGAAAACGGCTAGAAATTTCTAGCCGTTTTTTTTATAACTCATCGTATTTTTTGTTGCTACCCAATGCCTTTTCTATCGGATATTTTTCAGCATTTTTCGCAAGCTTTTTCTCAATGATTTCTTTTACATCAAAACCATATTTTTCAGCTAATAAAAATGCCGCGTAAAATACATCCGCCAACTCCTCCTCTATTTTCTCGATTTTAGCTTCTTCAGGATTTTTCCAAAGGAAAACTTCCAGAAGTTCAGACGCTTCAACGTTAAGACACATCGCCAGATTGCGAGCATCGTGAAATTGTGCCCAATCTCTTTCGTCTCTAAATTTGAGGATTTGTTGTATAATTTCCTGAATGTCGGATTGTGAGTTGGTGGTCATCAGTTTTGAAGTTAGTTACAATTTATAGTTCAGTGTTCAACGATGTCAGAAAATTATCTTCGTTGAAACCAATCTTCATAAATTTCCCCTCGGCCTCAGCCAAAATTTCTTGGTTGGCAATGGTAACTTTAAAGCCTTTAAGATAGAGATATGCTTCTAGGGCATCCACCTGATTAGAGACCTCATATTGCTCCAAAAACTCCCCAATGACTGTTACTTCACGCTCAATTCCTATTTCTTCAAATTCTTCCTTAATTTCCTCTGAGAAGGTTACTGTTAACAGCATTATACCTTGCCCGTAGTCTGCCAAGAAAAAACCATCCTGTCCAAACATACCACAAGCGATAAGTCCCAAATCATACAACTCATTCTGATTTGAATCGTACTGAGGCACTGTAAGGTGAGAAATATCAAAGCGCTCTCCCAACTGTTTTAACAAAAGGGAATTGGCAATAATTTTTGGCGTTTGTTGCAAATGCTGATTTTCCCATGCCCAAAGCCAAGTTCCACTTGATTTTGAAAACGAACCATACACTTGCATCGGAAAAGTATAATCTTCAAACATGATGGTTCCTTTTTCAAGATTAAAGGACCACGGGATACCTTCAGTCAAATCTGCAAAATCTCTTTGTCTGTCAATCGATAAAGGAGCAAAATTGTCAAATAAATCCCAAAATATTAGGTTTTCTGAGTCGGTAGGAAGCGAACTAATTCCCTCTTTTGTTAAGGTACCTTGTGTAAGGACTATTTCATTGATGTGCTTTAATGAATTTTTCATTAGTTATAAATTTAAGAATTAAGGAATACGGTAATGAGTTTGTAGGCAAAATAAAATTCAACTTCTTGGCTTTCGGTTTTCAGCAATGTGCTGTCAGCAAAATATTTCCAACGAATTCAAACTAGCTATTTAGCGTATTAATGCAATTTTATTTTGCTTTAATACTAATGTTTTTTAATAACCACTACCGAAAGCCGTTACCTGAAAGCCCAAAGCATAATCTTAAATTTTACCCAGCCTATTAGATTATTTGCCCTAAAAATATGCATTTAATTCGCTGAAATAAGCAAATCAAAATATAATTTTCTGCGAAACTTTTAGCGACAATATTACTCCAATCTCATCAGTGCAACGTAGGTTTCGATGCCATTCCAAATGTTTTGAATACGAATATTCTCATTCTCAGCATGTTGATTATTGTCATGATTGGCTATTGGGACTGTAATTGTAGGTGTGCCCAGATACTTTTCAAATAAAAATAAGGGAAGACTACCACCCAAACTAGGCATGAGCACCAACTCATCAGTCGTGGTACTTTGCACTGCGCTGATGACCTTTTGGGCAATTGGCAGGTTCATTTGTGTACGTTGAGCATTGTATCCTTTGCCTAGCGTCACACGAGCGATAAGAGGATATTGGAGTCTTTCTTCATCCGTGATACTTTCATTTTGAGTAACATAATAGCCTTGTGATTTGATATGATCTATCACTTTTTGTGCTTGTCGTTGGGCATCATTTCCTAAGACCAATCGCAAGTCCAAGGCTGCTGTGGCAGACGTTGGGATAACATTAGCAGTCATTTTGCCAACATTAGCACTAGAGATACCATTGATATTGAGCGACGGTAAGTTGATCAACTCAGCCAAAGATTTCCCTCCACCTTCTGCTCGGACAAAGCCTAATTCTTGCTTCATTTGCTCATCCACAGAAGGAACTCTAGCCAAAGCTTTTTTCTCCAAATCAGTAAATGGCACTACGTCGTCGTAAAAACCTTTAATCAACACCTTACCATTATCATCTTTCATTGAGGCTAATAATTTTACGAGTAAATTGGCAGGGTTGGGTGCCCAGTTGCCATAGTGTCCAGAATGCAAAGGCCGTTTAGAGGCAAAAACTTTAATTTCCATACCGATATCACCACGAACACCAAAGACCACTTGTTTTTTGCCAGATTGATGCACAGGTCCATCACAAATAATCCAAAGGTCGGAGCTAAGTTTTTCTTTATGTTTTTCCAAAATTTCAGATAAATGAGTAGACCCCGCTTCTTCCTCTCCTTCAAAGAAGAACTTTAAGTTTACACTTGGTTTTATCCCTAATTTATTCAACACTTGATAGGCAGAAAGTATCGAAAAAACACCCGCTTTATCGTCTGAAGCACTTCTTCCATAAATACGCCATTCTGGATTGATTATATCTCCCTGTTTTGGGTCAGGAATAATTTTGCCACCTTTTTCTAAGGAAGCATCTAAAAATACAGACTTGAAAGGTTCTAATCCTTCGGCCCACTGGTTAGGATTAACTGGCTGACCGTCATAATGCGCATAAAAAATTACAGTTTTAGTAGCATTAGGCACGTTTACTTCGCCGTAAATAGCAGGAGGAACACCCTTGGTTTTTGCCTCCAAAAGTGTAGTTTTAATACCTCTATCCTCCATCATTTTGACAATGTAAGCAGCAGTTTTCTGAATACCAACGGTATCATATACCACATTAGGAATGGATAACAGACCTTTAAATTCATTCAATAAGGTAAACTCATTCGCTTTCCTATAATTTCTTACTTGCTCATTGAGTTTTGACTGAGAAAGAATGGCGGTACTTTGAAGTAATAATAAGGACAGTAATACTTTTTTCATATGATAGTTTGTTTGTGTTATTGAGAATCATTGACGCCTACTTTCACTAAAAAATGGTAATTTAAAGAGTCAATCTTAAAATCACACCAATAGTAAACTTAATTTACGTCTTCCACATATGAAAAAAGGGATTTTCTACCTGTTTGCAGCCTTCTTAGTATTCTCTTGTAAGAAAAATAAAGAGAATCAACATTCCCTTGTGCCCAACGATACAACCCATTTTACCTCTCCTAATAATTTACGAAAACCCGAGGGAGTTACCTTCCAAGTCGATGAGGTTAAGCTAGCCAATGAGCCACTGAAAACTTTTTCTGCTGATCATGCATTTGGTGAGGCTATCGGGAATGAATTGTTATTCTATCCAGAGGAGCACAAAGATTATTTGTTAGTCCCTTCGCAAGAGAATGGTTTTGTAAGTACACTGCAATATTGTTATGACCAACATCGTCCATTGGTTCTTTCACCCGATGCCATTTGGATGACAATTTGTCAAGGAGTTTCTTATCACATCAACGAAAACTACAGTTCATTAAAAGGTAAATTATTTGAAAAAAATAAACCCGAAATCCTTTCGATTCGTAACGATAGTCTAGAATTTGGAGCAAAGCACTGGAACATTTTTATAAATGATATTTCAAATAAAACTCGCAAATACACTAGACAGGATTATTACAGTTTTTTTGTTGGTGATTATTCTACCACAACGCCAGTAATCAAAACAGCTTATCAAATTGCCCTTCTGAATGCTTATAAAAAAGGCTTCGATTACATTGCAGAAACGGGTTGTGGTATACCTTCAATTACAATCACAGGCACAAAGGAAGATTGGGAAAAAATTCTAGAAAAAATACAGCTTCTCAATCAACTAGGTTTAGACGATTGGCACAGAGAATTAGCTCCAATCATTGAAGAATTTAAACAAGCTAGTCAAGGCAAAATTCATCAAGAGTTTTGGAAAAATATCTATAAAAACGCCACCGAATACAATGGATTTTATATTTCGGGGTGGATGATTAAGCTGTTTCCATATATTAAGCTGATGGAGGAAAGCTCTCAAAAAAATTCGAACGGTGATATCATCATGAAGGAGGTGTTGAAAAGAAATCCCTTTCTACAAGATGACTTTTACCTAAAGTCAACGCTTACCACTGACAATTTTCCTTCAGGAATCTTGAAAGTACCTGTAACTTGGGAAAATTATAACAAGAAAACTACCACAAAACTTCAGCTATGTAGTGGCTTTTTAGGTATCTCTCAATACCAAGACAAATCTCTTGAGCCCCTCATTTCGTGGTCTGTGGCTAGTCTGAAAGAATATAAAAAAACGAAAGAGAGCCATCCAGTTGATTACTCGATGATTCATCGTGAAAATGATTGGTCGCCAAATTTTGCAAGCTTCGTTTTAGATTCTGCTATATACGATTACAAAACGAACGCTACAACCTCAAAAAGCTTGGCATTTATCAAATCATATTTACTTACTTCTCTGGCAAAAGATTCCAAATGGCGTTCTCTCAAATTAGAAAATGATACCTTAAAAATTGAGGTTTTAGTTAATGGAAAAGTGGGAGCTGTATCATTTTCAAAGACTAACAATACACAATTGAATCAATTTGTCTATCAATCCTTACGAAGACTCCCTGCACCTTGGTTGCCCGCACGTGCAACAGTGGACGCCGTTTCAGAATTGATGCAAGATGAAAGTCTTTCAGATAAGAAAATTCGAGTAAATAGTCTAGTAGCGATTGCTTTTTGAGCTATTAGTCTTCAAATTGAAATATTCTAGAGGCAATATTACCGCTTTGAAACCACTTAAACGATAAGTGTAGATTAATAGAATGACAAGCTTGTGTATCCCTCAGATTTCTTCAAGTCGTCAGGAGAACACTTTTGGTGAAGCGATGAAGTAAGAGGGGATTCAATAAATTCCCTCTTGTATTGTATCTTTTCGATAAAAACTATTTTACTTTTGTACTATGAAAATATTATGGTACTTGTTTTTGTTCTTTTCCACTAGCTCCATTGCTCAATTTCCACAAACTCCCAAAGCCTTAAAATATAGTACAAAAGATGGTCTATCTTTCGGAATCGTCAATTCAATTGTACAGGATAATAATGGCTTTATGTGGGTTGCTACCGACGACGGACTAAACCGTTTTGATGGGATTTCATTTCGTATTTTCCGTCATGACTCTGAAGAGAAATTTAGTTTACCAGGTAATTACATCAATACAGTTTTCAAAGATTCTCGTGGTCAACTATGGATTACTTCCAGAAAAGGTCTTTTGAAATTTGATGCCTCGCAGGAGCATTTTTACCCTCAGTCGCTCTACAATGGACAAAATATGGACGAAGATATTAGCTCGATTTCGGAAGCTAAAAATGGTAATCTATGGATTTCATCTTCCTTACATGGGGTCTTTAATTTTAACCCACAAACAGGCAAAACAATCAATTACCGTATGTCCAATACCAAGGGCATGCGTAGCAATACTATTTTGGTTACACTTGAAGACTCCAAAGGGCTTGTTTGGCTTGGCTCCCATACCAATGGAATCAGTGTTTTCCAACAAAGAAATGCTCAACTTCTGCCCTATCCAATCAAAAATATCGAACTGCTCAATAATTACCGTATCAACAGCATTTTTGAAGACTCCAATCATCAAATATGGTTAGCTACTTTTGACGGTATTTACTTTTTTGACAGAACATCCAATAGTATTACCAAGGTAGGTTTTACAAATTTTTCGAGTAATAACGTCTTCCTATCCCTACTGGAAGACAAACAAAAAAACCTATACATCGGAGTACAGGACGGTGGACTATATCAGATTAAAATACAACCTAGTTACCCACAACTCAAAGCCCTTCCGATACAGGTCGTAAAAGAGCCTCAAGGGGCACTTACTCAACGCTCGGTGCAATGCTTATATGCAGATAAAGACCAAAATATCTGGCTGGGAACTTATGGTGAAGGTATTATGATGCTCAACCATAGTCCGCAACGCTTTTTGCAGTTTCAGAAAAAAATCACGAACCAAAATACCGAAAGCTGGCTTCGCTACTACGGCATGACTGCCGACCATGAGGGAAATTTGTGGCTAGGTACTGATGGAGATGGTATCTATAAAACTACGCCAGAAGGAAAGGTTATCAAGCATTACGTAGCTAGTAAAGCCCAAGGAAGCCTTACCAATAATGCCATACTTAGCGCATTTAAGGATAGCAAAAACAATCTTTGGTTTGGATCCTATGCAGGAGGCCTGTATCGCTATAATCCTACAAGCGACAGGTTTATCAATTACAAAAATGTAGCAAACGACCCCAAAAGTATTGGAGCCAACGACGTCAGGGTGATTTTTGAGGATACTCAGAAAAACATTTGGATAGGAACCAATGGCGGAGGTTTTTGCCGATTTAATCCTCAAGATCAAACATTTACCAACTATAGTAGTAAATCACGAAACTTTGATTCAAACGATGTTAGGGCGATTACTCAAGACCATCGGGGCAATTTACTTATCGGAACCTATGGCGTGGGACTGATTCAGTTTAATACCCTTACCCAAAAATCAACACAACTCCTTAAAGATATTTTACCTTCAGGAGTGGTATTGAGTCTAGCCTATGACGCCAATAACGGGCTATGGGTAGGTACTCAAGAAATCGGGTTGATTCATTATCAATTTAATACCAATAGTTACACGAGATTTACCGAAAAAAATGGTCTGGGTAGCAATACTATTTTGGCGATTAAAGCACTTCCTAATCAGCAAATCTGGATTAGCACAAATGCTGGTATTTCAAAAATTGATGCCAAAACCAAGAAGATTTTTAATTATGACAGAAAGGATGGACTCCAAAACGGACAATTCAATGGTGGGTCGGTGTTGTATGAGCCTATCAAAGGCTTTTTATGTTTCGGAGGAACAGAAGGCTGGAATCTTTTTTATCCCAAAAATATCGATGTACTTACTTATCAGCCCAATGTGTTGATTACAGGTATACAGCTTTACGGAAAAGACATTGATCAAAGTGGTGTACCTCAACGAGAATTTATTCCCTTTGATAATCAAAATCCTGAAGCATTGGTGGAACTACAGCCTAATCAATCAGTTTTTTCAATTCAATACGGTGCTATTAATTATTCATATCCCGACGAAAGTTACTTTGCCTATCAACTTGAAGGGCTAGACAATGATTGGAATTATGCTGGTAAACAAAAATCAGCTACTTATCGCTATCTCGAACCAGGTCATTATGTATTTAAAGTAAAAGTAGCCAACAAAGACCGTGTTTGGTCAGACAAAATTGTGTCTGTCAATGTCATCATTTTGCCACCTTGGTACAAAACATGGTGGGCATATCTGATTTATTTGGGAATGATTGCGACGGCGATTTACTATTATCAACGCTATCGTCTGAATCAAGCTGAACTCAAGTATCAAATTCGGGTGGCAAAAATTGAGGCCGATAAAGAAAAAGAGTTAAATGAGAAAAAACTTTCGTTTTTTACCCAAATCTCACATGAGTTCCGAACTCCATTAACGTTAATTATCAACCCTATAAAAGAGTTATTGAAGGATGAAACTCAGGATACCAATAGCTTGCAATTGGTATACCGAAATGCTAGAAGGCTATTGAGTTTGGTAGACCAACTACTCTTATTTCGTAAAGCCGAAGCTGAGCGGGACCATCTTAAGGTATCTTTATTAAATGTCAAAGAATTGGCTGAGGAGGTCTTTTTGTGCTTCACTTATCAGGCAAAGGAGAAAAATCTCCATTATGATTTTGTTTGTACTGACGAACAATTGGAAATTTATGGTGATAAAGAGAAAATAGAAATTGCACTTTTCAACCTTATTTCTAACGCCATCAAGTTCACTCCGATGGATGGAGCAGTCTCTCTCAGCATTGAAGATACCCCTCGATATGTTAATTTTTATATCAAAGATAGCGGCAAAGGTATTGCAACAAACGTTGGCGAAAAGCTATTTGAGATGTTTTATCAAACCAAAAATACCAGTGCAGCAGGCTTTGGCATTGGTCTTTTTTTAACAAAAACATTTATCAAATATCATAAAGGAGACATTTCGTATTCGAGTAAAACAGGCATAGGAACCACCTTCAAAATCAGCCTACCAAAGGGATATGACCATTTGGACATAGACAATATAGTACTAGATTCAAAACCAGAATCGGCTTTACTGAATGAGTTAAAAGAAGAAAAAATTGAAACAAAAACCTTTCTAAAACTCGACAATCAGGTAAGCGTAGAGGAACTTGTGGGCGAACAAAATACGATGGTGGTGATTGATGACAATGAACAAATCAGGTCCTATCTCAAACAAATTTTTCAACCCCAATTCAAAATTTATGATGCCGAAAATGGGCAGAAAGGATTAGATTTGGTCAATGAGGTATTACCAGACATTGTGATTTGTGATATCATGATGCAAGGGCTCAATGGTATTGAAGTATGTACCGAAATCAAGCAAAATAAGCAACTCAATCATATACCAGTAATACTGTTGACGGCAAGTACCTCCTCTGAAGTAAAGCTCAAAGGCATTGAAGTCGGTGCGGATGACTATATCAGTAAACCCTTCGAAAAAGATATTCTAATTGCTCGAATCAATAGTATTTTGAAGAGCCGTATGGACTTGCAACAGTACTTTTTCAACGAAGTAACTTTACAAGCCCATAACCTAAAAATCTCTCCTGAATACAAACAGTTTTTGGATCAATGTATAACAATCGTAGAGCGAAATCTGATGGATTCGGATTTTAATGTGAGTGTATTGGCAACCGAAATCGGGATGAGTTCGTCGAGTCTTTACAATCGTATCAAGTCGATTTGTGCGCAGTCCCCTAATAACTTTATCCGATTTATTAGGCTCCGAAAAGCAGCAGAGATTTTAATTTCGACCGACTACACTGTTTCCGAAACAGCATACCAAGTCGGAATCAATGATAGTAAGTATTTCAGGGAACAATTCAACAAACAATTTGGTATGAATCCTTCCGCTTACATCAAAAAATACCGCAAGCCTTTTCACAATCAGCATACTTTCAACAAGGACGTTTTCCCAAAGAAAAGCTAAAATAGCCTCCATTTTTTCATAAAAAAGCCCTAAAATTTACCATTTTAGGGCTTTTTGTTTGATTACCCCCTACCATATAAGGATTTCCCCCCTCTCGAAATAACTCCATAATCCTAGTTTTGCTTCAAATATTTCAATGTCAAAAAGCACAAATTTTCCAATCAAACAATTTTCATTTAAAAGATGAGACAACCTTTATTCTCCCATTTCGGAAAGGACTTAGGAAAAACAGGCATCAAAAACCTGTTTGGTCCGAGTACCAAATTCTTATTATGCCTTATGATGATGCTTTCTGCATTGGCAACTTTTGCCCAAGATAGAAAGATTACAGGAACTATCCTTGATGAACAAGGAGCAGCACTTCCGGGTGCGAACATACAAGTAAAAGGAACTAGCAAAGGAGTTTCGGCAGATGTAAATGGTAAATATTCCATCTCTGTTCCAGCTAATGCTTCTACCTTGGTATTTACTTTTATCGGTTATGCTACACAGGAAGTAGAAATCAAAAATCAATCAGTTATTGACCTAAAATTGGTAGCAGATACCAAGTCACTACAGGAAGTAGTAGTGGTAGGTTATGGTACTCAGAAAAAAGTAACCTTGACAGGTTCGGTATCGGATGTAAAAGGTAGCGAAATCGTGAAAAGCCCTCAGCCCAACTTATCCAACTCGTTGGCTGGTCGTTTCTCTGGTTTTATTGCCAACAACCGTGGTGGTGAGCCTGGTTATGACGGTTCGAGCTATACCATTCGTGGTTTGGCATCGACAGGTAACAACGACGTGCTTATCGTTGTGGACGGTATCCCTGGGCAAATCGGTGGTTTGGAACGCCTTGACCCAAATGACATTGAAAGTATTTCGGTATTGAAAGATGCATCAGCAGCAGTTTATGGTAGCCGTGCTGCCAATGGTGTAATCTTGGTAACAACGAAAAGAGGTACAACTGGAAAACCAACTATTTCTTATAGCTTCAACCAAGGTTTCAGTACGCCAACTCGTTTGCCAAAATTAGCGGATGCTCCTACTTATGCTGCAATTTTGAACGAGATTGATTATTACAACAACCCAGCAGGGGGTATGAATCAGCATTATTCAGCTGATGAAATTACGAAATTTGCGAATGGTTCTGACCCATTGAACTACCCAAATACTAACTGGCAGAAAGAGGCTTTGCAAAGTGTAGCTTTACAAAACCAACACAGTTTGACAGTAAATGGTGGTAACGAAAACACACGCTATTTCATGTCGATTGGTATGATTTCACAAGACGGTTTATTGAAAAACGGTGCTACGAAATACAACCAATACAATTTCCGTTCGAACATCGACGCTAACATCACAAAAGATTTCAAAGTAAGTTTGTCTCTTTCTGGTCGCCAAGAAGATCGTCAATATCCAATCAGTAGTGCAGGTAACACATTCCGTTCTATTTACAGAGCATATCCAACAGTAGTGGCTACCTATCCAAATGGATTACCATCTACAGGTGTTGAAAATAACAACCCAGTTGTATTAGGAACATCGTTAGGTGGTCTTAACAAAAACCCTACGACTGTATTCAATGGTATTTTGAGAGGTAGCTATAACTTACCTGTAAAAGGCTTGAGCGTAGACGGATTTTTATCAATCGACAAATCTTATAACTTTTCAAAGTCGTTTAGTATTCCATACATCTTGTATTCATACAACCGCAATACCAACGCATACGACCAAGTGGTAACTGGTGGTTCGGCTGGTGCAGCAACGTTATCTGAGTCACAAACAAACTCAACATTGCAAATCCAAAACATCAAGTTGAATTACAACTTAGCTACTGGTCACCACAATGTAAATGCTTTCGTTGCTTTCGAGCAGAGTCAAAACCGTTCAGAGACTTTCGGAGCTTCTCGCTTGAACTACCCAACGCCATCAACTCCTGAACTTTCGCAAGGTGGTGCTGCGGCTACAGACAAAAACAACTACGGTAGTAGCTACAACTTCACAAGAAGAAGTTATATCTCAAGAGTTGCATATAACTATAACGAAAAATATTTGGCGGAACTTCAGATGCGTGTAGACGGTTCGTCGACGTTCCCTGCTGGTAAGCAATATGGTTTCTTCCCATCTTTCTCAGCAGGTTGGAGAATTTCAGAAGAACCTTGGTTCAAGAACAAAGTTACAAGTGTTGATGACTTAAAATTGCGTGCTTCTTATGGTACTTTGGGTAACGACAACGTAGGTCAGTTTCAGTATTACAACAACTACTCGTTCAATAACTCTTATGTAATCGGCGCTGACGTAATTCACTCAGGTATCGACTTAACAAAATTGGCAAACCCAAATATTACATGGGAAGTAGCTAAGAAATTGGATATTGGTGTGAATGCTACAATCTTCAAAAAGTTATCTGCTGAAGTTACCTATTTCCAACAAAATCGTTCAGACATTCTTGCGGCTCGTAATGCTTCTATCCCAGGTGTTTCTGGTATTGTAAACCCTTACGGTTCGGGCGCTTTAGTTCCAGACCAAAACATTGGTAAAGTAAGTAACTCAGGTATTGAGACTAGCGTAACTTACAATCATTCAGGTGATTTTAGATATATGATTTCTGGAAACTTTACCTATGCAAAAAGTAAAGTAGAATTTATTGATGAGGCTTCTGGTTTACCAGATTACCAACGTCAAACTGGTCGTCCTTTGAATACTTATTTGTTGTATAGATCTCTCGGAATTTTCAGAAGTCAAGCTGATTTGGATAAATACCCACACTTAAGTGGTGCTCGCTTGGGTGATTTGATTTTGGAAGATTATAACAAAGACGGCAAAATCACAGCAGATGATCAAGTGCGTTCTGACTATGGAAACATTCCACAAATGACTTTTGGTTTGGTGTTTAACGCAGGTTACAAAAACTTTGACTTCTCATTGGTATTTGCAGGACAAGCACAAGTTAGCCAATACGTATTACCAGAATCAGGTTCAATCGGTAACTTCTACAGCAGCTGGGCTGACAACCGTTGGAGTCCAACTAATCCAAATGGAACGTATCCTCGCGTAGACACTCGTTCATCTTCTTCAGTAAACGGTGGCTTATACCCAAGTACATTCTGGTTGAACAATGCTGCATTTGTTCGTTTGAAAAACCTAGAATTTGGATATACACTTCCAAGCAAATTATTGAGTAAACTAAATATCAAACAATTAAGAGTTTATACTAACACTTTCAACTTGTTGACATTCACAGGCGTGAAAGATTATGACCCAGAAGGAAACAGCTCAAGTGGACAATTCTACCCACAACAACGCATTATGAACCTTGGTGTCAATGTTAAGTTTTAATCTTTAATGTTTATTACAATGAAATCTAGAAAATCTATTGCTATATCTTCTTGTTTGTTTGCAGTATTACTATCAACAGCTTCGTGTAACTCGGATTTGCTTGATGTAGTACCAACAGACCGAGTTTCGGATAGTTCGATTCTTACCGACTCAACCCTTTTTGAATCTTATGTAATCAACCGTTACATGGGCGTACGTTTGACCGATAAAGAAGCAGAAGGAACACCTCCAGGCTTTGGACGTGGTTTTGAATATGCCATGTGGTCATCTGTTACGGATGAGTCTATTTATAACAACGATGATAATACTTGGTTGATTCAGAGAGGTCAATTGGCACCTGAAAACACAGGTATCGCTGGTACTATCTGGGGTAGAAGTTACCGCAGTATCCGTGAAATCAATTATGCATTAGCCAATGTTCAAAAAGTAAACATGAGCGCAGGCATGAAAACACGCCTGACAGCTGAGTTGCGTTTCTTAAGAGCATTCCGTTATCAAGACTTACTTCGTAACTATGGTGATGTAGTATTGATGGGTGATAAAGTATATGAGTTAGGAGAAGATTTCAGTAATTCTGCTATCTATACTCGCTCTTCAATCAAAGATGTTACTGCCTATATCTTGGCTGAACTTGATGCAGCCAGTAAAGACTTACCTACTGCCAACAATAGTTCAAATTGGAAGTTAGGTCGTGCGACTAAAGGTGCAGCTTTAGCACTTAAATCTCGTATTGCTTTGTATGCAGCAAGTCCATTGTACAACTCTGGAACTTGGCAAGCGGCAGCTTCTGCAGCTAAGGATGTTATGAATATGGGTATATATTCATTATACACTGGCGGTTATGACAAATTATTCTTAACAGCTGAAAACAACCCAGAAATTATTTTCGAACGCTTGTATACTCGTGGGGCGCGCCACGTGTGTTTAGAAATCTCAAACGCACCAAACGGATTTGGTGGTTGGGGAGGTAACGTACCTTTACAAAACTTTGTAGATGCGTACCAAATGAACAACGGTAAGTCTATTGATGATGCGACTTCTGGATACAACCCACAAGATCCATACAAAAACCGTGACCCTCGTTTCTACATGACTGTTTTGACTAACAACTCTTCATACAGAGGCAACACGGTTCAAAGTTATATTCCTGGCGGTAAAGACAGTAAAGATGGTCCTTCTAACTGGAATACTTCGAAGACTGGTTATTACTTGAAGAAATACATGAACGATGCTTTACCAATCGATAACCCTTGGGATATTGCAGGTACACAACCATGGATTTATTTCCGTTATGCAGAGATTTTATTGAACTACGCTGAAGCACAAAATGAGGCTACGGGTCCAGATCAATCTGTATATGACGCTGTAAACGCTATTCGTAGAAGAACAAGTGTTGGAATGCCTGCGCTTCCTACGGGCTTGTCACAAGCACAAATGCGTGATGCTATCCGTAAAGAACGTCAAATTGAGTTAGCATTCGAAGAGCACCGTTACTATGATGTTCGTCGTTGGAAAATTGCCAATGTAACAGAAAACGTTCCTGCTTATGGTATGGATGTTACGAGAAATGGTTCTACCTATACTTACACTCGTAAAGAGGCGTTGTCAGGAAGACGTTTTGAAGATAAGCACTATTTCCTACCTATCCCTCGTGCTGAAATCCTTGCTTCTGGTGGCAAATTGACACAGAATGCTGGATATTAATCTAGTCTGAAAATGTGAGGATTTGAAGATTTGAAAATGATTTAAGATCATTGATAATTTTCAAATCCTCTATTTTTTGTAGAATGCTTTAAGCCGCCAGCTGTAGGCAATTGAGCAACCAATCTTAGGCAAGGACAAGCTTTTTATTTCGGATATCGGATGTGGGATTTCGGAAGTATATACTTCTATATTTTGTAAAAAAAGGTATTTTTCTATGTATCCGAAATCAGAAATCCCAAATCCGCTATAGGTTGAATCCTTCGTAAACTACTAACTCATCACTCAAAACTCTCAATACCTTCTAGTCCTATGAAAAAATCACTTTCTCTTATTCTTACCTCTGCCTTACTTTACTCTTGCTCTAAAGATTCAGTCGATACGCCAGTTACTCCAACAGACCCTGTGGTAAAAAATACAACACCTGTGGGAGTAGATAGCATTGCAGGCGTCAATTGGGCCGATGCTCGTGACAACTTTGTGGATGGTTGGGTTATCCCCTCTGGTCTTGAAGCGGGTGACGAATATGCTACAGTTTTTGCCAAATCAGAAGGCATTTTAACAGGTTTTCAAAACCATATCAAAGGTCTCAATACGATTCGTTTGCCTATTAATCCTCCATCAGTGAATGACATTTGGTGGTCTCGCTACAAAGGGGCAATAGACAAGGCTATCAGTAAAAAAATACGTGTAGTACTTTGCTGTTGGGAATCAGCCTCTGCCAAAAATGGCGTAATTGATAACAGTGCCGACTTTTGGCAAATGTGGACCAAGGTAGTACAGGACTATGGCAACAATCCTTATGTATATTTTGAAGTAATCAATGAACCCTATGGCTATTCGCTTCAAACATTGAGCGATGTATATGCCGAGTTTTTACAAAGATTTCCAACACTTTCTCGCAAACGCATCATCTTGTCAGGCACAGGATATTCGGAGGATGTGACTGGAATCGGAGCAGATACTAGATTTTCTGAATGCTTGTTAGCACTACATAATTATGCTTTCTGGACAAATCGCACCCTGACAGAATGGGAATCTGACTGGAGACGTAGAATGGGCGCTTATGCCAAAAGAACTATCGTTTCAGAATTTGGAGTAGCCATGAGCACTGGTAAAGACTATATCGGCGGTACACAATCGGACAATGAAATCGCCTATATGATTGCATCTTCTAATGTTTTCAGAAACGATAAAGTCGCAAGTATCTATTGGCCAGGCCTACGTGATGGCGATAGCTATAGTCTGTTTTCACGAGAAGGAACAGGCACCTCTATTACCCTAAAAATCATTAATCAATCAGGTATCAATCGCCTCCGCTATGGATGGGGGATTGAATAATGGTGAATGGTGAATCTGTGAATGGTGAATTTATGAATCTTTCTTTTCTTTAAAATATTCGATAGAATCATCTGTAAAAAATCGCAACAATCGCTAATTCACCCCATTTCTAAAATACATTATCTGCTTAGTTACAAATATTTCAGCATTATGTCATCTTATAATACTTTTCAAAATTCATTCAAAAAATGGTTACTAACTGGAGCTTTGAGTTTGGGTTTCTCCACTTTTACTCAAGCACAGCAACAACCGATTTCGGTAAAATTAAATCCTCAAAAAACCTTTCAAACCATAGAACATTTTGGTGGTTCGGACGCTTGGGCGGCGCAGTTTGTTGGGAATTGGCCTGATGCCAAAAGAAAAGCTATTTCCAAGCTATTATTTAGCCAAGCGTTAGACAAATATGGGCGACCCGAAGGTATTGGGCTTTCATTGTGGCGTTTCAATGTTGGCGCTGGTAGCGCAGAGCAAGGTAAAGAAAGTGGTATCAAAGACGAATGGCGCCGAGCGGAGTCTTTTCTCAACAACGATGGTTCGTATAACTGGGAAAAACAGGCTGCTCAAATTTGGTTTTTGCAAGAAGCCAAAAAATATCATGTCGATAAGTTTTTAGCATTTACCAACTCCCCCCCTGTTCAGTTTACCACCAATAAAAAGGCTTTTGCTACCGACGGAAAACCCAATTTAGCCCCTGAGCAATACGACAATTTTGCGCAATTCTTAACAGAAGTTGTTAAGGGTGTTAAACAAAAAACAGGCATTACGTTCGACTATGTGAGCGCGACTAACGAACCACAGTGGGACTGGAGCGATGGCGGTCAGGAAGGAACACCTTTTGACAACGAACATATCGCTGGTATTAACAAAGCGCTCAGCAAAAAGCTTTTGGCAGCCAAATTATCTACCGAGATTTCTATCGCAGAAGCTGGTCAGCTTAATTATCTCTATAGTCCATTCAATAAACCTGCTCGTGGTTCTCAAATTGAAGATTTTTTCCAGAAATCAGGAAAATATTACCTCGGCGATTTACCTAATCTCAACAAATCTATTGGCGGACATAGTTATTTCACCACCTCACCTTACAAGGATGCTAGTCAAATGAGAAAACAACTAGCTAGCACAGTCGCCAAAGTTGAAGGGCTACATTATTGGATGACAGAGTACTGTATTTTGGGTGATAATGCAGGCGAAATAGAAGGGAATGGCAAGGATTTAGGGATAAATGCAGCACTATATGTTGCCAAAGTAATCCACAATGACCTTGTTAACGGTAATGCCTCCGCTTGGCACTGGTGGACTTCTATTTCTGCTTATAATTACAAAGATGGTTTGGTTTATATTGACAAAAACAAAACTGATGGCAAATACGAAGACAGCAAAATTTTATGGGCATTTGGTAATTTTAGTCGCTTTGTAAGACCTGGCGCACAGCGTATTGAAGCAGATTTGGCACAAGAAGTATCCGAAAAACTATCAGTTTCGGCCTACAAAGATGTGAAAAGAAAACAAACCATTGTGGTGCTTATCAATCATTCAAGCGAAGCGCTTGCCATCAATTTGGATGGTATCAAAGCAAAAAAAACAACAGTGTATCAAACGACTGAAAATGCGAATTTACAGCCTGTCAAAGTCAATAAATTGTCTAATATTAGTATCCCAGCTCGTTCGGTAGTCACATTACTGAGTTCGAACTAAGTTCATAGAGTATTGATAGCGAAATCCTTTCGCCATCAATACCTTTTTTCCATAAGAGAACTTCAATCTTTTATTTTCATGAAAAAACTTTTACCACTTCTTTTTCTTTCTTTTCTTTTTTCCTGCAAAAATTCTTCCAACAGTCCTCTTTTTCGATTAGTCAGCGCCGAAGAATCTGGGATTAATTTCAACAATCTCGTTGAGGAAAATGAAGAGCTTAATTTGCTCAAATACCAATATATGTACAATGGTGGAGGCGTTGCCGTTGGCGATATCAATGGCGATGGAATGGCTGATGTGTATTTTTCTGGAAATATGGTTGAGAATAAACTCTATCTCAATAAAGGAAAACAAGGAAATAGTCCCTTTTCGTTTGAAGATATTACCGAAAAAGCAGGGGTAAAAGGTCGAAAAAAATGGAAAACTGGCGTGTCAATGGTCGACATCAACGCCGATGGAAAACTAGACATTTATGTTTGTTATTCGGGACCGGGAACCGATGAAGAACGCAAAAATGAACTATATGTTAATAATGGACTTATCAATGGGGTGCCTACTTTTACTGAATCGGCCGAAAAATATGGGCTAGATGCTTCAGGAACATATACCACTCAGGTCGCTTTCTTTGATATGGACAAAGATGGCGACCTTGACTGTTTTATGGCTAACCATGCTGATATGTTTTTCAACGCTTTTTTCAATACAGAAAGATTGAGGAATACACGTCATCCCAAATACGGCAACCGATTGTACCGAAACGATGAAGGTTTTTTTCATGAAGTAAGCGTTGAAGCAGGCGTTCATGGAAGTGGCTTAAACTTCGGATTAAGTGTTTCGGTGGGTGACCTCAATCAAGACAATTGGCCTGATTTGTATGTAGCCAACGACTATAACGAGCAAGACTTTTTGTATATCAATCAGCAAAATGGCACTTTCAAGGAAGTTCTCAAACAAAGTATGGGGCATATTTCCAAAAACTCGATGGGTACGGGTATTGTGGATTTTAACAACGACGAACTAGCCGATATTGTAAGTTTGGATATGCTTCCAGAATCAAATTATCGACAAAAGCTTCTGAAAGGTCCTGACGAATATGATACCTATCAATTGCTGGTTGACAGTGGTTTTTATCACCAAAATACACGGAATATGCTTCAAATTAATCAGGGCATATCCGATAAAGGGATTCCCGTTTTTAGTGAAGTAGGGCAAATGGCTGGAATCTCCAATACCGACTGGTCGTGGAGTCCTTTGGCGGCTGATTTTGACAATGATGGTAGAAAAGATTTGCTTGTCACCAACGGTTTCTTGAGAGATTTCACCAACATGGATTTTTTGAAATATACCTATCAAGAAGAAGTTGATAAAGCTCAAAACGCTGGTCAGCAACCCAATACTTGGCAATTGATTCAACAAATGCCAAGTACCAAAACGAGTAATTATGTCTTCAGAAATATCAGTCAAAATCAGTTTGCTCAGTTTGAAGATGCCACAAAAACTTGGGGTTTAGAAGAACCAACCGTTAGCACTGGCGCAGCTTATGCCGATTTGGACAATGATGGTGATTTGGATTTGATTATTAATAACTCCAATCAGGTGGCTCAAATTTATGAAAATCAATATGCGCCGGAACAATCACATTTTCTCAAAATACAACTAAAAGGCAATGCTTCGAATACTGCTGGTATTGGAGCAAAGGTTGTTGTCAAAACCAAAGACCAAACCCAAATGCAGGAACTCTATCCTGCGCAAGGATTCCAAAGTAGTGTGGAACCTATCTTGCATTTTGGACTCGGACAAAACACAAAAATTGAATCGGTAGAAATTTATTGGAGTTCAGGGAAAAAGAGTATTCTATCAAACCTTTCTGCCAATCAAACTTTGCAGGTAACAGAAACAACTGCAAAAGATGGTTTGTATCAATACCCTCAAACCGCTGCGCTTTTTGAAGATGTCACTAACAAATCTCAGCTTTCTTTTGAACATAAAGCCATTCCATATGTCGATTTCAAACATCAGGCTCTTCTACCCTATCAACTCTCAAAAGCAGGGCCATTTACGGCTACTGCAGATGTCAATGGCGATGGTTTAGAAGATGCTTTTATAGGTGGTAATAGTCAACAAGGAGGAGTTTTGTTAATACAACAGGTCAATGGAACTTTCAAACCTGCGACTTCTCAGCCTTGGCAACAACAAACCGTTTATCAAGATATGGGCATGACATTTTTGGATGCCGATGGCGACCATGACCTTGATTTGTTTATCGCAAGAGGCAGTGCTGCCTTTGGGGCAGTGCCAGAGGCGGCTCAAGATGTCTTATTTATCAATGACGGAAAAGGTAAGTTCAGTGCCACAGTTAATGCTCTTCCCAATCTTCAAAGCAATGGAAGTTGTGTTTCAGCAGGTGATTTTGACAAAGATGGAGATATAGATTTATTTGTGGGTGGACGTTCTCTCCCCAATCGTTATCCAGAAGCTGACCAAAGCTATTTACTCAAAAATGAAAGTAAAGGAAACAATGTCAAATTTGTGTCTGTTCAGGCTGAATCTTTGGCGTCACTAGGTATGGTAACTTCCTCCGTATGGCATGACATCAACCAAGATGGCTGGCTAGACCTAATTGTGGCAGGAGAATTGATGCCTATTACTATTCTGGAAAATCAAAAAGGTAAACTCGTTGATAAAACTGAAGCTTATCATTTAGCAAAAAGTCATGGCATGTGGAGCAAAATTCTGTTGGAAGATATGGATAATGATGGTGATATGGATTTGATTGCTGGCAATGCAGGGCTAAACTCTCAGCTAAGAGCCAATGAACAAGAGCCGCTAACGGTCACTTATGCAGATTTTGACCAAAACGAAACCATAGACCCTATGATTTGCTATTATATTCAAGGAAAAAGCTATCCGATGGCTTCTCTCGACGAAACGGCTATGCAAATGCCGTGGATACGAAAGAAGTTCTTGAAATATCATGATTATGCCCAAGCAGGTCTTTCAGATTTGTTTACCTCAGAACAACTAGATAAAGCACAAAGTAAAACCGTTTTTACCTTAGCTACCACCTATTTTGAAAATACTGGAAAAGGTATATTCAAAGCTCAAGAATTGCCTTCTGTGGCTCAAACTTCATGGGTATCGGGTATTTCCTGTGGTGATTTTAACAAAGATGGGAAAAGAGATATTTTGGTATCTGGCAACTTCCATCCTTGGCGTGTCCAGCTTGGAAAAATGGACGCCTCTCATGGGGTACTGTTATTTGGGGATGGCAAAGGAGCTTTTAAAGCAAGTAAGCCTCAACATACAGGTTTGCTTTTTACAGGAGATATTCGAGATATGAAACCCATCCAAATTCGACATAAATCAAGCTTTATTTTTACCCGAAATCAAGATAAAGCAGGAGTGGTTCAGTTGAAATAATATAAAAAAATAGAGGCTAGGAACATCATTCCTAGCCTCTTTATGTGTTACTCCAAATTACTAAAACAAACTAAGGATATAACTATAGGTAAATTTCTTGTCTGTCAAGCGATACTCTTTGTGTGGTAAAGCACCCCAACTATCATCTCCTCCAAGACCTCTTTGCTTTAAGTCAATCTGCAAAGTATTCTCATCACGAATCTTGATATCAGTCGGATGTTGTTGTTTTTTACTCAAACCTGGGTCTAAGTCTTCAGTTTTGAAAGGAAGTAAGCTAAAGCTAATTGGTTGAACACCTTCAATCATTAAACCATTCCCTTGCTCATTTGCTATCTTAATCCAGCGAGCATCAGTACGATAACCATGTTCCTGAGGACGGATGTAATTAGATTCTACAGCTTTTACTACTGTATCTGCATACACACCAAGGAAGGAAGCTAAATTTCTATCTTGGTAGTTTTCCCAAGGACCACGACCGTAATAGTTCAATAACTTGTAATCCTGCTTCAGGTTCATTCGCATACCGAAACGTGGCATTTCTGGAAGGTTTCTATCACCTAAATCTAAATTTGCTGTTACTTTTACCGCACCATCATTCAAAATTTGATAGATAACCGTGTAATTCGCATTGATACCAGTCAATAAGTAATCTACTTGAATACTTAAACCTTCCGCATTTTGCTCACCTACTGTTACTTTTGACACCGATTTATTCGCATGAGCATTTCTCCAAATACCTAAACGATATGGCATATCATTACCGAAATCGTTATCTGTTGGAGCACGCCAGAAAAATGGCTCAGGTAAACCATTGATAGAAGTCGAACCATCTAAAGCACTGTATTTCTCCCAGTTACCCCATTGGGTATTGAAAGTACCAGTCACTTTATCTGTCTTAAATGTCAAACGGTTGTTAGCTTTAGTAATTTCCAAAGTTCCAGTTCTAGGACGGTTGACTTGGAAATAGTAGCTATTATCAAAACGCAATTGCTCACGAGCTATCTCATGCCCTGCTGGTACTAACTCCGTCGCCGATTTAGTGTATGCGTATAATTCTAAAGCGTATTCACCTCTATCCTTTTTCGCTGGCAAGTCAATTTTCACGTCTTGGCTTTGTTTTGGCGCTAAGTTTACGTCAAAATTTCCTTCCGCTACAGATTTGCCGTCTTTAGTTAATACCCATTTGAAAGCGTAGTTATTAAGATTAGTAAAATCAAAAAGATTTTCTACCTTAAATTCACCAGTCTCAAGATTCTTGGCAGAGAAAATGATGCTTTGGTAAGATTTCTTCACCTCAAATAAGCCTGGATGTGGCGTGCGGTCTGAAGCAATCACACCGTTGGCACAGAAGTTTTCATCATTTTGCAAATAATAGCCACCCAAATCACCTCCATAAGCATAGAACGGACGACCATCTGCTGTTTTAGTCAACATTCCTTGGTCAACCCAGTCCCAAATAAAACCACCTTGCATGTGTTTTGAACCACGAATAATATCCCAATAACGTTGGAAGTTACCACTACTATTTCCCATGGCGTGCGCATATTCACACATGATATACGGACGAGTTTTGGTATTGTCATTGGCATATTTCAACATATCTTCGATACGTGGATACATTGGACAAACAATGTCAGTGTTAGCATTTTCACCAGCTTGCTCTGACTGTACAAAACGAGTATTATCTTTTGATTTTAACCATTTGTACGTTTCATAAAACACAGGACCATTGCCACATTCATTTCCTAATGACCAAATAATCACAGAAGCATGGTTTTTGTCTCGTTCGAACATTCGTTCAGTGCGGTCTTTATGTGCATTTGCCCACAATGGAAGGTATGCAGGGTGTTTTGTCTTATCCCAACTGCCTTGCCACTCAGCACCCATACCATGCGTTTCGAGGTTCACTTCGTCTACCACATACAAGCCATATTGGTCACAAAGCTCATACCAGTATGGGTCATTTGGATAGTGACTTGCACGTACAGCATTGATATTAAATTGCTTCATTAATTGAATATCTCTCAACATCAATTCACGATTAGGTACGTGTCCTTCCACAGGATCGTGCTCGTGACGGTTTACTCCATGCACATAAGTCGGAACGCCATTGATTAATAACTGAGCATTTTTAATTTCTACTTTTCTAAAACCAACTTTGTAGCTTGTTGTGCCTAAAGATTTTCCTTGCACATCGTTTACCGAAATCACACAAGTGTAAAGATTAGGGTATTCAGCACTCCATTTCAATGGATTTTTAATCGTCGTTTTGAAAGACACATTTTGTAGTGTATCCGTCGATTTTGCTACTTTTTGAAGTTGCGACCATACTGTTTTACCAGTTTTGTCAAGCAATTCCACATTTACGGAGCCTGCTTCGACGTTGCTTCCTTTAAACTTTCTTAGAGACACATCGGCACTCAATAAACCGTCGGTATATTTGGCATCCAAATCGCCTTTAATGAAGAAATCCCAAAGAGAGGTTTTAGGTAAAGCTGTCAAGAAAACATCACGCTCGATACCTGAAATTCTAAAGAAATCTTGGTCTTCCAAATAACTGCCATCGTGCCAACGGTAAACTTGCACTGCAAGCGTATTTTTACCTTTTTGTAAAAACTGACTAATATTAAATTCAGCAGGAGACTTAGAAACCTTGGTCATCCCTACAAATTTGCCATTGACATAAATACGAGCATAGCCAGTAATAGACCCGAAATGGAGTAAAATCTCACGGTCAGACCAATTTTCTGGAACTGTAAACGCTTTACGGTAGGTTCCAACAGGATTGTCACCACCGATGAATGGAGGATTTTTGGGAAAAGGATAAACAATATTAGTGTAAATCGCTGTTCCAAATCCTTTGCGCTCCCAGTTGGAAGGAACTGGCAAATCGTTCCATTTACTATCATCGAGATTTGTTTCGAAATAATTACTAGGTGCATCAGAAATTCTGTCAGCGTACACAAATTTCCATGTACCATTCAAAGATTGATAGAATGGACTTGCTTGAGGTTTTTTGGTTACAGCCGAAGACTTTTCAGCGTACAATACAAAATCAGCGTGGGCTTTCTCCTTTCCAATGTCGATCAAAGAAGGATTTTCCCATGGATTTTGTGCCAGCAAGCTTCCTTGGAGTAACGTTAATAAAAGGGTTAATTTTTTTTTCATGTTGTCTAGAATTGTAAACAATGACTGTTAGGGAATAGCAATATTGATTGAGTAATAAACAATACTGCAAAAGTACAATCCTACAATTTAGACAAAAGGGGGTAATTTAGTAATATAAGAGGGGTAAAAAAGTATTTAGTCTAACGGATGAAGTTAAGATAGAGGCCAAATTATTCGAGATAGAACATTTTTTACAATTCCCAAGCTATTTCTGTACCTTTGCAAACTCATATTAGTAAGGTATCATTTCAACTGATATCATCTTTGACAATTTTATAAATTTATCATTTAAAACTATTATCATGTCAGAATTTTCACCATGTCCAAAATGTAATTGTGAATACACATATCCTAGCGATAACCTGTTGGTTTGTCCAGAATGCTTTTACGAATGGAATCCAGAAGAAGTTGAAGTTGATGAAGTAAGCACTACTGCCAAAGTTTTAGATTCTAATGGCAATGAGTTACAAGATGGAGATACCGTAGTCGTTATTAAAGACCTTCCTGTAAAAGGTGCACCAAAACCTATCAAGGCAGGAACCAAGGTAAAAAATATTCGCCTAACCGACGGCGATCATAATATTGATTGCAAAATAGACGGCTTTGGCGCAATGGGACTTAAGTCTGAATTTGTGAGAAAAGCTTAAAAGGCACAAAGTAGCAGAGGCACAAAGTGGCAAAGTGATTTTAAAACCCACGCTATACGTTACTTGTTCAAGACTTAGTCTTGGACTGATTTTTTAAACAGTTTTAAAACTGAAGTAATAACTAGTAAGAGACTTTGTCTGCTACTAGTTATTTTTTTGTCCATATCATAATTTATCATCTACTCAGAACCAAGAGGTTGATTAATTTAGGAACCTGCGAATAGCTACGAATCGCAAGCTCATAATACTAATTATCATTAAAAAAGGTTCTATTGTATCCATTTAGCTTCCTTCCAAAGAGTATATTTGAGAATGAATCGACTTAATTCACTGTAATAACAGATTTACTTTTACCTACTAAACATTCCCCAAATGAAAAGACAACTCTATTTTATTGCTTCTCTCCTACTAATCACCTCATGTGCTTTTTCACAAAACAAAAGCTACAAAAACGCCAATCAAAAAGACTGGGTTCGCCTTTTTAATGGGAAGAACTTTGATGGTTGGGACATCAAAATTACAGGAGAAAAACTGAATGCCAATTATAAAAACACTTTTAGAGTAGAAGATGGAATGATGCGTGTGATGTATGATCAATATGAATCTTTCAATGATAAATTTGGGCATATTTATTACAAAAAACCTTACTCCTATTATGTAATTCGTTTTGAATATCGTTTTCAGGGCGACCAACTCAAAGGTGGTGCATCTTGGAATGTTCGTAACAGCGGTATCATGTTACACTCTCAATCAGCGAAAAGTTTGACCCAAAATCAAACCTTCCCTGTTTCATTGGAACTACAGCTATTAGGAGGATTGGGCGGAAATACCACTCGTCATACGGGAAATCTTTGCACCCCAGGTACGGAGGTATATATGCAGAATAAAATCGTGACTGACCATTGTACAGATTCAGATTCGAAAACTTATCACGGAGATCAATGGGTTAAAGTGGAGGCTATTGTGTTGGGTGATTCCATTGTGCATCATATTATTGAAGGAGACACTGTATTAACTTACGAAAAACCACATATTGGTGGTGGATTTGTGAGTGCCGATTATAATTGGGAAAAAGCAGGAATCGACCCAAAATCGGCAGAAGCTTGGATTAAAAAAGATGGGATGCTCTTAAAAGAAGGTTATATCGCCATGCAAGCAGAGAGTCATGCAATTGACTTTAAAAATATTGAACTACTTGATTTAAAAGGTTGTATGGATAAAAAAGCTAAAAATTATAAGACGTATTTCATTAAGTCGGATAATTCGAAATGTAAGTATTAAAGGAGTGGCAGAGGCTACAGGCACAAAGGCACAAAGTGGAAATATTTAAAAAGTGCTAGAGCGAACGGGGACAAAGTGAGATTATTAAAAGTGGCAGAGGCACAAAGGCACAAAGTGAGATTTTTTAAATAGTGGTAGAGGGAAAGAGACTTCTTAACTTTTTGCCTATTCCCTTTACACTCTGTGCCTTTGTGCCTCTGTGCCTGTTCCCTCAACACCTATACCCTAATTACTGATTTCCCAGCGGAAATAAAGAAGAACGAGTATGCGATTGCGTCATGAGTTTGCCTAATTCTTGCGCCTTTTCAGGAAATTGTTGGGCTAGATTTTTTGCCTCCTCTGGGTCATTTTCTAAGTCGTATAGTTCTACTGGAGCATTCGGATTTTCAATTACATTAAATCGAATAGCTTTCCATTTGCCTTGTCGTACCGCCTGTTTACCTCCTTGCTCATGAAATTCCCAATATAAAAAGTCATGCTGTGGAGCTTTTCCAAAGCCTGTTAATATATTAGCGAACGAACGACCATCGATACCTTTCCTAGGTTTAGTACCTGCTAATTCAGCAAAAGTGGGCAACAAATCCCAGAATGCACCAATATGATTGCTTTCTGAATTAGGTTTTATTACTCCTTGCCATGAAGCTACAAATGGCTCACGAATGCCTCCTTCATACAAGTCTCTTTTGACACCTTTGAATGGACCACTACTCTTAAAAAACTTTGGATCAGCACCTCCTTCAATGTGTGGACCATTATCGCTCGAGAAAATAATCAGGGTGTTTTTGTCCAAACCTTGCGCTCTGAGCTGAGCTACCACTTGTCCAACGTACAAATCCAATCTTGCAACCATTGCTGCAAATGCCGCACGCGGATATTGCTGAGAAGCATAACCGCCACAAGTAGCATTCGTACCATAATCTTGGCCCTTGTAAGGTTTTTCTTGAAACTTATTTTTGTAGTATTGTAACAAACTGTCATCAGGAGCGATTAGCTCAGCATGAGGTAAAATATAGGGTAAAAACAAGAAAAAAGGCTGTTTTGAGGATTGTTCCTTGATAAAACCAATCGCTTTTTCTTGAATCAAATCTGGTGCATAAATCTTATTTTGAACTAAATTCTCATTCGCCTCCAAAACAACTTTTTGTCCATTATTCCACAAATGATTGGGATAATAACGATGTGCCAAGGTTTGGCAGTTGTATCCGTAGAAGTAGTCAAACCCTTGTTTGTTCGGGTCACCAACTGAGCCAACAGGGCCTAAACCCCACTTTCCATAAGCAGCGGTGGTATAGCCCGCGGTTTTGAGGACTTCAGCCATAGTCACCACAGAATCAGCTATGGGCTCTTGCCCTTCAGGCAAAACACCCTTGTTGCCTCGAATATAGGTATGTCCTGTATGCAAGCCCGAGAGCAATGCCGAACGTGATGGCGCACATACTGAAGTTCCAGCATAAAACTGATTAAACTTCATACCAGATGCCGCCAATTTATCCAGATTTGGTGTTTTAATTAGCTGTTGCCCATTAAATCCTACATCGCCATAACCTAAATCGTCGGCGATAATGAGGACGATATTGGGTTTTGAGACCGTGGGCGCTACTTGAGCATTACTTGGTGAAATGCAGGTCAAACCCAAGATACTTGCCCATAAAAATACTTTTCTCATCAGTTTACTAGCTTTATTTAGCTCTTGAATACTAATATTTTTTAGAAATTTGGTTAAGATAAAGTAGTTTGATCTATTAACTGTGCAGTAGTGTCGGTCTAAACTGTTGTCCTAAGGATTTATTTACACAATAATGGCTAAAAAATCGAATCAATTTTTTTCATAAACCTTATTCCTAATTCGGGCTTTACCATCATAACAAAGCTGGCATAGCCACGCATCGAATTTTCTAGATTAGGGTTTCCATTCCAAGTTTTTCCAGCAGGACCATTCTTTTCTATTTGTTGTAATAAAGCTCTAAACCGATGCAGTTCTTTACGTTCTATTCCTATCTGTCTATTTACAATTAGGCCTGTTATCTCTTGTCGACTGCCTTTTCGCATGATATGAATCTTTTCTGGATGAACCGTAAAGCCTTCCGATTTGACTACTTCCTGAACAGACCAGAGCAATTGATGAAAATTATCTAAATTATCAGAACCGCATGAAAAGCTTAAATCATCTGCATATCTTGTGTAAACAAATCCCCACTTATTCGCAATTCCTTGTAAACGGCGATCTAGCTTGTAGGCTATTAGGTTAGAAATAGCGGGACTGCATGGTGAGCCTTGTGGTAGTGTTCGTTCGCCAATAGACACAAAATACTTTTTCCCATCAATAGCAACTTGTTCAACCTCGGCTTCGGTGCAAAGCAATGCTAACAAAGTTGAAATTTGACCAGAATACCCAAAACTTTGAAAAAGGCCTTTTACTCGCGAAAATGAAATACTTGGGAAGAAGTCTTTTAAATCGAGATTAAGTACTAATTCTTTTCCTACATGTTGCGCTGCGTTCGAAACAATCGAGCGCTGTGGTATAAACCCATGGGATTGATCAGTATGGGGTATTTGATAAAGAATATTGTTTAGTATCCAAAGTTGGGTAGATTTAATTAAGGGCATCGGAGCTGATATTAATCTCTTCCCTCCCATTTTTTTGGGAATATAAAATCTTTTGTAATGATTTACCAACGAAACTTTCCTATTATAGGTCAAAAATCGTAACTGACTCAATTTGAGACTTAAAGCATTTGCCAGAGCCAATGGATTTTCGATATTAGGTAAATTCCATTTTGCCAAAAATTCAAGATTTGGTTCAGTTTCTGATAAATGTGACGATACTTCCTCTCCTAGATAGAGCACTTCCGTTTCTTTTCTCTTTTTCCAAGTCTCTGCTCGCGCCAGTCTTTTTTGTTCTTTCCGCTCCTTTGCCTCTTGTCTTTTTTGTTTGGATGCCTTCATGCGTTCTTTAAGCATCTCCTTTCTCAAAGTTTCGGGATTACGGTAACGAGTTTGCTTCCGAACTAAGGTATTCAGTTCAGTTTCTGTCTCCTTTTGCTTTTGCAGAATATCTTCCAGTTCTGGGGAAAGTTCTTCTTTCCAGAACCCAAATCGTTTCATTTCTTCAAGAATAACAGCATCTTTAGTAGACTCTGCCACTCTTTTTCGGATATCTTCTCTTGAAGGTTGATTTGCCATAGGTTAACAAAAAAGAAAGCCCTAACTCTTATGGAGTAGGGCAACAAACAAAGTAGAGTAAAACCTTCGAAGATTCTTCTGACTAAATCAATCAACTCCAAGAGAGCGGTCTAGTACATAGTATTTTAAGCTCTCGGAGGTTTCACTGTAAAATACTATGTACTAGACAAAGCTCTCACAGTGAAGATTGTATTTAGTGATGCATGTAGAGTCAAATTTCATGAACGACGATACATCGTTCTTTCCTTTCGGAAGGCAAGGTTTTGTTTACTCTTACTTTGTTGTTGCAATATACATTTTCTTATTAGTTTTTCTAAAAAATTACGCAAATTAATTTTTGATTTTAATTGGAGAGCATTTCCTCAGCAAATTAGGTTGAAATTAGAGCAGAAGTATTCTTTTCAGCAATTCTTAACGCTAAAATATGTTCACAAGGACCTTTGTATAGCTTATTCCTAATATGAAAATCACAAGTACAAGTTGCCTCCACCAGTTTCTCATCGGCATCTATGATTGCAGTTGGATGCCAAATCTTTTCGCTCCATGTAAATTCTCCTTCCAGCCTTAATCCATTTTCAACATATACTTTTTTGACGGCAATTCTCTGTTGGGTCAACAATTCCCTAGCAAGCCTTTCTCGATCATTCGCAAATCTCAAGGCATCCATCGGCAGAGGCTCTTTTGATAATTCTCTCAATCGATAAACTCCTTTTTTTATATCAAAAATTACCTTTCCTGCTTGTGTGTAAAGAGATAATGCTCCCAAAACCGTTTTGATATCTAGGTTCAACTCTTTGGCAAGCATTTCTGGCTTGGCCAAAAAGGATTTTTTGAGAACACTGAATACCTTCTCTGCGGTGAAAGTATCTACGTTCGCGCGTGGAGCCATTAAATCAAAATTCCCCACTCGTGACCAATCGTTCGCTGTCCAACCAGACAACCCCAAAGTAAAATTCATATCACCCATTTCTGCAATGAAAAAAGAAGGCAAACCACTCCCAAGCAAATGGACGGTAAACTTCTTTGCTAAAGGAATCAGTCGCTCCAGCACCAATAATCTCCGTCGTCCCCAAACTCTAATGGTTTGAGATTCATCACCTTGGTAGATTGACCTAGCACAAACAATTTCCTTGTTGAAGGGCTCAAATAATATACTAATAGGCTGGTTAGGTCGCAGGATAAAGACCATTGAACGTGGACCACTATTTTCTTTAAATCGTCTCAATAACGAACAAATATTATAGATATCCATTGAGTGCAACTCAAATGAAATTGCTGGTAAAGTCATGGCAGAACTTACCTGTAAAAAACCTCGAACCCAACTTTCAGGCACCTCTATTTTCTTTTCATGAAAGATCTCTTCATTGGTCGTTTGAACAGAAAATCCTTTTGGGTCTATCCTAAAATCAGTTTCTTTATAATCTCTAATTTTTTGAAATTCTTGATATAAATCATGCGAATAATCAATGTTGGTAGTTCCGCATTGAAACTCGTTTATCTCCTTAAATGTCTCATAATTAGCTTCTAACTTAGCATACGTTGATTCGTCTTTACTAAAACACTCGAAAAACAATTCCTCTGGATGTATCGTTATAATAGGATCAAGTACAATCCACATATCTCGATCATTTTTGTAAATAAAATCAAAGTACTTCATTCTTGCCTCCCAAAAAGGTTTCATCATTTCATGACGTCTTTTTTGTAGAAGATTCAAATCTCTTTGTAACCATTTAATGCGCTCCTCATTTTCTCGCAAATCCAATTTCGTGGCGTATTCGCTCATCCAAGCCATTTCTTGCTCCGCAGCCCATTCTTTGTAAGCAGTTCTATCTTTCGATTGAAATCTTAAGTCGGAAACAACGACATCATGAAGCGCAGCAATCGCTTCTCTGAACGCCAGTTTTTGTTGGAGTTTACCCACAAAATAAGTCTGTTCTCGGAGTGTGTCTGGAGCAAATGACATAGAGGTCGAGCGCGATGTACTCGATATTTGGGTATGTCCTCCATATTTATAGTTAAATAGCATAGGTTTTATCTGGTTTCAAACTCAATCGTAGTCATTGGTAATAGCAATGAAGGGTATAGTTTCTCTAAATCCCGCATAATTTGTATGCATTTGGCCTTATCTTCTATCGCCACAGTGGCCGACACATCACTCAAAATATTGGACACCACACATGCAACTTCTTGTGAACGCATTGCCTCTTGATGGAGGAAATGAAAAACCCTATTTTTGGTATTTCTTCCTTTATTAACTCTCATAAGTACCGAGCGAAAATAATAGTCTAGGTCTTGTAATTTTTCGATATTGTTGGCAGCATATTTTTCAATAAAATTTGAAACGAATAACTGAACATTCAAGCTTGGATGTTGACATAAAAAACTCAAATACATAAGTCCGTTCCCTTCTTCATAAAAGTTTGTAATCAATTCTCTACCAAAAGCTTCAACATCAGGTTTTACTGAATCTACAATTCCTATCGACACCTCTGGAGACCAATCTTCCTCAACAAAGTTTTTCCTCAAAAAGTCTATGGTAAACTTTCTCGTATCATCCCACTTGGATTGTAATAGTTTAATGGTTTCTTCTATTTCCACTTTGGCTAATGAAACTTTCTTATCAAACCACGACCAAGACCACTGTCTTACCCGCAAGTCGTTATGACTTGCCAGATGTACTACTTGCTTGAATGAAAGTCGATCTATGTCAATTTGCTCAGTAAGAAGTATCCAACCTATCTCTTGCGCAGGAATATAATTCCCGTGTATTAACCTAAGCGAATGTGCTATATTGATTTTACTCAAATAAGGTCTTAGAGAATTGGAAAGTAACCCTTGAACCACGAGATGTTGACCTTCAAAATGCTCCTTCACAAATAGTTTAGGATACAACTCATTTACCATCTCAACAAGGAATACAGGCTTATTCAATAAAGAATTAAGAATACCCTCTCCAAGCTTACGATTATCTTTTATGTCACTACAAATTAATTCTGCTAAAACGGAGGCATTGGGAAGTTGATTTTTAAGAATAATAATTTTTAATGCAAAAAGTTTTACCGCCACAACTTGAGACAATTGGAGGGCATTTAGCTGGTCATCTGAAAGTAGCATTAGTTGTTCAACAGCTATATCTTGTAAGGTTTTATTTCCTTGATTGAGCAGCATGTTACAATCTGCCGAATTGTCTGTTTGATTGGCTAACCACAAAACCGCAAGATCTATTAAGGAATTTAACACGTCTTTATGTAAAGTATGCTCTTGCAGTAGTCCCTTTATCCAATGTCTGATTTCAAAATGATTAGCATAAATCACAGATAAAAGCGAATCACTATCAATTAAAAAATCTGCTAGGTATTGTTGAAAAAATTGCTTCCCTAATTCTTGTCCTTTTGAGGAATTGGCATTTAACAAGCCAATCACTAATGTCTTTTCAAGCTTTACTTGCAATCTTTCACTAATTAAGTCTGTTGCCCAGTTGATGGTTGGTTCAATCTCTGATGATACTAGTCCAACTAAATCGCTCACTGAGAGTTGATTAATAATAGTTTGATATTCTGGATGTTCAAGCAATCTTTCCAAAGCAAAGCCATGTATCAAGTCCACTTCCGACCTCAATAGTAACGCCAAGTATGCATGAGGGAACTTATCCCAATGTTGAGGATAAAGTTCTTCTCTTCCTTTATTAGTTGATTTTAGTGAATTTTGAGGTATAGAATTCGTTGAGTCATGGACGATTGTTTGCTCTTGATTACTATTCCCAAAGATTTTTAAGATTGACTTGAATATACCTCCAATAAAAGTTTCTTTTGTTTGCTGTTGTTTTCGCTGCATCTGAAAGGCTCGATTCTCTATTTTTTTGCTACTGCGAGCCTCCGCAATCATCCAAAAACGATAATAGCGAATCAAACGGGTACCCCCTCCGTGCAAAATAAGGTTCAGTAAAATAGCATCTGCAAATGGTGGCAAATCTTCTAGCTTAATTCTCCAAAACCATTGTTCTAAGAATAATTTATTACTAGGACTAAGATCACGGTTTTGTTTGTCATAGCTTAATAATATGGAGACCGAAAGCTTTATGAAATTCTCGGGATTTTCTTTTCCAAACTCATATATTTGACGGATAACTCTCTGCAGGAAATAGGCTTTTGTTTTATTAGAAAAAACTTTGCTTGTATTTCCAAAACCATCTGCTCTTTCAAATTTATGCGCAAGAATAGCATAAACCTCAAAATCGCTACGAAGCTCTGCTATTTTAAAAAGATATCTAAACTCTTTAAAATTCTTCTTTGAGATACTTACTTTTTTGAGGTGAGGAATGATAAGTTCTCTTATGTATGTTTGGTGGAAACTCAGGTAATAGAGATTTTCAAGGGCAGATGCGAAGGTATCCACATGGCTCGATTGTGTCTCAAGAAGCTTTTTAAGTGCAAAAGCATCAAGCAGGTTTTCTTGAAATACTATTGGTAATTTCGAAACAAATTCTTGCTGAAGAGACGTCAATTCGTCATCCTCCAGCATTTGTAGTAAGCCTTCTTTTGCTACTCTTCTCGAATGGAGGGTTGATTTAGGATTTTCTACCACCCTTTTAAAAATTGTGATAGAATTAATACTTTTTAACCTCACCAAAGTCCAAAGTGCAGCATATTGTTGCATTTTATCACCTTTGAATACCAATTGGGATACAAAGGGTTCTGCTTCCATCATTTTCAGCCCACCTGCCTTCCAAATTACGCGTGAGGTTTTCCAATAAGTTTTAAATACTGAGGTTCCTTTGATAGCACCATCCAAGCGTTGAAGAATAGGATGCTTTTGGATGTCTGGAGAAAGAGAATCAAGATTGGGTAAAGTAGACAGAAGCTCGGATTCTGAGAGATATCCCTTTTTTCTTTTTTCAGCCTCTAGTTTATTGAAAATTAGTTCAGCCGCTGCAAGCGTAATCGGCTTTTCGGTTTTAGTTCCTTCTTTTAAAACAGCGCCCCTTCTTCCGTATTTAAAATTTACGGAAAATAACTCTTCAGTATGTTTGAGTAATTCTATGATATATTCCTTATCTGAATTACCTTCACGAAAAAAGAGGTGCGATTGTTTTACAAGCTTCATAGTGAAAATAGGAGTTATTAATCAGAGAAATACAAAAATAAAAAAAACAGTTATAATTCAAATCACTTTATATATTCAAATATAAAATATACGTAATGTAGTCATTTTTTCCCATTAAGCTACATTATATATTCAAATATACTATTATATTCTTATTAGTTCATGTTTTAGATACAAAGGTTTATTTTCAAGTCATTACTAGAAATCTTATAGATGATTGATGATTACCCTATTTATTTGTTAAATGCTAGGTAACTTTAATCACACCATTCTCATATCAGGCTGTTTATTGACCTTAAAATCAAAAACATCTGGTCTAGCATAGTGTCCTGTTACATCAAAATCTAATTTACTTTTTGCTAGAATGGAAAAATCTAGTTCGGCCACTAATAGCCCTTCCTGATGCCAAAGTGGACCAGCGAGCACCTCTCCCATTGGTGAAATGATTACGCTTCCACCCGCACACATGACTTCGGGTTGGTCATGTAAATCGGCTTGATATTCGGCAGGATAGTCTGATTTTTGGACGTATTGATTGGCTGCTAATACAAAACATCGCCCTTCAAGTGCGATATGTTGCATCGTCGATTGCCACGATTCTCTGGAATCGGCGGTTGGTGCGAGGTATATCTCTATTCCTTTTTGGTACATCGACATTCTCGCCAGTGGCATATAATTTTCCCAGCAAATCAGCCCTCCGATTTTCCCTATGGTAGTTTGAATAGTCGTCAATGTACTGCCATCGCTTTCTGCCCAAATATACCTTTCTAAACCTGTTGGTTTCAGCTTTCTGTGTTTGCCGACTAGGTTGCCTTTATTGTCAAAATACCACAAGGCACAATGCAAAGAGCCTCCAACATTTTCTCGTTCGGTAACACCCAATCCTACAAAAAGATTAGCCTCCGCGATTGCCTCGCTAATTCTTTGAGTATGTATTGAATTTTCCTCAATACTATTTTCCCAATAATGCAACCATTGATCACGACTTTTATCGGTACGGCGACCAATCATAGCATCATAACTCAATCCTCGAGGATAACAAGGAATAAATGACTCTGGAAAAAGCAACAATTCACAATCTTGTTCTGCGCCTTTTTTTATCCAATCTACGACTAGATCTACTGATTTTTCTATATAAAATAGTGATGGTGTTGCTTGTATTACCCCTACTTTTACTTTTTTGTGAATCATTTTTTCCATGCTATAAATTCCTATTTTTCTTCTAACTCAATAGTGTCCAAAAACTCATAAAATTCTTTTTTAGAATTGAATTTCAGTTTTTGATTGATATTCTTCCGATGAGTTTCTACTGTGTAATAACTTAAGCATAACTCTTGTGCCACTTGTTCGGAGGTAGATCCTTTCTTCAGGGCTTTAAGAATTTCCACTTCTCGTTTGGTCAGTAATTTTTTCAAAGAAAAGAAATCTTTCTCAAAACTCGTTTTCTGTTCTTGCTTTACCTGAAACACATTTTCGCCCTTTATGATTTTGTCTAAAGACATCAGGATTTCAGCAGATGGACTTGTTTTTGACAAATAACCTTCAATTTCGAATGCCTTAAATGCCTCTATTTCACGTCGATCGGCGTACATACTTATCACAACTATCTTAGAACGATGAACTAGGGTTCGAAGCTGCTTTACTAAGGACAATCCATCCAAAAAAGGCATATTATAATCCACCAAAATAAGTTCAGGCAATAGGGTATTGCACTCATTATAGGCTTTCCGACTATCATAAATTTGGGCTAGTATTTCATACTTACCAGATTCCTTTAATATTAAACTTAATCCATCGTTAAACAATGAATGGTCATCTACAATTACAACTTTTGTTTTCATAATTTACATCGTCTCAATAATAGTGGTTGTCCCTTTCGAATTGGATTCGATATTGAATTTGAGCTGAGAAATTGTAGCTCGTTTTTTCATATTCAACAAACCAATCCCTTTGCCTTCCAAGCTGGTATCAAAACCAACTCCATCGTCTTCCACCACAAATCGAAATCCTTTTTCTTGTTCAAATATTTGCAAGAATGCTTCCTGTGCCTTCGAATGCCTTATGACATTCAATAAACATTCTTTCAAAATCATATATATATTTTGTTGTGTTAAAGACTCCAGTTGATTGATTTTCCCCTCCGAAAAATCATGGTAGTGCACCTTCACATGAGAGAACTCATTGTATTGATCCACGGTTCTTTCAATTTTTGTGGTTAAAGACAAATTATCATCTTTTACCAGCGTATGGCTCATAAGCCTAATCTCGTTGATGGCTTCCTCCAAAATTTTCCTACTCGTTGAGACATCTATTTTTTCCTTATTCAAATAACCCAAAGCAGCGGCAAGGGTATTCCCTACTTGGTCGTGGAGCTGGCGACCAATATTTTCAACTTCGTTTTTACGAATGGTTTCCAAATCATCCTTTAGTATCACCATTTGTGATTCATGAATCTTGCGAAAAATCAAACTTTTTCTTAGTTGTTCAAAAGAAATATAGGAAATCAAAATTATTACGACAAAAGGGGTAAAATAATCACTATTCAAACTGAGGCTTTCTTGGTTGATTAGAAAATAACTCGCGACACTTTTTACCATCGTTGGTAAAATACCTAATAAACAGGCAATCAAATAATCAATTCTTTTTCCTCTAATAAATAAAAGGGTTGCATGGTAAATTGCCCAAAGTGTATTTAGGAGGGTAAGAGGAAAAAGACTGTTGGTAATGATAAACAAAACTAGATAACAAGGAGGCAGAAAGTGTAAAAGAATTACTGACACATTGAGTACGACCAAAATCTTCGCTCCTAAGGTATATCTTTTTAGATTTATAGGTATTGACTGTACTACTTCGTAGGCAAATGGATGGAAAAATACATTGAGTCCCAACATCCAAAATGAGCCAATGTTCGAGGCATTCAAATTCAAAAAAGTAGGAAAGGGAAAAAGATCGTATAGATATCCAACGGTAAACATATTAGCGTTTGCCACTCCAATCATAACACCTGCATAAATCATCAACCTTTCGGAATAGAAAAATCCTAATAATAGCAGTACAGCACTAAAAATAAAGCAATAAATAACCTGAAATATCGATTTAAGATTCTGACTAATGGCATGTTCAAAAAAGCGTGGTTTTCTATACAAATCTAGGCTAGTGATATGTAATCCATAATTTCGAGTGGAATGTAAAACCACCCTTGCAGTATCATGTGCGGCTATCTCGATAGGAAATGAAAAAAAAACGTATGGATTTTTTCTCAGGTATAAGGGTTTATTTCGCTGAAGTTTTTCTGATAAAACAAGCTTATTGTTTTTGAGCAAATAGCATTCTAGTTCGTCTACACGTGTATGCGAGGCCTCCAATACAAGCTCTATTTTTTGAGAAGATCGATTGACTAACTCCAGATACATTAGCGCTTTTTTTTGATCATAGGCCTTTCCTAATTCAATCAATTCGTACTTGTTATTTTTAACAAAATGATAGGCATTCAAATCAAAGTATCGGCTAGTGTCCACAGGAAGATACTTTTGAGCAACGTAGATTTGTTGATTAATCATTTGGTGATTAAACTTATCATCTATCGGGATAGGCAATGATGAATCATGTCTAGTTCCCAATGCAACATAAAAGGATACCAGCCATAAAATGCAGATTTGAAATAGAATCAATAACAGTTGGTTTTGTTTCATACTTTAAAACTATAGAATCCAGCATCAAAGAATATGAAAAATACCTGCATTCAGGTATTTTAATGTATTCATTGACATACGAAATTTGCATCACCAAAAAATGAGTATTTCAAGAGATTTTAGTATCTCAGCTTTTGTAAATACTCATACCCTTTCTCGTTATCTAACACAACATTCATTAACACACCCCTCAATAACACCTGTGCTAAGCATTGTTTTCTCAGGATTCTTAAAACGCAAATTGGATTTACCTCAACTATTTGAATTATCGAATAGTTGTAGGTAGCCTTTTGCCTTATTTTTGCTTAAACTACTTAGTCAATTTATCACTACAAAAATTATTCCGTTAGCTACTTTCGCTACAATTATTAGCTTTTTTTCTTCCCAGATGACCGTTTAGTAAGTAACGCAAATTTGCATTTGGGTTCTCAACTTATTTTCTTAATATACCGAAAAGCAGTTATGTAACAAATACTGATTGATAAGTAATATTTTACGCAAATTGATAGAACATGCCTACCCAACCTACCCATTTTGAACTATTTAAACAGCTTTGGCACTCAGGAAATCTTGAAGAAAAACCTGAAAAAGTCCAGCATTTTATGACCTTTCATCCTCTGTTTCATGAAACACTTCGTATGCAAGGAACCGCACTAGCCGTACTAGACATCAATACGATGAAATATCCGCTCATCTTGGGGGATGTACAGAAAGTTTGCGGTTGGTCTACCGAATACTTTTACGACGTAGGCGTTCAAGGTTATGTGGAACAGTATCCTGAAGAAGACCAAGCTGGCTTAATCCATATTTCCAGAGAAATTGGCAACTATTCCTCCCAGATTCCAGCCGAAAACATGAATCAGCTACGGGTGATTTATGATTACAGAATGAAAGGAAGTGATGGTAAAATACGAAGAGTTTGCCAAGAAAGTATGGCCTTGAGTGTTGATGAGACTGGAAAGATTACCTATTTTGTGGCTTTTGTCTCTGAAATTACCAATGTCAAGAGAGACGGAAAACAACATTTATATCTTTCTGGCGGGAAACAGTCCAAACTTTTTGAAATAGATAGCAAAACCAACGAATGTATCCAATTGGAGTCGCTCAGCCAACGAGAATTAGAAATCGCACAATTGATGGGACAAGGATATTTAAGTAAGGAAATTAGTGATAAGCTTTTCATTGCCAACAATACCGTAAATACTCATAGACAAAATATGCTTCGTAAAACCAATTTTTATGATGCCAATGAGCTAATCAATTTTCTGAGGGTATATAGAATAATCTAAAAGCATTGAGTGAATTAAAATTGAGTGAATGTGTGATTATTATCAAATATCGAGATCCTATGTCTTCATGCAATAATCACTAAATCTCACAATCACTAATTCACTCAATTAGACATAAGTCATTCTCCGTAAATCAATTTAGCCTTCAGAACAAATTTCTTGTTTTGAACCTTTGCCATTTTTTCAGATAGAATACCGCAATCTAACAAGTTATCAGGATTTGTTCTACGACCTGTGTAAACATTGATGAGCAGTTCTAGGTCTTTACCCGTGACAGAATCTAGGGTACTTTTTTTGACCTTGATATTTTCAAATCTTGCCACTCGCTGTCCCATCAATTCAATTTCTTTACCAGCAATTCCTCCCTCTGCCCACTCTTGCATGTTGGGCGAATTTGGGTCAATCGGAATACCAGAAAAAGAAGCAGACACGATAATGCTTTCCTTATCCTTTTCGATTTTAGCCTCAGCCTTTGGACTCAACTCAACTTCAATTTCAAAACTAGGTATTACTACTGAGTCGCCTTCTACCCGATAAATACCATCATAAACGGGTTTAGGAGCCAGTTTAGCAGCTTTCAGAGAGTCATCTTTACTAACTTCAGTTTTATCCTTGAAATTTGAGCAACTTACAAAGAGAGATATTAAAGCAAGGCAATAGATTATCGTCGATTTTTTCATTGTATGTGAAGCTTGATTTTTAGCAAAATACTTAAATCTCTCTTACTATCCTAGATACGACAACATTCTTTTTAATTCACTCAAAAGTAGAATAGAGCAATGATTTTTTCTAAAAATCCCTTAGTCCATCTTTAAATCTTTGCCAATCGAATGCGGGGCCTATATCTGTTTTATCTTGACGACAATTTGTGTGTGTTGCAATTCCGCTGAAGGCAGCAAAATCAGCGTCACTCATTAATCCAGCAGGATTATCGACTACAACCTCAGGAATATTGTATCTCGCTATCAAATACTTTACCAATCTGACAACTGAGGCATATTGAGCATTGGTAAAAGTAGCGTAGTATTCATAACCCCTAACTTTTGAATTTTGCTTAACATAAAATGACTTTTCATTCAAACTGCAATAGACATCGGAACTTCTATAAACTGAGGTCAAATTATTTCCATTTAAGAGTAATGGGCCAATATTTGAGATCTCGATTCCTATACTATCTTTACTCATTTGAGTATTACCTCCAGAGGCTCCAGGTCCTAAATGATAGCTCCAATACTTGGATGAAAATAGGTTATAGATTGTTCCATTTCTGGCTATGACAAACGGAACTGAAACATGGTCTGAACCTGTAAGAGTTGCAATATCTCCCTTGAGATACCCCATCGTGAAATGTAGTACAATTTTCTTCTTATCTGTCTCTTGCTCGTAGTAAAAATTTTTAGGATCAGTCTCCAACTTACATTGCTTAAAATCAATTGTTTGGTTCGAATTCCTAATTGGAAGATTCAAATCTTGGAAAGTAAATTTTTTCCCTGAACTATCAATGCCATTTTGGGCAAAAGTTCTTTCATAATCTGGTATGCTTGTCGCTTTCATTACTTATAGAGTTTAGTAAATCTTGCACTAATTTTCTCATATAATACAGCTAATCAAACACTTATTTTATTTTTTTATTTTATGGTAAGATATTGCTAAAAACGATAATCCAAACTCCTCAGCTTCTTTTTCTTGAAGCCATTTAAACTTCCCTGAAAGAAACATCTTGTCATCATCTTAATTTGTAGGGAAAGTAGAAACCCCTAATCATCAATCAAAAATTGGGGACTTTAACCTCTTTTTGTAATTAATGTTTAGGGGCAACTCATTCTCAAATCTTCAAATTTATTTTACAAGAACCATTACTTTTTTCTCTGTAACCGAATTACTGTCAATGAATGGGCAGGAAGGTTCGTATAGAAACTTGAACCAACCGACTGTTTACTCTCTACAGGCAGTACTTTTGTGTCTTTTAACTTGCCTGTTAGCGTAATTTTAAGGGCTTCTGGGAGATAATCAAACTCCTTCAAGTTCAATTTGGTATCGACCGAAGTCGGCAAAATATTGACCAATTTGATAATCAAATCTTTGGTTTTGCTATCTTCAACCACAGAGACAGAAACTCGCTTTTGGAGATACGAATCCATATCTGACAGTTCTACCTGACTCGCAATATAGCTTTCACCTGCATGAACGCCATACAGCTTTTGTACCTCATAATCTACTGTTGTTTTTACTTCGGTATTATTAAAGAAAATCAAGTCGGGCTTCCATTGAGTATGACCTTCTTTTGCTAAAAGCGGTGCATACGAAGACATACTTACCACATCGCCATTTCGTTCAAGACTGTTCAAGTGCAGGGCTTCTACCAAGGACGTATGCAAGTTATTGGCTCTTCCACCGATATGTGCTGCGTATTCGCCCAGATATACTTTAGATTTACTACGGTCATAATTATCATAATAATCTTGGTTATTGATAAACCATCCTGGCGATTGGTAATAGTGTTCATCGACCATCGGAATGGCTATCTCATTGGCTAGTTTCCAGCCTTCAACATAATCGGTTCCCTCCGACCAAGGGCCAACAGTTCCAATCACAATGATTTCTGGGTACTTTGCTTTGATAGCTTTAAAAATCATTCTGAAGCGTTCTTCAAACAAATCAGTAATCAAATCTTCGTTTCCAATTCCGATATATTTCAAGTTGTAAGGTTTGATATGTCCATTGGCAGCTCGTACTTTTCCCCATTTGGTAGTCAAGTCGCCATTGGCCCATTCAATCAAATCTAGAATATCTTGTATATAACTATCCATTTGCTCCATCGGAATACCACCTTGTTGTCCAGCGCCACCAACACTTGAATTTTGACAGCAAACACCTGCCGCAATCACAGGTAGAGGTTGTGCTCCTATATCCTCACAAAATTGAAAATACTCCCCATATCCAATCCCCATACTTTGGTGATAGCCCCAAAGATTAAACATCGGCTTGCGTTCCTCTAACTTACCAATCGTATTTTTCCATCTGTATATATTATCCAAACCGTTCCCATGCGCCACACAGCCACCTGGGAATCTCACAAAACGAGGGTGTAAATCGGCAAGCGCTTGTGCAATATCCGCTCTAAGTCCATTACGACGACCTTTGAAGGTATTTTTTGGAAAAAGTGAAATCATATCGAAGGCATATTGCCCTGCTGTTTCTGGAACAATCGACAATTCGGCATTAGCTGTTGACTCCTTGACCAATAAACTAATCTCATATTTTTGCCAGATAGTTCCCTTTACATTTACCACACCCACAGCGAATACTTTGCCCGAAGCATCCTTCAACTGAATCGAAAGTTTGCTATTTTTTCCAGTCATATTTTTCGCAAATAATGATAAATAATACGCTTCACCAGCCTTCAATGCAATCCCTTCATACCCTTCTGCTACTAAAGCATCCCCTTTTTGTGTGGTGGTCAACACCGCAAAATGAGAATTGTTATAATGGATAGGGCGTATAGAGTCTATAGTTAGCTTTGCTTGACCAGTGGTTTGCCAAGCTTTTGTAGCTGTCCACGATTTATCATTTCCTCCTTTTTCTGAAAGTTTATATTCAAAATCTCTATTCTGAATCAATTCGGCATAGAGACCTCCATCGGCTGCATAATTCAAATCCTCAAAAAAGATACCCATCAAGGTTGAGCTAATTGGTTTTCTTTTCTGAAAATCTACAGTTACCTGCGCAGATAGTGGCTTTAAATTCGCTAACTTTACAGTATCTTCATATAAGTTTTCACGATATAACTTTTGTCTTTCTTTTTCAGTATCCAAATGCTTCAAGAGCTTATTGACAACTGCCGAAGGCACTTTATACACCAAACCAGTTTCTGTTTTATCTCCTAGTTTAACCTCCGTTCTAAGATTTAAGCGTGTCGATGCCAACGCTTTTTGTTCTTTTCCATAGCTTCTAAAATCTTTGGTAGATGTGATAAAAACCTCTGTTTTGTCACCAACTTTACTTAGCCAAGAAATAAGATATTGCTGTGTTTTAGCATCATATTTAAACTCTGGCAATAAGCAATTTTGACTGCCCGAAAACACAGGATAACTCTGACGCCCCCATGCAATAAGGTCGACCGAACTTGCATGCGCCAAAGCATTATCCTTTTCATTTACCGAAAAAACACAATGCCAAAGTCCGTCCGCACCAAGCCATAAAAATGGACTTAGCATTCTCTTTTGAGCGCCCCAAGTTCCATAATCAGAACCCAAAACACCAAAATCGCTTCCAATGGAGTTCCAGGTGTTTTTATCGATACTCCATGCTAATTGTAAACCTATTTTTCCGTCATTCTTTAAAGAACAATAAGAAAAAAGGTAAACTGAGTCTTGGGTAATGGTTTGTGCTGAGAGTTGTAATGACAAAAAACAAAATAGCAAAAGTAATTTTTTCATAAAATGAGCATCGGTTAAAGGATAAATTCAAGACTATTTCAGGGGGCTAATTTTATACATCCCAGCGCCATGACGGTTAATTTCAGGTGCAAAAGTGCCAGTAAAAACGCCTACCAATTTATGTTGCGCAAAGGTTACGGTCGCCAGTAAAGTCAGCGCAGTGATGAGAGTTTTTTTCATAAGTTTTGTTAATACTTTGGGACAAACGTGTCAATTTGACACAAATAAAGACAAAAAAAATGACAGAACTGTTGGGTTCTGTGGGATAGTCGTGCAAATTTAGAAGGAAATATTAAATAATTTAGTGGTAAAAGACAATTTTGTAAATCAATTATTTCATCTTTGGAAATTGAAAAATCAAAAGCATTACCCTCTATGGAGACTTAATGTCGAAATAGTAATATCTCTTATTTATTCAACTAAAAAATATCATATCAATATAGATTCAATTACCTATTGTATTACCCATTTTAACCAAACTTTTTCATGGCGCTAAATTCTTTAACAAATCCTCTACAGAAACAATATCAAGAATTTTGGAACTGGTTTCAAAAGTATCATGAAACCTTTTATCAAGCTGTAAAAACCGAGCAGAATATTGATGAAGACTTTTTTTCAAAATTATCTCCAAAACTTGATACAATCAAAGAAGGGATTTTTTATCTCTCAGGAATGCTAGATGACAATACCGCAGAGTTAGTTTTGACGGCAGATGGGAGTTTATTAAATATCGCCTTTGTGGAAGATCTTGTGGAGACTGCACCAAACTTAAAGGGTTGGAAATTTACTGCGCTCAAACCTGCTATGGAAAACGAAGATTTTACCATCAATATGGGAGACCTCTCTTTTGGTAAACATAATATTCATTTTTATCCAATCGAGCATTCCGATTACCCAGACCAAGTAGACCTCTGTTTTGTTTATGAAAATTTTGAAGAAGAAAATGTAGAAGAATCAAATAACGGTATTTTTCTATTTCTAGACAATTTTCTCGGCGAGTTGGAGTTTGCCACTCAAATCGATAATGTTCAAATTGTGTCTCCTCACGAAGTAGACCCTACTCAAGAACTCATACCGATTTCAAAGTTGAAGGCATATTTGAATTGGAGAAATACAGAGTTCGTTGAGAAATACGAGGGCTTGCAGTATGATACTGAAAATGATGATTATGGAACCCTTGAACAAGAATTTGAAAGTGGAGATAAACTATATGCTGTTATAGATACAACTTTGTTGAATTGGGATGCTACCGCCTCGCACCCTTGGATGGCTACAATCACTTTTAAATATGAGGGTGAGAATGGAATGCCTAATGAGAAACAATATGAGAAATTAGAACTTATACACGGCGAAATGATGGCTGCACTTCCTGATTTTGAAGGTTACTTAATGCTTTGTAGAGTCACCTCAAGAAATGATAGAGATGTATTTTTGGCTTGTAAGGACTTCAGAAAACCTTCCAAAGTTTTTTATGAATTATCACAAAAATATGGCTTGGAGTTTGAAATAGAATACCAAATTTCTAAAGATAAGTACTGGCAAGCATTAGACTATTTTAGGTCTTTTCAGGGTCAATAGTAATATGTAGTTCAAAAATTATACTCTTCTCATTACCAAACATTAACGCTAATACTCCTATGACCACAATTGATTTTTTCAGTAAAATTTTCCAGTCAAAAAAGGGGAAAAACTATATTCAACCTATCAATTACAATGTATATCTCCTTGAGATATTACGCAAGAAAATTGAAGGATTAGGTCATCAATCAGCGTTCCATCAGCGATACCACGCACTTATATTAAAAAATAAGTTAGAAATAGCCACAGAAATTATTGATAACCCAGAAAATCACAAAAGTATTCTTCAACTAAAAGTTGTTGTTACTCATCCCGAATACTTTCCAGAGGGTATTTTTGATTGCTTGGTTGGACTTGGTGATACTATGGAAGACAAAATTGATTCAGTGATTGATAATTTTCTAAATGCTAACTTTCAACCAATTATCAACAGCCAACAAGAATTCCATAATCCCAAATTAGATTTTACCTCGAATGAAAATGGAAAAGAAATTCTCTGGCATGTCTATCCAAGCCATTTACTCTTACAAGGCAATTGGCAACAAGAGCCCTTAGAAAATATACTATTGGATTATCTACAAAGTAGATTGACGGCAATCCTTTTTCCTCAAAAAATGAACTGGCTGAAGATTTATATTTCTAGGCAACCATCTGGAGAAATCATAAGAGAATGTATTCTAAATAACCAACCTTGGGAGGAAGGTTTAGAAGCTATTACTGAATATGCACAATCTTGGGATTTGAATGCTAAGTTTCTAGGGATGAAACAATTTATTGTTTTTAAGAGGTGCGACACTCACAAATTGTAATTAACATGGATAATCTCATTTTAATATGACAAATTAAGGTTTTATCTTCAGTTGAATAAAGTCATAATATGGTTTATACAATCTGCCAAAAGAAATTTCCAACCAAATGAAATACCTAAATATCCTGATAATTTCATTTTTGATTTGTTGTGGAAAGCAAAAGGGAGTCAAAGAAATAATATCAACAGCAGACGCATTGGTCATTGAAAAAGTGCTCAGTAATCCAATTCCATCACCTCCAACTTTAATTTATATGATGGATAAATCTGGATACATACACCTTACTGATTATCAAGAACTAAAATCATTATATTCCATAAAATATAAAACAAGGTTTATGCCCTTGAGCAAGTTCCTCTATCTCACTGTCAATCAATACTATAAACTAGAAAATACAGATTTTAGTGAAACATCAAATTGTAAAGTATCTCCAGTCATTGAAGAAACATACAGAAACACCAATATCGATGTCTTCATTAATAAATACTGTTATCGTACGAAACACAAGGGAAAGGATATGTTAGGGCTTAGTATGAAAAATCTTTCGGCCTGCGAAATCAAAACAATCACATACTATTTTTTTCAGAATAGATTTATGGTAGTTTATGACGATTACCATAATGACTACTATTTTATCAAAAATGAAAATATCCGCTAGGGCTGACTTCCTTTCCAGCCTTACCTATTTATATTGACTCTAATCTTGATAAATGTACAATAGTCAAACTGAGACTGTATTGCTAAATGTTTCGACCCAACAACAAGTCAGTGCATGCAAAATAATTTTAGAATTGATTCTATATTTCACCAAGTGGGTTATTCGTTTGATGTTTCCGTAGAAATTCACCATGAATATATACGAGAAATAAATCTAAAATTAAAGGCTGGGGAAATTTCTCTGTTTGGGAAAGAGGAGTACTCTCTTTTTGTAATTGTTAATACGGCTAAAGAAGTGAAAGATTTAGCTATTAAGAAATCCTACAAGAGTCAAAAAGAAATGTTGATTGGGACAAGTAATAAAGGCTTTACATCAAGACCATCTAAAAAATGAAAAAGAAAATAATAATAACTCTAATGACAATGGCAATAACAATATTTTGTTTCTATAAGTTAGGTAGATTATTCAGTCCAGGTTCATACCCGTACGCCGAAGTTTATGAAATGGATATTAGTAGCCCTTTACTGATTGGCAATATCAAAAAATTCAGAAAAAAAAATCCAACATTTGATATTAGCTCAAAAATAGGTTTAACCGATAGTTTTATTGGCGAGGGGAATGATTGGATTATGTGTTACTTTTATTATGAAAAAGAGAATCAAATTGTTGCCACATGGGTAAGAGAAGTTGATAGGGATCATTGTCTTTTTGCCCTTGTAAGCCTAAATGATGGTATTGAATTAGGAAAATGGAAAGATGTCAATTATGATTACGGTTTTTTTGACTCTATCAAGCAACGAAATAAATTTGAAGAACGAATTTTAAAGCCTTTAGGAGTAAATTACAAGAGACATTCATTCTTTTAATTACCCTCGCTAGTGCTGGCTTCCTAGCCAGTACTCACCAATTCAAAGGATTCCAATCCTATGAACAACATGTAATGCATTAACAGTATTGAAAAACTAATATATCCGTAGCCTACACACTCGATATTAAATGGGAAAGAGTAACAAAAGAAGATATCTAAGAGTCATAAACCCTTATTCATACAAGGATATAGGGTATGTGCTATTGCTAATAATTGGGATGTTTGTATTCTTTCGAGTAATTCTTTGGTATGTTGATTATTATGAGGGTAAAATTATTAAAAATGGGGCTGAAGTAATTGGAGAAATTTATTCCTATGGTGGCAAGTCTACTCACTTTCGTTTTATGTATCATAACCAAAAATATGAAGTGAATGTAGATAGAGCTATTAATACCATTGAATTAGGAGAAAAGTATTTTATTAAAGTTGATACAAATGACCCTACCGAAGTTGTAGTAGAATGGTGGAAACCAGTTATTGACTCTTCGTTTAACAAGATACGCCCAAGAGAAATAGATCTTGAAAAATCATTCTTATCTGAGAATTTTGATTTCAGCTATACCATCAAAAATCAGATTTATACCCGTGTACAAAGGTTTCCGTCCAATTTTGAGAATCAAAAAAGTAGTAATTTTTGGGTTTATTACAAAAGAGAAAAACCTCGAATAGCCTACTTGGTGGGTTTCTAATAAGTAGATTTGTCAGAAGAATTTATATTAGTTTTAGAGTAAACCCAACGCCATTCCCATTTTATAATTCTATGTAATATGTAATGTAAAATACTACCATGGACAATAAAAGAAATCTAAGACAACTCTATAAATTCTTACTTGTTGGATCTACAGTTTGGGTCTATGGGATATACAATATTTTCTATTTAACACCTGAGAAAAACGAGCACTATTTTAAATATGCAAGATTAGATTTTAAGGGTACTGTTGTGTATAAAAAAGAAAAATCTCATGGTGCTGGTTATGTTTGTCTTGATTTGGATACAAACAGTAAGTTGACAAATTATAATCCATCAGACTCTTTATCAAACTATTTTTGCTTGGTGAAAGATAGAAAAGCGATTTTATCATTGAGTGGTGTATCTTCTGTAGCTTTAGGGGATTTAGTTTCAATCAAGGAAGACTCTATTTATATTTTTGATAGGAATAATAAACTAAAGGAAAGGTCGAAATTAATTTTGGCAGATTGGATTGAATCACCTCGAATAAAGGATATATGTGATAAAGAATAGTTCGATTTAGTTAGTAATAGCCTCCAATCCAGCACTCAAAATCTCAAAAGATTCAGACTGGTCTTTATCTAAAATCAGGTCAGAGACCTAAACTCATCTTAAGTTCTCCAACAACTCATCGCCTTAGCAACGACAACAGAGAAATAAACTAGAAAATATAAGAATAATTTGCATTATTCATAGTCAATCATTTACCTTTATATTCAACCAAGTTGAATTAAAATAAACATAATAGACCATTTAGTAAACAAAGTTGAAACTTATGGCATCGGAGGAAACAAATACAATGAATATCGGAGACCGCATTCGGATATTAAGGACGAATCAAAAAAGGACTTTACAAGAAGTTGCGGATGGAAGCGAACTATCGAAAAGTATGATTTCGAAAATTGAGAATAATAAAACGGTTCCTTCGGTGGCAGCACTCATTAAAATTGCCCATACTTTGGGGACTACTATTTCCAGTTTATTGGAAACCGAAGCCTTTTTAAATGCCATTCTGACTACTAAACAAAAAGCAGAGGATAACCTCAGACAAACCGAAAAGGGATATTTCTTTTATCCTTTCGGACAAGAATATCATCAGAAAAAAATGCAACCGATGTTGTTTGTCGCTCGAAAAGGAGAAGTAAAACCGCACCTTTTGCAACATGAAGGTGAGGAATTCATTTATATCATTAGTGGAGAAATGAAGATGACTGTCGGCGAAATAGACTATCACTTAAAAACAGGTGACAGCCTGTATTTCAACTGCTTACAAAAGCATGGAATTATGCCTATATCTGATGAAGTACACTATTTAGATATTTTTGTATAGACTAAGTTCTACTATTTTAAAGCCTTCTATAAATCTCAAAAGCCATATTTTCCAAAATTCTGCACAACCCTATCATAAAAATACTCACATTTCTAAATCAATAAAATGCACTTGAAAAAAACATCTCTATTGCTGTTGTCAGTCGTCCAATTGATGTCGATGGCTACGCCAGTATTTGCTCAGGAACAGAATCCTGTCACTATTCAGGTTGATTTGTCCAAGACAAAAGCTCCCATGAAGCCAATATGGGCTTGGTTTGGTTACGACGAACCTAATTATACTTATATGAAAGACGGCAAGAAATTGCTGTCGGAAATCTCGCAATTGAGTAAAGTCCCCGTTTATGTGAGAGTACACAGCTTATTGGTGACTGGCGACGGAACGGCTGCTTTGAAATGGGGTTCAACCAACGCTTATACGGAGGATGCCAATGGAAACCCTATTTACGACTGGACTATCGTTGATAAAATTTTTGATACTTTCATCGAACGTGGGATGAAACCTATCGCTCAAATTGGCTTTATGCCAGAAGCACTCTCAAGCCATCCAACACCTTATCGTCATTATTGGAAACCAGGGGATAATTACAACGATATTTATACAGGATGGGCGTATCCACCCAAAGATTATAACAAATGGGCTGAATTGGTTTATCAATGGGTAAAACATTCGGTAGCGAAATATGGTCAAAAAGAGGTAGAAAGTTGGTATTGGGAGCTTTGGAACGAACCGAACATTGGTTACTGGAAAGGTACAACCGAGGAGTATATCAAATTGTATGACTACACAGCAGATGCTGTAAAGCGTGCATTACCGACAGCCAAAATCGGTGGACCAGAAGTAACTGGACCAGATTGGGATAAGTCAGCAACTTTTTTGAGGACTTTTCTAGACCATGTTACCAAGGGTAAAAACTATGTTACAGGCAAAACAGGTTCACCGATTGATTTTATTACGTATCATGCCAAAGGTGCGCCAAAGCTAGTAAACGGACATGTACAAATGAACATGGGAACGCAACTCCGTGATATTGACAAAGGTTTTGAGATTGTAGCCTCCTATCCAACGCTAAAGAAATTACCCATTATCATCGGAGAATCCGACCCTGAAGGCTGTGCAGCTTGTTCAGAAGATTTACATCCCCAAAATGCCTATCGCAACGGAACCATGTATTCAAGTTATACGGCAGCGTCTTTTGCACGAAAATACGAATTGGCAGAAGCTAGAGGTGTAAATTTGTTGGGTGCCGTTTCATGGTCATTCGAATTTGAAGACCAAGCATGGTTTCGTGGTTTCAGAGATTTGGCTACCAATGGAGTCGATAAACCTGTGCTAAATGTATTCCGTATGTTTGGCATGATGGAAGGAAATCGTGTGGAAGTAACCCAGAATTTGGCTTATGATTTCAAAAAAGTTAGAGCTCAAAGTGTAAGAGAGGCTGCTGATATTAATGCTATAGCTTCAAAAGGCACAAACTCTGCGGGAGTGATGGTCTGGAATTATCATGACGATAATGTTCCTGCTCCAGATGCTTCTGTAGAGATATCAGTCAAAGGCTTACCTGCTGGAAAAGTGGCTTTATTGCACTATCGCATCGACAATGAAAATAGTAATGCTTACGAAGTCTGGAAGACAATGGGTTCGCCTAAACAACCCACCGCAGAACAAATTGTGATACTAGAAAAAGCAGGACAGCTACAATTACTTACTTCTCCAGAATGGATAACACCTAAAAATGGAGAGGCTCAAATCAAAATGAAACTGCCGAGACAAGGAGTATCGTTTTTACATTTTAAATGGTAAACTTCACTAGTGCTGGCTTGGAAGCCAGCACTAGCTATTTCCGAGGATTCCAACCCTTAAATCTGTATCCTTTTACAAACTACATGGATAAACTCACTCCAACAACTCATAGATTTTTATATCATCTATCCATTGGCGAGATTTGGTCGAGCGAATCGCAAAATAGCCTCCTCCGAGCGGATTTGGGTCTTTTTGGGTAAAATATAGCTCTCCGTTTACCCAAACTGAAACTTGTCCTTTCTTTAACTCCAAAACAATTTTATAAACGGTGTTTTCCGTCAACAAATGTGCTTTATCATTTTTTTCCTGCCACAAAACTCGCTCGCCTCTCCCATCGTATTTTCGTAGTCTAGTAGTGGAATTATAATTTCCACCTATGCCGACATAATACAAAGCCAATGAATCATACATCGCAAAATTACCATCAGATTTACGCTCGAACTTCGGGTCTTGGCAGCTCCAGAAGAAATTCAAATCTGAAAGTCTGTCGTTGGGTTTACCTTCTACAACCACATTTCTCGTGCATTCAATCCGTACGTTTTGTGGGAGTTTTTGATTTAACCAAACTGAAATACCCCCTTGAGTATCAACCCATAGTTTTTCGTCTTTTATCCCAACTGAAGAACCTTTGGCTTTATCCCATTCGGTAATCCAATTTTCGCCTAATTCTTTTCTGGAAAAATCATCTTGAAAAACTAGTTTTTGTTTTGGAGCAACTCCCAACTGAATCGCATCGTACATGATTCCTGCGCCATGTTTGAGATTTTTCATCACAAACGAAAGCATATTACCTTTTTGCTTTAGGTATTCTGCTGAAAAATGAATTTCCCATTGTTGGTAATAACCACTCAAAATCGCTGAACGATAAATACTTGCATCGTTTCCAAATGCTCTTTTTCCAATCAGATTACCATTAATCAACACCTCTGGGCTAGCATTTCTACTAGCGCCAGCCACTCCAACTGTCAACACGTATTCGCCTTTGGTATTGCTAAGTGAATCAGGTAAATCAAAATGAATATTCCATGAACCATTTTTTGTTTGGGCATAGCACCAATCCTTGGTTTTACTTTCCCCAATATAAAAATCAAGGTTTTCAGGCGTTTGGGTGAAAGTCTGATAATTTCGATTACGCTCGCTAAAACCAAATCCTTTGGTTGTGCGGTCTGCGGTCCCAATTTGCCATAAAGTCGTGGCGCTATTACTTGGTTGAAAACTGACTTTTCCTAAATCAAGCGTTTTGTTCTCCTCTATTTGAACGTTGTCCAGTCGGAATTCCTCCATCACATTTTCAGCAACTACATACAAAGTGTATTTTCCTGCACGAATATTTTTCATCAAAAAAGACCCATCTTTTTGGCTTCGAGTATCAAAAATATAGCCTTGGGATTGTGCCTGCCAATCAAAGTTTGGATTTGCTAAAATGATTCTGGCATTGGACTGAACTTTCCCGTTAATCTGGACACTCCCCTTTATGGCTCCACGTTCTAATGGATATTCTTTATCGTTCATCCACGAATAAGGCCATTTTACTTTTTCTTCCTCCGCCTTTCTTTTGGCGTCAGCCCAAATGGTTTTGATATTTTTGCCCTCATTAAAATAAATCAAGAAGGGACCATTGAGCTTCGTCCAGTTGTCTTTGATTAGATTATCGCCTTTTCTTTTATCCAGCAAATAATGCCCACAATTGAACATATTCATCAAAAATGGCGTACTATGAACGGTATTATATTGCTTGGTGGGACCACCATTGAGATATTCATGTGAGGCCTGAATAATAAACATTCCCAGACCAGACTTCTGTCCAGCCATACCATGAACATAACGTCCATCGATATAGTCGCTAAAATCGTATTTTGTGTAAACTGAGCTATCGGGTAAGCGGTAAGTCCAATCTTGGATTTCTTGTGTCAGCACCCTCATAGGAGGCATTTTACCTTGAATATCATCTCGAACTAAATGATAATCAAACAATTGCTCATCTGCTCGAATACCAAAACGAGTTTGTCCATAATCGGCTATAGAATCGCCTTTTGCGTGAGATTGTACCAAATAACAATAAATCCCTGACGTTGCCTTGGTAAGGATATAGTGTAAATCGTAGGTAAAATGATTACTGGCAGTGTGTTTGAAAGCAATTTCAACTAAATCTGGATTTTCTCTTACGACTCTAAACTCACTGGGAGCCATCGAGAACCCTGGTCCAAGCAGGTAAAAACGACCATTTTTACCTAAAACATTGTCATGCTTTGCGTACGAAACAGCACTTACATCAGCATTTTTATGCTGAAAAGTAAAGCTTACTTTGTCGTTGGATAAGACCGTTTGTTCAGCAGTCGAATTTCGTGTTACTTGCCCAAATGAATTAAGACTGATTCCTAAAAATAGGAAAAATAGGTTTCTGTAAATAAAGGTATTCATGATAGAGATGGTTATGATCAAACAAATGTAGGATACCTTTGTGAAGATTCCGTCCTTTGATAGAAAGCACTTTGTTAAATTGAATATCTCTAAAAGTAAAAAATCTAGATTTGCCTTTGAAAAGGATAATCTTTAAAAACGCTGTCAATGTCCTACTCTTTTAAACTTTTCTTCATACTAATTATGCCTTCATTTTGGGGGTGTGCTCAAAATTCCACTGCTCAAACTTCCTTAGAAAAATGGCAACAAAAAGCACAATTAGCCTATCCTGATTCGGAGAAAGATCAGTTCGTATTTCAATTACATGCTGTGATGGAAAACTTTGAGTCGTCGGAGCAATGGGTTGGAAGGACCTTATATGATGTGATGAACAAAAACAATTATCGTAGTCTCGAGACCTCTTGGGTGACCGTAGTCAGGTTAGATTCTACTGCTAATATCGAACAAATCATTTATAGCGAAAACTGCCCCGAAGAATACAAAAAATCATTTGAAACACTGCTAAGTCAAAGCTTTGAGTATTTGCAATTCAACAAAAATCCAAACTGGCAAAAACTATTTGGTCGGAAACAATTACTTTTTGAAACCACCATCAAATGGTATTACGCTGGCGGAGCAGTCATTGAGCATGCTTCTAGTGATGCTATAGCGTCTTTCAAAACATCTTTCCTTTCATCAAAAGAGACCATTGTTATGCCTTTATTTTCGAAAGAAATGTGAAACTATCTTTATTCATCAAACATGAGTCATCCCGAATTTTGTTGTGCGAAGTAGCACCATAGCATGTTTTGGATGGCCGTTCTCAATCGATAAATCGGTGTCAAAGCATTTTGGCACCGATTTCCTGTTCTATGAGCAAATTGATTGATGATTATCTTGATAATAGATGGCCAATTCCTGATGAGTTTCATCAAGAAGTCGTAAATAAGTGAGACGATGGCTAATAGTTTGAGGGTATTTTCGAAGAACCATAACCTAGGAGATTCAATAGCTAGCTCAGTTTTGGCGAATCTAAACGCCTGTTCGATATTCCATCGATGCATGTAGCTATGACATATTTCCCAAGCTTCCTTAGCTGATTCTACAGGCAATGAGGTTAATAAATAGAGTGGTGACTGATAGTTTTTGGTATCTCTCACTATTACTAACGACAAGCTAATGTCTTCAAAACTAGGGTGTTGTACTTGAGTCCAAGCAATAGAAATGCTCTTGAGAATCTTTCTCTGAGAATCGAGCGCAATTTTTTTACTTCTGGCTTTAAAGGAGCGAGCTAGAAGATGGGGTTGCTTTTTACCTTTAGTTGAGTGTATAAGTAAATGATTCTTCTTCCATCGGACTAGGAAATCTTGTTCGAAGTTCGTAAACCACTCGATGGTCCACTCATTAGCGTAACCACGGTCAAGCACATGCAGGATGCCTTTTCCTACTTGTTTTTGTAGTTTTTCTAGCATCCGAAACATAATGTTTCGACCATATTCCTTGTATTTACCTCTGGTAGTCCACCAACTCATCTGACATACACTTACAGACTCACCCAAAGCTGAGAGCAACGTACTTGTCCAATGATAACCAGGAACACAAATACGTTTACTAGGAGGAGAATAGTATCCTTTTTTAATCCGTGTTAGTCGTTTTGCTTTTGAGCTTTCTACACTACAAAGCCCTTCCAAAAACCAAGATTCAGCCTTTTCTAGCCGACTATCATCCCAAAGCATTAGCGGGCGTTTCCCCTGTTTTACTAAGGATTCAAGCCTTTTTCGAGTTTGAATAAAGAGAAAATTATCAATAATAGTAGATGTCCATTTTTTGGAACGTAATAGATTGCTGATGCGTTTTGTCCCAGCGGGAGCATGTGCAAAGCCACAAATGTATCCACCTAACTCACTAAGTAATAAGCCCATAGAGTTGTGTCGATGCAATAAAATGGCAACTATTAAATCGTAAAAAGTACGAACTAAACGCTTATCCAGAACAGAATCTAAGGATAATTGAACCTCTGAAAGATAAAAATCAAGTTTATGAAGAAGTAAATGAGAGAGTCTTGATTTACTCGATTTTATGTCATTATTTTGTAGAAATGCTTTATGCATAGAAACCTCCTGTTTGTTTGTGTTTGTCGTGATTCACAAAGTAAACAAGGAGGTTTCGTTTTTAGAAGTTCTCCCGAAAAATTCGGGATGACTCATGTTTAATTACAACAACTCTTCCAATTTGCTTACTAAATTTTTTAAATCGTTCAGCTTTTCTTTGTCCTTAGCATTAACAATTTTCTTGACAAGTGCGATGATTTCGTTAGAGCAATTGACGAGGGTGTGGTCAATTGGAACTGCTTCTGTTTTTTCTACTAGACCACTCGTTTGTAACACCGTTACCAATTCATCAGCACTTTCAATGGGTTTAGGTAATTCTTTTACTTTTGCTACTTTTTGTAAAAGCCCTTTTTCAATATTTTGATTTCCTGCAAGTACTTCATTGCGTAAAGTAGTCGATAATTTCCCTAACCCTTCTGCAAACTCAGCATCACGGCGGATTGTAGCGGGGCTGACCTTATATTCTTCAGACAATTTAGAGGCCGTAGAAATTTTTACTCGCTTACTTTCAAAATAATCATCAACGTTAATGAGTCCTTCGTCAGTAATGCGGTCATATTTGCCTCGCTCTGTTTTTTCATTGTTATAACGTAAGCCTCTGAAATAGGATGCCTGCTGAGGCGTAAGATTACGACGTCCCAATTGTAAGTCAATCATATAGTCTTTTACTTCTTTCAAAGTGTTAAAAGACAGAAGTTGAATATTAAAATTCAATTGATTGGTCTGGCAAATACGATAGCGGTTATGTCCATCTATCAGTATATAGGCAGGGGTTGAATCTTCTGTGATACTTAATCCAGCTACACTACGGGTGGTTTCCCAAACCAATAGTGCATCTTTGCACCCGTATTTTAGAATGTTCTGTTCTAATTGTTGAGACTCTTCCTCACTCAAGGGTGGTATAAAATCGCGAAGTTCTTCAAGGATTTGTATGTTTTGCTTAATGGCCTCTAGGGATATGAGATTACTTCCCAAGGCTTGCTTGGTTTTGGAGGCTATGACATCTTTAAAATTTGCTTTCATCTAATCTCTATTTTACCACTTGTAAATACTGTATAAACTCTTCCGAAAACTCACGATACAATTTGGCTGCTTCCGAATTTTCTGCAAATTTGGATATTGTACTTTGTTCTATTTGTGCTTTTTGAAAATCAACAAGGTGTTTTATCTCGGTGCGAAATACCCTGAACTGTGACATACTTTCTCTAACGTGTTCTTTTACGCCGTCGTGTACAGAGTTTTTCTTTACCATCGTAAAAACAATTCCGTCAATTTCGATGGCAGGATTCCAGCTTGTACGGACTTCCGAGATTCTATCTAAAAGGGTATTCAACCCTTTCACAGCAGATATCTCTGGTTGAAGTGTAATCAAACAACTTTTAGAAGCAATCAAGGCTGAAGAAGTAAGCGCATTGAGTGAGGGGGGGCAGTCAATCAGAATGTAATCGTATTGCTCCATCAATGGGACTAATTTGTTTTTAAGCCTCGATACACCTCCCAACGAAATGATTAATTCTATTTCGGCTTTCGCTAAATCTATATCCGATGGGCTCAGATCTAAATTTGGGGCTATATTCATGACTGGCAATTCATCTGCCTTCAGCAAGGCATCTACTACTTGCTTTTCTGGGGTATCTATTCCTAGAATTTGAGACAAATTACCCTGAGGATCCATATCAATCAATAATACATTAAAGCCTTTTCTGGCTAATGCCTCACCCAAAGATCCAGTCGTAGTAGTTTTACCAACTCCCCCTTTGTGATTGATGATTGAAATCACACGAGCGTTTTGATAAAGATTCGGCGAGTATCCGTATTTGGTTAGTACGGGTAATAAAGCCGCTAAATGTCTTTCATTGAGATTTCGCTCTCCTGTGATTGCTTTGGTTAGAGTTCCTTTCGCTAATGCTGATTCTTTTTCTACAGTAGAAACTGAAAGTGCGGGATTATGTCTTAAGAATTTTAGGACTAATTCTTGGCTTATCATAGGTAAAATCGTTTGTATTATATTTCATACAAATATACCAAAAAGGTATCAGTTTTGATACAACTTTCGTATATTTTATCTATTCCAAATAAGTATTTTTTGAAATGGATAAAAACTACTTTTATGGTGTGTGGGATAATTATATGACTGAAAACAAAAACTACTTTTATGGTGTCATTTGTAAAACCTATTGAATTTATAAAAACTACTTTTATGGTGTGTGATAGGATTCAGCCGGAAGTTGTAAAAACTACTTTTATGGTGTAACTATATTTTCAATTGAGTTCTCAAAAAACTACTTTTATGGTGTTCTGCGTACTTTTTATTACTTTTCAAAAACTACTTTTATGGTGTTTCATGGATTTTAATCACTTTCATAAAAACTACTTTTATGGTGTCTACCCAGTTTTAATTACTTTGACCAAAAACTACTTTTATGGTGTTGCCACTTCCAATTCTTTCTCTTACGATTTTTATCCGTGACTAACTTTAGGAGATTTTCAAAGCTGAATTTTTAAAGAAAAATTTAATGAAAAATCAACAATTCCCTTTGTTGTCTTTTAAATCTTTTATTCTTTTAAATCTTTTAGGGCTTCATAACTATTTGATTTACATTTTGTTAAGTAGGTTTAAAACTACTTTTATGGTGCTTAAAACTACTTTTATGGTGTATTAAAACTACTTTTATGGTGCTTAAAACTACTTTTATGGTGTATTAAAACTACTTTTATGGTGCTTAAAACTACCTGCTTAAATTAAAAGTAGTTTTTGTGATGCTTTTTTTTCAATTCCTCTTATTTTTGTACAATAAAGGAACGAAACCGAAGTCTGTGACAATTTTTTGATTAAGGGTCTTAATAAAAAATTAAGTATTTCATTCTAAGCTGATTAGTATAAATACTCGGTTTCCCTAATGTCATGGAAGATATGAAGACAGAGAAAAGAGAACAAGCTTTGGACAGCGTGACCAAAGACCCTTATCGGATTGTCAAAGGCAATCCATTGATTGAAGCTCGTTTTGAGTTGACCCCAACTCAAATGAAGCTTTTTATTTATATGCTGTCGTTGTTGGACATCAGCAAAGAAAGCTTTGTACCATTAACCATCACGGTAAAAGATTTTCAAAAATTTACGGGCGTAGAAGGAGGAAGTTTGTATTCGCACCTACAACAAGAGGTGAAGAAGATGATCGACAAGAAAGTATACTACAAAGACGACCGTATAGAACTAGATTCTCACCTCATAAGTGGCTATGTATATTTCAAAAAAGAAGGATATTTTGTTTTAGAGTTTCCCAATCTTTTGAAACCGTTTTTATTACAGCTCAAAGAAAACTTTACCGTTTTGGATATTCGTAATATTTTGCGGCTAGATAGCTCTTATGCCATGCGTTTTTATGAGATATGCAAAGAAAAAGAACGCATCGGAACTTTTGAATTTGAAGTAGATAAGCTCAAACGAATGTTTAATATTGAGCACAAGTACAAAAACTACTTTGATTTTAAGATGAAAGTAGTCGTACAAGCACAAAATGAATTGATGAAAAATTCGGAGTTGTATTTCGAGTTTACCGAAATCAAGCAAGGAAAAAAGGTCGTCAAATTAAGATTTGTGGTCAAGAAGAATAAATTGGAAGAAGTTGAAGACCCATTGGTAGAGCAAATATCTGCTAGTTTTAAAGAAGCAAACAAAGATCCTTTGCCCTTGATAACGCAGTCAATCGAAATTCAAGCCAATGAGACGCTGAACCTTATTTATGATCAAGTAAAGGACTTTGGTATTACGCAACACACTATCAAAGATTGGCTTGATGAAATATCTATTGAACAAATCCAACTAGCAATCAACTACCTAAAAAAAGAACTTATTAGTGGGCGTAATATCAAAAATATAGGAGGTTATTTGACCACCATGGTAAAAAGCCCTGACTTGATGCAAGCACAGCAACAAGAGGTAAAAAAGAAAGAAGAAGCCAAAAGAGTTCAAGCAACAAAAAAAGCGGAAGTTCAAAGTAAAAAAGAACAACAGCAACGGAAAGACCAGTTATTAGAAGAATATACCAATGCCAAGCGAAAAGAAGCCAATATGATATTGAGCCAAAATCCCCAATTGTATAGGAATATTCTTGACAGAATGAGTTCAAATTTGCTGGGGTCAATGCAGTATGATAGTTATCTCCAGTTTTGTGGTGGGCAAATATCGATTGATACATTTCTAAGCTATTTCAACTTAGGCACAGGTTTTTATGGAATTGTGATGAATATCTTGGAATCCGAATTTCCAGTATTTGGCTATATCAAAGACGAATATAGTCCTAAGGCAAAAGAGATAGGTTTACGATTGACATACTAACAAAGGTGAATTATCACAAATCCTAGCTCTAGGATTATGCTCCAACTTTTCATCAAAAAGCGGTCGGAAATTGTTTTTCCGACCGCTTTTTGATACTACATACTTTTAGTTGCCAAGTATTATGACCCTAACTTTAGAATATAGATTCCTAAAACAATCACTCATTTACTCAATTTCAACTCACTAAATTATTTGAGTAAATAAGGTTTTATCGTTTTCGTTTTGATAACATGTTCTAATGAATTTTTGGTGATAATGCCCACATGTTTCCAGACCACCTCGCCTTGTTGAAACAAAAATAGAGTTGGCATACTTTTTACACCAAAATAGTCGCTGATATATTTTTCACGATCCACATCTACTTTTTGTATCAATATCCCATCACCCATCTGTTTACTCAAATCAGTTAAGATTGGAGCAAGTCCTTTGCAAGGCTGACACCATTGAGCGTGAAATACCAATAAAAAGGGTGTTTTGGCATTCATATGAGCTTCGAGTGAAGCAGGAAGCTCTGCTGATTTTTTTTTCATAATTGGTTGCCTATTTTCAAGGTAAAATTAAACCATTTATCATTCATGAAAATAGTTTTCACTTCAAAAGAGTAGTTTTCTGAAAGAAAAAATAAACACTTTCACAAAAAAATAAATTATTTTTAGGTATTAATATACTGTAAATCAGATAGTTGGAACTGTACTGTCGTTTGATACAGGACGGTAAAGGAAAGTTGACTCATTTACAACTATTAAGTTTGTGCTATCTAAGAAAAAAACAATTCGATATAGAATAAATGATAGAGGTGTTTTGTGTAATATTCCAATAACAAAATGTTAAATCCATCATTAATTACCCTTTAAACAGAAATAAAACAATCTATTCAAAAGCGGTGTAAATTCGCTTGAATACCAAATACCAAAAAACAATGACAACGATTTCAACAGTGGATGTAACTAAATTTAAGCATGTAAGCTATTTATGGGATGATGCCAAAGCAGCAGCATTGGCAGGCGATGAAGTAGCTCTTTTCATTTACCGTTCAAACATGTTGGGTGCCGACCTTCGTTTGACTAACTATGGTGGTGGTAACACTTCTGTAAAGCTCAAAGATGTTGATCCATTAACAGGTCAGGAAACGGACATAATGTGGATTAAAGGTTCGGGTGGAGACATCGGTACTTTGAAAAAAAGCGGTTGTGCTGCGTTATACGTAGATAGACTCCGTTCGTTGGAAAATGTATATCGTGGAATCGAATTTGAAGATGAAATGGTAGCATTGTTCAACCATTGTATTTTTGATTTGGATTCTAAAGCTCCATCAATTGATACGCCTCTTCATGGATTCCTTCCATTTGCTCACATTGACCACCTTCACCCAGATGCAGCTATCGCTATTGCTGCAGCGAAAGACGGTCAGAAAATCACGGAAGAATTGTTTAACGGCGAAATTGGCTGGGTAGGCTGGCAACGTCCAGGTTTCGACTTAGGCTTGCAATTACGTGCTTGTTTGGAAGAAGCTGCTGCCAAAGGAATCAAACTTCGTGGTATCATGTTGGGTTCTCACGGTTTGTTTACTTGGGGCGACACAGCTTACGAAAGTTATATCAACACGTTGGAAGTAATTGAAAAATGTGCTGAATATTTAGAGTCTAACTACGGTAAAACTCGCCCAGTATTTGGAGGCGCTAAAATTGAAAGTTTGCCAGAGGCAGATCGTAAATTACAAGCTGCAAAAGTTGCTCCAATTTTGCGTGGTTTCTGCTCTTCAGAACGTCAAATGATTGGTCACTTTACAGATGATGCACGTGTATTGGAATTCATTAATTCTAATGATTTAGAGAAATTAGCTCCACTTGGTACTTCTTGTCCTGACCACTTCTTGCGTACAAAAATCTCTCCATTGGTATTAGAATTAGCACCAAGTGAAGATTTGTCAGATGTAGCAGGTATCAAAGCTCAATTGACTCCTGCATTTGAGGCATATCGTGCTATGTACACAGAGTATTACAACACTTGTAAGCATGATAACTCGCCAGCTATGCGCGACCCGAACCCAGTAGTAATCCTTTACCCTGGTGTAGGTATGTTTACTTTTGCAAAAGATAAAACTACAGCTCGTTTGGCATCAGAATATTACATCAACGCTGTGAATGTAATGAAAGGTGCTGAAGCTGTTTCTGAATATACTTCATTGCCACGTCAGGAGGCTTTTGATATTGAATACTGGTTGTTGGAAGAAGCAAAATTGCAAAGAATGCCAAAACCAAAAGCATTGTCAGGTCGTGTTGCATTAGTGACGGGCTCTGCTGGTGGTATTGGTAAAGCTATTGCTAAGAAATTTGCTGAAGAAGGAGCTTGTGTTATTATCAACGACATCAACGAAGAGCGCTTAGAAGGTGCAAAAGCTGAATTTGTTCAGATCTTCGGAAAAGATGCGGTAGCTTCTACATTGTTGAACGTGACGGACGCTGCAAGCACTGAGCAAGCTTTAGATAATGCTTGTTTGGCATTTGGTGGTGTCGACATCGTGATCAACAACGCAGGTATCAGTATTTCTAAATCTATTGCTGAACATAGCTTGGAAGAATGGGATAGATTATATGATATTTTGGTGAAAGGTCAATTTATCGTTTCTAAAGCAGGTATCGAAGTAATGCGTAAGCAAGGCTTTGGTGGTGACATCGTAAATATTGTTTCTAAAAATGCAGTAGTTGCAGGTCCAAACAACCCTGGTTATGGTTCGGCTAAAGCAGCACAGGCGCATTTGACAAGACTAATGGCGGCAGAATTAGGTGCTGACAAAATTCGTGTAAATACTGTAAACCCTGATGCGGTTATCTCTGACTCAAATATTTGGGCAGGAGGTTGGGCTGAAGGCCGTGCAAAAGCGTATGGTATTACAGTAGCAGAATTACCAGCTTATTATGCAAAACGTACTTTATTGAACGAAATCATTTTGCCAGTTGACATTGCTAATGCTTGTTTTGCGTTTGTTGGTGGTTTGTTGAGTAAATCAACAGGAAATGCCTTGAACGTTGATGGTGGTGTTTCAATGGGCTTCTATAGATAGGTTTATTTAGCGAATGAGTAGATGGGTGATTTGTGAACAAATTCATTCATTTGCTCATTTGCTCAATCATGCAATAAATTATGAAACGAGTTGCCTTCAAAATGCAATTGCATCAAGGTCAGGTCGAGGAATATAAGCGTCGTCATGACGAAATTTGGCCTGAATTAGTAGCATTGCTCAAAAGTATAGGAATAGAAGATTATTCGATTTTCCTTGATCCAGACACATTCGCCTTGTTTGGTATATTAAAAATTGAAAATCCTGCATTAATGGATGAACTTCCTAAACATCCAGTTATGCAAAAGTGGTGGAAATATATGGGCGATATCATGGATGCCAATCCAGATAACTCCCCAGTAAGTGTACCACTCGTTGATGTATTTCATTTACCTTAGGACAAACTATCCGAATTTTAACAGAAACATCTCATGTTAGTCGAATCATACAAAATTGCCTCACACAACGACTCTTTGTTGAAAGGCCACGAAAATAAATTGGCGTTTACTCGCTCAGAAATCGCTGGAACTGAAGAAATCATTCAAAAACTTGTTGACTTCCAAATTGCTATTCCTTCTTGGGCTTTAGGCACTGGCGGTACTCGTTTCGGACGATTTGCAGGTGGTGGTGAGCCACGTACTTTGGAAGAAAAAATCGAAGACGTCGGTCTTTTACACACTTTAAACAAAGCTTCTGGGGCTATTTCGTTGCATATTCCATGGGATATTCCTACTGATCCTAAAGCGATTCGTGCTTTGGCAGCTCAGCATGGTTTGAAGTTTGACGCAGTAAATTCAAATACATTTCAAGATCAAGCTGATCAAGAACATACTTACAAGTTTGGTTCTTTACAAAATGTAAACAAGGCGATTCGTAAGCAGGCTATCGACCACAATATCGAGGTAATTAAGCATGGTATCGAGTTGGGTTCTGATTCATTGACAGTTTGGTTGTCAGATGGTTCTTGCTTCCCGGGTCAATTAAACTTTAGAAAAGCTTATCAAAATACTTTGGAAAGTTTGCAAGAAATCTATGCAGCTTTACCAGATGATTGGAAAATCTTTGTTGAATACAAAGCTTTTGAACCGAATTTCTACTCTATGACGGTAGGAGACTGGGGACAATCATTGTCGTATGCTCGCAAATTGGGAGATAAAGCCTATACATTGGTTGACTTGGGACACCATTTGCCAAATGCTAACATCGAACAAATTGTTTCATTGTTGTTGATGGAAGAAAAATTGGGTGGTTTCCACTTTAACGATTCTAAATACGGCGATGATGATTTGACGGCTGGTTCAGTAAAACCTTATCAATTGTTCTTGATTTTCAATGAATTAGTGGAAGGTATGGATGCTCGTGGTATGAATCACGCTAAAGATTTGGGCTGGATGATTGATGCATCTCACAATGTAAAAGATCCTTTAGAAGATTTGTTACAATCTGTTGAGGCTATCATGATTGCTTATGCTCAAGCTCTTTCTGTAGATAGAAAAGCTTTAGAAGATGCTCAAGAAAACAACGATGTTGTTCGTGCTCAAGAAATTCTTCAAAATGCATTCCGTACAGATGTTCGTGCTATCGTTGCTGAGGCTCGCTTGCGTGCTGGTGCTGCTTTGAATCCTGTAGCACTATACCGTGAGTTGAAAGTAAGAGAAAACCTTATTGCTGAACGCGGTTTGAAAACTGTATCGACTGGTTTGTAAGATTTTGGGTAGAAAATCTTTTTCTACCTTTCCTATATACTTTAGAATTTATATTCCCGAGCAACAAATTACTCGGGAATATTCTTCCCTTCATTTACTGACATATCTGTGAGGCCTTAGGCTGTTTTAAAATTCATTACCGAAATATGAATCCAATACCAGTTTGCGCAATTTTTGATATTGGCAAAACCAATAAAAAACTGTTTTTATTTGACGAACAATACCAAATTGTTTGGGAAAAAAGTATGCAATTTCCTGAAACTGTCGACGAGGATGGGGATGCTTGTGAGGATGTTAACTTGTTGCAATCATGGGTATTGGAATCATGGAATGAAGTACTTTCGTTAGATAACTTTGTAGTAAATGCGCTTAATTTTTCAACTTATGGGGCAAGTTTTGTCTATGTAAATGAAGAGGGAAATGTGCTGACTCCACTTTATAATTATCTAAAGGCCTATTCTACTGATTTGCAAAAACAGTTTTATGATACATATGGCGGTGAGGAAGAATTTGCAGTCAGAACTGCCTCCCCAGTATTAGGTTCTCTTAATTCTGGTATGCAGATTTATCGTTTGAAATACGAAAAACCTGAAATATTTGAGCAAGTAAAATATTGTCTTCACTTGCCTCAGTTTTTACATAGCCTCTTTACAAAAAAATATTACTCCGATATTACCAGTATTGGTTGCCATACCAATCTCTGGGATTTCAGAGTGCAGAAGTATCATGAATGGACTTCTCGCGAAAAAATTGAAACAAAACTACCAACACTTTTCTATTCAGACGAAGTGGTAAAATTAGCGATTGGGGATAAGGCTGTTTCTGTTGGAGTGGGCTTGCACGATAGTTCTTCAGCTTTGATTCCTTATTTGATCAATTTTCAAGAACCTTTTATTTTGCTTTCAACAGGAACATGGAGTATTTCCTTGAATCCATTCAATGATATTCCGCTTACTTTTGAAGAGTTGCAATATGACTGTTTGTGTTATATGCACTATCAAGGCAAGCCCGTAAAAGCTTCTCGTTTATTTTCGGGATATGAACATGAGATTCAGACAAAGCGTATTGCACAGCATTTTGGAGCCGAAAATGATTTCTTCAAGACAGTTGCTTATGATGCACAGATTATCGACCGTTTAAAAAATGCGCAAAGTCCATCTGCTTCTGAAGAGGATAATAAATATGAACTTTTAAAAAGTTCTTTATTTGAACATCGTGAATTAGCAGATTATTCATCCGTTGAGGAAGCTTACCATCAATTGATGTTGGATATTATGACCCAACAATTAATTTCTACAGAATTAGTTTTGCATAACTACCCTGTGAAGCGAGTTTTTGTGGATGGTGGTTTTAGCAAAAATCCTATTTTTATGAACCTTTTGGCTGCTGCTTTTCCTGAACTTGAGGTGTTTGCTGCATCTATGGCACAAGCCAGCTCTTTGGGAGCAGCGTTGGCTATTCATAAACATTGGAACTCAAAAGCATTACCCGGAGATTTGATTGATTTAAAGTATTATGCTTGTCAGCCTACCCTTTTACCCAAAAATTAAGTCAGGTCTTTATAATTCAAAATAAAGAAAACTAGTAGAAGGAAAGAGTAGTTTTTAAGTAAAATACCTTATTTGAGTAGTGGTTAAAAATATTTGACTGATTTGGGTAAACATAAAAAAGTACAATTTGTTATTTTCGAAAACGTTGCGCTTTTAAAAGGTCACCTTTATAAAATTTGAAATACATTTAAAGTGGTACCAATAAGTATCACATTTGAAATATCCAAGATTATGCGTGTTGGCTTATTCATTCCTTGTTATGTTGACCAATTTTATCCTCAGATAGGCGTGGCAACGTTGGAGTTGCTTGAAAAATTGGGCTGTGAGGTTCATTTTCCTTTAAATCAAACTTGCTGTGGTCAGCCGATGGCCAATTCTGGTTTTGAACATTTAACGGGAGGGTGTAATTCTCTATTCATCGATAATTTTGAAGGCTTTGATTATATCGTTTGCCCTTCTGGAAGTTGTACTTTGCATATTAAAGAACACTTACATGAGGAGAAAAGAGAAGAAAAAGCTTCAGTTATTCGTAAACGAGTTTATGAGTTGGTGGAGTTTTTAACAGATATTTTAAAAGTGGAAAATCTTGAAGCCAATTTTCCACACAGAGTTGGCCTGCATCAAAGCTGTCATGGTCAGCGTGGATTGAAACTAGCACAAATGTCTGAGTTGAATGCCCCATTTTTCTCAAAACCAGAGCAATTATTGAATCAAGTCAAGCAGTTGGATTTGGTTTCTTTATCTCGAAAAGACGAATGTTGTGGTTTTGGTGGAACTTTCTGTGTGACCGAAGAAGCCATTTCAGTACGCATGGGACAAGATCGTGTCAAAGACCATGAAGACAAGAATGTTGAATTTATAACAGGAGGAGATATGTCTTGTTTGATGCACTTGGAAGGTATTCTACGTCGTCAACAAAGTCCTGTAAAAGTGATACACATTGCAGAAATATTAAATAGCCAAATCAAATAGATTTTGCTCCCAATTTAAGTAATCAGATATGGAATCTAAAGTTCTTGAACATAGCAAAGCCTCGGAGGTATTTAATAAAGACAAAGAGCGTGTAGGTTGGCATGACGAAACACTTTGGTTTGTAAGAAGTAAGCGAGATAAAGCCGCTCATAATATCCCTGATTGGGAATTGTTGCGCTCTACGGCTTCTAGTATCAAGCATAATGTGTTGTCAAATATGCACGACTATTTAGTCGAGTTTGAGAAAAATGCTTTGGCTAATGGTGTCCACATCCATTGGGCAGCCGATGCTGAGGAGCATAATAAAATTGTTCATGGTATTATTGCTAAGCATGGCGTTACTCGTATGGTAAAGAGTAAGTCGATGCTTACCGAAGAATGCCATTTAAACGATTATTTAGCCAAAAATGGTGTTGAGGTAATTGATACTGACTTGGGAGAACGTATCGTTCAGTTGCGTGATGAGCCACCAAGTCATATAGTTTTGCCTGCGATTCACTTGAAAAAAGAGGATGTTGGTGAAACTTTTCATATTCATTTAGGTACCGAAAAAGGAAATAAGGATCCGCAATATCTTACTGAAGCTGCACGTCATCATTTGCGTGAAACTTTCTTGACTCGTAAAATAGCACTGACAGGTGTTAATTTTGCCGTAGCTCAAACTGGAGAGTTTGTGGTTTGTACCAACGAAGGAAATGCAGATATGGGAGCCCACTTGGCTGATGTTCATATTGCATGTATGGGTTTTGAAAAATTAATACCTCGCCGTGAACACCTCGGTGTATTTTTGAGGTTATTGGCGAGAAGTGCTACTGGTCAGCCTATTACAACTTATTCAAGTCATTTCAAGAAGCCTCGTGAAGGACAAGAAATGCACATTGTGATTGTCGATAATGGTCGCTCGACGCAGTTGGGTCGTGAGGATTTTCGTAACTCGTTGAAGTGTATTCGTTGTGGTGCTTGTATGAATACGTGTCCTGTTTATCGTCGTAGTGGTGGACATAGTTATCACAATGCCGTTGCGGGTCCGATTGGCTCTATTTTAGCGCCGAATTTGGATATGCGCAAAAATGCAGACTTGCCATTTGCCTCGACTTTATGTGGTTCATGCTCGAATGTATGTCCTGTTAAGATAGATATTCATGACCAGCTGTATAAATGGCGTCAGGTAATAGTGAAAGAGGGATATGCTGCCACGTCTAAAAAATTAGGAATGGGCGCAATGACCTTTACATTATCAAATCCTGCTATTTATCAAACAGGCGGGAAAGTTGGGAGATGGTTTATGCGAAATATCCCTTTTGTGGTAAATAATGGATTAAATCCTTGGTTTAAAAATAGAGAGATGCCAGAGCCTCCAAAAGAATCCTTTAGAGAATGGTATCTGAACAATAAAAAATCTTAGTCAATCCGAAAGGAGTGCCAAAAGGCAATGCAAAATTTGGAGTTTATCCATGACATAGTGAGGTGTAAAAGTCGGATTGGGTGAGAGATTTTCCACCCGCCTTCTTTTCTTACCTTTTTACTTAATTTAATTAAGTATCTAGTCAGGTAAGCGTGGTTTGTGAGGGATAATTACTTGTTTATCAAATATATTAAGACGGTAATTTAGATTCACAATTCATAATTCACAATTCTGCATTAACACTTATCTGACCCAAGCAGGTCGTCCAACTATCATGAGTAGCAGAGATAGAATTTTAGCAAAAATAGCTCAAAATCAACCAGAATTTAGTGCATTACCTGATTTGAAAGGATTGGGTAACGTCTATGAAAGCCCTGCCCAACAGTTTAAAACAATTTTGGAAGGTATTGGTGGTAAAGTAATCGAGTTTTCGGATTGGTCAGAAATAAAGGCTTTCGTCCACGAACATTTCGATTCGAATGCCAGAATTACCTCAACTCTTCCCGAATTGGCGGATATTGCCGAGCTTGATTGGGTCGATAATGACCCGCATACTTTAGAGAATGTTGATTTCACTATTATACGAGGTCATTTGGGTGTTGCTGAAAACAGCGCTATATGGATTACCGAATCTCTTTTGAAGCAACGTGTTTCGGCATTTATTCCACAATATTTAGCAATTGTTTTAGAAGCAAATTCTTTAGTATCGTCAATGCATGAAGCTTATGCTCAAATCGGAATGGAGGAGTATGGTTTTGCGACTTTCTTAGCTGGGCCTTCCAAAACTGCCGATATTGAACAATCATTGGTATTGGGTGCGCATGGGGCTCGTGGTTTAACGGTGTTTTTAAAAGTGTAATTTGTACGAATAAATCTAACTTGTAGACTCGCTATTTTACAAGTATTTTAGAAAAGAAGCTATCCAAAATTGGGTAGCTTCTTTTCTTTTTTATCTAAAATAACGCTCAATTTCTGAGAGAATTTATACTTTACAAAGTATTTGTTTGATTATATTTATTGTATCTTTATGATTCAATAAATGTCTTATTTTACTATGAAAAAAATCTGGTACTCTATCTGCTTGGCTGTTGCATCTCATCTGGGTTTAGAAGCTCAAAATTTTTCTCCTAAAACTCCTTATTATGGTGTAGCGTATTATGATGAATATATGCCATATGATAGGCTTCAGCAGGATGTGGATATGATGAAAAAGGCTGGTATTAACGTAGTTCGAATTGCTGAGTCTACTTGGAGTACTTTAGAGCCACAAGAAAATACCTTTGACTTTTCGCATATAGATCGAGTTTTGGATGCCATGCACAAAGCTGGAATCGCTGTGATTATTGGAACCCCAACGTATGCCGTGCCCACATGGCTGGTTCGTAAGCATCCCGATGTTTTGGCCGTGACTTCTCGTGGACAAAATCAATATGGAGCTCGACAAAATATGGATATTTCGAATGTGCACTATCGTGAAGCCAGCGAAAGAGTTATTCGTAAGTTGATGGAACACGTTAGCAAACATCCAGCTATCATCGGATACCAAGTAGATAATGAGACCAAGGCCTACGGTACCGCAGGACCCAATGTGCAAAAGGCTTTTGTAGAATATTGTAAACAAAAATTCGGAACACTTGATAAGCTCAATAAGGCTTTTGGCTTTGATTATTGGAGTAATAGGATTAATGCTTGGGAAGATTTTCCCTCGACAGTTGGGACTATCAATGCAAGTTTCGCTGCTGAATTTGCCAAGTTTCAACGGAAATTGGTGGTTGATTTCTTGAAATGGCAGGCTGATATTGTACGAGAATATAAACGTCCTGAACAATTTATTACACAAAATTTTGACCTTGATTGGCGTGGATATTCGTATGGTATTCAACCTGATGTTGATCATTTTGCAACAGCCAAAACCTTGGATATTGCTGGGATAGATATATACCATCCGAGTCAAGACCAATTGACTGGTATTGAAATTGCCTTGGGCGGTGATATTACTCGCTCAATGAAAAATGGGAAAAATTATTTTGTATTAGAGACTGAAGCTCAGGGTTTTCCTCAATGGACACCTTATCCTAATCAATTGCGACTGCAAGCATTCAGTCATTTAGCTTCTGGTGCTAATATGGTCGAATATTGGCATTGGCATTCTATTCATAATTCAGCCGAAACTTATTGGAAAGGCTTGCTTAGCCACGATTTTCAGCCTAATCCTACGTATAATGAAGCTATTACAATAGGTCAAGATTTTCAGATGGTTGGACAAAAATTGATTAATCTAAAAAAGAATAATCAGGTGGCAATTCTATTCAGTAATGAAGCTTTGACTGCTTTTAATGCTTTTAGTTTTGGTTGGGGAGCTCGTGAGACTTACAACGATATTTTGCGACCTTATTATGATGCTTTATATAAAATGAATGTCGAGCTCGATTTCATTGACCCTTCTACTGAAGATATTTCGCAATACAAAGTAATTGTTGTTCCAGCACTGTACGCCGCTCCAACTAATTTGTTGAAAAAACTCAATGATTTTGTCAAGAATGGAGGACATATTGTATATACTTTGAAAAGTGGTTTTTCTGACGAAAATGTCAAAGTAAGGACCGAGATACAACCAGCTATTATTTCTGAGGCCTGTGGAGTTCAATATTCACAGTTTTCAATTCCAAATGGTGTTAGTTTGAAAGATACAGAGGGAAAATGGACATCAGATAAGACGAAAGTAACCCAATGGATGGAATTACTGACTCCAACAACAGCCAAAGTGTTGGCTTATTACGAGCACCCACAATGGGGAAAATATGCCGCTATTACCCAAAACCAATTCGGTAAGGGCACGGCTACATACATAGGTTGTTTGACGAGTGAGTTTGTCTACAAGCAAGTTTTACAAAATGTGTTGGATAAGGCCCAATTGTCGAAGGAAAAATCAGGTTTGGAATTTCCACTAATTCATCGTTCGGGTACCAATCAACTTGGGAAGAAACTACATTACTATTTTAACTATTCAGGTACTTCTCAAAATTTTACCTACAAAGAAAATACAGGTAATGATTTGTTAGCGAACAAAACGGTAACAACTAATCAAGTAATATCGCTTGAGCCGTGGGGATTTGTGATAATAGAGGAGAAATAGTAGATTCTTTTTCAGCTAATGGATTGTCTTTCAAAAGGGTTTTGTACCTATTTTGAAAGACAATTTAATTTTAAAGAGATTTATTTTTAAAAAACCATGACAAATCATGATTTAGTTGTATTACCGTTAATTATATTTGTGTCAAAAATACACAATTTATTTTTTGACGATAATGAAAAAAGTAACCTCTATACTCATTGGGCTCGGCTTTACAATAACTTCCTCGGTAAGCTATGCACAAAACTCTCCAAAGCCGATTGAGGCTTTTTCTTTGAATGAAGTCCGATTGACTGGTGGTGCATTTTTGCATGCCCAACAAAAAGATTTAGACTATATTCTTTCACTCAATGCTGACAGACTTCTTGCACCATACCGTAAAGAGGCTGGTTTATCCGTAAAAGCACCTGCGTATGGTAATTGGGAGAGTTCGGGCTTAGATGGACATATTGGGGGACATTATTTGTCAGCTTTGGCGCTGATGTATGCGTCAACAGGAGATAAGCGTTTGAAAGAAAAACTTGATTATTGTATCGCTGAGCTATCACTTTGTCAGCAACAGAACAAAAATGGCTATGTTGGGGGAATTCCCAATGGTAAAATATTTTGGGACAGAATAGGCAAAGGTGATATTGATGGTAGTGGTTTTGGTTTGAATAATACTTGGGTACCATTGTATAATATTCACAAGCTATTTGCAGGGTTGAGAGATGCATATTTGATTGGAGGAAACCAAGAAGCCAAGGAAGTTTTGATTCATCTTACGGACTGGTTTTGTAATCTTGTTGCACCCCTCAACGATACGCAAGTTCAACAGATGCTCAAAACAGAGCATGGTGGTATGAATGAGGTTTTGGCAGATGTGTATGTGATAACCCAGCAAAAGAAATATTTGGACGTAGCCGAAAGAATGTCTCATCAGGCAATTCTTGCTCCATTGGTATCTCATGAGGATAAATTAACAGGTTTACATGCCAATACACAAATTCCCAAGGTCATTGGTTTTGAAAGAATTGCTGAACTAAAGAACCGTCAAGATTGGCATTCAGCCAGTGAATATTTTTGGCAAAATGTTACTCAAAAACGTAGTGTGGCATTTGGAGGAAATAGTTACCGCGAGCATTTTAATTCTACAGATAACTTTAAACCTATGTTGGAATCTAATCAAGGTCCTGAGACTTGTAATTCATACAACATGTTAAAACTGACCAAATCGCTGTTTTTACATGAACCGAAGTCTTTTTACATTGATTTTTACGAAAGAACCTTATACAATCATATTTTGTCCTCACAGCATCCCGAACATGGAGGGTTGGTTTATTTTACACCGATTCGTCCTCAGCATTATCGAGTGTATTCTGATGCTCAAAAAGGTTTTTGGTGTTGTGTGGGTTCAGGCATAGAAAATCACGCTAAATATGCAGAGCTGATTTACGCACATGATGATAAAAATATTTGGGTGAACTTGTTTGTGCCATCTCAACTTTCCTGGAAGGAAAAAGGTATTCGTTTTACCCAAAAAACAGATTTCCCTAATCAAGAAAGCACTGTAATTCAACTTTCTTTGAAGAAACCACAAACATTCAAGTTGTTTCTGAGAAAACCTTTCTGGCTTGAGGCTAAAACTTTGTCAGTAAAAGTAAATAATCAAATACAGAAACTTAGTTTAAATGAGCAAGGTTATGTATCGGTTGAGAGAACATGGCAAAATGGCGATAAAGTTCAATTAGCTTTGCCAATGGATACTAGATTAGAACAATTACCAGACGGCTCTAACTGGTATGCTTTTGCTCATGGACCAATTATTTTGGCTGCAGCTACAGATTCAACCGATTTGAAGGGATTAGTGGCAGATGATTCAAGAATGGGTCATGAAGCAATTGGTAAATTGTATCCAATCAATCAAGCGCCCGTGTTGGTAGGCACACAGAATGAGGTTATTGCGAGTTTGAAACCGATTAAAAATCAGCCCCTTGCCTATAAAATAGAAAGTCCGAATCTATTTTTTACTCAGAAAACAAACTTGATTTTAAAGCCATTTTATCAATTGCATGATGCTCGTTATATGATGTATTGGCCATTGATGAGTGCTAATGAGGTAAGTCAGCATCAGGAAAAATTGAAGGCAGAAGAGCAGGCTGATATTATTTTACGTCAAAAAACGGTAGACTGGATTACTTTGGGCGAACAACAACCTGAAGCCGACCATGCCTTTGACGGAAAGCAAACTAGAGTAGGAGGGAGTATTGGTAATTTTTGGCGCTCCACTACGGCATGGATGTCTTACAAATTGAATAATCCAGAGTTGAAAGCCAAAGCAATCGAAATAACAGTCTTGAAAGATGCCAAAGCCCATATTTTCGAAATTTGGTTAAACGATGTTTTATCTCAGAAAGTAGAAATTAATCCTGATAATGGAAAAATTCAAATCTTTACTATTGCTTTAGAGGGAAATACATTGTTGCAGCAAAATATCCCTATTAAGATTGTTTCGACAGGGGAAAATGGTTCTGGGGCTATACAAACCATTCGATTAGTAAAATAAGATCTCAATTCATGCAAACACTTGCAGTTGATTAATTGAGTTTTTCAACAAAACGCTTTCTGAGGTATAGCCCGTTGAAAACGTTTTTTGTTTGTGATGAAGCATCAACATATTTTAAGATAATATTTCGAATGAATGTAAAGGATACAAAACTTTTGAGTTTTTGCTAAATTTGAGCATTGCCTGTAAGAATTTTGAATCTCCTATTTTATATAAAATTTTGAAATATGTTGAGAATAACAATGCTAATAAGTCTGATGGGATGGATTTTAAGTCCCCTTTTTCATGAAGTTATCACAACCCAGCAAAAGCCTTCTGTAGCTGTTTGTAAAACAGAACCTAAGAAAAAAAGCTTAGCCAGAATAGCCATGAAGAATAGTATCAAGGTTAATTCAGACAAGAAAGACAACGAAATGGTGTTTGTACAAGGAGGTAGTTTTATGATGGGAAATAAAGATTTCTCTGATGCTGTTCCTGTGCATAAAGTAACAGTCAATTCTTATTGGATAGATGCACATGAGGTAACGAATGCGGAGTTTTCGGCATTTGTAAAAGCTACCAAATATATTACAGTGGCAGAAAGACCACTCGATCCTAAAGCATTTCCTGGCGTTCCATTAGAAAAATTAAAGGCAGGGTCACTGGTTTTTAAAGCCCCAAAGCAGGTAAGTTCACTTGACAATTACTTTGAGTGGTGGGAGTTTGTTGCAGGTGCGGACTGGCGACATCCATTAGGGCCTAAAAGCAATATTATAGGAAAAGAAAACTACCCAGTAGTTCATATAGCCCATGAAGATGCTGTAGCTTATGCCAAATGGGCGGGTAAACGTCTACCTACCGAAGCCGAATGGGAATTTGCATCGAAAGGTAAAAATAGTAGTTCTAAATACGAATGGGGAAATCAATTGCTACCCAATGGGAAGTGGATGGCAAATATTTTTCAAGGTACTTTTCCTACACAAAATCTCAAGAAAGATGGTTATGCTGCTACAGCTCCAGTAGGGTCATTCCCTGCTAATACCACAGGTGTGTATGATATGACAGGAAATGTTTGGGAATGGTGTTGTGATTTGTATCATGTGAATTATTACAAGTCGAGTCCAGCGCAAAACCCTAAAGGACCTAAAAATAGTTTTGACCCAGAAGAACCTGACGTCATAAAGTATGTTCAAAGAGGCGGCTCTTATCTGTGCAGTGATCAGTATTGTGTGAGATATGAGGCGGGGAGTAGAGGAAAAGGAGAGGCAATGAGTTCGACAAACCATATTGGTTTTCGATGCGTAAAGGACATGTAAGCGTTAGCTGAGACAATTAACTACCATAGTTTTACTAGATTCATGTAAGTCATATTGTAATTCGAATTGACTATAAAAGTCATCTTTTGTCATGAAGAACAGTTCTCCAGTTGTATCCTCGAATCGAGTAAACATTACGCAAAAATCTTGAATATCGTGATTGTATACAGAATCACTGATTACCTTAATATGGATAAGGCTTTTTTTGTGTTGGTATAGCATAAAACTTTATAAAGTATGGATATGTAAACTAAATACAATACAAATATCATACAAAATTCACATTAAATTATCTATCTATTCTAACTTTTGGTAAACAATAATGGCTGCTATCAACCAAAGTCAATAGCAGCCATTATTATTACTCTAAATCCTATTACTGAGGGTTTTGAACAACCACACCATTAGTGTTATTGATTTCGTCTTGAGGAATCAAGAATACCCATCTCTTATCACCAGCAGGTACATCCATTACACCGTTTGTATAAGCAGCGTTGTGGTTACCACCATTGCGGTTCAAAGCAGCATTTGTACGTTTCAAATCATAGAAACGGAAGCCTTCACCCCAAAGTTCAACACGACGCTGAGTCATGATTTCTTCGATTAACGCATCTCCAGTCTTTGTAGATTTTACATAAGATGGATCACGGTTAACTGCCAAAGGATAAAGAGCCTCAGCAGCTGCAGCGTTGTTTCCTGAACGAGCTAAAGCTTCAGCCTCAATCAAATACATTTCTGCAGCACGCATGTAAGGAACATCACCGATACTTAGGTTGACATCAGCCACTCTAAATTTCTTAGGATGGTATGCGTATCTGTTGAACGTAGAAGCTGGAAGAGGGAAATCTACGGTGTTTTTACCTGTTGGATCCCACAATTTCTTGCGAATATCTGTATCAGTAATTTTATTATACAACGCCGAGAACATCACTTTTGGAGTTGAACGAATAGCCGTCGAGCTATAGTTGTTCGACATATAAGCAAAGAACGAGTAGAAGTAGTTAGTCTGATCTGCTACAATTCTAGAAGCCCACATCCATTCAGCATTTGAATAGTTGTTGAAACCACCCAAATAGTCTGTATTTGACATCAACGTAAAGCCAGTTCTTGCCTCTTTTGCTAATGTAGCAGCAGTTGTCCAATCTTGTTGAGTAAGAGCAACACGAGCTTTGATACCTTTAGCTACATTGATATTGAAGTGAGACTTATCTAAACGAGTATAGCCTGAAAATAAAGCAATAGCATCTGTTAAGTCTTTGTTGATTTGAGTATAAACCTCAGCAACAGTAGCACGAGGAGTTGGAGTAGTTTTTGGTTCAAGAACCAACGGAACACCTAAACCACTATTAGCAGCTCCAGCGACAAAGCGCTCACCAAATAACTGTACCATTTGGAAATATGCCCAACCACGGTAAGTCAATGCTTCAGCTTTAATCGCCTTTTTGTCAGCATCGGAACCGTCTGCTTTATCAATATTCGCAATAATCATGTTTGCGTTACTGATAAGCATATAATAGAAAGTATAGTTGTAGTAACAAATAGAACTGTTAGCAGTACGGTGACTAATCCATTGATACTCACTTCTCAACCATGTGTTTGATACGTTAGGGAAAACTAAGTCTTCTCCTAATATATCAGTATACAACATGTTACCAGATTGACCACCTTGAGCTTGAACACTAAAAATTTGAGAGTACATCAAACGGTGGATACCATTCAATGCTGCCCATGCGTTTTTGGTTGTTTTAAAAGCATCTACTGTAGCAACTTGGTCTGTAGGTGCTGTTTCGAGATAATCCGATTCGCACGCAGATAATGACAATGCTGTCATTAATCCTAGAACGCCTTTTTTAAGTATATTTTTCATTTGCTTTTTCTCTTTTATCGATGATTTCCTAATTAAAAACCTAAACGAGCACCAATAGACATAACTCTGTTGAAGTTGTAGGTGTTGTCTACAGTACCGTTGAATGAACCTGTTACGTTCATACCTTTTCTAGCTGATAATAGACCTAGGTTTTCACCTGAGAAATAGATGCTTGCATTTTTAGCACCGATTTTAGCCAACCAGTTTGAAGGGATTTTATATGTTAGGGTTACGTTATTCAACATTAAGTATGAAGCATCTGTTAAGTATCTTGTACTACCACCAGTTTGGTTTGTGATGTTTCCGTTATCAAAACGAGGAACGTCTGTTACGTCTCCCGCTTTTTGCCAACGTCTTAATGCATCTACGTGCATTGCAGTACCGTAAGTACCACCGTGCATCAATGAACCATATGCAGAGTCATATACTTTACCACCTAATTGGTAAGTCAATTGTACGCTCAATGTGAAGTTTTTGTAAGAGAAGTTATTGTTCATTGAACCGTACACATCTGGAATAGATGATGTTCCGTTATAACGTTGATTCGCTTCAGCCAATACAGTTGTAACAGTATCAGCACCGATTACTTTACTGTTTGTACTCAAGACGTTTGTTTTGTATAATGCATTTCCTGTTTCTGAATCAACACCGTAGAATTGACGCAAGTAGAAATCGTAAATTGAGTGACCAACACTATATGCTTTAGAACCAGAGATAATCAATGGCTGGTTTTCTGGCATTTTAGTGATTTGGTTTTTCAAAGTAGTAGCATTGATCGTTGCTGAATATTTGAAGTCACCGGTGTTAATAATATCTCCTGTCAATTGTAACTCAAGACCTCTGTTGTAAAGGTTACCGATGTTTTTAGGAATAGTAAAACCACCACCTGTTGTACCACCAGCAGCTAAAGGAAGAGGTACGTTGAAGATCAAACCTGCTGTTTCACGATTAAAATATTCAAGACTACCTGACAATTTACCTTTGAATAAGCTGAAATCAACACCTAAGTCAAAGTTGTTTGCTGTTTCCCAAGTCAAATCAGGGTTTGGAATAGAAGCTTGCGTAAATCCTGGTTCTGCATTATTATTTCTTCCTAAAGTATACAATGCTTGATAAGGATAATAACCTAAACCACCATCATTACCTACTACACCGTAAGATGCTCTTACTTTCAATAAGTCAACCCATTTTACATCAAAGAAATCTTCTCTTTCGATATTATAAGCACCACCTACTGACCAGAAGTTAGCCCAACGTACGCTAGGAGCGAAACGAGAGTTACCATCACGACGAATAGAAGCATTCAAGATATATTTTTTGTCAAAATCATAGTTTGCTCTTGCAAAGTAACTTTCGATAGTGTAGTTGTCTTCATATGAAGACACACCCAATACAGTTGCAAAGTTCGGTAATTCAGTAATACCATCTACGATGATACCTGAACGAGAACCTGTCAAATAGTTGTATCTGTAAGTAAAGTTCTCATGACCACCCAAAACGTTTACATGATGTTTACCAATTTGTTTGTCAAATTCTAACAATTGGTTCCAAGTATAGTTTGTTGTACGGTACAAGTAGTGGTATGAGCGACCAGCTGGAGCACCATCACCAATTGTAGGGTTATCGTAAGTACGGTAGTGTGTATCTTGCAAATCAAAGCTCAAGTTAGTTGTAGCTTTCAAACTTGGTAAGATAGAAACAGTAGCAAAAGTACGAGCACCAATCAAACCACGGATTTGGTTACGAGAGTTTAATTCGTTTTCCCAAATTGTGTGACGACCACTTGAGTTTGGTCTTGAATCACCCATATCATATACCTTGTTTCCATTAGCATCTAATACATAAGCACCTGTAGTAGGATCATGCTTGTATACAGGATAGATTGGAGCCATGAAACGTGAAATGTAGAATGGGTTGATAAATGATGTACCACCATCTGAACCAGCATCAACATTTGCCATGCTGTAAGTACCATTCAAGTTCAAACCAGTTTTCAACCATTTGGTAGCTTGCGTATTTACACTAACACGACCTGTAAAGCGTTCGAAATCAGATTTTAACAAATAACCTTGTTCTTTTGTATAACCTAATGATACAAAGTAGTCTGACTTACTAGTACCACCATCATAGTTGATAGTATAGTTCTTTCTACTTTTTCCACCTTGTTGCATTGCATTTGCCCAGTTCAAATCCTCTGGGTATAATAACTGTGCACTAGGATTTAACTGACCGTTTACGTCTACAATTTGATTTGAAGCCACATTGAACGGATTGTAGTTACCAAGCAAATTGTAAATACCAGTGTAAGTTCTACCACCATAAGAAGTTGTCAAACCAGAAGCAATGCTACTAGCTACATCTTGAGGTACTTTTAGTGAACCATACGCCAATGTATTGCGGTATACTTCCCACATCAAAGGGTAATATTGTTGAGCACTTACCGTCTCGTATTCAGGCAAACCTCTAGCAATTACACCTACTGATGCACTTACGTTGAAGTTGTTACGACCTTCTTTTCCTTTTTTGGTAGTAATCATGATTACACCATTTGCCCCTCTTGAACCATAAATAGCTGTTGTTGCAGCATCCTTCAATACCGAGATAGATTCGATATCATCTGGGTTCAAAGTTGATGTACTACCGTTGAAAGGTACACCATCAACAACATAAAGTGCATTGTTTGAAGCAGAAAGTGAACCGAAACCTCTTACACGAATGGTAGGTTCAGAACCTGGAGCACCACCCGATAACGTAGCCTGAACCCCCGGAGCAGCACCAACTAGGGCGTTCATTACGTTTGCTACTGGTTTAGTAGCGATTACGTCTTTACTAATTTGAGCCGACGAACCAACGTGAGTAGATTTATTTACAGTACCATAACCTACGATTAATACTTCGTTCAACATTTGTGCATCACCTTCAAGTGATACATTGATAGTTGTACGGTTTTGGATAGCAATTTCTTGTTTTGTGTAACCTACCGATGAAATAACTAAGGTGCCATTTCCAGTTGCAGCGATACTAAATTTACCATCCTTATCGGTAGTAGTACCTTTAGTAGTACCTTTTAGTACAACTGTAACACCAGGTAAAGCTGTACCATCTTCTTTAGAAGAAACAACCCCCTTCACGGTAGTTTGAGCTTGGGCATAGCCACAAGTCAACACAAACAGAAATAATACGAGAAAGTTTCGTAAACGATTATTCATTTTTTGTGCGTTTTTAGTTAGTAGATAAAGAAAATACAAAAATTAGCAAAGGGAGATATCTATGAAAAGTACCAATAATAATGCAGTCCAATAGGGCGCTGTGGTTTATCGAAAAAATTATGTATGGTGGTTTTTATAAATATCAAAATAAAACAACTGTTTGTATGTGAGAAACAGGAATTTTATTGCTATGAGGTAAAATTAGCGTATTTTTTACTAAAATTTTACAAAAGAATAATATTATTTCTTAAAGATGAGTATTTATTCTTAATTTTTACTTCCTGAAATTCTTCAAATAACATTGGTTATCATGATATTTCTTCGTTCACGTCCCTAAAAAAAGCCTTAGTTCAACGGTCTACAATTGCTGAGCTAAGGCTTTATAAAACTTTGTTTTGTCTTATTTTAATTTTTCAAAATAGTATTTTGGATATGGATAAAAAATGGCCTTTTTATTCGTCGATTTGTGAGTTTGATAATATAAATCTTGCTTCCACCACTAATAGGGATTCAATAATCAAGTCGCACAATTCATGGATTTCAGCCTCTGAAAACAGCAGAAAGAAGTGCTGAAGCGCCGTTTTGAATAGTAATTCTTTGCCATGAGAACTTGGATATTCATAAAAGCACACTTTTGCGTCCAACATAATTTTAAATTGTTTGAGCTCTGCCAGAGAAAGTGCGAACAATAGATTTTTATATGAGAGGTTGTATTGATTACAACAAGTGCAGTAGCTGACAAAAGCATTTTCTTTTTCCAGAATACTTTGGGTTTGATGCTCTGAATGACGCATAGTATATACGTTTTGTTTGTTATTCAATTTGTTTCGCAAGGTATTCGCAGCAATATCCAATTCCCTTTAGTGCTTTACTGATACTTTGGGGAGTGATCAATTCTTCGGAAACGACTGAAAGTGCGTGATTAAAATCAGAAAAGTCAATACTAAAAGATTTGATTCCTAGTGGCTGTAATGCCTCCCATACCGATTGTATGCCGATTGGCGATTGAATATCGGTTCTAAATATTAAGATATTCATAGGTTTTTATGTTTAGTTTAACTGTTTGATTGATAGTTAGTTGCTTGTTTTTCGATTCTTAATTCTAAGCAAATATATCTATCTATTTAGAATTGTTCCAAATAAAAACGTAAATTTATTTGTACTTAGTCTAAATAAGATATAATTTTGTTTCATCAAAGCTGATACAACCACATGTTTTAATCCTCATGTGAGGCTTTTAGAATATGATCATGAGTGGTCGCTAACCACTTTATCAACTTTCAAATTTTTCTATAATGAAAAACATTTATCTAACATTGATGCTATTGACGGGTTCATGGCTATCAATCGCACAAACCGCAATATTGAAAGGACAGGTTAAAACACAGGAAGGAAAACCTGCGGAATTTGTGAATGTAGTTTTACGTGGGACAAATAAAGGTGTAGTTACAAATGATGCTGGTAATTTCGAAATTCAAGGTGTTAAGGCTGGTAACTATGTAGTTCAGGCAAGTTTTGTGGGTTTTGAGGCTGTTCAACAAAAAGTCAATCTATCATCAGGACAAACATTGGAGATTACCTTGACTTTACCTGAAAGTGCCAAAGAGCTACAGGAAGTGGTCGTAAACTCAAACCCTAGTAAATATGTGACGGATTATCCCTCGATTTCTTTAAGATTAAAAACCCCTTTGCTCGAATTACCTCAAAACATTCAGGTTGTTACAAAACAATTATTACAAGACCAACAAATTTTTGATATGCTCGAAGGTGTAACTCGCAACGTAAGTGGAGTTACACGTCTTGAGCACTGGGATAATTATGCGCTTCTGAACATGCGTGGGTCTCAAATTGCGGCTTTTCGTAATGGGATGAATGTACAAATGGCATGGGGACCTCTTGCCGAAGATATGAGTATGGTCGAGCGTATTGAGTTTGTGAAAGGACCTGCTGGATTTATGCTTGCTAATGGTGAACCTGCGGGTTTTTATAATGTGGTAACCAAGAAACCAACAGGTATTACTCGTGGTGAAGTAACTGGAACAATTGGTAGTTTTAATACCTATCGTACTACGTTGGATTTGGATGGAAAGCTGACAAATGATGGCAAATTATTGTATCGTCTAAATATCATGGGGCAGTCCAAAGGCTCACATCGTTTGTTTGAACACAATAATCGTGTGTCGGTGGCGCCAGTTGTCAAATACCAAATTTCACCAAAAACATCATTGACAGCTGAATATACCTATCAATACAATCAAATGTCGATGATTGGGTCTAATTATTCTTTCTCGAAAAAAGGCTTTGCAGATTTACCTGCGAGTTTTACGACTGCCGAGAAAAACATGGATCCAACCAATATTAATGATAATACGATTTTCTTGACGTTTGCTCATGCATTTAATCCTAATTGGAGGTTTACAGGACAAGTGGCTTACATGAATTATAGTCAGGTAGGACAGTCAATGTGGCCATCTGGAATTTCTGCCGATGGCGATACGCTTTACCGCAAAATGTCTATCTGGGATGTATTGGGTGAAAATAAATTAGGACAGTTTTTTGTAAATGGAGATTTTAAAACGGGCTCAGTCAAACATCTTCTATTAGGAGGAACTGACATTGGTTATAAAGATTATTATCATGATTTTGTGGCGGCAAAAGACATTACCCCATTGGCAATCTACAATCCGCAATATGGTATTACTCCCGAATCGGTATATCCTGTGTATGACAGAAGTAAAAGTTTAAAAGAACGTGGTGCTCATTATTTCCAAAAATACTACGCTTTTTATGTACAAGATGAAATTCATTTGATTGAAAATAGATTAAGATTAACCTTGGCTGGTCGTTTTACTTCTTCAACTGATGGAAATCCGTATGCTGGCGAAGCCGTTGGGAATAAATTTACTCCGCGAGTAGGCTTAAGTTACTCTCTCGACAAGCATACTTCTGCTTATGCAGTATTCGATGAAGCATTTATCCCTCAAGCTGGTGCTGGTCAAAATGGTGTTAGTTTTAAGCCTATTACTGGAAATAACAAAGAGATTGGTTTAAAAAGAGAATGGCTGGGAGGCTTATGGACTACCTCTGTAGCTGCGTATAATATCACCAAAAATAATGTACTTACAGCTGACCCTACCAACCCAAATTTTTCTGTGCAACTGGGACAAACTCAAACAAAGGGTGTTGAATTTGACCTTCGTGGACAAATCCTTCATGGACTCGACCTAACCTTAAATTATGCTTACACCAATGCAAAAGTAACTAAAGATACCAATCCTATAAATGAAGGTGTCGATGTGCCAGGTTCAACTAGAAATATTGCTAATGCGTGGTTGTCATACAAAGCTACCAACGGAAAATTGAAGGGCTGGGGCGTTTCTTTAGGAGCGCAATACCAAAATGGTCGTTCGTCTTGGTATGTGTTTGATGGCACCAAACAACCTTTGAAAGATTATTTCAAAATGGATGGCGCTGTTTCTTATCAAGTTAATAAGTTATCTTTTGCCTTGAATATCAATAATTTACTTAATGCGTATTTGTATTCTGGTGCGTATTATAACTGGGGAGGCTTTTATTATTATCAAACAGAAGCACTCCGAAATGCTCGTTTGACAGTAGGATATAAATTCTAATTATTCAGGCATCCTTCCAATAGGAGGGATGCTCTTTTATTGATTGTACATCTAAAATTATTCATCAATGAATTTTAAAAAACTTGTCGGAAAAGTTCATTTATTCTTGGGTTTGGCATCTGGGATTATTGTTTTTATCATCAGTGTTACGGGTTGTTTGTATGCTTTTCAGGAGGAAATACAAAATGCAACTGAGGAGTTTCGATTTGTAACTCCGCAAAAGGCTCCTATGTTGCCACCTTCACAATTGCAGGAAATAGCCACTAAGACTTTGCCTACTAGAAATTTACATGCCATTATGTATGGCTCTCCCGACCAGTCAGTCCAAGCTATATTTTATCATTTTGAGCCATATCACTATTTCTTAGTGTATCTCGACCCATACACAGGCAAGGTGTTACAGGTGAAAGATATGTCAAAGGATTTTTTTAGATGGGTATTAGATGGACATTATTATTTGTGGTTGCCTCCTTCGGTTGGACAACCGATTGTGGCATCGGCAACTTTGGTCTTTTTTATCTTACTTATTTCTGGCATTATTCTTTGGTGGCCTAAAAATAAGGGTGCAGCCAAGCAACGATTTTCAGTTAAATGGAATGCTCAATGGCGTCGTAAAAACTATGATTTTCACAACGTTTTAGGCTTTTATGCTTCATGGGTGGTGGTTGTATTGGTTATAACAGGGTTGGTTTGGGGATTTCAGTGGTTTTCTAAAGGAGTTTATGCTGGAATAGGTGGAAAAAAATCTTTAGAATTTGTCGAACCACTTTCCAGAAAAGTTCCTTCCTCAAGTTCAGAAGCTGCCATAGACCAAGCTTGGCATAAAGTCTTGAAGGAAACACCTCAGGCAGCCTCTATCGAAGTCCATGTTCCTGAATCAGATTCTGCATCGATTGCAGTGAATGTGAATCATCAAAAAGGAACTTTTTGGACTACAGATTATCGATATTTTGACCAATATACATTGAAGGAGCTTAATGTTTCGCATCTGTATGGTCGTCTCAAAGATGCAACGGCTTCGGATAAACTTTTCAGAATGAATTACGATATTCATGTTGGCGCTATTTGGGGAATAGCTGGAAAAATTTTAGCTTTTTCAGTAAGCCTTATTTCAGCAAGTTTGCCAATCACTGGATTTTTAATTTGGTGGGGACGTCGTAACAAAAAGAAGGATATTTTACCTAAACAAAAAAATAAAACCGCATTAATTACTGAGTAATCAAATTGGGCTGACGAAAAAATTGGTAAAGTGGAACCAGCGATTTTCGATTCAAAAAGCCTTTTCAATTAGTATTTAGAAAGTCGATCTCTAAACCTTTATTTCGCTATCAGAAACCTATCCGTTTATTTTGGATAGGTTTTTTTTTATCTTGTACCAAAAATCTCCAAAGACTATGTCTCACGTAACATTTCCCGAAAAAACTATTCTAATTTGCGATGGTAGCAAGTGCGGAAAACATAAAGAGCTTCGAAAGTTCTTTAAGGAGTCTATCAAGGATCATGGACTCAAAGACGAGGTTGAAATTGTAAAAATTGAATGTACGGATCGCTGTAAGCATGCTCCAATCGTATGCTTTCAACCGCAAAATCAATGGTTGTCTGAGGTGACGATATGGCAAGCCGATTCACTTTTCAAAAAGTTTATTTTAGAAAAAGAATAAAGCACCCGCAAGGTGCTTTTTTTGATTCTCCGATTTATCTATTGTTTTGCCCGTATGGTCGAATAAATGAAGGTAATCTTTTATTACCTTCAGAAAATGATAAAATTACTGAATTATTATCCAAAAATGATGTCTACACACATCACATAAATGAATTTCAGTAATGAATCGAGCATCTATTTTTAGCTTATTAATTGCTAATACCCTTCTGTACGTTTCTTGTGACTCAACAAAAGCGAACAAACAAAATTTAGTTCCCTCAGGTTTGACGGGCGAACAACTATCTCAACAACATTGCGTTTCATGCCACGCTTATCCATCTCCTAATTTAGTGGAAAAAGAATGGTGGGCTAAAGGTATTTTGCCAAAAATGGCTTTACGACTTGGTATGGGAAATAAAATGGGATACTTTACCAATATCAGTTATGAGGATATGATGGAGGTTTCGGTAGCAAATATTTACCCAGATGCACCTGCTATGGCTCCCGAAGATTGGAAGAAGATAGTGGACTTTTATGTAAAAAATGCTCCTGAAAAACCTATTCCTCAAGTTTCAAAAGTCAAAGCCACACAACTTTCTGATTTGTTTGATATTCAAACCTTAGAGAATACCAACAACGAGCCTTCATTGGTAACAATGGTGAAAATTTTACCTAATGAACAAGCTCTTTATGTAGCTCATCGTGGTAGAAATCGGGTGGAAAAATGGGATAAAACACTCCAAAAAATCTCCGAAGTTCCCACAGAGAGCCCTGTTTCTGATGTTGTAAAAACACCTAATAATATGATGGCACTTGGTATGGGCATTATGGATCCCAATGACCAAGCATTGGGAAAACTATGGAGTATCGCCAAGGGTTCTCCTCAAACGCTAGTCGAAAAGCTTCGTCGTCCTGTCGAGATCTCAATGGGAGATTTAGATGCTAACGGTACGCCTGACTATCTGATTTGTGAGTTTGGTAACGATATAGGAAAGTTGACGTGGTATGATCAAAACTTTAAATTGAAGAAAGAAATTTTGAATTTTGCAGGTATCCGAAATGCCACTATTACCGATATAAATGGCGATAAATTGCCTGATATTGTGGTTTTACAAACTCAAGGTGATGAAGGCATTTGGGTGCTCGAAAATCGAGGTAATGGAGAATTTGAGCCCAAGCGTGTCTTGCGTTTTCCTCCTATTTACGGCTCAAGTTTTATTCAGGTAGTTGACATCAATAAAGATGGCTATCAAGATATTGTGTATACCAATGGCGATAATGCTGACGCTTCTATTTCATTAAAACGTTATCATGGCGTACATGTTTACCTGAATGATGGAAAGACGAATTTTAAGCGTCAATATTTTTACCCGATGCATGGAGCTTCTAAAGCCTTAAGTCAAGATTTTGACGGTGATGGAGATATGGATATTGCAGCTATTTCGTTTTTCCCAGATAAAAAACAAAGTCCTGCAGAAGGTTTTTTATATTTTGAAAATACAGGAAAAGGCTTTACTCCGCATTTTATGGAGGGAATTTCTGATAAAAAATGGATGGTAATGGATTGTGGCGATTTGGATAAAGACGGAGATATCGACCTTGTGTTAGGGGCGTTTAATCTTCAAGATAGAGATAGACAATCCAATGCGTCCTCTGAAAAAAGGACTGGTGTTTACGTACTAAAATCAAAAAATAAGACTCATTTGTAGAGGCCACTTGGGGATTCTGCGGTTTTTATTGCACTAAAATCATAAAGTAAGGATATATTCAGAAAGCTAAATAGAATCCCACAAATGACCTCTTCAAAGACTACTGAATATAGTTTCTACGTTGGCACAGACGCAATACAGCATTAATTCTTGCTTGAATTTCAAAAGGATTAAAAGGTTTTTCTATGTAATTGTCAGCACCCAAGTTCATACATTCAATGCGGTCTTTGCTTTCTGAACTTGCTGTTAATAATAGAATAGGTAGACTGGAAAAAAGGTGACTCTCTCGGAGCTTTTTGATTAACTCTTTTCCACTCAATAGAGGGAGGTTTAATTCAGTAATAAGAAAATCAATGTCAATACCAGAGTTTAAAAAATCAATGGCCTCGTAGCCGTTACTTTTCTGGATAATGTCAAATTCTTTTCCTAAAAAATGGTCGAGGATAATTTTGGTAGAATCGGACTGATCTACAACTAGAAGTTTCTTTTTTAAATTCATCACAACAATGGCAGGTAAAGTTAAGGACAAAATAGTGGGTTATTCTTGCGATGCTTCTTTAGTTGCACTGCAAGAATAACTACTTTACCGCAATAATCATGCCTTAAGTGAGGAAAATTTTGTTTGTTTTTTATTTTACGGTATAAATCTCAAAAGTTAAGTATGATTTTTCTAGTTTTTTAACGTTAAATACAAGCCTTCAGGTCGTTGAGCATCATCATTCCAACGTTTGAGAGAATCTTTTGTAAATAATTCTTTTTCTAAAAAGCTGATTTCTAAATAATTATAAGTCTTGTCTTCTTTGAGATTTCCAACAGTTTGTTCAACAATCGGGATCCAAGTTCCTGAATTAAAAAAAGCTTTATTTTCTTGAAATATTTGCATGGGGTTGTGCGTGTGGCCCATGGTTATTACTTCTATACTAGGGTATTTTTTGAAAATATTGGGCGCCTCTTGCGATAAATCATCAGGTTCTTTAAGATTGAATACACCGACAAACTGACCAACAATATAGGATATGATTAAGGTGCCCAAGTTTTTTAAGAAACTTAAGTTACTCCAATCTCCTTTCAGATTGATGTTAGTAATATCTTTATACATCAAAAAAATGGTAAGCACCACAGGTATCATGATGATGCCAATAAAGGTCAGTGCCTGACCAAAAACATAGGCAAAGGCTTTTTTATCAACAAATTTCAATAGTGCTAGTACCCTTTTAGTCAAAATTTCTATAGCTAAAGGAAACCTTTCTTTTAGAAGAATAGCTAGGATATTACTGGTCGGACGAATATTATCAAGAAAAGGATAGGCTACTTCAATACGATTAAGCAAATATCTATTGACAAACGAACCCAAAGGTAACCTCAATTGCCCGCTAAGTTTACCATCCAATGTTGGTGTTCCAACCACATGAGAGAATTTATCATAACGATGCCCATGTTCGATATAGAGTTTTTGGTTGATGATTACCGAATCTTGTATAAAAGATATCTTACCTATTATGGGTTTGTTTTGTTGGAGGGCTATCTCATTTAATTTTACAGAAAAATAGGTCTGAACCTTTTCCCAATGCCATTCCAAATCATGGTTGCCTTTTAGAATCAGGAGTTCTTTGTGGGGCTGACTAAGCCATTCTACAAGGGCCAGAAATACTTTTTCGTGACCTTCAATAACTTTTTCTAACTTCCAAATAGATTTAAAATCATCGGTTTTGAATCCATATACTTTTTCATCCTCAGTGAAGCTGGCTTTCAGCTCCTCGATTGTTTTATTTATTTGAACCTTTTGTAAAATTTTTTGCCATTCATCATAGCCAAAGTGAAGTACTTCTTTTTCTGTAAAAATGACCCTCAAAAAGTCGATAAAATCACCATTAATCACTAAGACGGCTTCTTCTTCTTGATATTTGTTTAGGTGAAATTGAATCCATCGCAGAAAAGCTTCATCGGCAAAAAAGTTTTCGGTTCCTGTAATCATTCCAGAGGGTTCTTTTCCTCTTGCAATATGCAAATCGCTAATGATTAAGAAATGAGCAGCAGATGTGTTGAGTGTCTCTACTTGATGTAGGTCGGTCAGAGAATTATTTTGGAGTGTCATGGCGTATAATTTTTCTTCAATTTCTTGAAAAAATAGGGCAAAAAAAAATTGGTTTCAGAAAACTCTGAAACCAATTACTCATTTATCAACTATAAAGAAAATTTTCAATTAATACTATCTTTCTGATGCTGAGCATCTTCAGATAATGGATATATAATTAACTCATAAGCTCTTGCTATTTGCCTGAGCTTATCTCTATCAACTCTTTATCATGATGATTTCTCACTTCTACTTTATTGTCAAAAAACATCGTCGCTCCATTTTGTGAGGAATAAGCAGGCCAAGATGGTAAACCTTTGTGAGCTGGATTGCCAGTACGTGCAAAATTAATCCATGCTTGACTCATTTTGTCTTCTAGAATTTTTGCTTCCTTTCCACCTCCAGTCATTTCCTGACAACGGTCAATGTTGTTAAATACAAAACCCAATTCGATACAGTGAATAGCCTTGTACATACCATCGTTTACAGGAGATTGCCATGTAAATAGATATGCATAAACAGGTGCTCCACCAAAATCTGCCTTTAAGTTGGCATGCTTCACCATGCCAGGTCTAAATGCTGCCAAATCTATATCGATATAGTCAGATGGTTTTGTGGTATTTGGATAGGCTTTTTCAACAGCCTTCAAATAGGCATCTGTTTTGTCGGCATAACGTTTTTTTAGAAAATCTACAGCTTGTTCTTTGGTAAAATCACGAATAGCTGGATTCATTAACGACGCCATGAATTCATTTTTGGTACAACCCAACATGAATGGAATATCTTTTGAAATAGCCAAGCCCGCAGGGTCAACTTGTTGATAAGGCAAAAAGTCACCATCGTGAACAGGTCCCCAACCTAACCCACCACCTACAAACGCTTTTCCATCTTTTTTCATTTGATCTTGAACTTTAGCAATCGCTTTTTTGCTAGCCTCATTCAATTTTTCGTATGGAATTTTTTGTAAAGAATCTACCTGATTTGGTTTCAAACCCAATACTTCTAACAAAGCCTCGCCCACTTTTTTGCTATCTTCTTGTTCCAAAAAGCTTTGACGATAACTACCACTTTGATTGATTGCTTTATGAAATAGCCCTTTAGCCGATGGCGCATACATCAATGTAGTAACTTTAGCACCACCACCTGATTGTCCAAAAATGGTTACATTGTTTGGATCTCCACCAAAATTGGCAATATTACTTTTGACCCATTCCAAAGCCATAACAGCATCCATCATTCCGACATTGGCTGATTTTTTGTATTTATCTCCAAAACTAGACAAGTCCAAAAAGCCAAGGACATTTAAACGGTGATTGATAGAAACCACTACGACATCTCCTTTTTTACTCAGATTTTCGCCTTCGTAAGATGGTAACTCAATAGCCGAACCCGCACTGAACCCACCACCATGCAACCAAACCATAACAGGGCGCTTTTTGCCGTCATTGATACCCTGCGACCATACATTTAGTGTTTGACAGTTTTCGTTGGTATAACCCCAGTTGTGGTTAAATGCAAATTCGAGAGGGTCAAACACCGTTGTTGTTGGGTCGGTAGGACATACAGGGCCATAAGCTGTAGAACTACGCACATCGCTCCAAGCCTTTGGGCGAGTAGGAGGCATAAAGCGCTCAGATTGTGCATAAGGAATGCCCTTGTAAGTAAAAGTTCCGTTGTGAATATAACCTCTTACTTTTCCCAAATCGGTGCTTACAACGGCAATATTTTTACCTGCCACCAATGGGTCTGATTGTGCATGCGTGTGCGAAAGGGTTCCTAGCAAACTCACACTCAGTAAGCTACTCAATAAAATGATTTTTTTCATTAGTTAATTGGTATAAGTGTAAGTAAATGAGTAGCATTTATGCTTTTCGAGTTACCTACGTTTTTAAATAATTGGATAATATGGAAACGTCATCTGAGCAATTGTCTCAATGTGAGACTATAGATACAAATGTGATAAAAAAATCGGATTTAATGCAAAAAAGTGTGAAAAAAATTATACAAATCGAAGAAAGTTTGGGTAAATAATCATCTGCTAGGTCTTTACTCATTAACTCTAATCATCAAAATGTTCAAAAGCAGGTCTTTATGACTGAGTGATGAACCTTAAACTGTTTTTTATGAATCCTAAAATTCCTCAATATCGTTGGAGAATAGTACTCTTACTTTTTTTTGCTACCACCATCAACTACCTTGACCGTCAGGTAATTGGATTATTAAAACCGACCCTAGAAAAAGAATTTAACTGGACAGAGTCCGATTACAGTCAAGTAATCATGGCGTTTACGGCGGCCTATGCCACAGGCTTTTTGTTTTTTGGTAGAATCATCGATAAAATTGGTACAAAACTAGGTTACACTATTTCGGTTGTATGGTGGAGTATTGCGGCAGTATTGCACGCCGCCGTAAGTTCAACTTTTGGTCTGGCAAGTATGCGTATGCTCTTGGGGCTTGGTGAGTCGGGTAACTTTCCTGCTGCTATCAAAACGGTAGCTGAATGGTTTCCCAAAAAGGAACGAGCTTTTGCCACAGGTATATTTAATTCAGGTGCAAACATTGGTGCGGTAGTAGCTCCTATTATGGTACCTTGGATTTTGGGTGCGTATGGCTGGAGAGAAGCGTTCATTATCACTGGGGGTGTGGGTTTTATTTGGTTGATTTTCTGGAAATTATATTACGAAACGCCTACCAAACACCCTAAATTAAGTCAGGAAGAGTTAGAGTTTATCAATAGCGATGCCGACGAGCAAGAAGTAGAAACTACAGAATCGGTGAAATGGATTAAGCTTTTTGGGATTCGTCAAACATGGGCTTTTGTATTTGGTAAAATGTTTACTGACCCCATTTGGTGGTTTTTCCTTTACTGGTTACCGTCATATTTTGCAGAGCGTTTCCAGTTAGATTTGAAAAAGCCTAGTATTGAATTAATAGTAGTGTACACAGCTACGACCATAGGAAGTATTGGTGGCGGATACCTTTCGGGTTATCTTATCAAAAAAGGTTGGACTGTATTTAAGGCAAGAAAGGCCTCTATGCTGAGTTTTGCGCTGGCGGTATTACCTGTATTTTTTGCCCAATATTGCACTAATATCTGGCAGGCGGTTGGTTTGATTGCCCTTGCGATGGCGGCACACCAAGCTTGGAGTGCGAATATTTTTACTACAGCATCAGATATGTTTCCGCGCAAGGCGATTAGCTCAGTAGTTGGAATTGGTAGCATGGCAGGCTCTGTTGGAGGAATTCTATTTCCTATTCTAGTTGGTTATTTGTTAGATACTTACAAAAAGGCTGGAGATATAAACATCGGTTATAATGTGATCTTTATCATTTGCTCAATGGCATATATTGTTGCTTGGCTAGCAATGCACTTTTTTGCCCCTAAGATGGAAAAAGTAAAATTATAGCTGAATGTGGGATTATTGGGTTTAATGCTTTAAATTGGCACTATATAACCCAGATTATCACCACATCATAATTGTTATTAGACGGCTACTTTCCTAAGTAGCCGTTTTTTGTGGTTCTAGTTCAAAAATTTATTTAGACTTATTTTAAATAGCTATTGCATGATATTCTTTCTCCTATTAACTTTGTAGTGTATTCAAAATAGAGGTAAGGTTATGGAATATCCTGCATTTCACGAATTGTATCAAAATTCAAAAGGAAGTACTTGGCAATGCGATTTGACAAACAAGATTCATGTGCATTTTAATGGAATGGTAGCAAGTTTCAAGATTCATGATTTCTTAGCATTTCGTCGTAAGGTATCGTCAATCGATATTCATCAAATGATCTTTAATTTATCAGATGATTTTGATTATGAGTTAGTTGAAGCTCCACAAGCACAATTGTCATGGGAGCTAACGCTTTGTGAAATAGTTCAGTTGAGAGATTTATTGGATGGAACGAAGTTTGTCCTTTCCTTAAATAGTATGTTATATGAGGTGTTGGGAGAAGGGGCTTTAGCATAAATGCTTTTACAATAATCGGTGTACATATTAAAATATCGCTTCATGGGGACTCAACGCTCTGTGTAGCGATTTTTTTATGGCGATTGATTAATACCCTTTAAAAGATAAAACATGGTAGAAACGCTTTTTTTATTTTCTATTTTTGTTGAAGGTATAAGTAAAAAACAATCATTTCTTGTTTTATCTATATATTCAAACATTATTCACTAATTATTTTAATAGAAAATGAAACATGTATTTCGTACCAGAATAGTGGCTGTACTGGCTCTATTGGTTACAATTCTTACTTCTGTTGCATCTTGGGCAGCTGCTCCCAAAAGAGATTTTTATCAGTTAGTTATTTATCGTTTGAAAACAGCCGAGCAAGAGTCGAGACTCGATAATTACTTGCAAAATGCCTATATGCCTGCATTGCATCGTGCAGGTATTGAAAAAGTGGGTGTATTTAAGCCTATCATTGCAACTGATGCTGCCGAGCCAGCCGAAAAATTAGTCTATGTATTTATTCCTTTTAAATCACAGGATGAATGGGCAAAGTTGGAAGGAAAACTTGCTTCAGATAAAACTTATTTAGAAGACGGAAAAGATTATATCAATACGCCTTGGGATAAACCTGTATATACACGCATGGAGTCTATTTTGATGAGAGCGTTTGTTGATCAACCGCATTTCCAAATGCCTGCGCTTTCTTCGCCAAAATCCGAAAGAGTGTATGAATTTAGAAGTTATGAAGGTCCAAGCGAGAAACTATACGTCAACAAAGTAGATATGTTTAATGCTGGTGGAGAGGTTAAATTGTTTAAAAGATTGAATTTCAATGCAGTTTTTTACTCGGAAGTAATTTCAGGTGCATCAATGCCGAACTTGATTTACATGACAACTTTCGAAAACAAAGCCGATAGAGATGCGCATTGGAAGGCATTTAGTGCTGATCCCGAATGGAAAACTTTATCTGCGATGCCAAAGTACCAGCATAATGTTTCAAAAAATGATACACGTTTCTTGAGACCAACGGATTACTCTGATATCTAGTAAATTAAAAAGTTTTGAGAGAGGTGAGCTATTAATGCTCACCTTTTTTTATTATGGCTAATAAATCTATAATTTAACCTATCCATTTGCTTTGAAATAAGCAGTCTTATCTCTAAATTTACCTACCTGCCTTTCTACAACAAGTCCGCACGTAATAAAATGCCTACAATTTTACACCGAATTAACGAATATTATCAAATAATGTGCGGAATGATGACTAAATATGGTATTTTTGTATATTGTTTTTGTACAAATTATTCGCATTCACTTTAGGAATTAGATATATACACACAATGGATACTTTTTTTAGCCAAAACCTGCAATACCTACGCAAACAGTTAGACGGAAAAATTTCGCAGGAAAAACTTGCTGAGGAAGTTGATTTAAAAAAATCTACACTCGGTTCTTATGAGAGTGGTCGCGCTGAACCACGTTATGCTGATTTGATTAAATTGGCTAGTTATTTTAACGTAAGTGTAGATGATATGCTTACAAAAGACCTAGCAACAAATCAACCAACCAAACGTCAGGAAGATAAGCTTAGAATATTGGCTACTACTGTTAACAACGAGAATGAAGAAAACATCGAGTTTGTTCCTATTAAGGCTGTAGCGGGTTATTCAAACGGTTACGGAGATATTGATTATATTAGTCGTTTACCCATTTTTAACGTACCTTTTTTACCGAAAGATCGCAAGTATCGTGTATTTCCTATTCAAGGAGACTCGATGTTGCCTTTGAGAGAGGGCTCTTTAGTTTTTGCTGAGTACGTTGACAATTGGCGTGCTATCAAAAATGGTACAATTTGTATTGTTGTTACCAAAGATGAAGGTGTTGTTCTGAAAAAAGTATTTAATTATCTCAACGAGAAAAACGTCTTGATTCTTAAATCAACCAACGAAAGATACGCTCCTTACCCTGTAATGGAGGACGATATTCAAGAGCTTTGGAAATTTGTTGGATTCTTTACGGGAGAATTTCCTTTGTAGAAAAGAGTTATCCAACCCTTTAGATATCAAAAAAGCGGTCGAAAATTAATTTTTCGACCGCTTTTTTGATGAATAATTGAAAAACAAGCCTTTCTCTCAAAGTAGAATAAAGTATATTGTCAATGAACATCCATTTCTGATTTTAATCTCAGTAAGGTTGTAGTATTGATAGGCTTACTGATAAATTCTTTGACACAAGGTACTACTTGAGATTTACGAATATCTTCGGGGTCGATACTTGAAGAAAGAATAATAACCTTTGTTTCTGGAAAATTATTTTGAAATCTCTGTCTAAAAATATCAAGGAATGCCCAGCCACCCATTTGAGGCATATTCAAATCGAGAAAAATTAGCTCTGGAGCATCAATGGAAGGGTTTTGTTGTAAACCTTCATAATAACTTACAGCCTCTGTTCCATCTGCGACGGTTTCTACTACTGATGAAAAATCACATTTTTTCATGGCCATCTTGAGTATCATCAAGGTGATGGGGTCGTCGTCTACACACAAAATCTTCTTAAACATATTTACTTCTTGAATAAAATTGAAAATTGAGTCCCTTTGTCTACCTCACTTTTTACTGAAATATTCCCACCAAGGGATTTTATCTGAGCCTGCACCATATACAAGCCAATTCCTTTACTATCTGGATGATTATGAAATCGTTGATAGAGACCAAATACTTTGTTTTTATGTCTTTTGAGGTCGATTCCTAATCCATTATCCGTAAATGTCAATTCGATGCCTTTTGAAGTATTTCTAGTTTTTACCACAATTTCTAAAGGCCTTTTGTTCGAACGATATTTCAGGGCATTTGATAGTAAATTTAAGAGTATACTTTCTAGATACGATATATTAAAATTTACAGATGGCGCCTTTACAAAATTAGTAGTGATTGATGTCCCTGCCTCTTGTATAAGCTGTTGTGTCATCTGTGTTATTCTGATCCAAACTGTCTCAAAATCAATAAGTTCTTGTTGAACATTGACATTTTCTTTAATGACCAAGATTTTTAATAAATCATTGATGGTATCATTAAGCTGATTGGTCGAAGTTTTGAAACCTTCTAATACTGTCAATGTCATAGGGTCTGTGATGGTTGAGGTATTCAACATCTTGAGCAAACCTAACAAGTTAGATAATGGCGAACGAATATTATGAGAAGTTATATAGGAGAATTGACGCAAATCTTGATTGATTTGCGTTAATTCCCTAATCAGTAACTCCCGTTCTGCCTCATTTTTTTTTCGTTCGGTAATGTCCTTCTGAATCGAAATCCAATGTGTATACCAACCTGTTTCATCTGCAAGAGGAACAATAGAAATACTTACCCAAAACGGTTCGCTATTCTTTCTATAATTGATAATTTCAATCTCGCAGGGCTCCCATTTTTTTAAAGCCGCTCTGATTTTGTTTAGTTCGTAACGACTACTTGCAGGGCCTTGAAGGATTCTTGGTGATTTTCCTACAATTTCATGAAGCTCATATCCTGTCATTTTGGTAAAAGCTTCATTGGCATAAATGATTCTCGGACCTGGCTGTTCTACAGGTTCTGCTTCAGTAATTAAAATAGCATCGTTGCTATTGGTAATTACTGATTTCCAGAGATTTAGCTGTTGTTCTTCTTGTTTTTCTTTGGTAATGTCACGCATGGCACCTACCATTCTGATAGGTTTGCCATGGGTATCGAAAACCATATATCCCTTATCGCTTACATGGGCAATTTCGCCATTGGCGCGTATGTAACGATATTCACTTTCCCAAGTACTTTGTTCTGGATTGGCGAGCGCCAGTTGAATTTCATCCAAAACTCTTTCTTTATCTTCTGAATATATATTTTTGCTCCAATCCTGAAAATCTTTCATAGGACCGTAAGGGTACTTTCCAAAAATAAATTCGTAATTGTCTGACCAGTACGAATCTCCAGTAAGGATATCCCAGTCCCAAATAATATCTCGTGTTGCTTTTTTGGCTAATTCAAAGCGTTCATTACTTTTTCTGAGCGCTTGTTTAGCTTGTTTTTGTAGAGTAATATCCAAAAATGTACTATCAACCCGCAGAGCATTACCAAGGGTATCAAAGATGACTTGGGTTTTGCTGAAAAGATATTTGGTTTTGCCAGAAGCAAGTACAATTCTAAACTCTTTTTCGATAGGCTTGCTGCCATATAGCACAGATACTTCCAATAGTTTGATTGACATTCTATCTTCTGGATGAACCATTCCGATAAAGTTTTCATAGTCAAACTTTTCTCTATTTTCGGTTATTTCAAAAATCTTAAAAACCTCTTCTGACCAGAATATTTTTCCTGTTCTTAAATCATGCTCCCAATAAGCAAGATGGGCAATTTCTTGTGCGGCCTTGAGACGATTATTGGTTTGGATAAGCTCCTTTTCTGCGAGTTTTCTTTGTGTTATATCATGAACAAGCACCAACGATACCGTACGATTTTTATACTCTATCTGATGGGCTGTAATGTCAACGGTTAGGGGGATTCCAGATTTGGTTTGGTGCAATGAAATACCTCGATAATTGGGTGGATCAGTATTAAAGTCCCAGCTGGCATTTTTGTAATTCTCTAAATGCTCTGGAGCGATAATATCATAAACGGTCATACTGAGAAGCTCCTCTCGGCTATAACCATATTGTCGCAAGGTTGCGTCATTCACTTCAAGAAATTCCTTGGTATAGAAATCGTTAATCCACATGGGTAATGGATTGTTATTGAAGAGATAAGAATAGTTTTGTTCAGAAAGTTTAAGTGCTTTTTCTTTGACTAAACTTTCGGAAAAATCTTTGGCAATAGCAATTACCGTTTGTCGATTTGGATTCCAAACGGCATTCCAAATCATGGGAAATATGGTTCCATCTTTCTTGCGGACATCTAAAACTACATTTTGGATCGTTTGTCCGTGTACTAAAGAATCAAAAGTTTTTTTAATAATGTTCAGAGAAGATTCTGTTAAAAAAGATAGTAGATTCTTATGCTGAAATTCATCAATGGTATATCCCCAAGATACACTGGCTGCTCTATTAATTTTAAGAATGTTTCCCGATTCGGTGGTTATACACAGAATATCATTTGACTGATTAAGTATCGGATTAAAATCTGGTGAGATTATCGTGTTGATGATCTCTTGTGGTGCCAAAACGTGGGGTATCGAGATGTATACGATAGTCTGTTCAGCCGATTGCATAATTCGGGCCTTTAGACCATACGAACTCGAAAAATATTCGGTTACATTCTGTGAAGGAGTAACAGATTCTTGTTGAAATCCAAAATCGTTTAATAATTGAGGAAGAACCTTTCCCGAACTCAAACCTTGGTGACTCTCAATGAAAGTTTGGGCTTGGCGATTTTGATAAATGTTTTCTTGATTCTTATTGTAGATAAGAATCGCTTCATTGGCAAAATCCAAAGCTTGATAGAAAGCAGGATTTTCCTGTTCTATCATCGAGGTAGATTTTTTAGTTGTATTTTCTGAAAGTTGAGATTCGGTATTAGTAAACGTTTCCATAGAAATTTGCTCTTTGTATGGGGTTTTTAAGTGGGAAAAAACCAATTAAAAACTACCAATCATCGAGAAAAATGGTCAAATATAATGGTGGATTCTCTTATTTATCTTGTGGATTCGAGGTGCCCACTGCTGGGCATTTGTAAAAAAATACTAAGTTATTCGTCTTGTCCTTCTTCATAGTGTAAACCCATGAATTGAAGGGGGGATTGTCCAAAAGTCTTTTTAAATATTCTTGAAAAACTTGATGGATAATTAAAACCAACCATATATGCTACCTCATTGATAGTGTATTTACCTGATTGTAAGTACCTTCTAGCTTGCACTAAGCGTTCGTTTAGGTGATAATTATAAACACTGTTGTTGAAAATTGCTTTGTATAGAGTTTTGAATTTGGCTGTACTCATGCCCACAGATTTAGAAAGTTCTTCAATGGAAGGGCAAGGCTTTGACAAATCTGTTAGAATAGCTTCATTGATTTCATGGATTTTTTGTATATCTCTTTTTTTAAAGTTCTGATTAGTTGGAATAAATATGCTTTTATTTATGAGTTTTTTGAAGAAAATCAAAGTCAAATCAAGGGCAGTCCGATAAAAAAGTAACTTGGTATTTTGCTGGTAAAGGTCCTCATTGAGCAGTGTATCTACGATTCTATGTAAGTCTACATCAATATTATCAATCATAAATACAGATTCATTGCTCTGGATAATCTCATTGAGACGCTCTGCAGGTTCTTCTTTTAGATCTTGAATAATATTCGTTTCTATCCAATCTTTTGAGAAGGTCAAAGAAAAACTAAAAATTGGGCGATTGGCTGGAAATATTCTAGCGTTTGAAACCGAGGACGAACTCAACACCACACAATAAGGGTAATTATTGGATGTAATTTCAGCCAACTCTTTAGTATATAGGTAATCATTACAAATACTTACATTCCACCGAGTATTCTCTTCGGAGGGTGTTGGTTTGATATGTAAGTCCTCATTCAATTGTAGTTGCAATAGCTCAACTTCAAATCCTTGCTCTATTTCAGTAGAAAGAATTTGACCTTTTCCTCTCGAATTTTCAAATTGATAAACGAAGCGGTTGTGTTGCTCAATCTGAAGGTACTCTAAAAGTTGGGATAAAAAGTCTGGCGATTGATGATTTTCAAAAACAATTGATGCGTTAAGTAATGATTTCATAATTTTAAGTTGCTCTTATTCTATCGTGACAATCAAAGTAAAACTTGCAAATAGAATATTCTTCACTAATATAAGAAAAATATCGTCCTTCATAATTCAATTGGTCGATAATTCGTATAAACGCAGAATATATTCACACTGGAACGACTGGTAAAATCTTGTTTGGGTATTTGGATTATCTTAAAAATTACTAACGGGTATTTTCAAAATAATCTCAAAAAGGTTGTTTTGAGCTGATACTTCCATTTTACCATGTACAGTTCGAACCCATTCTTGGATAATGTATAGCCCTAAGCCTGTTCCATTCATATCCTTGGGGTTATGTGCTTGAAAAAACGGTTTTACATCGTTGGTACAAATGGTGTAGTTGCCCAAATAATGATTCCGAATAATCATCAGTAAATGGTTGTTTTCGAGGCGTGTATCAATATAAACTTTGTGAGCATGATTGGCATACTGAATGATATTTTGGTATAATTCAGTCAACACAAATTCTAACAGAACTTCATCATAGCCATATAAAATATTGATATTTGATTTAAAGCTAAACTCAAAGGGCATAGAGGAGCCTTTTTTGAGGGTATCATATATTTGATGATGTAAGGCTAGGATGTTGACCGTACCACTTGTAGCATTACGCCAAGGGTTATTGTTATTAGATAACTGGTTGTACCATAATAGCTTGCGAGTAGTTCTCAGAATTCTGTTGCCCGAAATACTAATGCCTTCAATCAACGATAAGGCGTCGTTTACTTGGCTGTTTTGTAGCATTTCAATCGCCATTTTGCTCAAATTGACGATACCATTTAAGGGAGTCAAATACTCATGACTCGAAATATGATAGAATACATCAACGGCATTTTTACGAATTTCCAAACCAACAGATTCTTTTTTCTGGCTGCTTAGTTCTAATCTGGCATGAATGGTTTCGACCAAATCTTTTGACATAAATGGCTTCGTCAAGAAATCATCTGCACCAAGATTCATCCCTTTTCGTTTATCCCAAAAATCGGCTCTTGCCGTCAGAAATATAAACGGGAGGTAGATGAATTCTGGAATAGCACGAATCCTTTTGAGTACCTCAAAACCGTCAACTTCATCTAGCATGATATCACAAACTACCAAGTCAGGTTTGAATGATTGAACTAACTCAACCCCCAACTGTCCTTTGTGTGCGACTTCACATTCAAACTGATTTAACTCTAAAATAGTTTTGGTGTTTTCGGCTAATAATAAATCATCCTCTATTAATACGATTTTAGGTATCATGATTTTTGAGTTCTAAAAGTACAGAAGTGCCTTGGTTTTGCTTACTTCTAAAATGAATAGTGGCTTTGTGGAAATCGACAAAATATTTTACTACCAGCAAACCTAAACCTGTTCCTTTGATACCTTCCACGTTGGAGGCACGCGTAAAGGCTTTAAATAAATTGGGAAAATCTTTTTCAGGAATTCCAATCCCAAAATCCTTAATGAGAATACACACCTTAGATTTTTGGTAGCTAATACGAATAATAGGGGAGGCTTTATTATTGGAGTATTTGAATGCGTTTTCTATGAGATTTTTGAGAATATGCGTCATCATCAACCTATCAAAACATACAGGATAGGCTTGTCCTTTAAACAGCACATTGATTTGACGACCGTCTTCATAAGGAGCAAAATTGGCGGTAATAATCTGTTCTATGAATTCATTCATGTTTTGAGGTGATGGCTTAAACTCCATTTTGCCTCCTTCGATTTTGCTCACTAGCAATAGCTCCTTCATCAAAGATTCCATCCCTCGAACTTCATTGATAATTCGGGAAAGGTATAGTTGAAGCTGCGGTTTTGTAACTTTATCGGCGTCGTTGAGCATTTCAAGAATTTCGGCACTCGACTGAATCACCGACATGGGAGTTCGCATTTCGTGCGATACAATATTTACAAAACCTGATTTTAATTCATTAAGGCGACGCTCCTTATCAATGATTTTTTGTAGTTCTGCAACGGCGTAATATTGGTCCGACACATCACTTAAAAATACGGCATAATTAATGTTTCCAGCTTTTTCTTGTACGTAAGGGGTAAAAGAGTAGGAGAAGTATTTAGTCATACCGTATTTATCTTTTACCTGATAAACTTTGGCTGTATGATGCGCATAGTTAGTTTGCTGATAGAGAGCTATATCTTTTCTGATAATTGAAGTATCTTCAATGGCAATGGCGTCTATTTCTTTACCAATAATTTGAGAAGCAGGAATACCAAAAAAAGATTCGTAAGCGGCATTGGCAAATACCACTTGAAAGTTATCATCTATAACAATCACTACAACATCCAACAAATCAGCTACTTTGGCGAATATAATATCCTTTTGACGAGCATACTCTTCTGTCTTTTTTAATGAGGTCACATCTATTCCATAGCCTACCACAAATTCGAGTTCACCATTATCTTGGAAGATAGGTTGGAAACGACGTAAATTAAACTTATGCTGCCCTTCTCGATTGATACCTTCTTCCAAAAATTCATATACTTGCTTGGTAGAAACCGCTTGTGTGAATGCTTCACGACGTATATCGGCAAAGGCAATATCTCTACCACGTGCCTTGGCAAACTCGTAATCATCTTTATTCATGAGCCACTCACGCAAATTATTGTCTTGAACGGCTGTTTGATTCACAAAAACGTATTGGTGTTTTTTGTTAAAGACGGCAATATCTGCGGGAATATGATTCAAGATTTGTTCATAAAATTTCTTTAAATGAAGGATATGGTACTCCATTGTACGGGCTTCGGTGTAGTCATAGTAAATCCATACATGCCCATTATGAATCCCTTCGTTGATGATTGGCAGATAATCTCTTAGAAAAGAACGACCATCTGCCAATTCCACGATTTCATGAGAGACAAACTCTTCAGCCGATAGAATTTCTTCAATACGTACTAAAAATTGCGTAGGATTTCTAAACATTGAAGCACTTTGAGTGGCTGCAATTTTGCAATCAAATCCTATCAACTGTTCGGGAGGAACTGGGATTTTGAAGAGTTGACAAAAGTTTTGATTGACAAACTGCAACCTACGCTCATAGTTTTCCATCAATACCGCAAACGGTATCTTGTTGAGCACAAAGTTAAGTTGCGAGTAGAGTTTGTCTTCGTTGAGTATCATTGGTGGAACGATTCTATGGATTCTTCGATAGCATTTTTGATTTGATCTTTCTCAATTGGCTTTGATAAAAATTGTACTATTTCAGCGTTTGGTAACCTTTCTAGAAAATGCGAATATGTGGTTGCTGAAATAACTACAACTTTTATATTCGTATGCTCGAATTCTCTCGGATTTTCTTTGAGATACTCTAAAAATTCATACCCATCCATAATAGGCATATTGAGATCCAACAATATCACAATATGGTTGTGGGAGGTTGCTTTTAGCCAGTTGATGGCGTCTTCACCATTTTCACATTCTTGATAGGTTTGCTCTAATGTTTCAAGGGTTTTACCTAATACAAATCGATTGATAAAGTCGTCGTCAACAATTAAAATGATTGGCGGGTCCAATGTTGTCATAATATTAGTGGATAAATAGGGCTAGCAACTCTCCTTTCGAATTGATACCTAGCTTGTGGTAAATTTTCTTTACATGGTCATTGACGGTAGTATAACTTATATAAAGTTTTTCGGCGATTTCTTTGTAGGACAGGCCTTTCAAAAGATAGTCCATTACGTCGAGTTCGCGTTTTGTTAATAATTCTTCAGCATTTATTTTCTTTTCTTGCGGCTGCTGAGATATTTTAGAAAAAAGCATGGATGCTATCTCTGGAGAGATGAGCGCACCATTATTTTTGATAATATCAATCTGTTCTACGAGTTTCTTGAGTGAAAGGGGCTTCAACAAATATCCATTTGCCCCAGCCTTGATAGCTTCCCAAATGGATTCTTCGTTGCAAGTGCCACTTATCATGACAATATGGGTATTGTTGAATTGTCTCCTGACTTTACTGATTCCTTCGATTCCTGAAATTCCGGGCAAGCCTACATCAATAAATACGATATAAGGTTCTGACGAAACTGTCTGACTTTGTTCTAAAAAACGCTCAATACTACATGCCGAAATACTGACTTCAATATCAGGATACATGGAAAAAAATATTTCGATATTTTCTCGTAAGATTAAATCATCTTCTATGATTGCAATTTGCATACGTTACACTTTTAATACATTTTCGCAAAATATTTGTACTCAAATGTAAGAGAGATATAACGTTAGGCACAGGATTTTACCATTGAAAAAAAATGATAAAAATCAGTGGTACGATAAATTTTTAAGAAGGGCTTTTAATGCGGGTTCGAGCTACTGAAGGACAATCCGTTTTCAGTAGCATAAGTTGCAAAGTTGAGCTAATTAGGAATGATATGCAATCCCTATTTCTAGGGATTTTGCAGAATTATTGCAATTTTTTGCAAAAGGTTGAAAGTTTTTCTTTTGTGAAAGGAATAAAGGAAATAGGTCTCTAGTAGATTTGGTCAATCGTGAAGTCGAGGAAAAAAGTGGTTCCCTGATTTTCGCTACTAACAAAATAGATATGACCGTTATTGAGCTGAACTAGATTTTTGACAATTACCAACCCCAGTCCTGTGCCTTCGATAATCCCAACATTTTTGGCTCTAAAAAAGGACGAATACATTTTCCCTTGCTCTGTAAGAGGAATACCTATGCCAAAATCCTTGATTTGAATTTCCAATTGATTTTTCTCACTGCTAACTGATATGATGGGATTTCGTTTACCCAAGGAATACTTAAAGGCATTCGAAATGAGATTGTCTAGAATATGGATAAAATGTTGGGGGTCAAGCCATATCTTGGGAACTTCCCCAACGACCTCTAATTCTGTAATACGTTGGTCTTTTTGTTGTTGATTCTGTCGATTGATGGCAAAATTGATTAGCTCTATCACGTTTACTTCCTCTCGATGTACAGTGAGTTGCTGTGACTCAATTTTTCCTATTAGGAGGGTTTCACTGATAAGACTTGAGATACGATGAATTTCGGACTGAATATTATCTAATTGCTTTGTAATCTTCTCGTTATAGGTCGATTTTTCTAGTTTAATATAAGCTTCGATAATCTCAGCACTCGAACGAATAGTGGCAAGTGGTGTTCTGAATTCATGTGAAGTCATATTCACAAATCGTGATTTTAGTTGATTCAGCTCTTTCTCACGTTGCAAAGATTTCATCATACTTTCTTCTACCAATTTGTGTTCTTGGATACTCCTCGAAGAAGTAATCATTCGGTCACATATATCATAGTCGTCAAAGAAAATCTTAACACTTGTTTCTATCCATACATATTCATTATTCTTCTTTCTAAATCGGTATGATATATATCTTGCTTCACTTTCACTATCCGCAGAACTGTTTGGAATAGAAACAATCTTTACTTTGTCGTCTGGGTGAAAAAAGTCGTAATGACTTTGCCCTAGAAGTTCTTCTGGACAATATCCCGTAAGCAGACTGATAGATGGTGAAACGTAGAGATATTTTCCTTCCAAATCATGGATGCAAACAATGTCTTGAACGTTATGCGACAAAATTGTATTAATTCTAGCATTTTCTTTTTCATTGGTAATATCTCGCAATGTACCAGAGGTACCTAGCACTTCGCCATTTCTACCAATGACTAAGGTGGCAAAAACCTCTATCCATTTGATTTTGTGTGATTTAGAAATATATCTGATGATGTGTTTGCAATAACTTTTCTGTTGGTTGATCAATGGCGCAAATAGCAATTCATTTTTTCTTACATCCTCTGGATGCAAAAATTCATAAAAAGGTCGTCCTAGGCTTTCTTCTAAAGTGTACTCAAAAATATCGCTCCAAGCCTGATTGAGAAATACCCAGTTTCCAAGTGCATCGGTCTGAAATAAAACTTCGTGAATATGATCAACAATATATTTGTACTGTAGCGCTTGTTCTGAGTCAAATGTTTGGGTAGATTTTGGGAAAAACTGAATTAATCCAAAAGTTTCACCAGCATTGTGGAGAGGACTTAATTTAAGCTCAAATATCTGATTTTCGAGTTCGGAAATATATTGAACAGTTTGACCTTCCCAAACTTGGCTTAGAGATTCATGGAGAAGTTTATTGGAAAACAAGGAACTGTTTAGGATGCTTGTTGGAGGAAAAGTTTGGTCAAAAGCTAAATTGCATTTTTCGATTTTGTAAGACGAATTTATGACACATACAGGGTGATCTATATGCTGAAGCAACTGAGAGAAAAAATCAATCTTGGCGGTACTAGGTTTTGAAAACATGTATGAGTGGAATGGTTAGGTAAAAATAGCTAGACAAAACTTCTGAAATTCTTGCACAAGGTCAATGTTTAGAAAGATAACTTAATAGCCAAAACGATTTTTCTAAAGTGATTTTACAGATGATAAAAATCACTTGTATTTCTAAGCTCCATGAAATCGCATTTAATTATTATAAGTATTTGATATGTAGGTAATTATCTTGGGTGGGCTGAAGTGGCTTTTTGGGGTGTTTCTGTCAAAAAATGGATACATTTGAAGGGCTTGCATATAACATTCTTTCCTTGTATTATTGTTTAAAATTATTGCCTTAGTAAACCCCAACAACGTTTTAGACGTAAGTCTAGCATTTGGTTTTGTATGAGAGTCAAACCATTGTAGCGTTTTTCCAACTACAAACTATCACTATTTTAATTTACCCAAACTTTATGAAAATTCTAAGTCAGTTAGAATTAAAACAGTTTAAGTCTCATATTATCACAAATCTAAACAAACTTGTAGATGATGAAGAGCCGCAAATTTCTCTAAATCAATCCGATGAGATAGTTTTTGAAAAAGAAAATTCAGAAAGTGAGCTTATGACTGCATCGTTCAATAGTAATGAGGACTCATTCTAATGAAAGCGGGTCACCCATGCCCTAAATGGTATCTTGTTAGAGTGTCCGCCCAACACTCCAACCTTAAAAGTAAAATTCTTACTAAGATAACCTTCGATGTTTAATCTTAAAGGTCTAATTCAGCGCCTAAATTAGCCTTTTGCTTATTTATCTTGGAATTACTGCGTAGCTTAATTTTTATTGAGTAAATTTAAAAGCTATTTAACGTTAATTTTCGGATATAGTAGATACATGTCTCTACCTAATTCATTCTAACTGTACGGATATTTTTGTTTGACACAATGGCATCACAGTCTTCATCGACCAACCGATGACTGTGAGGTTTTATGCTTATTTATATTTACGTTGGTGAAAATATAATATGCCTTCGGTCAAAATGTGTTCACTATGTCAATATAAACACATTTCAAAATTTTAGCTTACGGTATAAAGTTGATAGCCTAGGGCGGGTAAACTTAGATTTGCCCACTTACTAAATTACATATCCTTGAATTTCATAGCTGCCCAATTCGAATGATAAAACCGCTTTCTCAACTTGAATTTCTGGTTGAACAGTTGCCCAATGCTTCTACGGAACAACTTCCTTATTTCACCGAGCAACTTCGTGAAATACTGGATACACTCAAGGCAAAAGGGAATCATTGTCCTACTCTTACCTCTTCAGAAGAACCAACAGAACCCCATGATTTCTTCATAGATTCACTGGCAGAACTGTGTATTTGGGAGTATTTTCCTAGTACTCAACAGTTTGTATTCTCCGATAATATTGTCAATTATTGGTCAGATTATCAGGTAGGTAATCGCTTGGAGGATATATTTTCAGATGCTGGGAAAGAGGTGCTAGAAAGGAATCTGTCCAATGCTATTAAAACAAAAAAAGGTTTTGAAGTGGTATTACAAGCCAATGAGTTAGGCAAAAACCTATGGGTAGAAGTTTCGGCACATTGGAACCTTGCCAACACCAATCAGGGAAATGAGAAGGAAGAGGTGTTGATGGGTATTATCCGTGCCATGAAACTAGGTAAACAGGATTTACAAACCATTAATACAGAGGAGTCTGGCAATTTTGCGTATGACCTCCTAGCAGGCATATCAGACGGTTTTGTGGTTATTAATCAAGATTGGATCATTACCTATGCCAATGAACAATTAGCAAGTTCTATTCAAACAACTGTTGACCAGTTGATCGGTAAAAATGCTTGGGAGACTTTCCCTGAATTTTCAAACGGCCCATTTCAAGAGACCTGTCAAGATGTAATGACTAATCGAGAAACGAAAGTGGTCATTAATTACTTTACTCCTTGGAATAAGTGGTTTCAGAATAGAATTTTCCCCGCTTCGAATGGTATTGCTATTTTTTCTACAAATCTTACCTATGAAAAGCGTCTTGAACAATCGCTCATCAAAAGTGAAGCAGAGTTAGCTTCCTTGGTAGAAAATATTCCATATGCGATTTTCTCTCTAGATTTATCTTTTTGCTTATTGAAGTATAATGGTGCTTTTAGGAATTTTTGGCTAGAAAAAGCTGGCTTTGAACCTCAAATCGGAGCGCCATTACCTTATGAAATATGTAGTGTTGCCAATCTGGTTGACTGTGATCTATTCTTTCAAGATGCTATTCGAGGGGAAAGTACAACTATTGAACGAAGAATAGATGTTCGGGATTCTGAGCAAATTTTTGAGGTGAGTATTAATCCTTCTTATAACGCTCAAAATGAAGTAGTTGGGATTACGGTGCTCATGAATAATATTACCTCAAGAAAGCAGACAGAACAAACCCTTCTCGAAAATCAACAGCGATATCAATCTCTCTTTGACCAAAATCCTGATGGTGTATTTTCTTTGGATTTTGAAGGGAAATTTACCTCCGTTAACGCCGCATTGGCAGATATACTCGAGTATCCAAAAGATGCTCTTTTAGAATGCAAAGTTAGTAATTTTTCGACTTTGGTATTCTCGGAAAACCTTCAACGAATTTTGCAAAAGACCCTTGAAGGGAGTTCTCAAAATATTGAAATTGATATAAGGACAAGGACTGGTACGACTAAAAGAGTTCATCTGACCTCGATGCCTATACTGCTCAATGGGCAGTTGCAAGGCGTATACGGTATTTTGAAGGATATTACCAGCAGTTTCGAAACTTCACAAGCCATCGTAGCCAACGAACAAAAATGGAAACGTGCTTTGGAAGGTAGTCAGCAGGGTGTTTGGGATTGGCGTGTGCTTGAACAAAAGGTTCACTATTCAAAAATTTGGAAAGAGTTAATAGGATATCAAGAAAATGAATTAGAGGACTCCTATCAGGAATGGCTGATTCGTATACATCCTGATGATTACGAAAGAGTTGTGAAATCAACCCTTCAGTTGATTCATGATGAAATTCAGTATTTTGAAGAAATATATCGTTTCAAACATAAACAAAATCATTATATCTGGGTGCTAGATAGGGGTGTTGTGATGGAACGAAATGCTCAAAACGAACCGACTCGAGTAATAGGAACCTTGTCTGATATTTCTCATCTAAAAGCCGTAGAGGAACAACTGCTTAAAAGTGAAAAGAACCTTACCGATGCTCAGAAAATCGCGCGTATAGGAAGTTGGGAGGTTGACCTACGTAAGAATCATTTGATTTGGTCTAACGAGCAATTTTCACTTTTTGGTTTAGATCAAAAAAACTTCAAGTATACTATTGAGGCCTATTTGCAAAGTATTCATCCCGATGATAGGGACGACTTCCTAAAAGCTTATAATCAGGTTTGTGAGGGAAAAGGGCGATTAAATCTTGAACATCGTATTGTACTTCCGTCGGGAGAAATACGATATATGCATGAAAGAGGAGAGTTAATCACCGACGAATCGGGACAAGCAATAGCCATAAAGGGCACTTCACAAGATATCACCGAACGTAAACTTATAGAGCTTAGTTTGTTGCAAGAGCGTAACTTCCTTAGGATTGTTATTGATAATATCCCTGCGTATATCTATTACAAAGATACTGAGCACCGTCACCTATTGGTTAATAAAGTTGGTTTAGATTTATTTGGTGTCGGCAAAGAGGAAGATTTGCTTCATCAATCAGGGCTAAATTTATTGGAAGAAAGTAGTGCTAATTTGCTCCGTGAGCAAGAGGTATACGTAATGTCTTCGGGTAATGCGGTAACGAATATCAAAGAATACTTCCTTACAAAGTCAGGACAAATCAAATGGTTATTATCCAATAAAGTACCTCTTCGAGACACGAATGGTGAGGTGATTGGCGTGGTAGGCGTAAGCCGTGATATAACCGATTCGGTTAAGAAAGAATTAGAGCAAGAGCACCTCTGGACGATTTCTCGAAAACTCAATGAAATAGATAATCTTCAGGTTGCTATCTATGAATCGCTCAGAATTCTGGCCTACTACTTGGACTGTGTGTATGCCGAAGCTTGGATGTTGAATCTTAATCATTCCAAGCTCAACCTTCACACTAACTGGTTTGCTGATGAGTCTGTAGCCTTGGATTTTACAGGATTGGCTTTCCAAGATCTCAAAATAGGAGAGTTTCTGCCTGGAATGGCTTGGGCTACTCAGCGTATTCAGGAATGGGATTTATCTCATGGTTTTATTCCATCTACCGAAAAGCGTATTATCGATAAATTAGATTGTCGTTCGGGAGTAGCACTACCCATTTTGTTTCGTGGACAAGTCATTGCGGTTTTCTGCTTTTACTCAACAGAAGAACATATATCGAACGATACAGATTTTTTTGATAACGTTTCAAGGCAAATTGGGGTAGATTTATCAAGAAGAAAAGCCGAAGACGAGCTCAATATATTCTTTAACTCCTCGCCAGATTTTCTGTGCATGCTCGATGCAGATTTTTGTTTTACAAGACTTAATAAAGTAGCTACAGAATGGCTATATGGTACTGAGCGCTCACTTATGGGGCGGTCGGTTTTTGATTATATTCATGACGAAGACAAAGAAAAGACCTTACAACAAATATCAGTACTAGCTCAAACGCGTCAGGTAGGGTATTTTGAAAATAGAATCTTGAAAGAAGATGGTGAAATTCGGTGGTTAGCTTGGACGGTTGCTTCTATCAAAGAACAAGATCGGGTAATTGCTGCGGCAAAAGATATTACTGAGAAAAAGCATAGTGATCAGCATTTGAGTTTGTACAAACACCTTCTTGACAATATGAAAGATTTGGTGTGTTTGTGGAGTCCCGAAGGAAAGCCTATTTATGTCAACAAGTCTTTCCATGAATTTGCGGGCGATTTTACAGATATAGTAGATAAAAAAATACCACTTGTCGAGGAGCCTCTTGCTTACAATATTTTTGATTCAGTTTTGAAAGGCCAGCACGTGAGTCAAGATGTAGTGATTTATGACAATGAAGATTGGATAGATTATTATGTAAGTGCCGGACCGATTGCCGACGAAAATAATCAGATTGTGTCGTTGTTTACCATCTTCACAGATATTTCTGAAAGGAAAAAACATGAGCGTGATTTGGAACAATACAATGTTCAAATTACTAATATTCTTGAAAGTATTACTGATGGGTTTTTTGCGGTAAATCACAAATATACAGTGACTTACATGAACGCTGAAGCTGAAAGACTGTTGGGGATGAGTCGTAATTTCTTAATCAATGAAAATCTTTGGGATACTTTTGGACATGGTGCGCCATTGAGTTATTATTCTGAATATACTCGCGCCATCGAAGAAAATGTATCAGTATCGTTTGATGACTTTTATGCACCGGGTAGAAGATGGTTCCATATTAACGCCTATCCTTCCGAAAATGGACTTTCTATCTTTTTTAGAGATGTTACCGAACAAAAGTTGAAAGAGCAGCTTGACCGAATCGAAAAAGCAGCTCTGGAATACAACACTTCTCAAGATTCTACATTGGCGCAAGTACTGGAATATTATATCAATCAAGTACAAGAGTTACAAGGAAGCACATTTATTACTGCTTGGCAAGTGGTAGGTAACGAGTTGAAAATGCTCGTAGATTCAAGTTTGGATGAAAATTTGATTACCTCTATCGAAACCTTTGGTTTTAGTACCAAACCAAATGAGCAAGGAGAATACACCAGTTTGTTTTTCCCACATAAACAATTTGTAAAAAACCTTGCCTTGATGCCACAATGGCAACCTTTGGTAGAAATGCTTAGAGCACAGAGGATTAAGGCATGCTGGTCGATGCCAATTGTTGGAGCTGGGAGCAAAATCATTGGCGTGTTAGCGTATTTCTTTAATGACGAGCGAGTGCCCTCGCGAGAAGAAGAGGTGGCGCTCGAAAATGTGAAGCGAGTAGTAACGCTCATTATGGAAAGTAAGCTAGCTGAATTGGCGCTCAGAGAAAGTAATGAACGTTATAATTTAGTCGCGAAAGCCACCAATGATTTGATTTGGGACTTGGATCTCGAAACCAATGAGATTCTATGGAGTGAAAGTATGACCCAAATATTAGGGTATTCGCTTCAAGAAATTACAGGTGATTATTACTGGTGGCTCTCGAAGGTTCATCCCGACGACGCCGAAAGAGTAAATTATGGTTTACGTAAACATTTGATTGATAAAAAACTTCACTGGGAGGATGAATACCGCATCCTTTGTGCCGATGACTCCTATAAGTTTGTGTATGATCGTGGCTTTACGCTTTATGATGAAACTAATCATGCCATTCGAATGATTGGTGCAATTCAGGATGTTTCGCCATTGAAACAAACGGAATTGAAGTTAAACGAGTTAAATCTTGAACTTGAAAAAAGAGCAAGCGAGTTGGTCGCATCCAATGAAGAGCTCGAAAGATTTGCTTATGTAGCCTCGCATGATCTTCAAGAACCCCTACGCATGGTGAGTAGTTTCCTGCAACTTTTGCAGAAAAAGTATGATTCCCAACTCGACGATCAAGCAAAGAAATACATTTATTTTGCTGTGAATGGCTCAGAGCGCATGAAACAGCTGATACTTGATTTGTTGGAATATTCACGTGTTGGTACCAACCGCGATGCTTTTGTTCTTGTAGACTTGAATGAGGTGATGACGGAGGTCATACAGATTTACGACGAAAAAATTAGAAAGGAGCACGCAACAGTATTAGTCAGTAAATTGCCCATTGTAGATGGGAATAGGGTACAATTGCTCCAATTAGCTCAGAATTTGATTGGAAATGCGCTAAAATATCGAGGAGAAAAAGACCCTGTTATTCAGATTGAATTAGATGAAACTGAAAATGATTGGATTTTTTCTTTCAGAGATAATGGAATTGGTATAGATTCTGCATATTTTAAAAAGATTTTTATCATTTTTCAAAGACTACACAACAAAACAGAATATTCTGGAACGGGTATTGGTTTGGCTATTTGCAAGAAAATCGTTGAACGCCATAAGGGTAAAATGTGGGTTGAGAGTGTAGTTGGAGAGGGTAGTGCTTTTAAATTTACATTACCTAAAAATAAGCCCAAATTTATCGAAACTAACTTGTAATGAGCTTTCGATTTTCGGCTATGGGCTTTAGGCAAAACATTTCCTATATAAAAGTAGAAGGTTTTGCCGTAATGTTTACGGCTGGTTTCCTAAGGCTTTAAGGCTAATACAAGTATTATTAATTTTGCAAAATATCGCTTTTTGCTATTAGTAGTTTGCAGTAGGCAAAAGGTTTCTACAATATTCTCAGAAGCACTTTTACACTTTTGTCTTACAAAATTGAGCCTAATGCAGGTAAAATTAATTTAATTTTGCCACTAACTTAACTTCATTACCACCATGATTACTATAAAACCACAACAATTGAGGATACTCGTTGTAGAAGACAACCTCGGTGACTATATACTTTTTGAGGAATATCTACACGATACAGGGCTAGATGTAAAGGAGGTTCAGAATGTCATAACGGTAGCTGAAGCTAAACAGGCTTTGGCCAATGCCGATTATGATTTAGTATTCTTGGATTTATCATTGCCAGATAGTATTGGTATTCAGTCTATTATAGATTTGAATAAACTGGCAGCTCATATCCCAATAGTTGTGCTTTCGGGTATGGAGGATACCCAAACAACCACCGAAGCAATTGTAAATGGTGCACAAGATTATCTGATAAAAGGTGAATTAGAGTCAAAACTGCTTTCAAAGACCATTAGATATAGTATTGAACGTAAGCGTAATCTTGAAAGAATAAAGCAGAGTAACGAGCGCTACACTATGGTGTCCAATGCAACAATTGGTGTGGTTTGGGATGTCAATTTGGCAAATAATGAGGTAGTGCGTTCGGGAGATACATTCTTACATACCCATGGGTATGAGGAAAAATCGTTTACTTCTGATTTTAGTTTTTGGGGTGAAAGAGTCCATCCTGAAGATATCATTGCATTAGAGGCCGTTATAAAGGCTCATTTGCTTTCTCGAAGTAATAAGTTCTGGGAATATGAATATCGTTTTCAAAATGGTGCTGGAGAATATTTCTATGTTCATGACCGTGGCTCAGTAATTTATGATGATAATGACGTGCCCGTAAGGATGCTGGGCACTATGATGGATATAACTGAGCGTAAGGTTTCGCAAGAAAAGCTACGAATATCTGAATACAACTATCGACAAATTTTTGATAATAATCCCAACCCCATGTGGATTTATGATAGTGTCACCATGGAGTTTTTGGAAGTAAATCCTGCCGCAATTCAGCATTATGGTTATGATCGAGAAGAGTTTTTGGAGATGTGCATGGAGGATATTTGTCCGAAAGCCATGCAAAGAGAGTCTTTGACATTAAAAAACAGCTTATTGCAAGTACATTTAAAAGCAGGGTACGAAAAAATCATCGTAGAGGTTACGGCATATCCTATTGATTTCGCAGGTCGTAAGGCTATGCAAATGTTGATTAGGGACGTTACCGAAAAAGTTAGAGCTGAAGAAGAAAAACGAATTTTAGTCCATAGTTTAGAACTATTTCGGAATGCTGCCTCGCTCACCAAAGGGCTAAATGCTTGTCTAGAATCGATAAGGAATTACTTGGGCTGGGAGCATTCAGAAATTTGGATGACAGACTACCAAAAAGAATATATCCGATTACAAACCCACAGCTACACCACCGAATTTGAGCATTTTCAAGAAATGGTAGAGCCATTTTTGCAAAAAGATGTGAGTCTTGCTCAAACGATATATAACGACAGTTACAATCGTCAGCATCCTATTTGGTTGAATAATCTTCACGAAATGGAGGATTTTAAAAGAACCTCCGTTTCTGATAAAATAGGGATACACTCTGCTATTTCTATTCCTATCATTTACGATGAAAAGCATATCGGATGGATGGTTTTTTTCAGTAAAGCCGTACATCAACCTGACGACAGTATCCTATCTTTTTTGGGAGAGGTTTGCAAGCAGTTAGGAGCTGAAATCGAAAAGCGAAATGCTGACGAAATGCTCAATCACTTCTTCTTGTTGAGTAACGATTTGCTAGGTATTGCTACGCTCGACGGCTTTTTTGTCAGAATTAATAACGCTTTTTTACGTGTTTTGGGCTATGACACTCATGAAATCAACGGTCATGATGTAATAGATTTTGTACATCCAGAAGACAAACAACAAACACTTGAAGTCCTCCGAGGAATTCAAGAAAAGGCTTCGGTGTCGGTAATGGAAAATCGTTTTATTGCCAAAGATCAAAGTGTTCGTTGGATTTCGTGGTCGGTGACATATCTTCCTGACGAAAAACTCATATTTGCTTCTGGACGTGATATTACTCAACAAAAAGAAGAGGAACTTCAGTTGCGTTTGCGTGAGTCAGTGATTACTAATAGCAATGACGCCATTGTGATTACAGAACCTAACCTCGAAAATGAATGCCATCGGGCTGTTTATTTTAATACGGCTTTTGTTCGTCTTTCGGGCTTTGACTCAAGCGAAATAATCGCCAATCCAACGATGATGATGGTTGGTGAAAAAACCGATTTGGAGGCAATTGCCAAAATTGAGGATGCCATCAAAAATTGGAAGCATGAGGAAGTTGAAATCATTGTTTATCGCAAAAATGGTGAGCAATTTTGGGCAAGTTTGGAAGTTGTACCCGTACCCGATGCTAAAGGTGAGTTTACACATGCAATTTCGGTATTCAGGGATATTTCTGCTCGCAAAAAAGCAGAAGCAGAAAAAGAGGTTTTGATTCGAGAGTTGACCGATAGTAATACTGATTTAAAGCAGTTTACATTTATCACCTCCCACAATTTACGAGCGCCATTGTCTAATCTAATCGGTATTCTGGATTTGGTAGAGCCAGAGTCAATTCGTGATGAAATGACGCTAGAATTACTCGAAAAATTTAAAGAGTCGACACTCTTACTCAATCAAACTATCAATGATTTATTGGATGTTTTGGTAATGAAAAATCGGGTAAACTTAGAGAAAAAGCCTTTGAGTTTGAAAACTGAATTTGACAAAGTAAAATCCTCTATTGGCTACCAAATCCGAGAAGCAAATGCTTCATTGCAAACAGACTTTAGTGGTGTTGGTGAAGTGAGTTTTGACTCTTCTTATCTTGAAAGTATTTTATTAAATTTATTGACCAATGCCATAAAGTATCGTTCATTGAGTCGACCACTTGAAATACAGGTGTTTACCATAGATACCCCTAATTATGTTGAACTTCACTTTACAGATAATGGAATAGGTATTGATTTGAAGCGTCATCGAAGTAAAATTTTTGGGCTTTATCAACGTTTTCATGATTATCCAGATAGCAAAGGATTAGGACTTTATATCGTAAGTTCTCAAATTCGGGCGCTTGGTGGAAAAATAGATGTGCAAAGCGAGGTTGATAAAGGCACTACTTTTATTGTGTATTTTGCTAAATCCTAGGCTTTTGAAACGAAATTTCTCAATATTGAGTTGAAGAAGTGTAAATACTCTTCAAAGTCGTCAATTTACTTTGTCACATCACTTTCGATAGTCGTTTACAAAAGCTTAATTAAATTATGTCAGAAAAAAGTTCCTTATCCGCTAATATCATCAGAGCGTTCCTTATCATAGGAAAAATAGAAGGCTACAGCTATTTGTTTTTGTTGTTTGTGGCAATGCCAGTCAAATACATTTTGCATAAACCCGAAATCGTTAAAATTGGAGGCACCATTCATGGAGTCCTGTTTGTAGCATTTGTGGCAACTATTTTAGCTATGATTATTCAAGTAGGCATGACCTTGCGCAAAGCAATGTTGGCATTCGTATTATCATTAATTCCATTTGGAACTTTTTACCTGAAAAAGACACTATAATCGTGTTGCAATTGTCTTTATGCATACCGAAAAACTCAACTTAGTACAACAATATGCCGAGTCGGTGTTGTCACAACTACCGCCTCAGTTTTGTTACCACAATGCCCAACATACAGAAGCCGTAGTGGCTGCCACCATAGAAATTGCACAAGAGGAAGGGGTGAAAGATAAAGCGCTCGAAAATCTCTTGATGGCTGCTTGGTTGCACGATATTGGTTACTCGGTGAGCTTTGATGACCATGAAACCCACAGTATTACACTTTCTCAGGAATTTCTGGCAAAAATAGAATGCCCCCAAAAGCAAATAGATAAAGTTGCTATCTATATTGGAGCTACTCGTATGCCCCAAAGCCCACATTCGCATAAGCAAATGATTTTGTGTGATGCCGATTTGTCGCATTTGGCTTCTGATAATTTCCTAGAAATGACAGAACATCTTCGTACCGAAATTTGCTTTACCAAAATGTCTTTATCCGAGAAAGATTGGCTTAAGAAAACACTAACCTTTATGGAGGATCATCACTATTTTACTGCATATGGAAAGAGAGTTTTGGAACCTCGTAAACAAAAAAATATAGCTCTCATCAAAGAGAAATTAGAAGAATTGAAACAGAGTAAAAAAGATAGTAAGGAGAAAGAAAAGAATGCAGACGCAAAGGTGAAACGCCCAGACCGTGGTATTGAAACCATGTTTAGAACCACTTCCGCCAATCACTTTCAACTGTCTGCGATGGCTGATAACAAGGCCAATATTATGATTTCGGTAAATACGATTGTTATTTCATTGATTGTCAGTATATTAATGAGGAAATTGGAGGAGAATACCTATCTCATAATACCTACGATCATGATTACTACAGTATGTTTATTGGCTACAGTTTTTGCAGTGTTGGCAACTATTCCGAATGTAACGAAAGGTAAATTTTCAAAGGAGGATATTGCTAACCGAAGTGCTAATTTGTTGTTTTTTGGTAATTTTCACGAAATGAAATTAGAAGATTATCAGGCTGGTATGAAGGAAATGATGAATGACTCGGAGTTTCTATATGCCTCCATGACGCGCGATATTTACTTTTTGGGGAAGGTACTTGGTAAAAAGTATAAGTTGTTACGTATTGCTTATAATATTTTCATGTTCGGTTTTGTGGCTTCTATTCTGGCTTTTGGGATAGCCACCATGTTGCAGCAGCATAAGTAATGTTTATTTGTGTGGGTTTGTTTTTTAAATGAAATCTGTTCAAATTTTGAATAGATTCAAGGTGAAGTATGCAAATGGCTAATAACCAGAGGCATAACACCATACCTGCTTGCCAACAAGTTGACTTTACCATTGACTAAAATTTCATTTCTATGTTCAAAAAATCCTTTAGGCTGGTATTTATCAGCTTTCTTTTTTTATCAAATATTACGTTTGCCCAAAAGCAAACTTCTGATAGTTCAAAACCTTTAATTACTGCCAAAGAAATGATTGCACCTGGGATTCTGATTGGTACAGGAATGGTGTTCATAAACAATAGTACCAAGGCTGAACAAAAGGAGTGGCATACCAAATATTTGTCTAGCTTTAGAACTCATGCCGACGATTACTTGCAATTTACACCCCAAGCTGCTGCTATGGGCTTGAGCTTAGTGGGCATAAAGGGAAAAAATACTTTTGTCGATAAAGGTGGTATAATAGTTTTGGGAACAGGCATCATGTTGGGAACTGTATTTGGATTAAAAAAATTGACTAATATAACTCGTCCTGACGATTCGAGTAGTGACTCGTTTCCTTCTGGACATACAGCCAATGCTTTTTTTGGCGCAACCGTTTTGGCTACTGAGTATGGCGACCAAAGTGTTTGGTACACCATTGGTGGATATACCGTAGCTACAGCTACGGGTACTTTTCGCATGCTAAACAACCGTCACTGGTTGTCTGATGTATTGGTTGGTGCAGGTATCGGAATTCTTTCTGCTAAGGCTTCATATATTATTTATCCTTGGATCAAAAAGCAGATTGCTCCAAAGTTACCTTCCAACGTATCGTTTGTTCCAGTATATAATGGCTATGCTGTCACTGGCAATCTCACGATTGGATTTTGATTTGCGCACACTACTGCTTGATAATTTTTTAAGATGAAAACTCAATTACTTTATATACTTCTTTTCCTATCACTTTCAACTCAACTTTTGGCACAAAGCCCTGTACCAAAAGTTGAATATTCATTGTTTCTTATCGGTGATGCAGGCGAGCCTGATACACATGGTAAAGATGCAGTTTTGAATACACTTTCAGAAAAATTAAAATTGAAAGGGAAAAATAGTTCAGTAGTCTTTCTAGGAGATAATATTTATCCCAAAGGAATGGTCGATGAGGAACATCCTGACAGAAAAGATGCTGAAGATCGTCTGAAAGCGCAATTAGATGTGATCAAATCGCATATTGGAACGGGCTTTATTATCCCTGGTAATCATGACTGGGAACAAGGTGGAAAAAATGGTTGGACAGAAATTATTGCCCAGGAAAAATTTGTAACCGATTACCTCCAAAACCCAGCAGTATTTTTCCCAAAAGGGGGATGCCCGACACCTCAAGAAATACCCCTTTCTGACAATCAGACACTGATTTTATTGGATACACAGTGGTATTTGCACCCTTGGAAAAAACCAGATGAAAACTCTGATTGCGAAGTAAAAACCTTGACAGGTTTGTTGACTTCCCTAGACGATATTTTGTATCGTAACCGACACAAAAAGGTTGTGGTGGCAGGACATCATCCAATGTATTCGTATAGTTTACACGGTGGCTATTATCCTTTCAAATCACATATATTGCCACTTAGCGAACTGGGTATCAATATTCCTTTGCCGATTATTGGCTCTATTTATCCTTTATATCGTTCTTGGATTGGTAATATTCAGGATATTCCTAATCCTGTGTACAAGGAAATGCAAACGGGAATGGTTCGAATCATGTCGCAGTATCCCAATGTGGTTTATGCCAACGGGCATGAACATACGCTTCAGTTAATTGAGAAAGACTCTCTTTATTATATCACTACTGGTGCTGGCTCCAAAACAACTCCTGTCAAAAAGGGTGCAGATTCCTATTTTGCCGCAGCGACTAAAGGATTTGCTCAGTTAGATTGGCTGTCGGATGGTACGTCAAAAATCTATTTTTGGGATGCGAATGGTCAGTTGCTTTACGAAAAAGTATTGGAGTTTAAGAAAAAGCCTTATCAGGAGTTAGTCGTAAAATCTAATCAACAAACTATTCCTAATCCCAAATTCAAGGCCAATAAGTTTAAAGAATGGCTCTTGGGTAAAAATTATCGGAGTATTTGGACGAGTCCTGTGCAAGCACCCGTGTTGGATTTGACCCATGAAAAAGGAGGGTTAAAAGTAATTCAACGTGGGGGAGGTCAACAAACGTTATCACTCCGATATGCTGGTAAAGACGAAAATCAATATGTAACAAGATCAGTAGAAAAATATCCAGAAAGTGCTGTTCCTGAGGCAATTCGTAGCAAGTTTACCGTTGATATTGTTGGTGACCAAATTTCTGCATCCCATCCATTTGCTGCTCTAACGATTCCTTCTTTGGCCGAAGCTGCTGGAGTTTTACATACCAATCCTCGATTGGTTCGTCTACCAAACGATACTATTCTTGGACCATATCAGCGACTTTTTGCAGGACAATTAGCCTTGTTTGAGGAGCGACCAGATGAAGGTTTTGCTGGAGCCAAAAAGACTTATTCGACCCTTAAGCTTTTTGATAAATTAGATCAAGACAATAAAAATGTAGTGGATCAAAAAGCCTTACTTCGAGCTAGACTGTTGGATATGCTCATTGGCGATTGGGATCGTCATGATGACCAATGGCGTTGGGCAGCTTTTGACGAAGGAAAACAGACGGTTTTTAAAGCAATTCCACGCGACCGTGACCAAGCCTTTTTTGTGAGTCAAGGCGTTTTGCCAAAGATTGTCTCTCGCAAATGGATTTTGCCTAAGGTACAAGGTTTTGACTATAAAATTCGTGATGTTAATACTTTCAACTTCAATGCCAGATATGTTGACAGGGCGTTTTTGACCCAATTATCTCAACAAGACTGGCAAGAAACAGCCAGCTTGTTACAACAAAGTATCTCAGATTCATTGATTGATGAGTCTATCAAAAAGCTACCCAATAATGATCCATTTACCTCCGAAATTGCAGCTAAGTTAAAACAACGTAAAAAGGATTTATTAGCCTATGCTTCAGAATATTACAAGTTTTTAGCTAAAGAAGTAGATGTGGTAGCCTCTGACAAAGACGAAATCATTGACATTGAACGTTTGGCTGATGGTAATACTAGCGTAAAATTGTTTGACCAAACTAAAAAAGGCAAACAAGGTACACTTTTGTATCAAAGAATTTTTGACCCAAAAGATACAAAGGAGATTCGTGTTTGGGGAATGGATGGCGAAGATGTATTTCATGTGTACGGAAAAGCCAACAAAGGAATTAAAGTTAGACTCATTGGAGGAAAAGGAAAAGATATTTTCATTGATAGTTCGGAAGTGGATAAAGGCGCACGAAAGACGCTAATTTATGACAAAAAGAAAAACACAACGATTCAGGCTGGAGAAGAAACCGTTAACCATACGACTGAAAACGATAAGCATATCAATGATCTAGACAGATTTGCGTTTGTTTATGATAGATTGGCACCTTTAGGTTCGCTCGCCTATAACCCCGACGATGGACTGTTTCTTGGTGGTGGGGTGCAATATACCCAGCAAGGTTTTAGAAAATCACCATTCCGCATGCAACATAGTTTGTCTGGAAATTATGCATTTTCAACAAATGCTTTTAACCTTTATTATGTCGGAAAAGCTGTAGATGTAATAGGTAAAGCTGATTTAGAAGTAAAACTAACGTTACAGCAAGATGGGCTAACAGATAACTTTTTTGGCCTAAGCAACGAATCCCAATATATTCATTCAAAAGGTATTGAATATTATAGAGTCAAACTTAGTAACCTTGAAAACTCAGTGCTTTTGAGCAATAATTGGGGACCTTTAAAACTCTATTATGGGCTTGTGTTCAATGGATATAATGTAAAAGAAAATGCTAAGCGATACATTGCCGAATATGCTGCCAAAGGCTCGCCTGTGTATGACGAACAAGATTTTTATGGGGTACGTACTGGTTTTACCGTTGATACTCGCAATAATCCAGTTATGACAACTCGTGGTTTAAAATGGAATACAGAGGCAACTTTTCAGAAAGCATTTGAGCATAATTACAAAGATGATTATCTCAATGTCAAAACTGATTTGGCATTTTATCATACCTTCAAATTACCAGCGGTTTTGTCATTTGCCACGCGTGTGGGAGGGGGAATCAACTTGTTAGACTATGAGTTCTATCAAGCTAATACTTTGGGTGGTTTGAGTAATTTGAGAGGATACCGTCGTTCACGTTTTTCAGGAAGAAGCTCGTTTTATCACAATTTGGAGGCACGTTTGAAGTTGCTTTCATTCAAGTCATATCTTTTTCCTGCGCATCTTGGTGTGCTGGCGTTTAATGACCTTGGTAGAGTTTGGAATCCCAATGAAACCTCTCAAAAATGGCATCATGGATATGGTGGTGGTATTTGGCTTTCACCGTTCCAAATGGCAGTGGTAACCTTGACTTATGGGCGCTCCTCAGAAGATGAAGTAATTAGTTTTAAGCTTGGTTTTTTCTTCTAGCAATATTTTTTATAATCATTACAAGATAATTTCAAAAAATAAACTTTTTTGGAGTTAACATTTGTTTCATTTTTACGAAACCCACTTAAGTGTGATAACTGATAAACGGCGGTATAGAGTATGATAAAATAGCTAAATTTTACAGCAAACCGCCCGAATCATTTACACACTCGTCTCGAAACCATTTCAATCAAAATATAACTTTGTCTTTTTTCGCTAGTAAATGACAGCATGTTAAATGACAAATGATTGTTGTAAAAAGATAGTAGTACATTTTCTGTTGTTTTATAATAGTAAAATGTTGATTACCTTGTAGTTGTCTTAGCTAAAGGATGTCTATTTTGTGATTCAGAAGAGTAGTTAGTGGGGGTAGAATTAATTAATCGCAGCAAGGAATGCCGTAGAGGCAACAATAACAATGAACACGCTAGTACAAGAATGTGACCTATTCACAGTCGAAGAGCTCGTATCGACCAAGCTTTCATTTCGTCCATTTTTACGACTACTGAAAGAATACGCCAAATCCTCTGAGGGAATTCTCAAGAGGATTTATGAAGAGGTATTGAACCAGTTAGAACAATACCCTGAACTTCACGAGCCTATTTATGATACACAAATTTTACAGAAATACCCAGAGGTTTTAAGTTTACTCAAAACCGTTATTTTTCCTTTGCTTTCAGAAAACGACAAGGAGATTTTTGCGCTGAGCTATCCTTTTCATATTCGCTTTTTTTACTATTCGGAAGCATTTGAAGATATTTTTATTGATAAAGATTCTGGAAAAATTTTGGTCAAAGAATCGGAACATATCCAAAAACTCAATAGCACCAAATTGCACCATGCATACAAATGGATTTTAGGCAAATATTATGGTATTAAGGTTGATACGGAAGAGGAAGTTCCCTATTCGTTTTTCAATAAAAAAACAGGATTATTGACACATTATCTTGTCAAGCCAGATAAACGCTTTTTGGATGTTAATTACATAGGGACTGAACCTTTACCAAAACTTGAGAGTGGCTTGGTGTGCGATGGTAAAAATGAAATTATCGATTTAGAAACACTTCAAACTTTATTACCACTTCATCAATTTGAATTTGAAGGATTTGGCTTAATCACTGTAAAAGACATAACTGCCGAAACTTGTCTACACGATATGAAGAATATTGTGCTCAAAATGCCTTCAGAAAAAGAAGAGGTTAGTTACAGTGCCCTCAGCGAAACGATAAAGGTACTTTTAGGAACTGCCAATATCCAAGTAAACCTCATGCCATACTTGCGGCTCAATGATACCTATGTCAACGCTCATGAGTATCATCGCAGCACGATGTTGATTACGCCCCCAGTTTCAAGTATTTATTATGAAGAATTTCAAAAAGCCTATGACAAATTTTTACAATATCCTCATGTAGTTTTTATTCCAAATTTACTCAAAGAAGAAACCAGTATTGCGGGTTATTTAATCGAGCAAGGATTTAAAAGCTATTTAATGTACCCGATTCAGTCGCAAGACCGCATGCTTGGGGTATTGGAAATTGCCTCGTCCAATGTTTCGGAGTTATCGCATGATTCGCTCAATAAAATCAACAGCGTATTGCCTATTTTGGAGCAAGCGCTAGACTATCACATCAAGAATTTTGATGATAAGATTGAACGATTGATAAAGCAAAAATTTACCTCTTTACAGCCTTCTGTTGAGTGGAAATTTAATGAAGTCGCATGGGAATATCTCAAAAACAGAGCAACCACCAAACAGCCCATGGGTAATGTGGTTTTTGAAAAGGTATATCCTTTGTATGGCGCTGTCGACATTCGTAATTCATCTATTGAAAGAAATAAAGCCTTACAACAAGATTTTATGGAGCAGCTTCTTCTGATTCAGGAAACCTTGAATGTATTGCGTAATGAATTTGTGTTGCCTTTGTTGGACGAATTGAATTTTAAAAATGATGGTTTTATTCAAAAAATTGCTGAAGGTATTTTGCCTGATGAGGAAATGAATATCAACTTTTATTTTGAAGAAGAAATACAACCTATTTTCAAGCATTTACAAGGTGAAAAAGGCAAAGCGAGCGATGCTATTGCAGCCTATTTTGCCAAGACTGAAGCATTTCATCAACATATTTTTACGCATCGAAATGCCTTTGAAGATAGTCTGACTAAAATCAACGCCACGATTAATAATTTTCTGGAAGAAGAAAGGGAAGTTTTGCAAGAGGCATATCCCAATTATTTCGAAAAATATAAAACGGATGGTGTTGAATACAATATCTATATCGGACAAAGTATTGCACCAAACAAACCTTTTAATCCGCTGTATTTGAAAAACTTACGATTGTGGCAATTGATTTCGATGGCCAAAATTGTAAAAATGACAGAGGATTTAATTCCAGAGTTGCCTGTGCCTTTGCACACGACGCAACTGATTCTAATTCATAGCAATCCAATTGATATTAGTTTTAGAAAAGACGAACGCCGTTTTGATACAGAAGGAGCTTATAATCTTCGTTATGAGATTATGAAAAAGCGTATTGATAAAGCTTTAGTAAAAAATACTGGCGAACGATTGACGCAGCCTGGCAAGATAGCCATGGTATATGCCAATCATAAGGATGCTGAAGAATACGCCAGTTATATTACATACCTTCAAAGTAAGAATATCCTTTCTGGTAAGATCGAATACCTCGAATTAGAAGAGATGCAGGGTGTTTACGGACTCAAAGCTCTGAGAGTAGAAGTTTAGGTAAGATTTTGGCAATATGTTTGATATATGCTAGGAAGCCCGTAATTTTAATTTTCTGAACGTTAAAAAATCATGATAATAGCATAAAATTTGCTAGAGTATTAGAAGTGTGTTTTATCGCAATATTTCTGATGTTTTAATGTTGATGATTGGGTTTCCTGGCATTCCTAGTTTTTGAACTATTGCCCAATTTCAAAACTTACTTTTATGAAATTACTTTCAAGGTATCTTTTATTATTCCTTACTTTATCGAGTCTTTGTTTTCAAAGTTACTCACAAGCTCCTACGCTTGATTCCGACGAGCTATTCAAATTAGCTCGCAATGCTGCATTTGAACAAAAAAACTATCCCCTTGCCGTTTCGTATTGTCAGCAGGCTCTCAAAAAGAGTCCTGATTATCAGGACATAAGAGTGTTTTTGGGGAGAATATATATTTGGACAGACAAGACAGATAGCGCCAGAGCCGAGCTTGGACAAGTACTTGCTGCTAATCCCAAAAATAAGGAGGCGCTTAGTTCCATGATTGACTTGGAATATTGGAACGACCATCCCCAAGAGGCGCTCACTATCTGCGAAACAGCCCTAGGATATTATCCAGACGATACGGAGATATTACTTAAAAAGGCAAAGGCCTTAAAAGATTTGAAAAAATTTGATGAGGGTCTTTCCATCGTAAATGGTGTAATCAAGCGCGAACCTCAAAACACAGAAGCTCGTACTTTGGCGGGACGTATGCAAGATAATTCGAGGCAGGTGTTTGCAACTTTGTCGTATGATTTTTTCTATTTTGATAAAAATTATAATTCTTCTCTACACGAACAACCTTGGCACTTAACTAGTATTTCTGTTAGTAGAGGTTCTCAAGTTGGTTCGTTTATTGGGCGCGTTACTCATGCCAAACGCTTTGGTGACGACGGTATCCAGTTTGAACTTGATGGCTATCCTCGCATCAGCAAAACCTTCTATACTTATGTCAATTTTGGTTATTCGCCTAGTTTACCTGTATTTCCAACATTTAGAAATGGTTTCTCATTATACGCCAACTTACCCAAAAGCTTTGAAGGGGAGATTGGCTATCGTTACTTAAAGTTTTCGGACGAAACATGGATTTATACGGGGTCACTTGGTAAGTACATCGGTAATTATTGGTTCAACCTCCGTGCATTTTTAGTACCAAGCAATAGCGATATTTCACAGAGTTATACTTTTACTACACGATATTACTTTGGTGGTTCGTTTGATTTCCTCTCTTTAGGCATAGGATCAGGGATTTCGCCCGACGAAAGCCGCAACGTTTTGTTGGAAGGCGGAAGAAAACTCAATACTTTCAAAGTAAACCTTGGTTACAGTAAAGTATTTAAGGAAAAAACAACGCTAGGACTCAGCGCTTCTTGGTTTAACGAAGATTTAAGTCAAAGAGTCAACGGTAATCAATTCGATATTGGCATTAGCATTCGCAGAAAGCTTTAGGTAAAATGAAAAAAATTTCTTGGATTAAATTAGTATTGCTCGTAATCATTAGCGCACCGATTTGGATGTGGTTGGCATGGTGTCTAACGCCAAAAAGAAAAATGGTTGTGGCTACTGTCGATAAGACCGTTCTCACGCCTGATGGACAGGAACATATCTCTTTGATTTGGATGCTTAAACATAAGCGTTTCACTAAGACCAGTACCAAGTTGTATCAAATTAGTGATTACTTTGGCTTTTTTCCGAAAGACGACCAAAAGTATCAAGTAAAAGGTTTAGAACGTTTTTCGAGTTCGCAGTTGGAGCAACTTAGTAAGGATTCAGATGTAGCATTTTTCACTGACACTTATGGTATTTATCGTCAGGAATGGTTTGCTGGTAAAAGTCAGACCGAACGTTCTGGAATTTTGTATGGAGGAATGTCTGATCAAGATTTGACTCTGCTCAAAAATATGAAGCAGCAGAAAAAGCTTGTCATGATGGAATTTAACGATATTAATTCGCCCACTGCATCCCATATTCGTGAAGAGTTTGAACGTGATTTTGGTGTACAATGGACAGGTTGGATAGGGAGGTACTTCGATTCGCTCGATACCACAGTGAACGTTGAGTTACCTAGATGGTTGGTGCGCAACTATATCAAGCAAAGGGGCTCATGGCCATTCAAGAAATCAGGCGTTGCATTTGTGTCTGAAAAAGACCAAGTGGTGGTATTAGAAAACGAAAGACATCTCACTAACGAAGTTCCTTTCATGATAAGTACCCAAGAGGGTCAGGAAGAATATGGCTTGCCAGAAAGCATCAAATATCCTTATTGGTTTGATGTATTAAAAAGCAACCCCAAAATGAATAAGGTAATGGCATATCATCAGGTGTATGCCAATACCCAAGGAACAAAAGAACTCCAACGTTATGGAATTCCATCAAAATTTCCTGCCATAATTATTCACAAAGGCGATGATTATCACTTCAGTTATTTTGCTGGAGACTTTAGTGATAACCCTATCGGAATGTTTTCAACCTACTTTAAGTGGATTGAGTATGTTGTACCCATGTTAGTGCATGACGAATCAGTCTCAGAGCGAAAAAGTTTCTTCTGGGACGTATACAGACCTCTTACAAGCAAAATTTTAGAGGATTACTATAAGGAAAAGGTGTATCCAAAGGCAGAAATTAGGTAACGGTTTGGAAATCTAGCAAAAAAGCAGTAAAGTTATCCTTTGAAAAATGAGGTAAACCTAAATCACGCTAGATTTACGAGTAAAATGCAAAAAAGAGAAGCACTTAAACTTTCTGAATCGGAAAAAAAGCTGTTACAAGAAACTTCGATGTATCATCCGAAGCCAGAGGTTCGTATGCGTTGTCAGGGGCTTTTGTTGAATGATTTTGGAATGAACCAAAAAAACGTCGCAAAGTTCATGAATATTAGTGAGAATACATTTGTGAATTGGAAAAAAGCATGGTTGTCGGAAGGACTCAATGGTTTGATTAGAAAAGAAGGACAAGGTCGAAAACAAATCATATCACTTGATAATCCTCAGCATTTGGAGGTAATAGAAGAAGCCCTCAAAGACGAATCTATTAATTTGAAAGCTTTACAAAAAAAGCTTTTGCAAGAATTAGATATTTCCGTAAGTATTGATACGGTGAAGAGACTTGTTAAAAATCGATTGGGAAAATAGGAGAAATTCTTAAACAAAAAGGTTCTAAAACATATCGTTTTAGAACCTTTTTGTTTAATGGCTATTTTAGACGAACTGAGTCGGGTAGTAATTTAGTCCCTTTCAGAATTTTTTCATTTTTCTGCTTAAATATATCGAAGTTGGCTTTTACCGCCGACTGTGCATCTTTTTCTGGACTCAAAGTCATCGACATATTTGGTCCAATTTGATATAAATCTGTCCCATTCAATACATAATCGCCGTAAATGAAGTCAATCATCTGTGCTTTAGTCATCATCAATGGATAAGAGTGTACGTTTCTAAACTGTCTGACTGTATCGATACCCGTACCAATCCAGTTGGTAACCAACGGTTTAGCAACACCATAATTCTTATTCATAAAAGCTGCAATAGTTGGCGCAATATCAAAGTGAGTCGAAATAGATTCAAATTTTACTGAGCGCTTTAATAGCGGCGAATAAATAATCAATGGTACGTGAAAACGGTCAATTTTGGTCGCCATCGGAATTTCAGGCATACGGTGATCGCCCGTGATAACGAAAATGGTATTGGCAAAATCTTTACGCTTTTTATATTTCTCAAAAAACTCACGAATAGCTTCATCTGTATATATCACCGTTGACAGCATTTGTGTATAATCTTTAGCATTCTGTTGCTGCGATGGCGTCATTCTAGCCTTTGGACTTTGACTATATTGCAATAGTTTTTGGGTATAAATACTTTGATTATTAATTAAGAATGGACTGTGTGTGGACACTGTCAAGATAACCTGAAAACTTGGCTTGCTGGTCTCATTGGCATTCACATCAAAGTATCGTTTAAATAAACTTTTGTCGTCATATCCCCAAGTGAATGATGAACTAGATTTAGGTAATTTGAGATATCCCGAGCCTGTAAAGGTTGGCTCGTCATTCACTTGGTCGATACCTTCTTTTTGCAAAAACAGCTTCATATTGTCAAACTTGCTATCGCCACCATAATAAAATGCAGTATGGTAGCCTGCGCGTTTCATAATACCAATCAATGAATTATTGACAGGCATATTATTACCTAAATCATTGAATCCACTTTTTCCAAAGGGTAGCGAACCTAAAATAGAGGGAAGTACCGCAAATGTACGTCCCCCCTCACTCAAGAAATTGTTCCAATACAAACTTTTTTGCGACAACGAATCAATAAACGGGGTGTAGTTACCCAAATAAGCACCTTCACCCGTAAAAGCCCTACCAAGGCCTTCTACCAACAGAAATACGATATTAGGTTTTTGAGGAGATTTATTGAAGAAGTTGCCCAATACATCTTGCGTTGAATCGATTCTCAAGAAAGGATAATTGTTTTCATCTAAATAATTTACCTTCAAAATTTCGTTATTTCCACCAAGTAAAGCACCCCCAATTCCTAAGTAACTATCTGCATAAATATCTACTTCGTCGTCGCTAGCAACAAAATAATCATACGATGAATTAGAAAAATAGAGGGACTTGTTGTAAGTCAAATAATTGTCAAACTCATTACTGAATTGATGACTTGGTATTTGTAGTTCTGCATCAAAGTAATACACAACAAAGGCAAGAGCCCAAATTACTAAAGGAATAATAAAACGATGTATTGGAGCTTTTTTGGTTAATGTTTGAAAAAGTAAAAATTGTAACGACACAATCACAATCATTCCAATAATGCCGAGTACAGGTACACCTGCTGCTCCTACAGTTTGTTTAATATCATCCAGCGAATAGCTGTATAAATCGGCTCCAAGAGGTACTAGGGATGTCATAAAATATTGCATCAAAGACAGATGCAATAGCGTTAAGACAGAAATAACTACCCAAGTAATAATTTTGGCAATATTGGGAGATATAAATAGTAGTGCTTGATGGATTAGTCCTAAAAAGACAATAGATTTTGAAAAATATATGAAATCATACAACGAGCCTCTAGCCCATAAAAAAATGAGTGAGTCGCCAATATTTTGAGTCGTACTACCGTAAATCAATTCGATAAGACGGATAATAAAAATGGTAAGAAACCAGCCAAGGGCTAAGTTTCCAAACTGGTTTAACCCAGCCTTCTGAAGGTCAAGAAAAGTTCTTTTTTCTAGTGATTCGCTCATGCTTAAATATAATTCTATCAAAAAAAATGTAATCAAAATTTTATGCTACAAATAAAATACCGAAATTCGAGTAAAACCTATTTGGAATGATTTTTGCGCTGATAATTTTAATTCTTCGTTAATTAAAGTAGTCAAATATAAGTTTTTTGATTTTCTTTGTAAAATAGCTGAAGGTGCTGTTCGATTTTTATGATAAAAAAAGTAACGCTCCGCCAATTTTAGCGTATTATTTTTATCCGTGTTTTATTTGTGATGTTTGATTAAAATGAGCTTAGAATCCTTTCCTTTTCATCCTAGTTTCGACAAAGAGTACATTGCAGAGTTATTTGACAACGAGGCTTCATATTTTCTCGAAATAATGGAGTACTTTTTTAACAACATTCCTACAGAAATGTCTGAATTGAATGAGACCTTTGCTAGTGGTGACAAACTAGGTTTTGCCAAAAAACTGCATAAGATGAGTTCAATGTTGGGATGTGTCGGGCAAATTGAATTTAGCCAGCTTTGCAAAGAGGTCGAAAAAACCTTTCTACAAACCCAAGAATTTATTGTTCCTCAACAAAAGATGATAGAGGATCTTCAAGAGCTTTTACTTCATATTCAAAACGACTATGACAAAATTAAAATGCTTACTGATGAAGCCCAGTAAATGAAGGTAAAATTCAATAAAACTATTATTCGGTAACCGATAAAATAAATATTAACCCTAGTTTCACGATACTTAGGGTGTATTAGACCCAATTTTGAATAATCATGAAAATTCTAATTGCTGAGGATGAATCACTGTTGTTAAAATTACTTGTTGATAAGTTTAATAGAGAGAGCTTTGAAGTGACAGGTTGTCAAAATGGCTTAGACGCTATTGATTTATACGATGAGGTTCAACCTGATATTGTCATAACTGATTTACAAATGCCGTTTTCGGGTGGATATGAGCTCATTTTTCATATCCGTAAAACTCGTGACGCTCAAACTCCAATTATAGTACTTTCAAGTACGAATGTAGAGGATAAAATCGTTTCTTCTTTGGAACTTGGTGCAAATGATTTTGTTGAAAAACCCTTTCGTTTCAATGAGTTAATCATTCGTGTTAAACGACTTCTAGGAACTTCCGTCTAGGTATTCCCTAGTAAGTTTGATTATATTTATTGCCCTTTCTCTCAAAATTTATGAACAATATACCCGCTCATATTCAGCGACTTATATTTATTATATTAGTCTTTGCTACAATCTTATTGATTGTGGATTTGGTTATTATAATAAGCATATTGAGTGAAAAAATAAGTGCCAAAAGAAACGCAAAAAGAAGGTCAGAAATACGAGAAAAAATACAGCAATATATTACAGCTTGGCTCATGGAAGAAGACTTGAATATTCAAGAATTCATGAGCAAGGAAATTGCCAACTACTTTTCGAATATTCAACTGAAATTCAAATTGTTTAGAGAAATTCTCTACGAGGAAATATTCAATGCCAATAAAGTTTTGTTGGGCGATGATCAAAAAAAGATAAAAGAGTTATATACCTTTTTTGGTTTTGAGCAAAAAATTAAAAAGGAATTCTTTCGATATAAATGGTATAAGCTTGTCAATGCGACCAACGACCTTTTAGCGATTAAGGCTTTGGAAAATTCGACTATGTTTACTGAATTATTAGATCATCCTAACCAATTTGTACGTTTGGTGGCAATCAAGGCCGAAATATCAATGGGCGGAGATCAAGTAGATATTCTATCAGAAATTCATTTTCCACTTTCAGATTGGGAAATGTACGAAATTATCAGTTTTTTGAAGAGAAGCCAGTTTAAGCAAATCCCAAATTTAAGTAAATTGATTAATCACGAATCTATTACGCTTAAAATATTGGGATTGAAGCTCGCTAATATTTTTCAAGAACTTGATTTGGACATGGATGCGGCGTCGTTTGTAGTACACCCCAATCCAAAAGTAAGGACTGCTATCATCGAATATCTTGCAGAGTGTGGTGGAAACGATTACTTGAATGAATTAAAGCGAAGATTTGCTACTGAAGAAGAACCTGTGAAAATCGCTATTCTAAAATATGTATCCTTGCACGGAACCGACGATGATGTTCCATTTATATTCAACAAATTGAAAGATGCGTATCCAGCTATTCGAGTAAAAGCTGCCGAAACGCTTCAAAACATGAATTCTAATAGTATGTCATTTTTATCGTATCTTGAGTCAAACGGTGATAAATCAGACCAAAAATTGGCTATTCATGTGTTAAATAAATTTTAATCGGATGCTAACATTCTTCTCTTACTTTATACAATTTGGTTTGTTTTTGTACTGTATGATGATTTTTACATCTTACATTCTCATGAGCGTTCGGTCATGGAAAGTACTGAAGCATCACAAACAAGCAAATCTCAATATTGATTTTAACGCTTTTCGTCAAAACCCTTATCTTCCATCTATTTCAGTTGTAGCCCCTGCGTATAATGAAGGAGTCACCATTGTGGAGAATATTCGCTCCTTATTATCACTGGGTTACAATAATTTAACTTTGATTATTGTCAACGATGGTAGTAAAGATGATACCCTTGAAAAAGCAATTAAATTTTACGATTTAGAGAAGGTTGATTATTACTTCGAATACCGTTTGCCTTGTAATGAAATCAAAGCGATTTATAAATCAAAGAATAAAGCTTTTAAAAAACTTATTGTAGTTGACAAGGCTAATGGCGGTAAAGCCGATGCCCTCAATGCAGGAATTAATGTTTCCTATTCTGACTATTTTGCCTGCGTTGATGTTGACTGTTTATTGGAAGAGAATGCTTTTGAACACTTGATTTACCCTGTTATTAATAGCCACAAAGAGGTTGTTGCAGTAGGAGGAATTGTTTGGCTTAATAACGACGCTGAGGTATATCATGGTCACATGGTGAAGTTGCAAATTCCCAATAAATTTCTACCAAGAATTCAACTGATAGAATATTTTAGAGCTTTCCTTCTAGGACGTACAGCCTGGAGCTCTATCAATGGGCTTTTACTTATTTCAGGAGCATTTGGTATTTTTCATCGTGAACGTGTGATTGAAGTTGGAGGCTATAATAAGAAAACGGTTGGAGAGGATATGGAGCTGGTGATTCGCTTGCATAAGCTGATGCTCAATAATAAAATACCTTACGAAGTTGCATACGTTCCTACGCCGCTTTGTTGGACAGAAGCCCCCGTGACAAAAACCATTTTATCTCGCCAAAGAAATAGATGGGCGCGAGGAACGGCTGAATGTTTGATGCTTCACAGAGATATGATTGGACGCAAAAAGTATGGTATAATTGGTATGTTGAGTTTTCCATACTGGTTAATTGCCGAATGGTTTGGACCATTTATCGAAGCTTTCGGTCTGATTTTCACCTTGGTGATGATTCTATTGGGCTATATCAATATATACTTTTTTGTAGCTATGCTCGGGTTGGTATTTTCCATGTCATTATTCTTTTCGATATTGGCTATTCAGGCTCAAGAGACATTTTTTAACCGTTATTCCGAACCAAAAGAGATTGGTCGTTTATTTATTACCGCTGTTTTAGAGCCGTTTATTTATCACCCTCTCACAGTATATTGGGCTATAAAAGGCAACTATGATTTGTTTTTCAAGAAAACTCACTCTTGGGGCGAAATGACTCGTACAGGTTATGCTCCGGCGACTGCTCCCAAGAAACCATAACAAGAACTAAGCACTTATTAAGGGGTTGAATATGGCTTTATAAGCTATTATTCAACCCCTTATCTTTTATATTCTTGATGGGATTCTATAAATTTGCAGTAGAAGCAAATACCTTAACCCATGAAAACGTATCAAGAAGAAATAGAAGAACAAGAAAACAAACAAGCGGCCTTCTGGTGGACGCTTGGGGTTGGTGCTATTCTATTCTACCTCTCGTTAAAAGTGTCTGTTTGGAATAGAACTTCGAAAACAGTAACCCATGAAACACCTAAAATTTCATTTGCTACGAATGAATTAGAAGAAGCTCCCTTCAAAAACATCATTGAACATAACAAAAAAATAAAAGAAGCATCGGGTCCTGCAGCACCAAACAGGGAGAATCGTAATGCATCAGGAGCAGAAACATCCTATGCTAAACCAAGTCCTTATAAAGCTCCTAGAGCAAAATTACCAAGCTCTACTACTGACCAAAAAGGCTATAGTCCCGAACCTAAAGCTTTTATGCCAGATTATGGTGCCTCAAAGGGGGAAGGACTTGAAAACGGCCTAGACCGCTTTTATTTGGCTCAAAAACCTGTATTGACTGATAAATCGGGCGAGGTTGGTAAAATTATATTTAAAATCACCGTGAATGAAGTAGGACAAATTAAGAGCATTCGTGTTAAATATAGCAATCTAACGGAAGCTACTACCAACATTTACAAAAAAGATATAGAAGATGGAGCAGTATTTCTGCCTCATCATATTAAAGGGACATCTATTGCAGAGAAATCTTCTGGGTTGATGACTGTTCATGTCAATGTGAGAGGTAATGCTCAATATATTTTATGATATTCATAAAATATATTCATCAACTAACTATAGTTTTATTAGTTTAAATAAAATATGTATTTTTACCATTCTGTATATGTGTCTTTGATAGACTCTACACGTATCAAGTATGTATCCTATAACAAATTAATTTGTATTGTGCTCAAGTTGACCTTGTGATGGCACTTCTATAAAACTATAAATCTGCAAGCCCTAAGTAGTAAGTTTCGTCTATCGCCAGTAGCGAAACACTGTAAATTTCTGAATACCAGACAGCCATAACCTATTCCGAGTGGGTTGGGCAAAAGGGGTCTTTGTTCACTTACAAAGATATTGTTGGGTACATTACCTCAATTTTTACGTAACAAACTACTTATGAAAATACCACTCTTACCAAGTAACGAATCTGAGCGACTAGAGGCACTAAAGAGTTATTATATTCTCGATACTTTACCAGAAAGAGATTATGACTCTATTACCCAAATTGCGCAAGAGATTTGTCAAACTCCGATAAGCCTTATCAGTTTAATTGATAAGGATAGACAGTGGTTTAAGTCTGCTAAAGGAATCGACATAGCCGAGACACCCAGAGATACATCCTTTTGTGGACATACGATTTTGAACCCCTATGAGCCTTTTATTATTGAAAATACCTTAGAAGATGATCGGTTCTATGACAACCCATTCGTCACTAGCGAGCCTGGGGTACAATTTTATGCGGGTATTCCACTAGTAACTTCTAAGGGATACGCACTAGGTACCCTTTGTGTAATAGATAACAAGCCTCGTTCGTTAGCTGATGATCAAATTGAGGCCTTGAAAGCTTTGGCAAATCAAGTGACGAATCAATTTGAGCTTCGAAAAAAAACAATTCAATTAGAGAAGATTAAGGAAGATTTAGAAATAAAAAACCAAGAATTAGAGCAAGCAAAACTACGTCTGGAGGACGCACTCAAGGCAAAATCGGTGTTCTTATCGATGATGAGTCATGAAATTAGAACTCCTTTGCATTCGATTCTTGGTAATATACATTTGCTTTTAGAAGAGCAACCTCGCAAAGAGCAGGAAGCTCCATTAAAAGTATTGAAGTTTACTGGAGAAACACTTTTATCTATCATTAACGATATTCTTGATTACAGTAAGCTGGAAGCGCAAAAAGTACAAATTGAGCAAATACCATTCAACTTGGTTGATTTGCTCAACAATATTGTAGAAATAAATTGGCATCGTTCGAAAGAAAAAGGGAATACAATACAACTAGATTTAGATGCCAATATCCCAGCATTTTTGGAAGGTGACCCAACTCGCTTGGTCCAAGTAATTAATAATTTGGTATCCAATGCTGTGAAGTTTACCAAAAATGGCCAAATTACAATAAGAGCAAAGGTCGAAAACAAAACTCATAACCATGTAGATGTCAAGTTTGAGGTAATAGATAATGGCATTGGTATTTCGGAAGAATCTTTACCTAAGATATTTGATGAATTTGCTCAAGCGTCTATTATCACTACACGCCAGTTTGGTGGTACTGGTCTTGGACTTGCTATTATCAAAAAGATATTGTTACTGTTTAATAGCGAAATACATGTTGAAAGCAAACTCAATCAAGGTTCAAATTTCTATTTTACAGTTGGTTTCAATATTGCTCAAAATCAAACTTATACTACCAAGGAATTAACAGATTTTGATTTTAATGGGTATAATATTCTAGCGGTAGATGATAATGAAATCAACCTTAAAATTATTGCTAGAAATTTACTTAAGAAGGGAATTAAAGTGGATACATGTGCCTCTCCATATGAGGCTCTAAAACTCGTTGGAGCAGAGAAATCGTACGATTTAGCGATTATCGATTTGCAAATGCCAGAGCTAAACGGATTTGAACTGACCAAAGAAATTCGCAAAATAGATCCTAACTTGACCATTATAGCAAGTTCGGCCGATAATAATGCCGAAACCATCAAAGAAGCTTTTGCAATAGGAATGAACGATTATCTATTGAAACCGCATACAGCAGATGAGTTATATTTGTTGCTGGCCAAACATCTTAGATACCAAAATGACCATATAATCAATACATAGTTGTATCTTTGCTAAAATTCATATATTTAACGAAATTCGTATTGTCAATTACGAATTTCGTTAACTTCTACAGAATAAATCTTATTTTCTCCCATTAAGCACCGTTCTGCGATATAGTAGGTAGAATTTTTGCTTTACTATTGTATGCCAACTTTAAGACAAATCGTCTACCCGTAACTCTATTAAAGTCCCTGTTTCAGAGACTTATCAATAAAAAATATACTTCTTTTTACTCTATGTTAATCATATAGTAAATCCTTTCCACTACTGATAAATTTCCTAAAAGGACCACAATTGAATTTTTGATTTGAGTAAAACCACACTGTGTTATGAGAGCGATCCGAGAGCCTTGGAATCGGGAAGGATATTATGATATCCCTAACTTTTGGGCATGGGATTTGACGAGCAATACATTTTCTATTTCAGATAATGTGAATGCGATTTTATCACTGCCTTCCCAAACAATTAATAATTTGGATACATTGAAGAGCCGTTTATTTTCGATAGACACTAAATGGTTAGATTTCAATATAGTAAAGGAGTTAACAAAAAATGAAAACTATTTTGAGCAAAAAATAAGACTTTATAACGCTGAGGGGAATTTTCAATTTTTTCAAATTAACGGGTATGTTGAGCTAAGAGATGCACTCAACTATGCTGTATTGGTGAAAGGAACTTTTACGCATATTTCGTACTTGGTAGAACACCCTGAAAAATTACCACAGCCTCCCGTTCACAAAACAGAATTTGAACTTATAATCAAAGGAATCGAGGCTGGTATATGGGATTGGGATTTGCAGTATGATACACTTTGGTGGTCGAGTAAATTTTATGAATTACTAGGCTATCAGGATGGAGAATTTAATACATCATTCAATACTTTTTTCAACTCGCTTTTACATCAGGACGATAGAAGAAAAGTCGAAAAACTTCTCGAAGAGCATCTTTATCAAAGGAAGCCTTACAAGACCGAAATTAGATTGCTTTGTCGATCTGGAGAATATAAATGGTTCCAAACTTCGGGACAAGCACTATGGAACTCAGAGGGGAAACCGATCAAAATGGCAGGTTCTATCATTGATATAACTGAAACTGTCAACCATAGAAGTGCTTTGTTAAAGAATGAATTTCTGTTGAATGAGTCAGCCAAGTTGGCACGAATTGGTGCTTGGGAAGTTGACCTCATTACTCAGGAAGTATATTGGTCAGAGAGCACAAAAGCTATCTATGAATATCCTTCGAATTTAAAAACGCCTAGTCTGCAAGAAGCATTATTGTATTATCCAGAGGCTTCAAGAGATATTTTTAGTAAGGCATTTAATGAATCAATCGCACTAGGAAAATCTTTTGATATCAGCTGTGAGTTTTTAACCTACGCGCAAAATAAAATTTGGGTAAGGGTTATAGGAAGTCCACTATTCGATATTCAAGGTACTATTATCGGCGTTCGTGGAGTAATCAAGAATATCGATGAAGAGAAACAAAAAGAACTTTTTTTACAAGATTCTTTAAAAATCATTCATGAACAAAACAGGAAATTGGTAAATTTTGCCCATATTGTGTCACATAATCTAAGGTCACATACTGGCAACTTAGAAATGGTAAGTAATTTCATTGAAGAATGCGACACCGAGTACGAGCAAAGGCTTTTATTAGATAACGTAAAGCAAATATCTAAGCAGCTCAGCGAAACAATCGCTCAACTCAATGAAGTATTGGTAACACAGTCACAAGTTCAACAACCGAAAGTTAGAATTTGCTTTGATGATATATTGACGAAAGTCAAAAGTATGATTCAAAGCGAGCTAGTTCTCAGTGGAGCACATATCAAAAGCAACTTTACACGCTGCGAGAGTGTCTACTACATACCAGCCTATTTGGAAAGCATTCTGATTAATCTTCTTTCCAATGCAATTCAGTTTCGGAAACCCGCAATGTGCCCAGAGATTACTCTTTCTTCTTGGATTGAAAACAATAAAATCATATTACAAATTGAGGACAACGGCATGGGTATTGACCTCGAGAAGTATAAATACAAACTTTTTGGTATGCATCACACCTTTCATAAACACACCAGTGGCAAAGGTTTTGGGTTATTTTTAATCAAAAATCAATTGGATTTGATGGGTAGTAAAATTGAAGTCGAAAGTCAAGAAAATATTGGTACAACATTTAAGATTACATTTTAATGAAGCCTGTAGAAACTATTTGTGTCATAGATGACGACAACATCTATGGATTTTGGGTAAAAAAATTATTGGTCTCCAAGAACTTTTGTAAAAGCTTAAGCATTTTCGAAAATGGTTTGGCAGGTTTCAACTATTTCAATGAACTAGTCGTAGGAGAGGGCGTAATTCCAGATTTGATATTACTGGATATCAATATGCCTGTAATGGATGGATGGGAGTTTTTGGAAGAGTTTTCCAAAATCAAAAATAAATTTGAGAAAGAGATCCCGATATATGTCGTGAGTTCGTCGATCAACCCAGCCGATATAGAGCGAGCCAAAGGGTTTGAAGAAGTAAGCGGATTTATTACAAAGCCCCTTACGTTCGACAATTTGAAACAAATCAAGTTATTCCAAGATTAAATTGAGAAAAGGGTATTTTTAGCGAAATACCCTTTTTCTTTGTAAAATAGTTCTATATTTAAAAAGCCAAAAACCTACCATTGAATTTAGTACGAATAAGCAATCTTAATCTTGAATAATATGCTCAATAGTGCACAAAGACCTACCAACGAAATCAAGCATTTCGTCCTAAGCTCCTATTTTGGAGATGGACTTCGTATCACCTTTGGGGTTCTTTTTCCTAGTCTTTTCATGCTCGAATTTGATAAAATCAATATCGGCATGACGATTTCCTTGGGTGCCTTGTGTGCGAGTGTCGTGGATTCACCCGGTCCAATCGTACATCGACGTAACGCCATGCTTACCACTACAGGCATTGTTTCGCTAGTAGCCTTATTAGTAGGGTTTGCCAATCTTTCGATCCCGATTCTGGGATTAATGATTACAGGATTTAGCTTTTTATTCTCTATGTTTTATGTCTATGGACTTCGTGCAGCCGCTATTGGTACGGCAGCGCTATTGGTCATGACATTGAGTATTGGAGATATTCGTCCGCTTCATGAAATCATGTTGCACCCTGTTTATATCCTAATTGGAGGACTCTGGTACACGGCACTTAGCTTATCGCTTTACCGAATTATGCCTTACAGAATTGCACAGCAATCTTTAGGCGACTCGATAGTAGAGGTAGCAAAGTTTATGAAAATTAAAGCGGCCTTTTATCGTGAAGGAGTCGATTATGACGAAAACTATGAAAAGCTTATTGAAACACAAATCAGTGTAAATGAAAAGCAAGATGCGACACGAGAAATGCTTTTTAAAACTCGCGAGATAGTTCGAGAATCAACACAAGAAGGACGTTTTTTGGTCGTAGTTTTTGTGGATATTATTGATTTGTTTGAGCAAATCATGTCAACCTTTTATAATTACCAACACCTTCATAAACAATTTGATAGCGTCGGTATTCTCAAAAAGTATGAGGATATTCTAACACTTTTGGCAGATGAATTAGAAAAGATTGGCTATGACCTCAAGATGGGTACAACTCCACATCTTTCGCCAATCATTCCACGAAAGCTTCAAGAACTACATCTTGCTGTATTGGATTTGGAAGAACATGCCGAAGAACATGGATTTACGGCACTGAGTATTGGCGCTTTGAAAAACATTGAAGTCAACATCAAGAATATCTTTGCGAGATTAAAAAAGATTGTCGGAAATTTTAAAAATAGGAAGAAAAAGACGCTTAATACCAGTGATTTAGCTACAGATCAATTTATTTCTCACCAAGAATTTGAACCTAAAATCTTTAGAGAGAACCTTACCTTTGATTCCGAAATTTTTAGACACTCTTTACGTGTGGCGCTAGTGATGCTGGTTGGCTTTATCATTGCACAATCTTTTGAGTTTTTGCACAGCAATTGGATTTTGCTCACGATTATGGTAATTATGAAACCAGCTTTTAGCCTAACTAAGGAGCGTAATTACCATCGTCTAATCGGAACTATTGTTGGTGCAATTTTCGGTTTGTTGATTCTGTCCTATCAACATAACAAAAATGTGTTGTTCGCCATTTTGTTACTTTGTATGCTTGGTGCGTATAGTTTTCAGCGGAAAAACTATGTGGTAAGTGTTTTGTTTATGACACCATTTATACTCATTCTTTATAATTTTTTAGGAATGGGAAATATTTCGATATTGGAAGAAAGAGTCATGGATACCTTTATTGGTGGGGGTATATCCTTTATTGCGAGTTATTTTTTATTTCCAACTTGGGAAAAAGAAAAGTTACAGAAAGTACTAATAGATATGTTGGAGGCTAATTTAGAATATTTTAGACAAGTAAGAGGCTTATATCTGGGTAATGAGTTTCATTATTTGCCTTACAAATTGGCTCGCAAAGATGTATATGTCAAAACTGCCAACTTGGCATCGGCATTTCAGCGAATGTTTTCTGAACCTAAAAGTAAGCAGACGAGTATTAAAGAAGTTCATAAATTTTCGGTATTGAATCACCTTTTTGCCTCTTATACTGCCACTCTTGGGCTTTATGTGACCGAACATTTTGACCAAATCCCAGATTTTCATAATCTACAAATGGTAGGGGATAACACCGAAAAAATATTAGCATTAGGCATAAAAACGCTTCAGGGAGAAGAGGTCGATTTGACAGAAATTCAATTAGTACAACTCAAAAATACGGTTCGAGATGATGAAGAAACGGTCTTACTTATCCCTGAACAATATATCAATCTTCAGAAAGCGGCCTTAGATATTTTGAAGATTACCACAAAAATTAAATTGTAGAAAAGTAACGGCATAGATTTTGTAAAACGTACAGCGTAAATATGTTTGACGACCTATTACTTATTGAAATTTGATTGGTGTCAGAACATATCTAACGCTGTTATAGGAATCCTCACTTCGGTGGGGATTTTTTATTTTAATACGACTCATTAAAAACATTTTATCGGAAGAATATCAAATCATACTTAGAAAGTCCCTAAAAATCAAGGTATTTTAAACATAGATTACCTCAAAATGAAAATTTGTTCACATTAGAAAAAGCAGATAGACAGCATAAAATGTAATCATACTTTTGTGGCCTCAACAAAACACATACACGTTTATGCTCACGTTTACTACGTCAAAAAATTTCTCAAACCTTGTCAAACACTTACAGACTTTCCTTATTTTTTCTGTATTGTTTATCTCATTTAATTCATTTTCACAAGGTACGGATGCAACGATTTTAGGAAAAATCACTGATGAAAGTGGCGAAATTATGCCAGGTGTTTCAGTGAAGGTTCGCAACGAATCGACAGGTTTTCAAACAGGAACGGTTACCAATGCACAAGGGGAGTTTCAACTTCAACAATTGCCACTTGGTAAACCTTACTCGGTTACAATTTCATTTGTGGGATATCAAACTACAAAATTCACAGATTATGTTTTGAACCAAGGCGATAAATTGAGAGTGAATGCTCAATTAAAGCAAAGCAATACAGAACTGAAAGAAGTTGTAGTAAGCGCCAATTTTGTCAACAAAGAAACCGAACGTGCTGGAGCTGCTATCGCTGTGACCTCTCTTCAGATGAAGCAATTGCCCATGGAAGGACGAAACTTTACGGCACTAACGGCATTGTCTCCACTCCAAGGTAAAAATGGTAGTTTTAGTGGTCAGCGCAGCTCGGCTACCAACGTTACGATGGATGGGGTAAATGCTCGTAACATGTACAGCAATGGCGCAATCGGTAATGGACCTTATACGATTTCACAAGAAGCAATTCGTGAGTATCAGGTTTCAACAAATAACTACGACGTTACACAGGGTCGTCAAGGGGGAGGTTCGGTGAATGCTGTTACCAAAAATGGTACAAACAAAACAGAAGGATCTGCCTTTTTCTTCCAACGTGCCAATCAAGCTACCTTATTAGGAAATAAGCTTTTCCCTTTGGCTAGTGAGTACAATATCAACGGAACTCCTCGTACTACAGTTTTTGATCAAAAGCAATATGGATTCTCTTTAGGTGGAGCGCTTGTGAAAGATAAACTTCACTACTTCGTAGCTTATGACCGTCAGACAGAAACGATTCCTTACCAGATTGCACCAGTATATGACCAAACACAAGAACAAAACTTTGGTATAACTAAGGAAAATTTGGATAAGTTGATTGAAGTAGCAAGGGCAAAATACGGCATGAAAAATACCCAACAGTATGGAGATTTCTCCAGACAAACAGAAGCTAACGCACTTTTTGTTCGTTTGGATTGGCAGATTAATGATAAAAACAAACTTACTTTCCGTAATAACCTTACTACTTGGTTTAGTCCAAACTCGTCGACAGATAACTCGAATATTAACTTACTCGAAAGTTGGATTGGCTTTAAGTCTCAAGAAAATAGCTCATTAGTTTCGTTACGTTCATCGTTGAGTCCAGACATCACCAACGAATTGAAAGTGCAATATCAAACAGTTGCGCGTGATTATATCGTAAATGATGATTTGCCAAGTGCCAATATTCCTAGAGCAATTATTACAGTACGTTCTGTAATTCCAACGGCTAGTAATCCGAGTGCGACACAAACTAGAACCGTACAGTTTGGTGGACAACGTTTTGGTACTGAAACAACAAGAGATAAAACGATCCAATTAGCCAATACGACCTATTTGCGCAAGGGTGCCTTCAACTACAAATTCGGTACTGACAATATGTTGACGTTTTTGAATTCAACAATTGTAAACGAAATGAACGGTCGCTTTTTCTTCAATAGCTTACAAGATTTTATTGACCAAAAGCCAAGTCGTTATGCGAGAGAAGTTCCATTGGTAAATCCAGCTGTTAAACAATCATTGCTTGACTTAGCACTATTTGCTCAAGTTGATTTTAACCCAACACCAAATTTGAGTGCAATGCTTGGTCTACGTTATGATGCTACTATTTTCTTCCGTCAGGGCGATGCCAATCCTAAGACAGAAACAAGTTTAGGAATCAAAACAAACAATACTTTAGCGGATTACAACAATATTCAGCCTCGTTTTCAATTGACTTGGGACGTAAAAGGTCGCCAAAAAGATATTGTTAAGTTGGGTGGTGGTATTTTCTCAGCACAACCAGTTTCGTACTTGCAATTGAACAATATCCAAAACAGTGGAACAATGGTAGGCTCAATTGACATTTCAGGTGCTGGTGTACCATTCCCAGATTTTGTTTCGTATCGCAACAATCCTGCTACTACCCCAGGCATTCCTGCAGGAGCAAGTTATGTATCTACAATCAACGCAGTAAGCAAGGATTTCCAAGTACCTTCTATTTACAAAATGAACCTTTCGTACAATAGATTTTTCAACGAAAGATTTAGAGCTGGGGTAAACTTACTTTGGTCAAAAACTGTCAACAACTATGTGTATTATGACAGAAACATCGTTGACGAGCCTTATTTCAGATTGAGTAACGAAGCAAACCGTGGTGTGTACGTTCCTGCTAATACCATTCCTGCCAATGGCTCAACTGACTGGACACTAGGTAGAAAAGACAAAAACCTTGGTCGTGTATTAGAATTAGAGTCGACAGGTGTATTAGACCAATACGCAATTGTGTTGGATGCTAGTATGAAAATCGGTCATGATGGCTATGTGTCGGTAAGTTATACGAAAAATGACACGAAGGACAATACCTCTTTCAACTGTTGTGTGGCGAACACATCTACCTTCAGACCAGTAGTAGACGACCCGCGTGACAAAACTGTTTCTTATTCTGATGACCAATTCTCAGATAAATTAGTGATTTCAGCTGCTACACCAAGCGTAAAAGGATTCCAATTAGGTGCTATCCTCAATGGTGTTGGAGGAACTCGCTACTCATTCATGGTAGGTGGTAATAAAAGTTTGAATGGTGACTTCGTATTAACAAACGACTTAGCTTTTGTATTTGATCCAAATAATCCAAGCGTTCCAGAACCAATCAGAAAAGGTATTCAAGGATTATTGGATAACCCAGAAGTAACGGAAAGTGTTAAAAACTATATCAGACAAAACATTGGTAAAGTAGCAGAGCGTAATGGCGGTGTCAATCCATTTTACTACACAGTTGATTTACGTTTAACAAAAGATATAAAAATTCTTAGTAGAACACTTTCTGTATCTGCTGACTGCTTCAACTTCATGAACCTTTTGGATAAAACTCAAGGTGTAAGTTATAACCATGGTAATATCAACTTGGTAACGATGACTGGTTTTGATCAAACTACAAAAAACTATACTTACACCGTTGAAAGTGGCGCTGGTCGTAAACAATCAACAGCTGGTGGAACGCCTTGGCGTATTCAACTTGGTTTAAGATACGCATTCTAGTGGGTGTGAATTATGAATTATTAATCGTGAATTGTGTACTCATCATATCTTACCAAGTTGTCAATTTGACTTTAAGATTAAAATCCTGATAATTAGATATTTATAATCACAATTCAGCACTAATACTCCTTAAGGCTGTTAGGGCATGTTTATACTCTAACAGCCTTTTTTATCCTACCTTTAAATACTCAAAAATGAAAAAAGCTATTTTTCTAATGTTATTGTTGACCACGGTTTCGATAACATTTGCCCAAAAATCAAAGTATGTAGTTGTTATCAGTCTCGACGGTTTTCGCCCAGACTTCTATAGACAAGCCCAATGGCCTACGCCAAACCTTCATGAAATGGCTCAACACGGTGCTTCTTCGGATGGTGTAAGAGGTGTATTCCCGACTGTTACTTATCCTTCGCACACTACGATTGTGACAGGAGTTTTACCAAACAAACACAAGATTTTTCACAATACTCCATTTGAGCCAACAGGACAAACTGGTCGTTGGAACTGGGAAAACAACCTGATTAAATCAGAAACAATCTGGGATGCAGCGCATAAAAAAGGGCTTAAAACAGCCTCTATTCACTGGCCTGTAACAGTGGGTACACAAACCGTAGATTATAATATTCCAGAAACTGAAATTGAAAAAAATGTAGCAGATCCATTGATTCAAATGCGCAAATTTGCCAAACCACAAGGGTTGTTTGAAGAAATTGAGCGTGAAGCAACGGGTAAATTAACTGCCAAAGCGATGGATAGCGATTACTTGACAATGGATGAAAATATTGCTCGTATGGCGGCTTATGTATTAGAAAAATACAAACCTAATTTGACGACTGTACATATTTTCAACCTAGACCATTTTGAACATAAAGAAGGTCGTAATGGTCCAAGTGTCATGAGAGCTATCGCAGGTGCTGACCGTGCTGTAGGTAAAATTATGGAAGCTGCCGAACGTGCAGGTATCAAGGATAGTACTACATTTTTGATTGTTGGTGATCATGGATTTGTGGATATTCATGCACAACTTTCTCCAAATACATGGCTTGTAAAAGCTGGTTTGATGGAAAAGAAGAAAGATAGAGGAAATTGGAAAGCCACTTTCCATCCACAAGGCGGAATGGCATTTTTGTATTTGAAAGATAAAAAAGACCAACAAACACTAAAACAGGTTCAGCAAATCTTGGCAGATTTGCCAGCTAGCACTAAAAAGTTATTTGAGATAGTAAAGCCAGAAGATTACCAAGCAATTGGCGCTGACCCAGAAGCAGCTCTTGCACTAACAGCCAAACAAGGATTTTCGTTCTCGGATTCTTTTGAAGAACCATTCCTAAAACCAGCCAAAGGCGGAACTCATGGCTATTTCCCTAATTTCAAAGAAATAGAAACAGGATTCATCGCATATGGCGCTGATATAAAATCTGATGTGGTAATTCCAACGATGGGACTCGAAGATATTGCGCCAATTGTGGCAAAATTGTTGGGACTATCAATGACTAATCTTGACGGTGTTTTGTATCCAAGTGTAGTTAAATAAGTTTTAAGAAAACACCCAAGTTACTCATCATTAGATGATTACTGATTCTATAATTTTTTATCAAAAAAGCGCTTGAAAGTAGTTTTCGAGTGCTTTTTTGATAAAACTATGCCATGTATAACTAGGCTTAAGACGCAAAGCATTGCGCCTCTACTAGAAAAAAAATTTTAGAATAATCACTCATTCACTCAATCGCAAATCACTAAATTAGAACGCATCAATGTTTTAGCAAGTTCAACAAATCGTCTTTGGTCATACTTTGTAACATATCTTGGTCAGTTTTAATAAGTTCATTCGCCAAATGTTGTTTATTAGCCTGCAATGTCATCATTTTTTCTTCAATGGTATCTGGACAAATCAAGCGAACAGCAACCACATTTTTTTGTTGTCCTATTCGATACACTCGGTCAATCGCCTGATTTTCTACGGCAGGATTCCACCAAGGATCTATCAAATATACATAGTCGGCTTGGGTAAGATTAAGCCCTAAGCCACCAGCCTTTAAGCTTATCAGAAATACCCTAATTTGGTCATCATTCTGAAATTGCTCCACCACCTTTGAGCGATTTGTGGTCTGTCCTGTCAGATAACTAAAAGGGATATCTCGAATTTGCAATTCTTTCTTGACCAACTCCAACATCTCTACAAACTGTGAAAAAACCAATATTTTATGCTTCGGAGATTTGTTTTCTATCTCTTCAATCAAAACTTGCAATTTGGCTGATTCATGTCCATAAAACTCTTCATCACTGAGCAAGGCAGGCGAATTACATATCTGGCGGAGTTTAGTCAAACCTTGTAAAATATGTAATCTTTCCTTCGGAATATCCCCTTCTTTTTTTGTATTCAAATAATCCCAAAACTCTCGCTCATAAGCTTCATAAACCCTTCTTTGCTCAGTGCTCATTTCACAGTAAAGTACCATTTCTGTTTTTTCGGGAAGTTCTTTGGCTACTTGGTGCTTGGTTCTTCGAAGGACGAATGGCTTGATTTTTTGTTGTAATTCTTGCGCTCTTGGCAAGTCTTTAAACTTATCAATTGGCATAGAATAATATTCTTTGAAAAATCGCTTTGTTCCCAAAAGTCCTGGACAAGCGAAAGAAAACTGTGCATAAATATCGAAGGTATTATTCTCAATGGGCGTTCCTGTCATCACTAAACGATGTCGACTTTGCAGCATACAAACAGCCTTATATCGTTGTGATTCAGGGTTCTTAATAGCCTGAGACTCATCCAAAACAATATAATTAAACAGGTATTTTCGTAAAAACTTTACATCAGACAAAAGTGTATGATAGGTCGTAATAACAACATCGTATTCCTCAAAACCAAGTGTATTTTCAGGACGATTTGGTCCGTGCATGACTAGCACCTTTAAACTAGGCGCAAACTTTTCAATTTCTTTCAACCAGTTAAAAATCAAAGTGGTAGGCACAACCACCAAATTTGTTTTGAGGATGCTTTTTTCTTTTTGCCATAAAAATAAGGCTAATACCTGAAGCGTTTTGCCCAAACCCATATCGTCGGCTAATACACCTCCTAAACTCAACTGATTCAAATAAGCCAGCCAATTCAAACCCTCAGATTGATAACTCCGCAACTGAGCATGAAGTGATGAGGTTACTTGAATAGGTGCTATTTTATCTAAATTTTCAATCTTATCTCTAAAGTCTTGACTCAAAGCCTTAACTTCCTGCGTCAGCATTTCAGCATCAAAAAGCTCTTCTAGACTTCCCAAACGGGATTGTGGAACTCGCAAAGTTTCTTCGACTATTTCCCCAGCTTGGAAGTAATCTGCAAATTTTGAAACCCATGATTCAGGTAAAATACCCAACGAGCCATCGTCGAGGGTTACATATTTTTCTTTGTTTTTAATTGTTTTTTGTAGGTGCTTCAACGAAACTCTCTGTTTCCCAAACTGAATTTTGATAGTCGTATCAAACCAATTCATCCCCGAATTAACCACCACACTCACATTAGCCTTATGCGCACTTAATCTACTTTTCTTAAATTCATTAAATCCTAGAATTTTGATTTGTTGTTCACGCCAAACCTCAAAAGCATCCAAAAACCATTCATTTTCTAAAAATCTTTTTCGGTGTAAATAAAAACTTTCCTGATGTAATTGCTTTTCAAAATCTGGATGTTGTCTGATTAATATTCCCAAAAAACGTTGTTCTTCAGGCTCATTACGTGGTAATGTAAAAGGCTTGCCTTTTCGGTCAATGGCATAAAGTTGTTTTTTGGACAAAACAGGAATTTCTACTTCGCCATAAACCATCGTTGGCGTCAACAAGATATAATCCTCATATTCAGATAAATAAATCATCTTAACCAAAGCTTGATTGAGATTTACCTCTTGAATTTGCTCAGGGCTAGCAGGTTTCAGATAAGAGTATTTGACACGAACATGTCTTTCAAGCGGATCAAGAATCTCTTTTTGAAACTCCGTATATTTTGATTCATGTAAGACGAGGTAATAATTATGTCTTCTAAAAAAGGCAATTACTTTGAGAAAATGAAGATTATCTACCAAATACATCGTTTGATGAATTTGAATAAAATAGCCGTATTTTAAAGTCAAATCTTGCAGAGGATAAACCTGTCCATTTACTTGAAGGTACACCTTTATTTCATACATCTCATCTTGCTGAAAGACCTCCAACTGCAATTCTATGGGAAGCGTACTCAATTGCACAGGCACAATCGACTGTGAGGCAATATTGACAGAAGTTTTATGATTATGATAAAAAATCGGTAAAGCCAAAGGATTTTTGACAAGTGCTTTCAAACTAGCTAAATCCTCTTCGGGAGGCGTCTGCTCATAATTATGCTGAAAGCGAGCCACAGCCATATAAAACTTCAATACATCAGGGTCTTCAATTTGCCAAATTTTATCTAGTGGCGCTCTTGAAATCAATGGATTTTTAGGTTTTCCCTCCTTGGTAAAATCAGCTTGATATAGCTCTAAATGAAAATGGTCGAAATATTTATGTAGTTTAAAAACTACAATCAGATTTTCTTGCCCTTGTGTATTGGACAAATGTTGCCAATGATTTGCCGACAGCAATTGGTCTTGCAATACCACTTTTGTGTCGTTGGTAAAAGCAAAAAGGGCAGGATTTTTGGGTAGAATATGTGTTTGTTTTTCCTGATAAAGTAAACGAAAATACTTCATCAAATCAGGTTCAGCTTCCAAACCATAATCATACGCTTTGGCGCGTACCTTTCTAAAACGTAAGGCATCATCAAAGAAAATCAATAAATCTTGGTGCTTCTGAATATTGTGCAAAGCCTGCGCCTGATGATCACACATTTTGAGTTTGGAACTCCCACAATTACAATGCGTTTGCAAGGAATCTCCCACCATATTGACTTGTATCAAATAGCCCATTGGATGTTCAAATACAACCCAATTAATTTCGATATGACCAACTGGTAAATCAAAAAAGCCCCTGATACTTGTATCAGGGACAGATTCGCTATGTTGAATTATCAAAATTTCGTTGAGGAGATGGATACTGAAAGCGGGAATCGTGTAAACATTTCGAGGGTCATTCGCAAAAGCCGAACGGTGTACTGAATTCATCACAAAGTCTGTTGGATTGAGTTACATAGATACAGTTTTTTTGTGAAAATCGCAAAGCAACACCTATCTCAACACTCTGACTTATTCTTTCAAGCTTTTCAAATAGGCAATACTTTGTGGCACTTGAATATTTTGAATTGGGCTTTCGTCTTCGATAAAATAGTGCTTAATTCCTAGTTTTTTAGCCTTTCTGATAATACCAGCTACGTCGATTTGACCAGTTCCTAAAGTTACGTCATTAGTCACAGGCGTCGAGCCTGAATGATTTCCTTGTACGCCTTTACGTAAATCTTTTACATGAAGCATTTTGAATCTAGTGGGATACTTATCCAAAAGTCCTTCGGGATTGGCGCCACCATGAAACGCCCAAAGCATATCTAGCTCAAAAGAAACGTACTTAGGATTGGTACGTCGAGCTATGAAGTCAAACAGCGTTCCATCCTGATACGGAATAAACTCATATCCATGAATGTGATAACAGAAAGTAATACCATTTTCAGCCAAAACTTTTCCGACTTTATCAAAATCTTCTACCGCTTGTTGTGCTTCAAAAATATCAAAATCAGCCTTGTGAGGTATCCATGCCACCATCACATATTTAGCTCCTAGTTTTTTGGCATTTTCTACCACACTCAAAGGATTATCAACAATTTCTTCATAACCTGCACCTGTCGATGGAACTTTAATATTCCTTTCTTTTAACAATTTTAGATATTCGGTCGCATCCATACCCTTCGGAACATTACCCTCCAATTCAGTAATTCCTAATGCTTTGATTGTATCGAGCGTTGCAGTGATTCCATTAGGAAAGCTATTTCGAAAAGTATATGCCTGCGCACCAATAGGAAATGTGTAAAGTTTTTTGGTTTTTTGTCCGAACGTGTTTAAGCCTAAAAGGAAAAACTACTCTACCCTACTAAAAAATGGGACAAATTAGGTAAAAAGAAAGGGAAGCAAGAGTTTTGTAGTTACCAAGCTCCAAAACATCCCACTTCCCATGAACCAACGGCTCGAAAGCGAAA
>NZ_JASHIF010000024.1:0-136453 GCF_030056595.1 Flectobacillus roseus
ATTTCGCTTTCGAGCCGTTGGTTCATGGGAAGTGGGATGTTTTGGAGCTTGGTAACTACAAAACTCTTGCTTCCCTTTCTTTTTACCTAATTTGTCCCATTTTTTAGTAGGGTAGAGTATCTAATTTCTTCACTAACTACAATTATTTCTATAACATCACTCAAACTCATTTTCTTTACAGCTTTTATCCTTCACTCCTTTCATTAGAAATACCTATGCTTATGCTTTTAGTTTAACGGTGTCAAATGGTTTATGTATTTTCTAGTATATATACTGCTTGTCCGTACAAAACCTGATTTATAAATTAAAAAACTTATGCTTAAAAAAACACTTATCTTACCTCTTCTGGGGCTTGGCATCATGAGCCACGCCCAAACTCAATGGCCTGCTATTTCTACTGAAACAAAACCTTGGACACGCTGGTGGTGGAATGGTAGTCAAGTTACACCCAAAGGATTAACAGCTGCTTTAGAAAAATACAAACAAATAGGACTTGGTGGTACTGAAGTCACCGTTATATATGGCGTCCAAAATCAAGAAAAGGAGTTCATCAATTACCTTTCGCCTGATTGGGTAAAGGTGTTTGAACATACTCTTTCTGAAAGTAAGCGATTGGGAATGGGTATCGATTTAGCTAATGCCTCAGGCTGGCCTTTTGGTGGGCCTTGGGTAAGTCTTGATGATGCTTGTAAATACGTTGCTGAAAAATCTTGGACTTTGAAAGAAGGACAAACTTTGTCTGAATCGGTCACATATATCCAAAAACCTTTGCTTCAGGCAGGAAATAAGTCTCTCAATCTCAAAGACCTGAAAGAACCTTATTATCTCAATCCTAATTTACAGAAAGATTTTGTTGAGCAAATCCGCTTTGAGCACCCAATTCCTTTACAGGTTTTGATGGCTTATTCTGATAAAAATGAAATTTTGAATTTGACCGATAAAGTTGATAAAAATGGGCATTTGAACTGGACTGCCCCTAAAGGTGAGTGGAAGTTGTTGGCTTTATTTATGGGATTGCATGGCAAACAAGTCGAGCGTGCTGGTCCTGGTGGCGAGGGCGAAGTGATTGACCATTTTTCGACCAAAGCTATTCAAAACTATCTTACATATTTTGACAAAGCTTTCAAAAACGCCAATATTAGCCATCTACGTGGCTATTTCAACGATTCTTATGAGGTCGACGATGCCAAAGGTGAAAGCGATTGGACACCTGATATGTTTAATGAATTTCAAAAACGTAGAGGCTATGATTTAAGGAATTTTCTACCAGCACTTTTCGGAAAAGATACCCCAGAAAAAAATGCTCGTATTCTCTGTGATTATCGAGAAACGATCTCTGACTTAATCTTGGAAAAGTACATGGGTGTATGGAGTTCTTGGTCACATAAAAACAAGAAGATTATCCGTAACCAAAGCCATGGTGCACCTGCCAATATTTTGGATTTGTACATAGCAGCCGACATTCCTGAAGCAGAAGGAATGGAAGTGCCAAGACTCAAATTTGCGAGTTCAGCCGCTAACTTGACAGGTAAAAAACTCGTTGCCTCAGAAACTGCTACTTGGCTCAACGAGCATTTTGTTTCGAATTTAGCAGATGTCAAAAAGGCAATTGACTTGATGTTTTTGGGTGGTATCAACCATATTTTTTATCATGGAACAGCCTATTCTCCTGAAAATGAACCTTGGCCAGGCAGATTGTTTTATGCAGCTACAGAGTTTACACCTGCCAATCCTTGGTGGAAAGATTTCGCCTCTATCAACCAATATGTGACTCGTGTGCAGTCGTTTTTACAAAAATCTACTGCCGACAATGATGTACTTTTTTATTTTCCAATTTCAGATAGTTGGTCAAAACCAAGCAAATCGCTCTTGCGTCATTATGATGGTTTGGGCAAAGAATTAGGCTTACCAGAACTCTCACATTTGGCGGACGAATTGCTTGAAAAAGGCTATACCTACGATTTTATCTCTGATAGTCAACTACAAAAACTCAACGCTGCTGGTGGGAAAATTCAGTCGACAAATGCAAACTATAAGGTAATTCTGGTGCCAAAATGCACTTACATACCTTTGGCAACTATGCAAAAATTGAACGCCTTGGCAAAAGCAGGCGCCAAAGTTTTGTTTATCGACGCACTACCCGAATCGGTAGCTGGTTGGGGAAATCTGGAGGAAAAACAAAAGGCTTTTTCACAAATCAAAAATAGTATTCACTTACAACCATCCAACGAGTCAATTCAAAGCGCCAAAGTAGGCTTAGGACAAATCAGTGTAGGAAAATCCTTTGAAAAACTTTTGGCTTTCAATGGTGTTAAAGAGGAAACCTTATCACAACAGGGTTTGTCTTTTATTCGTAAAAAAATGGGTACTGAATCAGTCTATTTCATTTGGAATAAGAACGCAACTGGTTTTTCAGGATGGGTAAATCTACAAAGAAAAGGAATGAGTGTGGCTATTTTCAACCCTATGACTGGCGAATCAGGTATTGAAAAAGTACAAAATACAGGCTCGGAAACCTCGGTATTTATCTCGCTCCAACCTAATGAATCACTCATCGTAAAAGTTTCGCCAAGCCTTCTCAAAGGAAAAGAATATCCATTTTTCAAACCGTCTGAAAATACTCAGGAACTCAAGGGGAATTGGCAAGTCAGTTTTGTAGAAGGTGGTCCCGAACTTCCTGCTACCAGAACTATTACTAATTTAAGCTCTTGGACTACTTGGTCGGACGAGGCATTGAATCGTTTTTCGGGAACAGCCAGTTACAATACTACTTTTGCCAAACCAACAGGCAATGCGCAACACTGGATTTTGGATTTGGGAGAAGTACACGAAAGTGCACGAGTAATATTAAATGGTAACGCAATTGCGACCTTAGTCGGACCAAGTTTTACGGTAACAATCCCTAATGATTTGTTACACAACCAAAATACGTTGGAAATACAAGTGTCGAATTTGATGGCCAATCGTATGGCTTGGATGGACAAAAATGGAATGCCTTGGAAAAAGTATTATAATATCAACATGGCAGCCAAACGGTCAGAAAACCGTAATGCGGAAGGTCTTTTTGACGCCTCAAAATGGTCACCCAAACCATCTGGTTTAGTTGGTCCAGTAAGATTGATTGAGGTAAAACGGGTTGAGTAAGCTTTAATGGTGAATTGTGAATCACGGGTATAATCTTTAGTTATCAATACTTTACCTTCATAATCAATCTATTTATTTGTGTATGTTAAAAGCTATCGAATGATTCTCTTTTCTAAGTGAATCATTCGATAGCTTATTTATGGGGCGGTTTGCCTGACCGTTTTGAATAAAATAATGTGCTCTGTAGGAATGATATTTTATGAGTTAATGGAAATAGCTGGTCAACCAACTGAATAACAAATTTTAGTTACTCCTTGCAAATTGCCAATCTCAATGACTTCGATTAGGTTGTCAATATCCTGAGAGAAACAATCTTCGTCCTGTCCACCGAAATAGTATTTCCACTCATCGTTCAAATTCATTCTGCTTGAAAAGTCCGATTTATTTTGAATTAGGCTTTTTACATATTTCAAGTTGTCCAAGAATTGAGTTGAACTTATCCAACCAAATTGGAACTTTGTTTCGTCATCTTCTTCACAATGATTTACCTTGGGTTCTTGAATAAAGCTACAATCTGCTTCTAAAACTTTGTTCAATTCAGTAATTAATGGTTCACTGTCAGCATAATGTTTGCTCATCACTAAATTACAATAGCCTCTACTAAGACAATAAATGTCGTCTGAGGTATTTTCTGTACTCCATTTGTAAAATTGATTGCGTAGTTTATCTGACGCAATTTCTTTATTTAGTTTAAGACCTATGTCAAGTCCCATAATGTATTATTTTGTTTTGCTGTAAAATTAATTTTTGAGTGCGCTGAGCTCGACTCCTTTATTTTCCTCCTTCGTTTTTGAGGCTTGGACTCTAGGAATTGCTTATATCTATTTTTATTCTTTGCCAATCAATATAAACTCTTTAAGTACATCACCACAAATATTCTCTTTCGCTAGTTAGTCTGTAAGACACTGACTAATCTAACACCAGAAAAGCTATTGATGTAAAGTACCGAAAAGCTTAAAATTCAGGTTGCCAAGTTGTATCAAATTTCCTTGGTACTCATCGCAAAAGAAATTTCCTTTTGGCGTATATCTGTGTCCATTCTGAGTATTTGTTTTGTGGCTTAGATAGGTGTGGTTTTGTGGATGAACTGGTACCCATACCACTTTAATATCACTGCAACAGTTACCCGTATTACCAGAATTTGCTTTACTCATTCTCACTAGTCACTCTTTAATAATTGCCTTTAACTTAAACGTTTTCTGTCCTCTTTCAGGCAATACAGAATTTATTTTGGTGGTGAAGAAGTCTTTTATTAAATTCCAATCACTTGCATTCATTCCACCATTACCATTATTGTCAAGATTGTCAACTATTTTAAGATTACCAATAATTTCAAAATTGTCTCTAAATTTCATAAAGTCTTTTCTCCAAATAATTAGTCTATACGAACCTAAAAAGTATGGTTTTGTCTCAGGGTGTATATTCCACATTTGATTTAGTTCGATGTCGGAATATTTAAAATAGTCATTTTTTGTATTTCCAATTCCCCAAAAGTCACTACGCAAAATGTCTTCAACTGTCGGTTTATCTTCATTGTCGTAAGTTAAAGCAGCAAAAGAAAAGTTCTGTGGACTTTTCTCTTTAGATGTACTCGTACAAAGCAAAACTTTATACTTGTCATCAGCTGCTTTAAATATCAATAAGTCTCCCTGATTTATATAGGTTATTTTTTTCATTAAGTTGTCCTTCTTTACATTGATGGTGACGACCAGGGCTTGTGGTCAGGTGGGGAATTTGAAACACCTTCGCCCGAACGAAATCCGATATAAATTAATGATTATGAACTACTTAACAGTATCAAAAGACTTCCGTCAGCCGAAACAAAGGTGTGAAAAAATTCCCAAAGTTGAGGTTTATTCCGTCAAGCCCCACTTTCCACAAACCCATGTTTGCAGTCGTTCTTTTTAGTCACTATCCAGTCTAACTGCATTGAAGACTAATCCAAGCTCTGTCAAATTGCTTATTTATCAAGTCCTCTTTTTTTATCCAAAAATAAAGTCGTCCACAGTCGCCCCACATCATTTCATTCTCATCGTTACTGTCAATTTGCAAAAGAAGTCGCCAATTCTTAGCATTTGGTTCAAGTTTTTTTGCTCTTGGGTCATCGTAGCCTGATGGGTCGCCACAATAAAGTCCATTCGTTACAAGCTCACATTCCAATTCCATTTCACCTTGAATATTGTCTGAATAACCGAGAAGTTTATTTATGTTTCCGTCTTCGTATATTTTATCATAGTAAATATCAGCTTCATCGTCTGTAAAACTCATTTCTTCATCCAATCCATAACCATATGATGGTAGACTAATTTCTTGTTTTGCCTCTATTGAACAGGGTTTAAACCTTGAATTTTCTAAATCCACTGGAAAATCAAACCGCTTCAAAGTTGTCAAATCCTCATCAAAGTATATTATTTTGAACTTATTTTGGTCTTTGGTGTCAAATCCCCAAGCATCTTGCGCTTCTGTATAGAAAAAATATAGTATGCCACTTTTGGGTAAAAGATTTTCGCTGTCAAACTGTGATATTTCTGATAGGTTAATTTGAGCAATAAATGAAAGGGATTTAGTAATCGTCTGTTCAGTTTCTTTTCCGAAAATCCAAAGTTTTTTTGAGATTATTGTTTTAGTTTCGGTAAACCACGAAAAACTTGCAGGCAAATCTGGCTGTCCACCAATTTTCGACTGTCCAACAGGAATTTCATCATCACTGCATGAAGTCAAATAAAGCCTGATTGTGTTGCGAACTATTGGCTCTAACTTGTCAAAATACTTATCAAGTCCGTTTGCTTTAAGTCTGTCAAAAAGTTGTTCTTTATTATCCATGCGATGTTTTTATAGAATTACCACCAACGATTATATAAGTGCAATATAATTAAAACTTATTGCGTCTATAAAACCAATATGGAATATAAACGAAACTATGAATCATGCCAAGCATTTTCTTAACTAAAGTCAATATACGTATATTATCGAAGCTACCTGTAAGCTGTTTGTTCATAGGTATATATAAGACCGCCTCGACAACTCGCTACAGCACGGTTAAACACTCAGATAACCACGACTTCCAACTATATCATTTTATTTCAATTTGTCTGTTTTTTGAGTTTGACTAGATCATCTACATAGTTGCCATAAATAGCGATTGCGTTTCCATTTTTTATGTCAAAATATGGTTTAGGAAACAACGTTTTGCGTTCGTCTTCTGATAAATGACTAATTGGAGACGAAACTTCTTCTTTAAACGAAATTTTCTCAGGTCTAATAGTAACCTTGTCTTTGTAATAATCGTTAGTGTATCTACGCGAATACGGACTTGCCCATTTATTATCAGCCGTCAAATACAAATCAAAATATTGGTATTTCTCATGATATAGCTCGCCTTTGTGAGGAGAAACAAAAAGAAGAACTGTCTTGAACTTGGAAAATGCAGGTTCACCATAATGGTCGTATGCAGTAAATGTAATCGTATCTTGTCTGAACGAACCATTAATTACTTGTAATATTTTGTATTTGGCGCGATATCGGTTATCAAGTTTTAATCCAACTGTTATAACTGTGTCTTTTCCCAGAATTGTCGTATCAGAAGAAGACTTTTCAGGTATGTATTTCACTTCTATTTTTTCTCCAATAAAGACCAACAAACTATCTTTTGAGGTTTGCCCGAATGACGAAGTCAGTGAAAGAAATAGTGTCACTAGTGTAATTGCTATAGTTTTCATAGAGTTGTAGTTAAATGATGTGTACGCAGAATGATAGGATATTGGGAATACCGAACAGAATCATTCAAATATACATCTCATTTGTATTTGTAGTTAAAATTATGAAATAAAATTAAAGTGTCCCCATTCGGCTAAAAAGGCTTTCTCGGTGGTGCAGATTAGCCTGTGATTTCACCTCCATCAGTATACCCACGATATGTTTTAAGGCCATATTCTCAGCGTAGTCTGGTCGCTGTTGCAGTGAATTTATGTGATTTTGTAGAGTCTCTTGAGAGTTCATAGTGTCGAATTTATTTTGTTGGCAATAGATGAGGCTTAGCTATATAGCTGTAGTACAATTCAAATATAGAGAAATAAAAATTGATTTCCATCTTGTGCAAAATTTTCAATTGTGACTAGGGAACTATTATAATTGCCAATAGGATCGGAGATCGGAATCCTTAGATTGAGTGAGTGCTGGCTTGGAAGCCAGCACTAGCGAGGGAGGTTATCTAGGTCTTTCCATTAATTGATGATTTAAATCGGAAGTTCTATTTGAATCTGGTGGCTACATATAGGAACAGAACAAATTGATTACTGTAATGAGAAGCTAATAGCGAGTACGCTCCCAGCTTATTATTTATATAAGTTATATAAAGCCGTAAACTGATTGTCTCTGATTAATTAATTAAAACATCAGCTCCAAATTTATATACATTCCCTTTAAGGCCTCTGTATACACTTCCATCACTGCGGCAAAACCATTCAAATTTTTTATTGTGTAAGGTCCAATTGTAACTATGTCCAACTTCGTCAGCATTAGAAACTTTGCTGACTGGGACATGCGGACAATTAGTAATAATCTTTAAATGATTCTCCCTACGAGCAGTGACACTTCTAAATGTACAGAAAAACTCCAGACCAATAAAAACGCCTTCTGGGGGAAATGGAATTTTGAACTCAGATACATCAATATGAATATTAGGAGTAAATCTGTCAACCTTCTTAATAATTTCTTTGGTCAACATATCTTGATCAGGCAAACCATCCTTTCCTACAGAAAATACCCTAATTCGAACACTAGAATTACTTTTTTCAGTAAGGTCTACGTGTAGGTCAAAGTGTAATTTGTTCAGAAGACCAACGCCACCTGTTGTATTTTTTATATGATTGGTAAATATTTCAAAATCTGATATACCCCCTGGAGTGGCTTTATTGGAAAGCGTATTTTCGTTATAATAGCCTAAAGATATTTTCTTAAGCTTTTGGGGTTTAACTACTACTTGTTGCAACTCAATAATTTTTGGGCTCAAGTAAATAGTATTGTTAGCTAAATGTTTAATATCCTCATAAGTGAGTATAACCTCATTATAACTTAAATGCTTTATATATAAAGTGTCATTGGTATTAATATTTAACACAGCAGATCCATCTTCACTAGAATAAGATCCGACACCTCTTTGTGTGTAAATTGAAGCAAGGGCAATTGGTAAGTTTGTTCCCCTATCGATAATAATTAATTTCGTATTCTGAGCGAATACAATGTTTGTAATGATAAAAAAGATTATTATTAGATAATATTTCATAATGTAATAAATAAAATTAGTCTTTTGGAAATCAAAAGACTAATTAGTAAAACTCATAAAAGTATCATATCAACCTTGCGGTCCAGACTGATCCTCTTGACAAGGATCATATTCAAGAACTCTGTTATTTCCATCACGGTATATGACCCTTTCAGACCATTTAATGCCAAATAACCAGAACTCTTGGATTTCCATTGTATAAGCTCCCCCAGTTGCTGTACAGGTAAAAGATCCTCTAAATGTAGACTCCCATCCAGTGGCACTAGCAATCTTAGGATATAGAGTGAGTGACAGTAATAAACATACACCAAACATCCTTATTTTGGTGTACTTAAGTAGAAGTTTTTTTATTGTAGATTTTTTAATTTTTAAAACCTTTTGAAGGTAAAACTAAAAAGACACAAATACAAGAATTTACCTACAATATTCTTTATTAAATGTTATTATTTGACACTTGTCATGAGTAAGTCAATATACATATCTATAGAACAGTCGACTTATAGAGGTATTACTGAATACTTCTAGTTTTTAGTATTTTTTAAAATATTTAGAAATTATTTGATTTGATTGTGCTCTGAACCGTTCTTCGGCGTCGTTCTATACTCTATGATAATCTTAACTCCTCAATAAATATGTCGGTCTAAGGTAATTTTGATTTAATTGTTCGGTATTGACTTCGGTATTTGCAATACTATGTCATTTACTTGACTCAATTATAGAGTAAGTGTTGTTAAAAATTCTATTCAACTTTCTATTCAATTCTTAGTGGGATTGCCATGTTTGTTCACTAAAAAGTTTTTCGGACTAACATTTTGTTTAATTAATGCTGTGTCCAGCTGGGTTAAATTGATACTGCCTTTAAACGGTTCAGAGTAATATACAATGGTATCATTGAGCATTTTTAAGCGTAAGGTCGTTTCAAACTCTCCTCTGTAAGCTATGATTTTTGTAAAAATATATGAATTAGGTTTTACCGCTATTCCTCCATAACTATTTCCACAACTACTAAATTGCCAAAACTCAATCGGTTTCCAATTGCCATTTTTATCTTTTGCTTCTTGTATAATCATTAACCTTCCATCTTGTTCCTCCACTCTAATTGTTTTATTAGTTGGGTTAACGATGTAAACGGGATAGCCTTTGACCATCGTTTGATGATCCTTCCAAGTTTTTAATTTTGCCTGATAAACAAGGCTATCAATTATTATTTGATTTTTGGATTTGGGTCTTTCATCGTCTGGAATGTCTTCAAAAAGGAACGGTGGAAACGCCCATTGATAAAGGTTGACCGAAACTAATTTTGTATTGTCTACCAATAATTTCAATCCATCATGTTCTCTTAAAGACTTGAATAAAGTATCGCTACCGTTAAAGTCATCTATAAAAACATTTTCTCTAGTTGTGGTATCATTTACCTCGATATTTTCACCAAACTTCCAAACCGCTTCAATGTATGTTTGTGGTGTCGTCATCACTGCTGGAGAATAATAGTGTTCCGCAAGTTTCAATGTATCAGTTAATGGCGGAAATTTAAACTCATTACTACTTTTATCATTTTTGCATGATGTCAACGCGGTAAAAATCGACAACCAAAAGGTTAGTTCTCTTAGCTTTCTCATCGGATGGCTTTATAGGATCTGTGATAATATAGGGAATTCTTAATTTTTTTAACTCGATAATTCCCTTTCTTTTCGGTGTTAAATATAACTGGCAATATATAATTCATACGAATGAATTTACCATGACTATATAAAATATCCCACTGGGGAATTGATTTGACTACTCTAATGGCTTCTTTATCGAAGTCTTTGTTATATCCTCGAATAACCTCTGCGCGGTCTATCAATCCATGGATATTTGCCGAAAACTGCACAAATACTCTTATTTCTCCCTTAATTTTTGGTAAAATGCTCCAATTGATTTTTCTATCAATGAACTTCATTAATGCCTTTTGATTTGCTCTGTAAAAGGAAGTTCTAGATTTTGAGTTGTCATAAGATTTAATGCCCAAAAGTTTTCCCTCTTTAAATTGAAACTCTAATTCCTTTTCGTATATAGAACCATAACCCATGTGAACGTAATGTAACAATTTTCCTTGTGGCGAAATAAAAGTGTCAGTAACCCAAACTGCTTTTACTTTGCCGTTAACACACTTCTCGCCAAACAAATCTTTCAAGTCTGCTTTAGTTTCACGATGCTCATCGCAACAACTAAAAATGCCTGTTAAATAAATTTCGTTGTTAATAATCTCCCATTCAGCATAATAACCTCGCCAGCAGCTAGTTGAAGTACATTGATGCTTACTTCCCAAAAAGTTGGGGCGTGAGCTGCTTTTCGCATAAAGTTGTTCGAGAGGATTTGCATAAATTGGAATAGTATCTCCTTTATAAATCAGTAGGTCTGGTAATTGTGAACTAGAAAACCCTTTGAAATATGAAAGTGTCCATAAAAGTAAAGTGTAGAAATGAGTGTATTTTTTCATAATGTACTTATGGCTATCGTTTGGATTCGTTCATTATTTGCCAATGTTTAATATCACTGTCAAACTCTTCTTCGTCATCTGCAGGAGCATATTCAAGCTGGATATATGTCTTGGTAGAGTTGATAAGTTCTTGAATCTCCTTCTGGATTTCAAGGGCTTTATCATAATTATCAATTAATTGTCCTTCATCTGTGAGACTATTTTCTTCGATAGATATACCGAAAATGCTTGTCTGTAACAATTCTGGATAATACCCTTTTCTTTTAAAGTATAATTCAGTTTCTATATCTTGAAATTCAGCAAGTAAGATATGTTCAGAATAAAAACTCATAAAGCTGCCGAAATCACCAATTTTACTTTCTATATAGCCGTTTACAACAAGTTGCCAATACTGTTTTCGACGTTCATCTTGTTCGTCTGAATAAAACGAAAAATTTAAAAGAAGTTCATTTTCTAAGTACTTAACAGAGCATATTTCCAGTCCGCCATCATTCTCAAATTCGGGTGATGAAAACGCTTCTTCAAGTTCTATTGGCAAAATATTTTGTAATTCTTTCAATTTTAATCTCTGTGTTTTCTTATTGGTAAGTATCTATATTTGAAGAAGTTTATGGTACATCAAGCCGCAAAGCTACCAAAACTTCCACCAAGGTTTTTCATTCTTGATTTCTGTCGTACTGCTTTTTTTCTTTACAGTTACAAGCTTAAGTTGCTTTGTCCAAAGCTTAAAAGTTAGACCTTTGGGATTACCGTCGAAATCAAGTGGATATGGCAAACTTAATCTATTCATAAAGTCTATTAGTTGCCATTCTTCCTGTGCATATTCGTCCGTAGAATATGCTTTTTCAGTTTCTTCTTCTTCTAAATCCCACTTAACTAAATATTTGTCAATGTCGCTTGGTGTTACATTCTTTAAATATTGAGCAAGAATATTGGCATCGCCTTTCCAACTTTCGATTTCTTCGTCTGAAATGTTTTCATCCCAATAGTCTGGAATTGGATTGAACTGGTCAATTATTTGTCCATTATTATACAAAACATACATCCAAAAATCTCCATCGTGAATATGAAATGAGAATACTGTCGCATTTAATTCTCGTGACAAATAAGCCGAACTGTCATCCCATTCTACAAAGCCATTTGGATAGAAAATACTGACGTTTCCATTCTCTTCGTCGATGATGCAACAGTTGTCAGTAGATGAGTCAATGTGACTTTCTTCTTGAAGCCCACCATTAACAGAAATGGCATAATTTGTCAAACTGGTTATTACTTCGTTTTTTGTCCTACCAATTATTGATGAAAGTGCTAAAAAATTGCCCATGTTTTAGGTCTTTTAAAATTGGATATAACGTTTTCTCTATTTGTGGCGAGTATCCCACTCGACAACTCGTGGCAGTACAGTAGACTTCTTTTATTATCTTTATGATACTTCTTTTTTTGCTGCCGCCTGTTGGTCAGTGGGACACTGACCAGTGATGTAAAAATCGTCATCAAGCTGTCGGTAATTTATCTATCCAACTTGCTTTTTGAAGATGCTTTTTGAGTTTTTCTCGATAATCGCTATCCATGCCAGTCACTAACTTATTCTCCCCTTTCAGGTCTGATTGAAAACCATTTCTTTCCTGTACAAAATCTGCCACGGCTTCCCCTAATACCTTCATTAAAGGTAACATGTTCACATCTGCCATATTGATTTTCGCTAATTCTTTGTTACTAAGTTGATGTAGAGAATTAGCATCGATATTGTCTAATTTTCTGAGCGATTTATTAGGTAATTTCTTTATAGACTCTCGATCCAAAGAAAGTTGAAATCTTCGAAAATCGAGTCCTTTCATGAGTGTACTTCTAAGAAAATTCACCTGCATTTCACTAGCATCTTTGCTCGATTCATCCATGACATAATCCAACCAAAATAATACATCAAGTCCTTTGGGCTCGGCTATTTCTTCGAGAGGTACAAACCGAAACAAGCTTGCTGTACCAAAACTAAAAACGGTTGTGTTGTCGGAACTATATTTGTCTTTTCCGTTATAATGAAATGCCTCCATAAGCGCCGCCATCACAGGATTATTGTACACGGTAGTACCTCCATCGATAAAGCGTTCAAAAGGTTGAAAATACGTTGGCGCCGACATCGTAGCCTCCACCACAGCACGCATCAGGGCATCTTGATAGGTATCCACAATTTTGGAGCTTTCATTTTTATTAAAAAAAGTAAAAAACGTTTCTTCGCCAGCAACCATATCTTTGGCGGTGAAAAATAAATCTATTCCTGATGATTCGCCTAGATTTTTCAATGATTTATTACCAAAAATATCTTTACAAATAGCCCTGTAATTGATTTTATCGAATTGAGGAGGATTTGTGTAACGATTACCAAACGCTCGATCTTTAAAGATCTTTGTCGCTAAATCTTCATAGAGGGCTTCTATTTCGGTTGCGGATTTTTGATTCGCAATCAAACTTGCGATAATTGCTCCAGTAGATGTTCCTGCCACCATATCTACCCATTCATAGATAGGTGCACCTACGATTTCTTCTATTTTTTTTAAAAGCTGAATGGTAAAAATGCCTCGAATTCCTCCCCCATCAAAACTAAAAATCACCTTATTGTCTGGTGCAATATTAAGGGCTTGGCGTGCTTTAATTTTTGATTCAGTTGACATAAATTTTGTGTGTTATTGTTCGACCTGAAAGTGGGAATATTCTCGCAAACTAGCAAATTAGGTTTATTATATTTATTATCTGGTAAAAAATAGTATTTATCACATTTTTCAAACCCAAAAATTTAGAACATAAGGCCGTTTGAAAGATAATTTCTAAGAAAAAAAGGGTATCAAATAGGTCGTCGACTCATCTTTTCTGAAAACAAACCTTTTAACTATGTTCAGAAAAGGATTTTTCATTCTTGGAATAGTGTTACTTTTTTCATATTCCATTGAGGCTCAATCTCACTACCCCGGTCAGCACCAAGATAAGTTTGTCTTGCACGACCAATTATTTTCGCACATTCAGGCTTTCGATTTGCATCAAATTCGTTTGTTAGATGGTCGTTTCAAAGAAAATATGCTCCGCGAACAAGCATGGATTAAGCAACTGGATACCAAACGATTACTCCATAGTTTCAGAAATAATGCGGGCATTTATTCAGCCAATGAAGGAGGATATTTCGCCATGAAGAAATACGGTGGATGGGAATCGCTCGACTGTGATTTGAGAGGTCATACCACTGGACATTTGTTGTCTGGCTTGGCATTGATGTACGCTCAAACGGGTGATGATTATTACAAAATTAAAGCAGATTCTTTGATAAAAGGACTAGCAGAAGTGCAAACCACCTTGAATCAAGAGGGCTATTTGAGTGCTTTTCCACAAGAATTAATCAATCGAAATTTGGCTGGAAAAAGTGTGTGGGCACCTTGGTACACTTTACACAAAATCTATGCAGGATTAATTGACCAATATTTGTATTGTGACAATAAACAAGCGCTAGCAATAGCAGAAAAGATGGGCTTGTGGGCGTACAAAAAGCTCCAACCAATCTCGCCTGAACAACGTCGTATCATGCTTCGCAACGAGTTTGGGGGTATTAACGAGTCTTTCTATAATTTGTATGCTATTACGGGGAAAAAAGAATATCAATGGCTAGCGGAGTTCTTTTATCATAACGAAACCATCGACCCAATAAAGGAGGGAAAAGATGTACTTGACCCCAAACATGCCAACACCTTTATTCCTAAACTGTTGGGACTCGCTCGCAATTATGAAATTGAAGGAAAAGGCGATGCTGATACCATAGCAGCATTTTTCTGGAATACCGTCATCAATCATCACTCTTTTGCCACAGGAAGCAACAGCGACAAAGAACATTTTTTTAAGCCCGACGAACTTTCCAAGCACCTTTCGGGCTACACTGGCGAAACCTGTAATGTGTATAATATGCTCAAGTTAACACGCCATTTATACACGCATTCGGGTGATGTCAAATATGCCGACTATTACGAAAAAGCCTTATTCAATCATATCCTTGGTCAGCAAGACCCCGCTACGGGCATGGTGGCGTATTTTCTCCCGATGTTGGCAGGGGCGCATAAGGTGTATAGTACGCCCGAAAATTCCTTTTGGTGTTGTGTGGGAACTGGCTTTGAAAATCATGCGAAGTATAGCGAAGGTATTTACTATCATGATGCCAATTCGATATTTGTCAACTTATTTATTGCTTCTGAACTAAATTGGAAAGAACAAAATTTTAGCCTAAAACAAGAGACCATTTTCCCACAAAATGGACAAATGAAGTTTACCGTTACAGCAGCACCTTCACAGCCTTTGGGAATCAAAATTCGTTATCCATCTTGGGCAAAAAGTGTGATTGTGAAGTTGAATGGAAAGGTTCAAAAACTCAATAATCTTGCAGGAGAGTACATCTCATTGTTTCAGAAATGGAAAACCAATGATATCATCGAAGTGGAATTTCCGATGGAACTTAGCCTAAAACCCACCAATGATAATCCCAACAAAGTTGCCATTATGTATGGTCCCATTGTGCTAGCAGGCAAAATGGGTACCGCTCAGATGAACAGTCCAGCCCCCTATTCAGATGCAAGTGTGTACAACGACTATTACAAATATCAATACCATGTTCCTTCGGATATGATCACAAGTTTACACCTCAATCCACAAAGCTTGACATCTACAATAGAGAAGCTTTCCAATGAGACATTAACCTTCAAAACAAAGACAGAAGGCATTATTTTGCAACCACTTTACGATATTCACCGAGAACGCTATGTCGTGTATTGGGATATGATTCATGACTAAATTTTCTTGGCTAAAAATACTTTTATGAAGAAGTTGAACATCATTTTTACCCTCCTATTGCTGGGTATTTTCTCACATACGTACGCACAAGTCTGGCAATGGTCAGCTCCAGTGGAGGGGCTCATTAGCGAGGAAACCAACGCCCATCCGCAAGCATTTCTGTGGATTCCTGAGAATTGTAAGGAAGTAAAAGGCGTGGTCCTCGGAATGCACAATATGATAGAAGAAGGCATGTTAGAAAACGAAAACTTTAGGAAAAAGCTTACCGAGCTAGGTCTTGCCGAAGTTTGGGTTACACCCGTTTTAGAATTTCCTTTCGATTTTCATAAAGATGCCCCGAAGCATTTCCAAACCATGATGGATGCACTTGCAACAGTTTCGGGATATACCGAATTATCCAAAGCTCCAATAATTCCGCTCGGACACTCCGCCATGGCGACTTACCCTTGGAATTTTGGTGCTTGGAATCCTGCCAGAACTTTGGCAATCATTTCTGTTCATGGAGATACACCCCAAACCAACCTGACAGGCTATGGCAGAGCTAATCCAGACTGGGGAAATAGAACGATTGAAGGTGTACCAAGCCTATTTATTATGGGCGAATATGAATGGTGGGAAAAACGACTCGAACCAGGTTTTCAATATGTTTCCAAACACCCCAAAACACCGATTACTTTCTTTGCTGATGCTGGACACGGTCATTTTGACTATAATCAATCCATGGTCGATTATGTAGGATTATTTATTGAAAAAGCCGTTAAATACAGACTTTCGAAAAAAAACGGTGAAGTCTTACGACCTGTATATCCTCAAAATGGCTGGTTGATTGACCGTTGGCGAAAAGACTCCTTACCTATTTCTCCAGCTCGCCCCTATTCGCAATTTACAGGAAATAAATATACGGCATCTTGGTGTTTTGACAAAGAACATGCCCTAGCAACAGAGGCATTTTATGCAAAAGCTCGTAGCAAAAAAATGCAATATTTAGGATTGGTTCAGGAAGGGAAAATACTTGTTCCATCCAAAAATCATGCTCAATATCAACCTATTTTCAAGCCTTTGTCTGATGGTATTAGTTTTCGTTTCAAAGCTTTTTTTAGTGATACTTCCAAAACTAAGGAGGTTATTAATCACGCCAAAACACCGATTATGATAGACCGTATTTGTGGTCCTGTTAAAAAACTGGATAATAGTACTTTTCAAATTAGTTTTTACCGTATGGGGTTTAACAACAAAAAACGGAGTAATGCTATTTGGCTATTGGCGCATAATGAGGGCGATGAGATCTATAAATCTGTTGTTCAGCAATTTGAACTAAAGTTTCCTTTGCGCAATACGCAAGGTATCACACAAGAAATTTCTTTTGAAGCTATTCCAAACTCCCAAAAGAATGTGCGTTCTATTGCATTAAGAGCTACCTCAAATGCAGGACTTCCCATATATTTTTATGTAAAAGAAGGTCCTGCATTCATCAAAAATCAGCGATTAGTTTTCACCAAAATTCCACCAAAATCAAAGATGCCTCTTAAAGTAACCGTTGTAGCTTGGCAATATGGCATTATTGGAAAAGTACAATCTGCTGAACCAGTCGAACAAAGTTTTTGGATTGAAAAATAAGACACTCTATGAAACAACTCCTTATTATTCTTTGCTTGTGTGGGTGTTTTTGGTCAGCTTTTGCTCAGAAAACACCCAAGCGCTTTGTGTCTATTCAACAAAAAATTCAAACTTGGGTAGATAGTGGTCATTATGATGGCGCTTCAATCGTTGTTTTTCAAAAAAATGAAAAGATTTACCAAGCCTATTTTGGAAATTATGACAAAAATAAAGTTGTTTTCATTGCCTCAGCTGGCAAATGGTTGGCAGCAGCTACCATTGGAGTTTTGGTAGATGAGGGTATCCTCCACTGGGACGATCCTGTAAAAAAATGGCTTCCCGAATTTGAGGATACCAAAGGTAAGGCGACTTTAGCGCAACTTCTATCACATACTGCTGGCTATCCTGATTATCAACCCCAAGGTAACCCTGTCGATATATCTCAGGAATTAAAAAGCTCTGTTGACAACATTCTTCCTTTACCTGCCGATACATTATCAGGAACAAAATTCAAGTATGGAGGATTGTCTATGCAAGTTGCAGGTAGAATAGCAGAATTAGCTTCTGGTAAAAGCTGGGAAGAATTATTTCAAGAAAAAATTGCTCGCCCCCTTGAAATGACTCATACTCACTTTACTCCAGTCGATTCATCTGGTGGACATGCACCAATGTTGGGCGGCGGTGCTCGCTCTACCCTTCAGGACTATGCCAATTTTCTATCCTTGATTTTCAACAAAGGGATGTATAGAGGCAAAAGGATTTTATCTGAAAAGACCATTACTTTTATGCAGTCAGACCAAATAAAGCGTGCGAAAGTTCAGGCTGGGGAATTTGTCGAGCGGGCAAGGGGTCGAAAAGGAGCAGATATATATGGCATAGGTGAATGGCGCGAAGAAGTGAATACTCAAGGAGAAGCCACACTTCTTAGCAGTCCTTCGTGGGCAGGCGCATATCCTTGGATTGATAAAACCAATGGTGTTTATGGCTTTTTTCTGACTCATGTAACAGGTTTCAAAAAAGGGTTTTCGCCATTTTATACAAGTCATCAATTAGCTTTAGACGTCAGAAAAGCACTTTCTCAAAAATAATGTTGCCCTAGTTAGAGTTTTCTAGTTAAGTATCAAGTTGTTGTTTTTGCTGACGCAAGTTTGTGATAGATAACTTTAACAATGGCGAAAAACTGTTATATTTGGGTAACCTTAAAACGAAACAATTATGCTTACAGCCGTAGAAGGAGTTTACGATAATGGGCAAATCATACTGACTGAAGTGCCCAAATTTACCCACAAAGTAAAGGTCTTTGTCATGTTTACTGAGGAGGTAGTCAATGACCAAACTACTGTGGAAAGTAACCTAGTTCCTGCTCATACATTAAAAGGAAGTTTACGAGGGACTTGGAAAAATATTGATGATAAAGACAAAGAAGAAATTCACAAGCATTTTGACAACATCAGAAACGAATGGGAAAGAGATATTTAATTGATACAAATGTTGTATCTAAATATTTTGAGGAAACTCTTTCGGAACATGGACTTATGTTACTTGATCATGTGCTTGACAACGGACAGGCATATATCTCTGTAATTACTAGAATAGAACTTTTGAGTTTCGCACCAAAAAATCAAAACCTTTTGGCATCAATTAATATTTTTATTGATGCTTGCCAAGAATTTTGGATATCGGAGGAAATTGTGCAACAGACTATTAAGATTAGGAAAATGTATAAGGTAAAACTACCCGATGCAACTATCGCCTCAACAGCTATGTGTTATGACCTGATTTTACTCTCTGATAATGATTCTGATTTTGGTAAAATTCCAACCTTAAGATATATTAATCCACGTAAATATCAGTTAGCAACTAGCTAAATATCTAAAGCAGTATCACGTTAATTTGTTGCTGACGCAGGTTTGTTGGAAAAAATTCCAACAAAGGCGGAAAGACAATAAGGGCGAAATGTATTCATCAAGATAAAACATTTAGAAACTTCTATTGTATTTTTGAGAAAACTAAACCATAAACCCTTCAAACCGCAATCAAATGAATATTGTCGCTTTCGGTGCTTCTATTAGTAAAAACTCTATCAATAAAGCTTTTGCCCATTTTGTATCTTTGAGCGACATGATCTAAACTTATTAGATTTTAATAATTACCAGTTATATGACTTTTTGAAAGGTAAGAAAATACTGTTCCTATCTAGCATAGTATCGCGAACAATAACAAATTTGTTTGTGGCTGACGCAAGTTTGTTGGAAATAATTCCAACAAAGGCGCAAAGGTTAAAAAAAGAAGCCCTCGTTGAATTTATTTCCATCGAGGGCTTCTCTTTTTTTTACCAGCCTGGGTTTTGAACCATTTGCTTATTTCGGTCTATTTCCGATTGTGGAATTGGCCAGAAATAGTGTTTTTTCTCAAATACACGGGTTTCGAATACTGCTCTTTGGTAAAATTCGGTATCGGTAAAACTTGTACCTTTACTTACATTCATCCCATACATTGGTCCACCTTGGGTACTCTCTGCAATTTTCCATCTGCGTACATCAAATAAGCGATGTTCTTCAAATGCTAGTTCTATACGGCGTTCGTGACGAATACGCTCACGCATCTCTGCTTGTGATAAGCCCGTCGGCAAGGCAGGTATTCCAGCTCTTTCTCTCACTAGGTTAACATATTTAGCGATATCCGCACTATTGGGACTATATTCATTGAGTGCTTCGGCATAATTAAGGTACATTTCTGCTAAGCGAAAATATACCCACGATTGTGTTGTATATCTATTGTTGGGAACATCACTGTTTGGACTTACAAACTTGGTTAATAAATAACCCGTTTCGGTATGGTCATGCGAACCGTTTTTCCCAGAAGCTCCAGTCGCATACAACTGTATTGGCGTTCCTGACGCCCCTGTGAACACCCATGTATCATGGTTGTAAAGAATACTTACATAAAATCTTGGTTCTCGATTGAGATACATATTCCAATCCAAAGCTTTTGTATATTTGGTATCAGTTGTCGACAAACCTGTTTCAACGTAACCTGAACCAGCTTCATCAATCCGTTTACCGTTGGCCATGTGGTAGGCATCCACCATCTGTTGAGTTACCCCTAAGCCGTTCCAACCTTTCATTTGACGAGGTGCGGCATGGATGGTCCATTTATTTGTATTGACACTAGAACGTCCCCAAATTACTTCACTGTTCCAACGGTCGATGAATACATCCCTGTAGGACACATACGGGTCTAGTTTGCCTGATGCATCCATTTTTTTGTATAAACCATTAGGCATCAAATCAATAACTGCCTTAGCAGCATCTGCTGCAAGTTTCCATTTATTAGCATCGTAATTATTGGTTATTAACGCCTTACCATCAGCATTTTTAAAACCAGCATAATCTTGATTATTTCCGTTATAAAGAGGACTCGCTGCATATAACAATACTCGCGCTTTGATAGCCATAACAGCTCTTTTATCAACTCGACCGTAGTCTATTACATTTTCAGTAACTGTTGGTAAATCTTTTGCTGCTAAATCTAGTTCATCAACAATATACTTTACGCACTCGTCGTAGGAATTTCTTGGTTTAGTAGTCTCTGAAGTTGAGGCATCTACTGGAATAATATTGGGTAATAACACGATTGGACCGTACTGATTTAGCAACATAGCATAGTAATAAGCACGTAAAGCTCTTGCCTCAGCCCTAGTCCTGACATTTATACCTGGTGTAACACCCTCACATTCAAGACATTTATCTACAGAATTAATATAAACAGTTGCTGCTCGTATACCTTTGTAGTAATATGAATATCGGTCGTAAGGTATGGAGGTTGGTCCCCAGTTCCCAGTGTTAATTGAGTTTGCGCCAATGGTTGTCCATACAAAATCGCCTTCATCTGAAATCGGTGTATAGTTTGCATATGGCTCAGCGGGGTCTGGCAGATAGCTGTAAACATTGGCTAGGTATTTCTCTACTTCCAATCTAGTTGTAAATACAGCGTCGATGGTCAGCATATCATCTGGTTGCTTATCCAAAAAATCTTCGCAAGAAATACTCATTGAACCAGCTATGAACAATAAAAAAATGGTGATTCTTTTCATAGTAATATTTTTATAAAATTTGACCAAGGAATAACAGAATGCCTGTTCGTCTAAAGTTCTTTGTACAGTGAATTACAAACTTATGTTGAGCCCTATCGTGATATTTTTCTGGATTGGATACACAGCGCCTCTACCATTGCCCAATTCAGGATCCCAATAATCAAAGGCGCTCCATGTGAGTAAGTTCAAACCTGCAACATAAAATCGCATGGTATTCACTTTTAATTTTTGAGTTAGTTTTTTAGGTATCGTATAGCCTACTTCCACAGTTTTCAAACGCAGATAGGTTGCATCTCTGAGCCACCATGTTGAGGAGCGAAAGTTATTTGAATTTGTTCCAAATGAAAGTCTAGGAAAAACAACATCTTGACTAGGATTTTCAGTTGTCCATCTACTAAGTGCATTGATATTGACATTTCCTCGCAAACCTCCCTCAGCAAATGGATAGAAACCTACCCCACCCAACATAAAGCTCATAGTACCAGCTCCTTGAAAAAATGCCGAAACATCAAAGCCTTTAAAACCAAGTGTTGTTCCGAAACCGTAAACCAATTGTGGCGTTGGAGGATTTCCGATGGCTACTTCATCATAAGAATCTATCAATCCATCACCATTGACATCTTTATACTTGATATCTCCAACTCTAACTGGTCCAAAAGTTTGCTTAGGAGAAGTCGTAATTTCGTCCTCACTTTTAAACAATCCTTCGGCGATTAACCCGAATGGCTGTTGGTAGCGATTGCCTCTTCTGTTTTGATAGATATATTTATAGTCAGGAGCATCGTCGTTTACCAAAGTATTTTTTACGAAGGTTACATTTGCCTTCAACCCAAGATTAAGCTTGCCAATTTTTTTGTTGTATTCCATGTTGGCATCAATACCTTTATTTTCAAACTCTCCAATGTTTCCCCAAGGGTTATTTTGTAGTCCGAGAATTGCTGGCAAAGAGTTTCTTTGCATAAAAATTCCAGTTCTGTTTCTTTTGAAAATATCAGCCTGTAGATAAAAACCACGCAGAAAACGCACTTCCATGCCTATATTCGCTTCTACTTCCTGCTCCCATGTCAAATCTGCGCCCCACTGATCTTCTCCTCTCCCTCCAAAGCCATTGTTTACATCTTGACCAAAGGTGTATCCTCCATTTCCTCCGCCAACTGTAGTCAAGTAAGCAAAACGACGACCACCAATTTGATCATTTCCTTTCAGCCCGTAGGAGGCTCTCAATTTTAAGTATTGAAGGGCATCATTATCTTTAAAAAAGGGTTCTTGAGAAACCACCCAACCAGCAGCCACTGCGGGGAAAAATCCAAATCTATGCCCTTTAGCAAAGTTTTCTGAGCCATTATAACCAGCATTAAATTCAAAGAAGTACTTAGACTTGAAACTGTATGAAAGTCTACCTACCACGCCTTGCAATCTAAATGGCAGTGAACTAATCGCATCAGTAGCATCAGCATTTTGGTAATCTTGTTGATTGTATAAAATCAGACCACTGACAGAATGTTGTCCAAATGTACGGTCATAGTTCAAGTTTGCCTGCATGTATATACGTCTGTTTCCACCTGAAGATTTTGAGAACCCTAAATCAGCATTTCCATTTACCAGCTTAGTCAGTAATAAATTACCGTTGGCATCTCTGGTTGGAGCAGTATAAGTGTCTACGGCAGAACAATAGCGCTGAATAAAGTGGTAATTATAGCCATCAAAGGCGAACTTTCCTGAAACCTTCAAACCTGCTGTAATACTCGAAAGATCTTGATTAAGCGTCAAATCAGACTGAATATTGTTTCTCCATTCGGTAGCAAAACCCTTGCCCGTCAGTGACTGATAGGGGTTGGTTATACCATTCACGCCACCATAGACAAAACCCGCAGGGTTGTTATAAGGATATGTTGGAGAATATCCCACTGGTGTGTTGAAAAGTGCATCGCCCCAAATAGAACCAGCCGATGCTCCAGGATAATTGGCAGTAATCAAAATACCGCCCAAGCCTAGTTTTAATTCAGTCGTTTTTCCTAATTTAACATCCGTATTGGCTCTGAAGTTGTAGCGCTTCAAACCTGCATTGGTATTATATCTGTTCAAATTGTCACCTTTCCAAATACCCTCCTCATCATAATAGGTGGCCGACACAAAATATTTAGCATTGGGCGAACCACCCGAAATATTCAAATTGGCACGTTTGGTTGGCGTATTTTTCTTCACTAACAAATCAATCCAATTCACGTTTGGATACAAATATGGGTCTGCGCCAGAGGCATACTTAGCTATTACTTCTGGGGTGTACGGCGTCACAAAATTGGGATTGGATGCCAATTGTGCCTCATTATAAAGATTCAAGTAAGTGGGTCCATCTACCATTTGTGGTAGCATTGTTGGCGAATTCGATCCTGACTCATACTTGAAACTAATCGATGGTTTATCGTTAACGCCCCGACGAGTAGTCACCAAAATTACCCCATTGGCACCTCTAATACCATAAACTGCCGTTGCTGAGGCATCTTTCAAGACTGAAAAAGACTCTATTTCTTCTGGTTCTATGTTATTAATAGGTCTTTCTACCCCATCTACCAATACCAGTGGCGAAGCACCAGCGCCAAAAGTACTGATACCGCGTACCCAAAATTGGGCATCATCATAGCCAGGCTCGCCACTTCGTTGAACAGCAATGACCCCTGCCACTTTACCAGCCAAGGCATTATTCAATGAGCGTGGAGCAGCAGATTTGATATCTGCCATTTTAACGGTAGTAATTGCTCCTACAACGCTTTCTTTTTTCTGTTCTCCATAACCTACCACCACAACTTCGTCAAGAGCTTGGTTGTTGACCTGCATCACAACTTCAACTTTTGAGCGACTCCCAATCGTAATTTCTTGCGATTGGTAACCCACAAACGAAAACACCAATACAGTGCTATTATTGGGTACCTGAATTGAAAATTTCCCATCTGCATCTGAAGATACACCCTTTGAGGTTCCACGAATTGAAATATTCACGCCTGGCATCGGTTGGTTTTTTTCGTCTAGTACCAATCCTGTGATGGTTTTTTCAACCATCACCTCAAGAATAGGGTTTTTCAAGGCTAGCAAAGGAGAATAAAGTTGTTTCTCTACCCTACTAAGGATAATGGTTGAACCCGATACTTCGTACGAAATTCCCAAAGGAGGTAAGATCTTGAATAGAATATTCTTGATCGACTCACCTTGCGCTACTATCGTTACATTACGCTCTGAACCAATCAATTGAGGGCTGTAAATAAAACTAACTGAGGCATTCTTCTTAATTTGTCGCAAAGCCATGTCCAAGGGTTTATTCTCCAAATGAAGAGCAATTCTTTGGTTCAAACATTCTTGCCCATGATTTTTATGTGCCACTGCAAAAGTTGCACATAAAAAAATTAACAGAATTTGATAAAGAGAAAAGCGCATGATTTTCAACAAAATCTTAATTTGTTTCGTAAATTTTTTCATAACTTGTTTTGACTTTTGTTAAGAATGAGCAAAATAATCCCAGCCCAACCTATTAGCGTAGGTTGGAAGTTGTTAGCGCAACGTGTTGGGAAAGTCAAGTCGAAGGTGCTCCAACACCTTCGACTTTTTTGTTGAAATGGGTACTAAATCTTGATATAGAACTGTTTATAGGCTAATTACATTTCTTAGCATGTATGACTATCTGGCCATCTATAACTTCGTATTTAGCGTCGATTGCCCTGCAAATGAGGTCTAGTTTTTCGAACAAAGGTTGATTCCCCAGCTCGGCAGTAATTCTGCAGTTTTCCATCAGGGCATTGTCATACACTATAGGGATGTTATAAACTTCAAAAAGCTTTTCAAAAACTTTAGTCACAGGACTATTTTCAAAAACCAACGATTTACTAAAATCTGCACTATTTTTCAGAGGTTCTGGGATTTCGACCAAAGAGCGTTTCATTTGATTATCAATCCTATTAAATACAACCTTCTGGTTTGGGGTAAGCATCATTTCTGGCTTTTTATCCAACACTTCATCCTCAAGACCTAATGGAAAAACTGCCACTTTACCTGTTTTTACGATTACTTTTACCTCATCGGCTTTATCGTATGAACTAATCGTAAAACTGGTTCCAAGAACCCTCGTAGCCAGTTCATTGGCATATACCACAAAGGGTTTGCTCGGATTTTTCACTACCTCAAAAAATGCTTCACCACTCAGATAGACAGACCTTTGTGTTACGCCAAAGGGATTGGGATAGCTAATTTTGCTGTTTTTTGAAAGTAATACTTGGCTACCATCTGGGAGTTTTACCATTTTTTCATGGTTCCCATCGTTGCTTACTTCCACCAATGCTTTCTCAATAGCCTTTGTTCTTTTATCGTAGGCTGTTTCTGAAAAAGTTAACTTTTTGACGGTATCTTGGTTTGTTATCAAAGCAAAGCCAATTATTGCAATGGCCAGAACAGCAGAGTATTTGAACCATAATAGCCAAGAAAGAACTTTAATATTAGGTTTAGAGGTAAATTCTTTATTATCTAGTTGTTTTCTCTTTTCAGAAAAACGTTGTATTTCATCGTTTAACTCACTTTCTGTAATCTCATTCTGCGCATTCTGGATTTTGAGGATAATTTCCTTAGCAATCATCACCTGATGCGACTTCTCAGAATTTTCTAGTAACCATTGGTTCCAAAACTGATTATCTGTCTCAGACTTTTGTAGAACCCATCGGCAAAAGGCATCGTCGAGAATAAAATCCTTTGTATTATAACTCTTATAATTTTGCATAGATAAATTTGGATTATTAGCCTTTGTAATATGATACAGTACAAGTTGTACACTCAATACTCCTTGTTTTAGTAAAATTTCAAAAAAAATTAAGACAAATACATAAATCACTAAAAATCAACAAGTTAATTAATCTAAAATAAAGAACAGCAATTACAACATGTCATAAACAAACATAACCAAAGTCAAAACTTTGGTTGCGGTAATCAAAATATGAAGATTGGATTTAGTTTATTTTTAGATTTTTAGGAAAAGAAGATTGATAAAAGGTAGGATTAAAAATTCGGCCAGCATCACTAAATTACGCTTTAAACTCGTGAGGGAGCGATGCAAAAAGTTGGCAACAGTTTGTCTCTCAATATTCATAATTGAGGCAATTTCTTCGTTTGAAAGACCTTTGTAATACTTAAGGAAAATTACTTCCTGCTGCCGCTTAGGAAGTTGGGAGATAGCATCTCGAATCGTCTGCTCATTTTCTTGAAGCAATTCAGCGTCGATCCACTCCGACTCAATTGATTGGCCATCCGAAAGAAAATATAATTCATCATTAAGATCGGTAGATTCTCCTAATCTTTTTTCAAGTTTCAGTTTTCGGAAAAGATTATTTCTTAAGGCTTTAATTAGGTAAACTGTTACATAGGGACTATCAACTAAACCTTCTCGATGTGACCACATTTCAAGAAAAAGGTCTTGAACACAGTCTCTAATAAACTCTTTGTCTTTGGTAAATCGAGTGGCATAATTGAACAGTTCACGGTAGCGTAATGCAAAAATTTGGTCCAAAGCCTCTCCATCGCCACTTTTAAATCGTAACCATAATTCACTAACTAAGGCTTCATCACGAGGTATATTTTCATTCATTTTCATAGAAATTAGTTAAAGTTTAGAAATTCATAGATTTGGTTTATTTGTCTTTACTAATGTGTAAAAGAAGTAATCAGTAAATAGCACATCAGTTATTGGATTGCACTCATAATCAGCAGGATACTTTCTAATTGAGGCACAGATATATTATTTCATCTTTCCCATTACTTTTCTAGGCTTAATTTTAAAAAATGGAGGTTTTCATACTGGTAAAAGTTTCTTTTGATATGAAATACTCACTGAATACTCATAATCAAAAGAAACTTTTGATATTTCTACTTTTGTAAATTTATAGAAAAAATTCCTTTTTGAAAGTCTACTTTCTGCATTTGACCATTTACGCTTAAACTATTGGGTTTTATTGAAGCGGCAAAACTTGCCCGAATCAGCGGTTGTCCTGTTATTTGGATATCATAATTGGTATCCTTTGCCTTTACTACAAGTGATAATTTTGACAATGAACTAAACAACGTTTGTTGGTCTTTTCTAATAAAACTACCATATCCGATAAAATAATCCGAAATCGTATTGGGCTCATTTTCGGGATGCGACACCGCCGTCAAATAGGCATCTGTTGTAATATTGCCAAAGGTCTTCACACTGTTGAGGTGCATCAAACGTCCATCTGCTTTGAGATTGAGATACACATCCGTTACCTTACCATTTTGCTTAATTTTTACTCCAATCATATCCTCTCCAGTCACTCTTTCTATCTCTGGAATATTGGTATCATTCACTGAATCTTTCAGAATAATGGCGGTAATAAACTTGGTTTGACGAACCTGTTCTGGATAAGCAATACCATAATATTTTTCTTGTTCCTTCACATTGTCCTCCTTAGGTGCCAAGACCTCATTCAGAATCATTTTTTCGGGAAAATCATGGTTGAACCCAGTCTCTACCAAGGTTTCAGGGAAAAGAGGTCTGACCAACACAGCTCCATTTTTATTTACAATACTAATATCTCCACGTACTTTCTGAGACTCGCCAGCTGGGTGTATAAGCCACTCAAATTTTCCTGTCTCGTGCGCCTTTACATCGTCGATTACTAAGATTACTTTTCCAATCCACAAAAAATGTCTGAAATTTCGACTGTAAATCGAGGAGGTTGGTCCTGTGCCGTTAGATAGCACATATTTGATATCGCCTACGTCTAGTAAATTAGTCATTTCACCACGCAAGGGAGCACCATGATACTGTTGCTCGGTTGGCTGATATTTTCCATTGAAAGTCAACACATTGTGCGCAGGACTTTGAAAAAAGTAAGCAGGGTATTCTTTCGAAGCATACCAACTATGTCCAGCGTCTTTAATCACAAATTCTCCCTTATGTAATAGCAAAAATGAGTTTACATCTGCATGAGAGTGATTCCAAGTATGTCCAGATTTTACCGCCAAAAGTGTCGAATTTTTCTTCCAAGAATCTCTAAGTGTTGCCCAATCCATTTCCTCATACAATTGCGAAGTAGGGAGATTTGGTAATTGAGGTAGTTTTGAAAAATCTGGATGATATACTAATCCCATCGGCGCATTTTTTGCCAAACCTTCACGGTGCTGTCCTGTTTCGATATTGTTCAAATACCACAAAGAATTAGGATTTTGATATCCTAGAGCCCATAGTAATTTTACAGGTCGCTCGCCTACAATATTTTTATGACTATCGCCAAAAGTCAAAGAATACATCATTCCATCTCGAGAATATCCTACATTCATAAAAAATGAAGGAATATTTTTGAGTAAAGGAATATCAGGTTGTTTTACTTTGGGCAATACATTTTGAAAGGCCAAGCGAAATAATAGATACTCAGAAACACCAAAAGAGGCATAATTTACACTTTCATACATACCACCGTTGGCATCCCAAGTTTTAACCTTATTTTGTAATTGGTCGCCCGCAAAACCAAACCATTCCTCTGAGGATTCGCTCAAATCTTTTAACCATTTTCCAGATTCTGGCACCTCATCTTTGACCGAGAGCAAAGCAACACCCGCCATATACACACACGAAGACCACCAGTTATGCCCCATTGAATTGAGTGTATGGATTCTTTTTTCGGGTAAAAACCACTCGTCTAAAGCGGGACGAATACCCATGCGCATCAAGCCTGAAACGATGGTATTCTTTTCTTCTTTCGACAATTGGTCATAGATACCTTCGAGTCCCATCGTTACTATCCAGCAATTACCCGCAGTTCGCAAGTCTGAAGACCAAGCTGGTTGACGTTTCAGCATTTCTGGATTTGACCAAGTGTTACGGGTACAAAGTTTTAAGAGTTGCTCTTTTACTTTGTCGGCATACATTTGCTCACCAGTCATCAGGTAGGCCAAACTCAAATAATCTATTTTATCCAAATCAGGTTTTTGAAGTTGGAGCTTTGCAACTGAAAGTGCTTCCTCCCAGTTTTTACGAATCTCAGTATCAGTTTCTATTCGTTTTTTTAGAAGTGTGATACGTTCTGGTGTGAAGAATAGATTTTGATGTTTTTGTGCGATAGCCTTCATTTCCATGAATAGGCTAATCAAGAAAAGGAAAATAAGCTTTTTAAAATGCTTCATATTTTTACACTAGAAAAATGTTTTATAACTAATTTATTTCTCGACTCTTACCCAATCAAAATCGGCATAACCAGCATCATTAATCGAGTCTTCACGGGTAACAAAGAGCCCAAATTTTGCGCCTATCCAACGTCCGACTTCTGCCTGAAAGGCCTCTCCTACCTCTACAAAATTCTGATTGTCGATACTGTAACTAAATTTACACAAACCAACTTCTTGTACTTTCACACGAAAATAAATCGCAGATTTTGGGTCGATTTGAGTAATTTTTGTTTCTATTTCAGGCTTATGATTATCGGCATCTTTACAAGTGGTATAGGTAAGCCAAACGCCATCTTTCGTAGATTTTAAAGCAATATTGGCATAACTGAAACCCATGATAGCAAGTCCAACTTTTTCATTGGTGAGTCTGTCATTTGGTGTAAATTGAACTTTAGTGGTGACCGTAAAAGTAGGCGCAGGAAACTTTTGTAGCAATACATTCGGAGTCCACCAAAGGTTTTCGTTGGAGGGAATTTTATCAGAAAATAATCGCAATACGCCTTTACTCGGGTACATAAACGACCATGTGGGTTTGGGATTTGCGTTCCACTGCCATTGAAGACCCAAATCCAAGCTATTAAACTCATCTGTATCTTGAGGAGTTTCTATGACCGCAGGAAGAACACTTTTTGGCTTTTTGTAGGTCATGACAGGTTCACCCTTGCCATCACGATCGGGGTCGATACCAATGACTGGCCAATCATTTTTAAAAATCATTGGTTGTAAATGCACCACACGACCAAATACCCCTTTATCTTGAAAATGTAAAAACCAATCTTCGCCATTAGGAGTTGTGACCCAAGCTCCTTGATGTGGACCATTAATAGTCGTTTTCCCTTGATCCATTACAATTCTTCTTTCGTAGGGACCATATATATTTTTGGAACGAAACACTAATTGCCAACCTGTAGCTACCCCACCTGCTGGGGCAAATACATAATAATAACCATTTCTCTTGTAAATTTTAGGCCCTTCCAATGTTGGGTCAGTCTCGTGTCCATCTATGATAATTTTGCCAGCATCGAGTACTTTGGAACCATCTGTATTCAAAGATTTTAATACCAGAATGCTCTTTATACTCGCGCGACTTCCTGCATATCCGTGAATCAAATAGGCCTTTCCATCCTCATCCCAAAAAGGACAAGGGTCAATTAATCCTTTGCCTGCTTCAACCAATACGGGCGTAGACCATGGCCCAGTTGGGTTTTTGGCACGAATTACATAAATCCCATAATCAGGATCTGGATAATAAATCAAAAATTCACCTTTGTTATATCGGATGGCTGGCGCCCATACCCCTTTTCCATGTTGTGGAGTATCAAATACCTCTTTTGGCGTTTGAACAGTCAATGCATTTCCAATTATTTTCCAATTAACTAAGTCACTAGAACGTAGAATCGGAAGTCCAGGAATATTCTCGAAAGAGGAAGAAACTAGATAGTAATAATTTCCAACCCGAATAGCGTCAGGGTCTGAATAATCTGCATGAAGGATAGGGTTTTTGTAGGTTCCAGCACCATTATCGGCCACCCATGCTTTTGACACAAATGGCGTTTGTGCAAACAATGCTCTGTGGTAAAAGCAAACACCTACCAATAATGTTATCTTAAAAAATAGATTTTTGAGTAAATTCATTGAATTAGAATTAAATAAGTTTTGGGCAAAGTAAAAATCAACTATTTGGATTTTAGCTTTCAGCCATGGGCTTTGGGGAGAACATTCCTATGGATTCACAGAAATCATTTTGCTTAATACCTAAGTAAGAATGTATAATGCTGACAATTAGAAATTAGTACTATACGAAGGATTATAAAAACTGCTTATTTCGGATATCGGATGTTGGATTTCAGAAGTATAATCTTCTATATTTTACAAAAAACAAAGGTATTTTACTTTGTTTCCGAAATCAGAAATCCCAGATCTGCAATAGTTTGAAATCCTTCGCACAGCCCTAATGAGAAATTATAATTCAGCACTCATATTTCGGCCAAACCCCTGTATATCAATAATTTCCCATCCTCAAGCGAGGGAACTCACTGAAGGATGGGGAAACAATTTTGGGACAGCAATAAATTCTTGTTTAGGGCAAAATTGAGTTTCTGAGATAAGGAGAAAAAATTGATGTTAGAATACCCTACTTGTATTATTTTTTTATTTTATATAACCAAAAAGCAAAGCTTGCAATTACTACGTAGCAGATAATCGGTAAATAATAAGCTTGGGCTACATTTTGATTGGCAACTAATCCCATCAAAAGTGGAAAAAATGCGCCTCCAACTACTCCCATCGAAATAAAAGATGCTCCCTGTTGGGTATGCTTACCCAAACTCTTGAGACCTAAACTAAAAATGGTTGGAAACATGATACTGAAAAAGAAATTAATCATCATCAAAGCACCGTAAGATACCCATCCCCAAGCCTGTGCCACCAGCAGACACGACATGATACTGCCCAAAGCAAACATTCCTAGGAGCTTGTTAGGCGCGATGTATTTCATTAAGAAAGTCCCTACAAAACGTCCAAGTGCCATCATAGCCATAAAGATTATCATGTAATTTGCCGCCTGATCATCAGAGAATCCCATCACATCATGCCCATAATTAATAAAAAACGACCATGTTCCTGCCTGCGCCGCAACATTAAAAAATTGTGCAATAACTGCCCAAATAAAATGGCTTTGTCTCCACAATGGTTTTTCTTCAAGTGAGATATCTGCCTCATCACCATGATGACCAACCTCCAAATTAGGAACTTGGATCAAGGAGAACAAAACAGCAATAATAGAAATTGTAATGCCAATAGACACATACAAGCTTTTTACAGAGCCTAAATCACTGCCTTCGTTACCACCTGCTCTCAACAAAAAATATGAGCCAATGGCTGGACCGATAATCGTACCAACAGCATTGAATGATTGTGAAAAATTCAGCCGTTGATCGGAGGTCTCCTGCGAGCCAAGTGCAGCGGCAAATGGATGTGCAACCGTTTCTAAGGTAGCCATACCACATCCGAGGACAAATAGCGCTAGACGGAACATTCCAAAAGACTCGGCATTGGCGGCTGGAACGAATAAAAATGTTCCTGAGGCAAACAAGGCTAAGCCAAACAACACCCCTGCTTTATACCCAAAACGTTTCATGAATAACCCTGCAGGAATACTCATAATGGCATAGGCTCCGAATACTGAAAGTTGAATTAAACCTGATTGGGCTTTACTGACATGTAATACATTCTGAAAATGTTTATTTAACACATCGCTCATGGCGTGTGCTACACCCCAAAGTAAAAACAAAGAGGTAACGAAAGCGAAAGTCATTAGATACTTTCGCTCCGTAAGGGAAGCCTTAATATTGGACATGGATTATAAAAACTTTGGGCTAGAATAAGTTATTGGGCAAAACTGAATTGATTGTACCCGCAATAGACATTAAGATATACTTCACAAGCGAATGTATTTCTTATAAAATCATGAATACATTTAGGGTAAAATATTAATCATTAAAAAATTGATTCAACATTCATGAATAGTAATACACGAATGGTTTACAACTATTACAACTTGGGAATTGTTGATTTTAGGAATAGAGTAAAATACCTCTATTCCCAAAATATATCCGAATAATTCAAAACTCCGAATTAGGGTTGTACTAAGGATTTTAAAACTTTCTATTTCGGATATCGGATGTTGGATTTCGGAGGTGTAAGCTTTTATGTTTTGTAAAAAATAAAGGTATTTTACTTTATTTCCGAAATCAGAAATCCCAAATCCGGATTTATTAGTACAGCACTAACTCCGAATTCAACAGTATTAGGTACTGATGCTTACTTGTTACTGAGAGCACCGAGCAGAGCTGCCTCTTCATTCAAAATGGCCTTTCTGAGCTGTATAGGAGGTTGATATTCTGAAAGCTGTTGGGAAAGGTTTGGAAAAAACTTTTCAGAAGCATTCGCAATATTACCACCAATGACTACGACCTCAGGGGTAAACTGTTTGATGAATCCATGTACAAATGTGGAAAGGTTTTGTCCAAAATCCTCAAACAATTCACGTACGGCCTCGTCTGAAGAATACAACTGAACTAACTGTTTTACTCCCTCAACTGACTTCTGGGTTTTGAGTTGATAAGTGCTTACAAACCAACGAGTAGAGATATAATCCTCTGCAACTCCTTCCAACATAGGGTAATTGATACCTAGTGCCATATCTCGGGCTTCATTATGTTCGTAAATCGAGGTGCCCAGACCTGTACCAAGTGTAATACCCATACCTCGGTCAAAACTTTTACCGGCACCGAAGCGCATTTCTCCCGCTAAAAAAGCCTCAGAGTCATTTCTGAATACGATGTTCTCAGGGGCTATTCCAAGTCTTTCCGAAAATTCTTCCTTGATATTTAGTCCGTACAAGGCTTCGTATTTGTTGACGTTTTTCATCAAACAAATTCCTGTCAAATAATCGAAAGGTCCTGGCATTGCAATACCAATCTGCCCCTCTACCGAACCACCTAGTGCTTCCCTGATTGTGTTTGACCAAGTACCCAAAATTTCTTCAGCAGTTCCATGAGGGTGAACTTTTGCTCTCGACAAGGTAGAAGCTATTACCTCTCCTTTATGTAAATCAACTTGGGCGGCTGTAATATGTGAGCCTCCAATATCAACTCCTATATGTTTCATAATTAACCTGTTTCTCTAAACTATTTTTCCTCCTCAAACCAAATTGCATATCCTCCTGAGGCTAACAAATCTACCTCTAACTTACTTGTATAATCAACACTGATTGTTTTCAATCCGACCTTAGTGGCGGTTGTTGCAGTTGCATCATCAAAATAAAGATGTGCTTTGTATTTTTTCCCAACTGCTAAAAAACCAAAGTCGAGATTAAGTTTACGAGCAGTATTGTTAGTCATACTTCCCAAAAACCAGTCATTTCCAGACCTACGAGCCATCGTAACGTACTCGCCAATCTTACCATTTACAACCTTTGTTTCATCCCAAGTGGTTGGTATTTTGCGCCAAAATTCTAGTTCTGGCTCATCCTTACTCTGTGATGGTTTGTCATACCAGAACAAGGTCTGAATAGGACTGTAATATACCGCTGCCATAGCTAACTGATGCGCATGCGTAGTTTTGATTCTATTGGTGTAATAACAAATCGTATAGTCAGCAGCGCCACCAATATATCTGGTAAATGGCAAAGTAACATTATGGGTTGCATCTGGCATCTCTTCATTGCCTCGTATACCTTCAGCCGTCATGAGGTTAGGATAGGTTCGCATTTCACCTGTTGGTCTCCAATCGTCGTGGATGTTCACCATTAAATCATTGGCAGCACATTTTTTAATAGCCCCCTCAACCCAAGACGTCCAATGTTGAGAACCTACCTGCACAAAACCAAATTTGATTCCTTTAATACCCCATTTTTTATAGAGAGGGAAAATCTCATCAGCCTGTTTGACAAGCGACTGGAGATTGACGTATAACCAAATGCCTACTCCTTTTTGCTGCCCATAGGCTACTACAGCTGGCATATCAATTGGAGCTACAACCGTAGCTGCGTTAGTGTCCCAAGTCAGCGCTGGACCGTACCATTTCCAGTCGAATAGAATATACTGTAGGTTATTTTTGGCGGCAAAATCTATCGCATCTTTGGCACCTTGCGTGGTCAGAGTCATTTCACGTATGATTTTCCCTGGCTTAATCCAATCTGTTTTAGCAATCTTGTTAGCAGGATTTAGATTCAGGAGAATATCATTATTTTCAATGAGTTGTCCTTCCGACTCCCCCACCATAACTACTCGCCAAGGCGTGCCAAAATAGGTAATAGCATCAACTCCACCATATAAGCTAGTTTGAATGGTATTCTTTTTGGTTTTGGAAAGCGCAAATTTTCCACGCGCATAATTCACCATTTCAGCTTCTGCCAAACAAGCCCACAACCCATTTGAAAGTCGCAAAGGCATAGGTCTTTCTCCTGAATCTACCCAGTCTTTGAGAGGAAGCTCTTGGTACTTTCCTTGCGCCCATTGTGTGTAAAATGCCGTTGTTCCTTCAGGCATTGCAAACTCCGTATTCTCAGCGGTGATTTGGTAATATGAACCTTTGGGATTTTCAGGAAAAAAATAACGAAGTGCCAAACCTTCATTATACAACCTTACCTGAATATCCATTTTATAGTCATGGTTACCCGCCTTTTGAAACGAAAGTGCAGTAGAAGTGTAGCGATTCTCGATGACTGATCGCTCTCCGTATAAAGGTTTCCAGACAGAATCAACCTCGGATGTACTCGCTTTGATAAACTCCATGTCTTCACACCATTTGGTAGTTTTGTCTACTTTCAAGGCCATTGCTAATTCTGACAAATGATTATCGAGCTGAATGTCAAGCTCTGACTCCAAAATGATTGGGGTATTTTTATAGCTTAATGTGTAATAAATAGCTTTGTTCCCTTTTTTGTCAAGCTTTTGATAAAGTTGACAGAGTAATTTCCCATCAGGTGATTTGACAGTTTGAAGTGTTTGAGTAATAAGTCCTTTTTGGGCAAAAACATAGGTTTGCATCAAAAAAACACACAAGGTTATGGTAAGTTTTCTCATCATGATTTTAGAAATGATTGTTTTTTCTGAGTTGCTCATCCGTCTATTCGGGAAAACTATCTAATCCCAATAGGAGTAAAACTAAAACCCCAATAGACGGGATGAGTAGGTACATTCGGAGGTTAAGTGATAAAAATTCAGTTACGTTTGAGTAATTTCTTATATTTCAACAAAGCTTCTAAGTAGTAATAATCCCCATAAATTATCGATGCATCCACTTCCCCGTTGATTGGTCTATTTCCTGTCGAATGTAGAAGAAATGCATTGTTTACCTTCCTGCTTTGGTATTCTGGGGATGACAAACTTTCTACCATTTTTTTGGCTTTTGAGAGATACAATGCCTTTTTTGTTGGGCTTTTTACATATGTTGCCAATTCAAATAAGGCCGATGCTGTCACTGCTGCTGCGGAGGCATCTCTCGTGGTATTAGGTATCTCAGGGGTGTTAAAATCCCAGTAGGGAATCAAGGAATCATCGGGTAAATTCTTCAAATACACATCTGTCACTTTCTGCGCAAAATCTAAGAATTGAGGATTTTTGGTGAATCTATAGCACATCGTAAATCCATAAATAGCCCATGACTGACCTCTTGCCCACATGGTGTGATCTGCATAGCCCTGATGAGTTATTCCTTTAATCTTCTTACCCGTCAAAGAATCATACAAAACGACATGATATGAGGTGTGGTCGTCTCGAAAATGATTCTTCATGGTTGTCAATGCATGTTTTTCGGCTATGTTGTACAGCTCTTTATGCTTCCCATTTTTTGCTGCCCAGAATAGCAGTTCGAGGTTAATCATATTGTCGATAATGGTATTGTGGGCACCAAATTTCTTTACTTCTCTGGGCCATGACAAAATAGTTCCGACCTTAGGATTGTAGAGCGTCGCCAACGTATCAGCTGTGGCTAATATTACCTTTTTGTATGATGCATCAGCCGTAAGTCTGTAACCATTTCCATAGCTACAGAAAATCTGAAACCCTAAATCGTGGTCAAACGCTTTTTCTTGGGATAGAGGTTTTAGTTGCTTGTCAAATCTTTTCGCTTGGACTTTAAACTCAGGATTTTTGGTACCCTCATACAAATACCACAGTGCTCCAGACCAAAAACCGCTACACCAATCTTTGTAATCGACATAACGCCAGTCTGTTTTATCCTTATCAATACTTCTTGGAATATTCTTTCCTTGACCTTCTTTTGGTAAAGACTGTATCGTTTTTAGCGCTTGATTGGCACAATAATCAATTTCTTTTTGAGGATTGAATTGTGCCTGTACAGTCCAAGCCAAACACATAGATAAACACGTTGTAATTAGTTTTCTCATAGCAATCATGTTAGCTTAAAGGATTAAGCTAAAAATAAAAAAAAGGGATATACATAAAAGGGCTGAAGGCTATAAGCCTTAGGCCATAAGCTAAAAGTTTAAAAGTATTATTTATGATAAGGAAATAGCTTTGCCTAACGCCTACGGCTTACAGAGGGTAATAATGCAATTTCAAATTGCATTATTACTTTCCTATTAGGGTTGTACGAAGGATTTCCAATAATTGCGGATTTGGGATTTCTGATTTCGGAAATAAAGTAAAATACCTCTATTTTTTGCAAAAAATAAAAGCTTACACTTCCGAAATCCAATATCCGATATCCGAAATAGACAGTTTTAGAATCCTTCGTACACTACTACTTTCCTATCTACAATTCCAGTATTCCACTAAGCATTTTTGCGCGTTTTACTTGACGAATCTCTAATGATAAGATGTGCAGGTAAAACGGTTGTTCTGTTGGTATATTCGTTGGTATCTTGCATGTGTTCCAACAAATCGTTAATCAATTGTTGGGACATTTCCTGAATCGGTTGAGCGATGGCAGAAATAGAAGGTTGATGAATGCGAAACAAATCATTATCATCAAAAACCATCATCCCAAGCTCCTCTCCTATTTTTACACCCAGTCTGTTAAGCAGTTCTATTCCTGTGATTGCTAGATAGTTAGTGGCAAAAAATATCGCATCAATATGAGGTTCTGTGTTGAGCATATGCTCAATTTCGGCCATGATCAAATGCTCTTTAGCTGCACGATACTCTACTTTTTTAACATAGGAAACCAAACGGTTTTCATAAATCGCTCTTTCGTAACCGAGTAAACGATCAATCATTTGCGGCTGAACAGAGTCGAGCGTGACGAACGCGATATTTTTATAATCTTGAGAAATCAGGTATTTGGCTGCTTGATACGAGCTTTCAAAATTGTTCATACCTACATAACTCACATCCAAATCATTACAATTTCTATCAAACAAAACTACAGGTAACTTGCTATCAATCAGATATTTAATTTCACTATCAATACCCTCTGTAGGAGTAATAATATATCCATCGACATTACGATCTCTAAATGTGTCTATCAGTTCTTTGGCTTTTTTAGGATCGTTTTTGGTACTGCTATAAATAATTTTGTAACCATTTTCGTAAGCCACATTTTCGATATGTCCTGCAACACTCGCAAAAAACGGATCGGCAATATCCTCTACAATCAAGCCAATCACATTCGTTTTACCTGTACGAAGGCTTTTAGCCAAATGATTCGGTCTGAAGTTATTTTCTTCAATAAAAGCTGTTACTTTTTTAGTTAATTCAGGACTAATACGTTTTTCTTTGGCCTTGCCATTAAGAATATAAGACACCGTAGCCGTAGAAATTTGAAGTGCACTTGCCACCTCTTTGATAGACATTTTTTTCATCTACAAACACAATCGTTTTAAATTTTTCGGGAAGTAGCATACAAGTTAAACGATTATTCTCATATAAAAACCTAGTTTTTGAAAAAAACACACATCTGCATTCATTCTGTACCGCTATTCTAGCTTCAAATTGTTATTGAATTAATAATGTAACTTATACCCTAAGTACAATTTCTGTGGAGCTTACAATAGAAAGATGCCAATTTTTACATTTGATACCCTTTTTTAATAAAAAATATGTAAAAAAGTTTTTGGGGTAAAACATAAGCACGTAAGCATGCGTATGGGAGGATTAGCAAGAGAGGCAAAAAAATTAGAGAGCCTTAAAAAGACTCTCTAATTCGTAAAAACCTGATCTATTTTTGAAGGATTAGCTTCACAGATGGCAAATTTCCAACTTGGACATAATACACACCTGTTATCAAGGAGTCTGGTAAATTGAGATCTATTGTTCTCGCTTCAACAGCCTCTACTATCTTCTCTGTAATAAGCATCCCTGTGCTGTTATATACTCGAATTGGTACAGCATTTTCTATCTTTGCATCGTTTTTCAACATTACTTTAACGTTGCTCTGGGAAGAAGGATTTGGGTATACCAAGTACTGCAACAACTCTGAATTAAGAAAGACGTTTTCTTTTATGACATTACTGGACATATTATTTGGCTCTGAACCAAACAGCAAGTTCCCCTGATAATACACTGAAATATTGGCATTGAGCGTTAATGCATTTCCGTTAACATTCAGATAGGAATAGTCATCATTTTGGTTAAAATTACTCCAGTCTGCTTTTGCAATTCTAAAGTTAATATTCCCCGAGTTGGATAGCGGATAAAGTACTCCAGCACTAGGATTAAACCCAAGATCAAAATACGAATCTGCCCCTTGCTTGTTTGCAACACTTCCGAATGTTCCAGTTACTTGGGCATTTCCCAATTGTACAAAGTCAAAGAATGCGTTCAAATAAGCCGTTCCATCCTTAGTAAACCAATAGCGAACTTTGATATCCTTGAAGTTCAGCGGAGTATTTCCCTCATTATTCAAGGTTAAATAGGTACTTATGGTATTTGAGTTAGGCTGTGATTTTGAATTCGCATAAACTTTCACTGTTTGATTTATTGGGATTGAAGAAGGCTCTTGTCCCCAAATCAATTTACCATTTCGGTAAACCGTAATATTATTCACTAAGACCGAGGTATTGGTATTTGTCCACGAATAATCATTTTGTTCATTCAAATCTGACCAATCTGTATTGGCAAATCTGGATTGGATAACACCTGAGTTCGCATTTGCTACCAAATTACCTGCCACTGCTAAAAAGCTATATTCTACATATCCGAGGGCATTGTTTCGTGGTGTCGCCAAATTAGTGTAACTCATCTTCACATTCGAATTACCCAAGACAGCATAATCAATCCATGTATTGATACCTGAATAGTTTTCTGGAGTAAGCCAGTATTTCACGGTCAATTCGTTGTAGGGAATAGCATGATTACTTTCGTTAAACAATGTCAAAAATGGTTTTATTTGGTTGTTTGTCGTACTATTATCCCCATTTTGATATTTTATTTTAACTGAACTCAATACCGAAAAACTCCTAGAGATACTTGCCGCAGGATTGTAATTTTCATTTCCTTTTTGGGATGCTGTGATTTGGACGGTACCCACGCCAACAAGGCTAATTTGTCCATTCGAAATTTTAGCAATACTAGTATCTGAGCTACTCAGCGAAATACCTAGACCAGCACTTGAAGAAACCGCAGGAGTAAAGTCTGCTTCATCGATAAACTTATTGGTAATTTCCTCAAAAGTAATTGACTGCTCCAGCTTTTTGATTTCCACATTTGCTACTTCGCTGATAGGAGAAACACATCCATTAACTAGGCAAGTAGCCGTGATTGTGTAGTTTCCTACACCAGAAAGTGTTAGCGTATTTCCTGAGGTATTATTTGACCAGCGAACGGTACCAGAACAACCAGAAGCTGTTAGAGTTACAGGATTTGGCATAAAATAGACTCCTGCACCCGAAATACTTGGAGCTGTCAATGAAACTCCTACCTCCACTTGCAAGGTATCTGAATTTTCACCATCTGCTAAAGCATAAATGACTGTATGCATTCCAGAAGATAAACTTGCAGGATCGAATACACTTACGGGATTACCATCTACTGTAAAAGTCCCACCAGAAGGGGTTCCTGTTAGTGTTACAGCAGGAGAATTTTTACAGTAAAACGAACTAAGATTCGTAATATTCACTGGCATATAATATCTGTTGCTCAGAACAAAACTCGACAGTGGTGAAACATTATCATAAGAAACAGTAAGGCTGTTATTTTGACCTAATTGTGGCGTGCTATTGGCTACTTTTTCCCAAGTATTTGTTGAAGAGTTATAACGAATAAGCTTCATTCCTTGAGTGGCGCTTGCCCCTACATTCAAATCAGAAGTGTTGAATCCAAACTTTAAAGAGCTACTCACAGCATTGTTCGTTTTCAAACTCCATGTGCGATTAACGGCTTTTTCGGTAGTCTGAGTCGTTAATCCACTCGGTGAAAAACCTGTTTGAAGACTAGTCTCAACAATTGTTGAAGTAATAGGAGTAATCGTTATAGGGTTATAATTGGTATTAGACACACCAACCCAAAGTGGTGTCGCAACACCAGCACTCAAAGCCTGTTTGTAGAGGGCATTGGGCGCCATCGTAAACCATAACTGACCCGAACCGTTGGTCGTATGACCGTTGGTACTAATAGGCGCCGTTGTCAAATTTAAAGGAGTTGTCGAAGCGTCGATTACGCCCCCATCTGCGACATTTACAAAGATATTTTGTGTAGCCACATTTTTTGCCATTCTAACATCAGACCCCAATTTTAGCGTACCTTGATTTCCGATATTAATAGTAATGGTCTGAACCGCCCAAGGATTAGAAGTACTTGTATTTGAATAGACCACAAAGTGTGCTTGGCTCACATCCAATGTTCCCAAAATATTATAGGTCATATTCCCGAAGTTTGAGGTTCCACCTAATTTCAGTGCTGCCACTGTATTATCTTCTGTAGCATTAGTAGGAGAATGAAAAGAGCCATTTGGATTAGAAATCTTTACCGTTTTTCCTGCATTAATGGTCAATGTTTTATTGGAAGTACCTGCCAAAAGAGAAAAGGTATTTATTCCACTCGACTGCACACTGTTGTTGCCAAAATTCATATCTATATCAAAAATGATATTCTGGATATTGTTACCTGTTGGTTGAAAACGAGCAATATTCACGATACCAGTTCCTGTTACCGTTGGAGAACCGCTTCCGCCGAGGTAGAGTCTAATACCCTCTCCTACCATACTATTACCCGTAGAAGTACCTCCCAACGTTCCGTCCACTCGTACTACAGCATCTGTTCCATTAACAGTCAAGCTAAATACCGAACCACCAGGCGCAGTTGAAGATTTGTACACGCCTGAACTTTGAATAGAAAAATTCTTTGCCACTGTTAAATTACTTGAGGCTGTCCAATTTCCACCTACAAATACATCCCCATTGGCGGTTATGGCGCCTGTATGCGTCATGGTTCCGTCCATAATCAACGTGTTGGCTACAGTTAGGGCAATTGTTTCTGTTAGCGTTGCTTGCGCGTTTACCGTCAAACTCTTGCAAGAACCTGCCACTGAAGATAAAGTTACGGTATGTCCAGCCAGAATATGAACATTAGTATTGGCCGAAGGAGCAATAGTGGTTGAGCTTGCAATTCCTCCGTTTCCATCAGCGATATTCCAAGTGCCACCATTCCAATTCATATTGCCAGACGAAAGGTAATCCCCAGCAGCGATACCCGTCACTAATAAGGTACGACTTACGGTCGGTGCAGCAGCGTAATCATCATTTCCGACTTGAGAGGCTGTGATTAAACAAGAACCAACCCCTACAATTTGAACAAGTCCGTTCACGATCGTGGCAACTGAGGTATTTGAACTTGTGTAAGTTACAGGTAATCCAGAGCTTGCAATAGCTTCTGGATTGAAGTTTGCAGCACCAAATGACTTCGTCGTAATAGATGGAAAACTGATGGTTTGAGTAGGTAAAGCACCTAGGTATTCCACCACGATATTATCCAATTTGAAGGCGTTTGAAGTTCCTGAAATTTTGATTCGCATGCTTTGAACTCCTGCATGTAGACTTACCTGAGGTGCAATGGTAATCGTTTGCCAAGTAGAATTTCCATTTACAGGAATTTCAAATTCACCAGTCTTATCGCCGCCGTCAAACTCGATTTTGATTTTACCACCAGCAGCAAGTATCAAAGCATTGATATTGAGTTTAAAACGTCCAGCAGTTGGCACATTCACGGTATAGTTTAGCCATTCGTCAGCTTCTAAGGACGTAAGATGATAAGCACCATTTCCACGACTTTCGATATCAACAGCCTCGTTTGGACGATATTGACCGCCAATGTTAGTGCTACTTAAATCATAATAGGTCTTATTCTGGCCATCGGTCGGGATATAATCAAAGTTCTCTGCTTCGATAGTGGCAGGAAAACTTGGAATGGCAAAGACAGGTTTTCCATTGACAAAATAACAGGCATCACCAGGAGAAAGAGAGGTTCTATGAAAAGTCAGTCCGCCCCAACCAGGATAATCGACTTCAAATCCTTGACTTTCTACCCCTAACTCTTGTGTAGAAATGTCATAGGCACGTTGAGTCCATTTATATTTATCAGCACTAACACCTATTCTATCCCGATAATGCCCCAATACCATTTCGGTAATAGGCGCACGGTCAAATTTAAAGCCAGTAGCTCGAGTGGTGGCGGTTTTTCCTTCATTGAGTGGATTCATTCTTAAAGACTGCCATCTACCAGTTCTATCTCGGCGGCTAATAAACTCACCTGATTCTACGGTTGGTTCCCAAGGACTTGTCTGGTCGGGATAAGGATAGTTGAGAGACACATTGTAACGATAGCTATACTCCATGCCTTTAAGCAATCTATTATCAAGAAAACCATAGATGTCGTCTCCCTGATTCCAAGCCATTTCACAAATAGTCAAAATATTCCCGACTCCGTTTAAAGAGTGCGTTTGATCTCGGGAACTTTCTTGACATTGACCATTTTCCCAAACATAGTTTTGAATTAATTCATTATAACCATAGTCAGGAACAGAATTATCGAAACCATTTAAGGCATATACCTCCTGATATTCATTTGAAGCACTAGTCGGAGTAGTTCCATTGATTGGAGGCCCAGCAGGATAAGGAAGGTCATCTGCTCGGTGGGGTAAACCTTTAAGGTATCTAATAGAGCGTTCATACATTACACGATTATCCAGAAAAATACCCATAGCAGCAACACCTCTCATTCCAAATATTCCTTGGTTTCCGTGTCGACCAGCATCTCCATTGTACATAAACCAATAGAAAGTAACTTCTTCGCTGTTAATCTGGGACGTTGGTTCTATGGTAGAAGAATAACCCGGGAAAACCAACATTGACTTAAATCTTTCAAGATCTGTGCTGTTCCAACCGCTGTAGGTATGCTTAATTATTTCGGCACCCTCCAACAATTTCCATATTACACGACCAGCATCCAAGCTTCTGGTACCACCCGTTTTGATTCTTTGCAAATAGGACCAAGCATTAAAAATCTCCACAGCCTTTTTGGCATGACGTTCATCACCTGTTACATACCACATGAGGGCATTACAATAAGCTGCAAGTCCATCGTATTTGATGTCATCATAATTGAAACCAGATATGGTCGAAACCGTTGCCAAAGTTGTACTACCATTGCCTCGAACAGCATAGCTATAACTGGCATAGGGACTTTGAGAAAGAGATTTAAAGGAGGATTTCCAAGGCTCTACTCCAGCAGCAACCATGGCTTTCATTCTGTCTAAATCTGATTTTTTGTGAGATATACCGGGGTGAATAAAGGTTTGAGCCTGAGTATGGACATACGGCATCAATCCTACAATTATTAGAAAAAATAATCGTAGTTGCCACGTTAAATTAGTTTTCATGTCAACGTTTAGTAAATGTTAGAAAGTCAAATTGCGAGGTTTTAAGTAGAAGTGTAGGGCATTTCAAGAGGGCAAAATTACAGGGTGATTAGGTATTTTAGGAATAACGTATAGGGTCTTACTTTGTACCCTATACGTCATCAGATTATTCAGGATTACCAGCCAGCGTTTTGCTTCAAATTTGTATTTAGCTGAATTTGTTGGGAAGGAATTGGCAAGAGGTAATTTCTATCCTGCCATTTTCTACCAGACTCAATTCTGTAAAGACCACCTGAAATATTATTTTTAATCCCTGTCCAATACGTTTCATAAGCCGTACCCGTCCATTGAATCCCTTGGATATCCATGGGCAACTCTGTTTCAGCCGTTTTCCAACGAATCAAATCATCTCTTCTGAAACCTTCAAAATACAATTCTATATTTCTTTCACGACGAATTTCTGTGCGCAAATCCAAGCCATTTGCCGAAACGAATGCATTGCTTAACCTTGGCATCGTCTTGTTTACACGATTTCTTACCAGATTCAATGAACGATTTAAGTCGACATCGGAGATAGAACCATTTCTTTCATAAACCGCCTCCGCATAGTTTAAAAGTACCTCTGCATAACGAATAACAGGAAAATCATATCCTTCTTGGTTATCGTCCAAACGGCGTTCGGTCGCCCATTTCTGATTGGCATAGCCAGAGTTTGAATTTGATTTGTGTTTTCCTCTCGAAGCCGCTATATCAGCCGCATCTCCTTTCCATGTTACACGGGCACCAGGGTTTTCGTTATCCCAATAATAATTTCCATCAATCATCATGTTGTAACGCATACGATTATCTCGGTTTTGAAACTCAGATGTTGTGGTTGCAAAGCCTTTGAATAAAGGCGATTTATCAATGGGCAAACCATCCTGACAAAGATATTGCGTAGCAAACTTGCGTGTTACCCAATAAATATTGTTGAGTGTAGAATGGGTAATATTTAACCTAATTTGGCGACTAGCAAAATCATATCTGTTCGCCAAAATATATTCTTTATTGGCTGCCTTCGTAATATTGGCTGGATTTGACTGCTGGTTTTCCAAAATAAACATATATTTCTGTGCTGAATCACCCAAAGCAGTTGGCGCAAACAACTCATACAAAGCGCTTTTCATGACCTCATCATTGCTCGAGATAGATTTGTCAAGCAAAGTATTCGCGCGGGCTGTATTTCCTCTAAATTTTTGCCAAGTACCTTCATACAAGGTTACTCTACCCAAAAAAGCCTGTGCTGCACCTTTACTTACTCTACCTTTATCGGAGGCAGCAATAGCAGATTCTAATGGCAAATCTGTAATAGCGGATTCGATATCTTGAATAATAAAATTAACAATTTCTTCTCTAGAATTTTGAGGAGAGCTTAGTTCGCTCGAAGTGGTGGTTAATGTTTTAGTAATCAATGGTACCTCGCCGTACTGTTGCAATAAGTCAAAGTACGTATAAGCTCTAAAGAACTTTGCCTCAGCCACAAACTGCTTAATATCATTAGGTTGTGTATAAGTGCTTGCTTTTTCGATTAAGTAATTAGTTGCACGAATTCTTGAATAGGCACTATTCCAGTTACCATCTGACAGTGGAATAGTGTTGGTACCATTACTGAAAGCATTTCCACCCGAAACAAATACAAAGTCTGCTCTACGGTCAGAGTGTGGTGAATCGTTTAGGATATCCGAGAAGCTACGCAAGTAAGTATAAAATTCGTTGGCAGCTAATTTGAATTGATCGGAATTTTTCCAATAATCGGCATCCGAAATTTCATTGATAGGCTTTAGGTCAACCAAGTCATTACAACTCACAGTGGTAAACAAAAGTCCAACTAAAGCCGCTTTAATATATATCTTATTGATTTTCATAATCTTAATTCATTTATATTTTCCTAAATTCTCTTACTAGAAAGTTAAGTTTACCCCAAATGTGAAATAACGATAGAATGGAAAGCGCTGACTCGTTGTACTAACATTCAGGTTGTTAGAATCGCCTGCGTTAGATACCGTTCTTGGTGCTTCTGGATCCCAACCGTCTTTAATCTTAGAGAATTCATACAAATCATTTCCTGAAAAATATACTCTCAATCGTTCGATTTTAGCTTTTTGTGTGATAGACTTCGGAATAGTGTAACCTACCACCAGGTTTTTCAAACGTAAGTAAGAACCGTCCTCTGCTACCCAGTCAGATGGGAAGTAGTTGTAGTTGTTGATGGTACCCGTTGAAGAAATACGTGGTAAATTGGCGTTGGTTCTTTCTGGTGTCCACCACTGATCTAAGAAGGCTGCGTTTTGAGCTTGGAAAATTACCGCCGCAGGGATGCGCCAGTTACCATCGCGAATGATAGTGCGTTTGCCAACTCCTTGTAAAATAAAGCTAAAGTCAAATCCCTTGAATTGCAAACCACCATTTAATGAATAAGAATAACGAGGATTATCAGTGCCAAGATAAACAGCATCTTCTGGGAAAGTAATTTTTCCGTCGCCATTTACATCTTTAAACATATTGTCGCCAAGTGCCAAACGGCTGTTAGACTGTGCAGTAGCTACTCCCGAAGGCATGCCAATATTATTGCCAGTGATATACTTGCGATAATTGTCTAATTGTTCCTGAGTTTGGATTCGACCATCGTATACCAATCCAAAATATGAGTTGATTGGATATCCTTCTACTGCTGAGTTAAATCCACGGTTGGCACTACTGATGAGATTTTGTCCACCAAAATTGACTAATTTATTTTGGCTATCTGAAATATTAAAACCTAAATTATAAGAAAGTTCTCCTACTTTATCTCTCCAATTCATTGAGAAATCCCATCCCCAAACGCTTAAATCACCATTGTTTCCCGTTGGTGCACTTGCCCCCATTACTGCCGAATAGGTACGACTCAACAACATATTACCATTACGTTTCCAGAAATAATCAAATGACCCAGACAAACGTCTTTTCAAAAGTCCAAAATCTAGACCAATATTTTCGGTTTCTAGTTTTTCCCATGTGCGGTCGTACGCTACCAAAGTACCTGTTGGCGACACGCGAACCACTGGACTAGTACCCAAAATTGGATAACTGGCATCGGTTGAACTAGTAGAATACGCAAGATTCAAGAATTGGATATAGTCATAATTGCTAATGCCACTCTGATTACCCATCACCCCATACGAAGCTCTTAATTTTAATTCATCAAAAATATTCAAATCTTTGATAAAGTCTTCCTGACCAAGGCGCCAGCCTCCTGAAACACCATAAAACAATTTCCAACGATCTTGTGCTCTAAATTTTGATGAACCATCGTAGCGTGCATTGGCTTCTACAAAATATTTATCATTGAAGTTGTAATTAAAACGAGCAAAATAACCTGCTAATGCGGTGTGAGTTTGACTTTCAGTTACCGTTTTGGAAGTAGGGTCACCAACACTCAAAGAAAGTGAAGGAGGTACATTTGCTAATACATCAAATGTTTTTGCTAAATAAATATTACGCTGATACAATTCGTATTGTGCTCCCAATACAGCCTTAATCGTCTGATTTTGAGCAACCTCTTTCTCATACTCCAAGTATCCGTTTAAATTATAGTTATTCTCCAAACGCGATGAACGTTGATAGAAACTTCTTGTAGGTAAATTCGAAATCAAAACATTTCCCGAATAATCATACCATCCAATCGAATTACCCAACGTACGAATATCAGTATCTAGTTGATAAAATCCTGCATATCCAACAGCTTTCAGATTTGAATTAAAAGCGTAGGTCAAGTTCACATTGGAGTTCAAACGGTTGTTATATTCCTTGTTATCGCCCCCTTGAATCGCAATTTGATTGACAGAAGCATTACCCAAACCCGAACCCCAAACGTAAGGCTTGCCCGTCAAGCCCAAACCGCTCAATGGTTTGCCCGGCTGATTACCATTATTCAAAACATCGCCTAAATAGGTTGGTTGAACAATATTTTGAATTTCATAAGAAATATTCGTTTCTAATTTCAACTTCTTAGAAAATTGGTAATCATGCGTAAGACGTGCATTGTATCTGTCTGAGAAATTATTTCCTACTTGCAACAAACTTCCATCTTTCAAATAGCCTAGGGAAATTCTGTAACCCGATTTTTCAGTAGAACCTGATATACTCAGCTGATGTTCGGTAGAAGTTGCCGAGCCCCAAAGCATATCTTGTTCTGTACCTGGGAAAAAAGTAAAATCTTTTACATCTCCAAACAAGGAGGCACCATTGACACTCATAGCATCATACTCTGCTTTTGTCATCCACTGCTTACCTGCAGCCAATGCTTTTTCAGCTACAGCACCATAGTTATACCATATATCTGTCGCAGGGAACCCATCAGTCGCACGTGCTTCTTTTACAAATGGCGCCCAACCTTTGATATCCACTAATTTTGGAAGCAAACCTACTTTTTTAATAGAAGTCGAACCATTGTAGTCAATCACAACCTTACCAGACTTTCCACGCTTGGTGGTAATCAATACCACACCGCCAGCGGCACGTGAACCGTAAATCGCAGCAGAACCATCTTTTAGGAAAGATATGTTTTCGATATCATTAGGGTTAAAAGAATTTAGTGCCCCTACCGAAGGAACTGGCACGCCGTCTACGATTACCAATGGTTCGGTAGAGTTAACAGAGGCAGCACCTCGGATTTGGAAATTCCAGCCCTCACGACCCGATTGTGCTGAGTTACGCGTTACAGTCACGCCTGCCACCTGACCTTGCAATGCCGCCAAAGGGCTAGAAACTGGACCTCTATCTTTAAAAGTTTGAGCAGAAACCGTTGCTACTGAACCCGTCAAAGTTGCCTTTTTTGCTGTACCATAACCTACAACCACAACCTCATTAAGTGATTTGACATCCGACTCAAGAGTAACGTTTACTACTACACGTTTGGATACATTTACCTCTCTTTTGTTAAAGCCAACAGATGAGATAATGAGTGTACCTGTTTCAGCCACTACAATGCTAAACTCCCCCTTTTCATCTGTCGTAGTTCCTTTAGTAGTCCCTTTTATGATAATGCTGGCACCAGGAACAGCCTGACCATTTTCATCAGTCACTTTACCTTTTACCGTCTGGTCACCCAATAAAGTTAGGGTATTGATACGAGACTCTAAAGTAGAAATAGTTGCTAACATCATATTCTTTTTCAAGATTATTTTATTCCCAACCATCTCATAATCAACCCTTAAAGGTTTAAGCAAACGATCTAAAACAATATCTAAAGACTCGTTTTTAGCCGAAATTGTAGCAGTAGAATTAGCCGAGAAAATTTGAGGGTTATACAAAAAACGTACATCCGACAACTTTTCCAATTTATGTAAAATACTCTCAACTGACTGATTATTGCTTTGAACACTGAGTTTCTGATTAAGGATGTTTTGAGCCACACCTTCACGTGCCTCAGCCATCGTTGTACAGATAATCGCAATAAGCACCTGATAGAAACTTATCCGCATGACTTTTAGGATTGTTTTTTGAAATAGTACTTTGTTTTTCATACTTTTGTTTGATTTGTCGTTTCGAATCGGCAAACGCTCCCCCAGCACACTTTTTTAGTGTGTATCGTCATTGCCAAAGAAGATAGGGAGTTCCGAAGCGAGGGTGCGGGAACACCTTCGCTTCTTTTTTGTGGCTACTAGCCGAGTTTTTACATAATAATAAGGTTTACTTTATCTCAAAATAAAATTGTCCGCTTCCTAACGTTTAATAACAACCGTTAGAATATATTACAATTTGCGCATCCACTTGTTCATACTTTGCATCAAGGGTTTTACAAATGAGGTTGAGTTTTTCAAAAAGAGGTTCATCATCCAGCGAGGCCGTCAAATAACAATTTTTCATCACATCAGCATCGTATACGATATTCACACCGTACGCTTTTTCAAGAACTTTGAATACCTCCGATATTGGTACATTAGTAAATTCAAACACCTGATTTTGAATAGGAACTTTTAACAAATTTGGTGAATCAACCAAACTTCTAATCATTCTCTTATCGGTTTCGTCGAATACCACTTGTTGATTCGGCGTGAGTACCAATCCTTCTAATTTCTTGTGGTTGGTATGTTCATCCAAATTACTTTCTGTATTTTCAAAAACTGATACCTTACCTGTTTTTACAACCACTTTTACAGTTTTGTCATTTTCATTTGCTTGGATTAAAAAACTAGTACCCAACACTTTAGTCACCAATTTGTCAGCAAATACAAAAAATGGTCTCGATGGATTTTTTGCTACCTCAAAAAATGCCTCCCCGATAAGTATTACCTTTCTTTGTTCTTTTTCAAACTTTTCGGGGTACAGGATTTTACTATTTTTTTGTAAAACAATTGTACTTCCATCCTCCAAGTTTACGGTCATCTGATGATCGGTCGTATTCTCTTTGGTAATCCATTTTAAGGACGAACCTTGTGCCAAAGCAATACTTTTTTCGATTTGCAGAGAGGATTCACGACCTTTATTCAACCAAAAAACGCCAACGATCAACAGCACCGAAGCGGCAGCATAGAAAATTTTGTTCCAAGGCCAGCGAACTACCTTGTACTGAGCTTCTGATTCATCCAATTGAGCATTTAACTTTTCTAGCTCAAGCGATACTTCTGCATCACTTACATGATCAAAAGCTTTGTAAATCGACAATAAAATGCCTTTGCTTTCCAAAATATCGGCTCTCTTATCAGGATTCAGTAGCATCCATTGTTCCCAAAAGGCGGTTTCTTCCTCAGAGTTTTCTAAAACCCATGCTCGGAAAGAATCATCCGAAATAAAATCTGTTGGCTTATATTGTCTATAATCTTGCATAGGATTTATTGCACTTTTTCTATTCTTCAAACAAAAGATGTAATAATACTCTTGTCATACTCTTTTTTTGAAAACTTTTTTTTAAATAAAAATAAATTGCTTTCAAGTAAATCAATCCAGTATGTCCGAAGGATCTAAACTTGTTATTAAACGATTAACCTCGTGAGATCATTAGTAAAAATAAAACCGTCTTTTACCTCTATTTGAAAAAATGGAAAAAGTTTTTTCATAAAAATATATCATTATTTATTTTTTTTGTTACATTTGCTTAATCAATTAAGCAAACTTATGGTAAAGTCAGCCTCTCTATCAAAAAATAATGAGTTGTATGTCTCTTTATGGGAACAATCTCAGCTAGGTGACCGTGCGGCATTCAGCAAATTATGCGAAGCACATTATCGTCTATTGTTCAACTATGCCGTGAACTTCACAAGTGATAAAGAAGCCATTAAAGATGGTATTCAAGATTTATTCCTACAATTATGGGAAAAAAGAAATACCATTGGCACCATCAATGTGATAAGCATTTATTTGATAAGAGCTTTACGCAACAATCTACTCTACCAAATGCGTAAAAATAAATGGCAGGAATTCAGCACCGATGTTGACTCAGAGGAGGCTAATATTGCTGACGAAACCAATATTGAAGACCAGTGGATTTCGACGGAAATATATTCGCAAAATGAGCAACGTGTAAGAAAAGCCTTAGAATTACTGCCCAAGCGCCAAAGAGAAGTACTTTTTTTGAAATTTTATCAAGGTCTAAGCCACGATGAAATAGCTGATTTGATGAATATTAATAAACAATCCGTTTCAAATCACCTTCAAAAATCGATGAATACCTTGAGAACTTTATTCCCAAATCATTGGGAAATTTGGGTTGCTACCTACTTTATTCACTTGAAAATGAACTTATAATCCTTTCAAAAATAAGTATGCTCCAAGAAATTCTTGGAGCATAGCTTGATTATCATTATCTATCCAAAATAATTAATACACTGTCTTATTTAAGAGTGTTGAATTATGAGTTGTGAATTTTGAGTATAAATAAATAACTATCAATATTTTATACTAAAATCAGATTTCCCAATTCAAAATCTCTATTCCTCAATTGTAGGCCTCAAAACTCTTATTTCACTTATATTTTTAAAGGTCTTTACTGATTCTGAAATAGTCAAAATCAGCGTAACCTCCTATCTCTTTCGTAGCATAATTGAATAAGCCAAATCGATAGCCCATAAAATGTGGTAAAGTGTACTTCATTTTAAGAGGCTCGCCTATCTTAGTCCAATTCTTTCCATCGAGACTGTAAAAGAATGCTGCGGTATCTTTCAATTCAGTAAAATCGCAACTCGCTTTCAGGTAAACTTGATTTTGCTCTAATGGAACCTCTTCTATCAGCGCGGGTTTTCCAGTATTAGCACTCACCATGGTTATAACTTTCTTCCCATTTTTTACCTGCACTCCTACTTGTCCAAATAGTTTTTGTAAAAGACTTAATCCTGCAAAATCACCTTCTTTCATCTTTGAAACGTCGAGTAAAACGCTACCCGAACAAGTTGGGCCAAAGGTTCTTTGAGTTAATGTATTTCTTGCCAACAAATACGAAGTATCTATGCGAGCAGTTTTGAGACGAAGAAAACCTTTTCGCTCAGTCAAACTCCATAGTTTATGGTCAGGATTGTGGTTCCATTGCCAGACTAAAGGAAAAGATGCCTCACCTTTCTTACGAGTAAATTCATCTGAATTTACCAAGTGTGGAATCAATCCAGTACTTATAGGCAAATCGAGAGTAGCAGGAACTTTGCCATTTTCACCTAATACTGGCCAGCCATTTTCCCATGTTACAGGCACCAAATAAGGGATTCGACCAACTGCACCATAATCCCTAAACAAATAAGAAAACCATTTTCCATCGGGTGTGTCAATCAAGCCTCCTTGCGCAACGCCTTTGTCTTGAAACGCCACTTTACCTTCCCATGGGCCAGTTAACTTATCTGCCCTGTGCACTACTACGGTTCTCATACCACCTTTTGGCCAAGCAATATTAAATAAATAGTATTTCCCATTTACTTTAAACAATTGCGATCCCTCAGATGGTAAACCAATTGGACCTGCAGGTGCACTAGCATTTTCTATCAAAACATGGGGTACAGCGCCTTCCTTTACTCCAGAAGCATCACTTTTAAGTTCGATGATATTTAGTTTTCCTCCTCCGTAAATTAAATAAACTTTATCATCATCAAAAAATAAGGTATGATCATGATAAGAAGGAGCAAAAGTGTGGACTTTCCAAGGACCTTTTTCTATGTTCTTTGTAGTAAAAACGTAGGTTTTATTGGTCGTTTGAGCAAAGGTTGTAAGATAATAGGTACCCTTATGAAATCGCAAACTACTCGCCCATGAACCTCTTCCATAGGTACTTTTGCCATTCCGAAGATTTAGTTCATCAATTGACCCCAAGGTATCGATAGGATAACTCACCAATTGCCAATTCACCAAATCTTTTGATTTCATCATTGGTACGTTTGGTACCATGTGCATGGTGGTGCTACTCATATAGTAGGTATCGCCTACTCGAATCATAGACATGTCGGGCACATCTGCGAAGATGACGGGATTTTGAGCTTTTTGGGCTTGTACTCCATTCCCAAAACTTACAAATAGGAATAAAGAGGTAATTATTTTTTTCAACATAATTCGTCTTTACAATGTGTCAAATTGACACTTTTAGAGGTAAAATAAAAGGCAAGTCAATTATGACCTGCTTTATGCATAATAATAGGACAAATTTAGCCATCGATTTAAGATAAACCAAACATTTTGAAATATTATTATTCATATATTTAATTATCTTATTGTTTGATTCTAAAAAAGAGTTAGGTAGATATTAATAAAACGTAACTTTACTTCATTATAAAGTAATGTAACAGTCCTAAACCCTGTTATTTTCAAAAAAGAATGAGTCAAAGAAGAATAACCATTTATGATTTGGCAAGAGCCATGGGTATTTCGGCATCTTATGTGTCGAGAGCACTAAACGAACATCCTTCCATTAATCCCGATGTCGTAGCTGCGGTAAAGAAAAAAGCCAAAGAATTGAATTTTAAGCTTAATTCGCATGCGGCCAATTTGCGTCAAGGTTCTTCCAAAACGCTTGGGGTTATTGTGCCTCATATCAATCAGAGTTTCTTTTCGGAAATCATTGCAGGAATCGAAGAAATATGTTTTGAACATAATCACAGCCTCATTATATGTCAAACTCATGAGTCATACCAAAGAGAATGTCTGGCGGTTGATACCCTAGTGAGACAAAATGTAGACTGTATTATTCTTTCAGTCGCTGCCGAAACCACAACGACTGAGCATTTGGAAAACATAGCTCAGCATAATATTCCTCTAATTCAAATCGACCGTTATCTCGACCAATTAAATAGTTGTAAAGTACTGAACGACAACAAAAAAGCGGCTTTCGATGTCATGCAAAGTCTTTTTGGACAAGGTTATGAACGAATCGCTTTTTTGGGTGGCCCCACTCATTTAACGACCTTCAAACAACGTAGAGATGGTTTTTTACAGGCTTGGGAAGATTCTGCCTTTTCAAGTAAAACACCCTTATTATTTGACGACGTCTTTGATTTGAATGTTGTTACCGAAGTGATAGACCAACTTTTACAGGATAAAAATAGACCAGATGCCATTTTTACGGTATCGGACCACCAATCAGTTGCCGTACTTCAGAAGGCAGAATCATTAGGTATTCGAGTACCACAAGATTTGGGTATTTTTGGTTTTGCCAATGAAACCTTCACCGCTATTATGAATCCCTCTCTATCTTCCGTTGACCAAAAAAGCAAGGAATTAGGCATCAGAGCCGCCCGAGTTTATTTCGACGATATTCGCAAAAATAACGGCGTTCCTAAAATAGACGAAGTGATTTTGGAGACAGAATTAATGACTAGGCAGAGTTCGATGAGGAGGTAAAGCACCAGAGACGCAAATATTGCGTCTCTACAGATAACTTACAAATTTGAACCTAATCACTCATGTACTCAATCACGAATCACTCAATTTGAATCGCCCTAATTATCCGTCCTAAACGGCGAGGCTGGTAGTCCTTCAGCGTTGATTAAATTTGGATTTACGGGGTTATCGGCCCACGCATATCTGACAAATTTCGGATTCGAAATACCATCAGCCCAAACAATTACTTTATTTCCTTCAATTTTTGATTTTGCCCATACAAATTTCTTATCTGTTCCTGCAATCGCTAAATCTCCAATAGGTTCTCCGTCTTTGGTTTTGAGTCCATTTCCTATATTCTCGAAAGTCAAGATTATTTGATTATCCTTGATTTCGGAAGAAAGCAAACTTGGACCTGAATGAACAACATTTTCATGATATGCCAATTTTAAGGCCGTCAAGGCAAGTCGTTCTCCCACATCTTTCTTGTTGTCTGGGTGAATATCATTCCATTCGCCGAGGTCGATGGCAACTGTCATCGCAGTATTCGGTACTGACAATGCTTTGGCTTGTGACTCTCGCAGAACAGCCCAACTGCTTTCAGAAGGAAGATAGTCATAATCCATATATCCAGGCAATTGTATATACAAGAATGGCAATGTTGTATTATTCCATTTTTGTCGCCAATCCTTAATCAAAGCGGGTAATAATTGTGCATATTCTGTAGGTTTTCCAGCGTTGCTCTCGCCCTGATACCAACAAATTCCTTTGATAGCGTATGGAATAGCGTGTGCCACCATAGCATTATAGAGTGCAGTTGGCTGATTTTGAGCACTTATGGGAAAGACAGCATTGGGGTTAAATTGTCTTTGAAATACTGCTCCAACTTTATATTGCCATGTTCCTTTCAAATCAACGGTATCTTTTTCTGAAAAAATACAGTATGGTTTATCTGGTACAAAACCACCTTTCCCGCCGTTGTTGGTCACTCGAACGACAAAGATATTTTTGCCTGCTTTTAATATCTCAGGAGCAACGGCATATCTGCGTTGGGGATACATATATCCTGTTGAACCCACTTTTTTTCCATTGATATATAACTCATCAGCATCGACAATTCTTCCTAAAAAGACTTTGGCATTTTTACCAATCATCGAGGTAGGAATCTCAATTTCTTTTCTATACCAAACAATACCATCTAAGTTGCGAATACCTTGGTCTTCCCAATACCCTGGCACATTGATATTTTTCCAATTCTTGGGAATATAATTCGTTTCATACCATTTACCAGTCATTCCTTCGTCACTTGGTTGTGGCAAAGAGCGACTGTATTCCTGACTTTTGCGATTGACTTCATTGATGCGGGCAGTATCCTTGTTTTTGTTTACAAGTTCTTTCATATTGGATATTTCGGGCAAACCTTCTTCGCTAATCCAAGCTTCAATCGGAGTTCCGCCGACGCTAGCGTTGATAATACCGATTGGAATCTGGTATTTTTGATGAAGCTGTTTCGCAAAAAAATAGGCTACTGCTGAAAATGGTCTTACCTCCTCACCCACGGCCTTTTTCCACTGTCCCGCAGGAATATCTTCTTGAGCTGAAACGAGATTGGTTAAGGTAGGTACCCAAAATTGTCTGATTTGAGGGAAATTAGCCTCCGCAATTTCTCGAGCATACGTAACATCATGGATATTGAGCTGGTGTACCATGTTACTTTGACCGCTACAAAACCATACATCGCCAATCAAAATATCGTTGATGGTAATTTTATTTTTTGGATCGCTCACCTCCATCTGATATGGCCCACCCGCTTCAAAAGCTGGTAAAGTCAATTGCCAACGACCAGATTTTGAAGCAATTGTTTTATAGGTTTTATTTTGAAACTTTACCTGAATTTTTGAACCTTCATTGTCCCAACCCCAAATTTTGAGAGCAGTTTGTCTTTGCAGAATCATGCCATCACTCACCAATTTGGGCAAACGCAATTGTGCATGAAGAGTAAAAGCAAAAACACAAAATGTGATCAGTAAAAAATACTTTTTCATAGTAAATAAAACGATAGAGACGCCGAATAGACGTCTCTGGTAAGTTAAATATGATACGGTTCTATCAATTGAATCAATCCATTTTCATCATAAAGAATCTCCGTCATTTTGATACTTCGCAAGTGCGTTACTCCTTTTGACAAGGTAGAATCATGATAGAATAAATACCATTTACCTTCGTATTCGCAAATAGAATGGTGTGTTGTCCAACCAATTACAGGGTTCATGATTCGTCCTGCGTAGGTAAACGGTCCATAGGGGTTATCACCAATGCCATAACACAAGAAATGTGTGTCTCCTGTCGAGTAAGAGAAATAGTATTTTCCTTGATATTTGTGTACCCAACTGGCTTCAAAAAATCTGCGATCGTTGTCACCTGCTAACAGCTTTTCACCGTTTTCGTCCAAAATAAAAATCTCTTGAACTTCTTCTGCAAACTCCAGCATATCGTCGGTCAATTTGGCCACTCTTGGTCCTAAGGCAATTTCATTTGCCGTAGGTTCAAGGTTTTCTGCGTTAAATGTATTGTTGCGGTAAGACTGTAATTGTCCACCCCAAATGCCCCCAAAATACATATATGCCGAACCATCTTCATCTACAAAAACAGCAGGGTCTATCGAGTAACTATTTTTGATAGGTTCGGGTTGTGCCACAAACGGGCCAACAGGCGAGTCGCTTACGGCAACACCAATCTGGAAAATTTCATCCTGATTTTTGGCAGGGAAATACAAATAATACTTTCCGTCTTTCTCCGCTGCATCGGGTGCCCACATTTGTTTTTTTGCCCAAGCAACATCGTTTACGTGCAAAGCCACACCATTGTCTACGGCTTCCGCATCGGGATTTTCTAGCGAAATGACATGGTAATCTTCCATGGCAAAATGACTTCCTAAATCGTCAAAAGGAATACCTGCCTCAATGTCATGTGAAGGATAAATATAAATTTTGCCGTTGAACACATGCGCTGATGGGTCAGCAGTATAAATATGTTTTACTAATGGTTGTGAGATTGCTTTTGAATCTATCGTATCAAAATCGATATGATCTATTGGTTTTTCTGGCATGGCAATAGTTTTTTAATAGAATAGTGTTTGCTTTGATTTACTAGTTCAAGACTTAGTCTTGGACTCATTTTCTTAGCAGTTTGAAACTGTTTTTTATAAAATTCAGTCAAAAAGTCTAAACAACCGAATCACATTTTCTAGTTTTGTCAAGTAATTAAAGCTTACTTACTGATTACTGGACAAAACAAAAAAGAAGCTTTCACATGTTATCATCTCGTCAATCAATTTTAAAAAACAGTTTTAAACTGTTGAAACAGTAAGTCCAAGACTAAGTCTTGAACTAGTAATAGTAAATTCAGTATTGCCCAGTAGTTAGGCACTTTTATCTATTTTCTTCTCTCTTTTAAATCTGCTTCAATGGTTAATTCCATGTTTTTATCAATCATATATCCCAATAGCAAGGTTGCTCCCACAATAAATAATCCCCCAGGAATCACACTTACAAGCAATTTTATTCCATTGATAGCACTTTCTGTTTGTTGTAAAGCATCAGCATCATACCCGAATATACTTAGCATCCAAGTCGAGATAGCTCCTCCGACACTTAAGCCGACCTTCAACCCAAAAATCATGGCCGAAAAAATAATGGCTGTAGCACGACGGTTGTTTTTCCATTCACTATAATCGGCTACATCCGCAATCATTGCCCACAACAAGGGAATAGTTACGCCATACAATAAGCCATGTAAAGTTTGAATCACAAAAACCGCAGTTACTGATTCGTTTGAGATTACGTAAATTGACAATAAACAGAGTGCCGAAAGGCATAAAAATGAGGCAAAAATATTACGTTTACCAAATTTATCAGCTAATGGTTTTGAGAAGAAAATACCCACAATCATCGCAATCGTACTTGAGGCATTGATAATGCTTGAAGTAGCATAAGGCGCGCTATTTGATTGACTAAATTCAGAGAAAGCTTCTGCGCCAAAAATTTCACTCAATTGTTTAATCCACGAAGGAAAGCCTACATTTTCTAAAAATGCAACCTGACTACTTTCCGTTAAATAATATCTAAAGAAATAGATATTCATTCCACCTTTCAATGCCAAAGTTATGAATACCAATACCGTAAGTATCAACATAATAATCCAAGGACGGTTGTTAAGTAAATCTTTTAAGTCTTCGGCAATTGGTGTTTTTTGGGTTACAGCAGGTACGATTCTTTCTCTTGTGGTAAAAAATGTTACTAAAAAACAAAGCACTCCTGTAATAGCGAAAATCAACATTACTTTTTCAAAGCCTACCGCTTTGTCACCATGTCCAACCGCAATAGCAGCGGGAAGCAAAATTACTTGAATGATAAATTGTGCTAACATTACCGCCACAAAACGATACGAAGAAAGGCTATTTCGCTCCTTCATATCTCCAGTCATTACCCCACTCAATGCAGAATAGGGTAAATTATTAGCAGAATAAATTACCACCAAAAAAATATAGGTAATTAACGCATACAAAAACTTCCCTGAATCGCCTAGATCGGGAGTCGAGAATGCTAACAATGCCATTACCCCAAAAGGAATAGCAGTCCACAACACCCATGGGCGAAATTTTCCCCAACGAGTAACAGTACGGTCAGCAATAGCGCCCATCGCCAAATTGAAGATTGCGCCAACGATACCTCCCGTTAGCATCACCAAACTTGCTTTGGAAGCAGGTATTTTATAAATATCTGTATAAAAAAAGGCCAAAAATGCCATTAAGGTTTGAAAAATCAAATTGGCGGCTAAGTCTCCAAGACTGTATCCAATTTTTTCAAGAACAGATAGTTTTTCCGATGGTTGTTGGTTCATAGTTAAATATGTTTGTTTTTCAGGGAATTAAATTGAGGCACAGAGGCACAGAGGCACAGAGGCACAGAGGCACAGAGGCACAGAGTGAAATTTATTTCTTGTTGAGTTGGTTCATTTTAATCATCTAATTTTCAATAGATTGAAATTATGTTATATCTAGTTCGAGACTTTGTCTCGGACTGGAGTTTGCTTCAGTTTTTAAATTGTTTTAAAACCTAGCCCAAGACTAAGTCTTGAACTAGAAAAGTATTGACAATCAATTTCCTAAATAAGTCTTTGGTGTGTTTCCAAAATCTAGGGTGATTTTTTGTAAAACTACACCTGAGCTAATCATCCAATACTTGATGGTATGTTTTCCTGCTTTTGTAATCGTGTGCTTGGTCGTTTTGATATTGATATTTTCGGCAGCCCACTGATTCCAAATTCCTTTATCACTGGTTTTATCCTCTTTATTTAGGCTTACAAATTGTGGTGTTTCATCGTCTATCGAAATCGCATATTGCAGCCCTTCTGGCGTTGCATGGAAATTTAATGTTGGTGAGAAATAAGCCTTTATAGTTGCCTCTCCTGCTTCTGTAGTTTCTATCTCATATTCTACATGTGGAGAAGTTGCACTCACATTTTGCGATTTGGCTGTTACTGGAAAGGTTGTAATGGCCGAACCTGTACGCCCATGATCAGGCAAAATTTTCCATGTAATCTCTTTCGAATTAATCAATTTTGTAAAACGATCTGCCTCTATTGCAATTCCTATATTTGCCTTCACATTATTCTCTAAAGGTTTTTCTGGCAAAGCCTCAGTAGGATTGAGGTATTTAACTTCTGGCATTTTTTGTTTTTCAGGCTGCTGCCAATACGTATAGCCAATATGGGTTTGACTCATCAAATGATTCCATTTACTCTGATTCAATTGATGATATTCGTTGGTAATCAATGAATCTTTGGCAAATAATTCTTTTACCTTGTCAGCATATTGATTTGCCTTAATGGATTTTTCTGAAAAAGCTTTTTTATTTAATGCCACCTGAAAATACATTTCATAAAGGTTTGCACAAGCTTTAATCGGGTGCAAAACCAATTGAAAATAGGCATCTTGATACGACTGAGGGAGTTTACTTTTCACCACTTCCGCACGAGCCAATAAATGTTGGTATTCTTTTTTGACTTCTGCCCATTCGCCAGTTTCCAAAGAATAAGTTTTATCATCCAATAATTCTGGCTTGCGACGAGCATTGTACTTGGTATATAACCTCAAAAGTTCTGCAATTTCTTGGGCATTTTCCTGACCAAACTGTTGAGTAGCCCAGTTTTTGGCATATTTAGACAAATCATTTTCCTGTATTTTTTCAGGATTCCACGCGTAGTCTAAAAAGAAAGAAATAGGATATTCCATTGGTTTGAGGTCACCTACATTCACAATCCAGATATTTTTGGCTTGATGTTCCCAAGCCAAGTGCATTTGTTCCCAAATTCGCGGGATAGAATTGGTATTCAGCCATTTGTAATTACGAGGTCCGCCCACATAATCAAAGTGATAATAGATGCCATAGCCGCCCTTTCGAGGTGCATCAGTCAGTTTTGGTAGTTTTCGCAAATTCCCCCAGTTATCATCACAAAATAGCAATGTCACATCGTCAGGAACTCGCATACCTTTGTCATAATACTCCTGAACTTCTTTATAAATCGCCCAAAGCTGCGGGGTTTCCTCCGCTGGTTTACCAGTAGCATCGGCAATGATACTGCGCTGGTCTGCCACGATTTTTTCCAACAAAGCCGTAGCCGTTTCTCTCGACATCGGTTCGTCGCCATCCCCACGCATACCTATGCTTACAATTTTCTCGTTCCATGCACGTTTCATCCCATCCTTCCAAAATGTTCTTAATTTCTCTGCATTCGCTTCATAATTCCACGGTCCCGAACCAAATCTACGCCATTCGTCGTGCGCACGCATCAATGGCTCGTGGTGTGAAGTTCCAATTACAATCCCATACTTATCAGCCGTTTTGATATTTAGAGAGTCATCAGCATAAAAAGCATTTCCCCACATAGCAGTCCAGATATAATTGGCTTTCAAACGTAGTAGAAGTTCAAATACTTTTTCATAAAAATGATGATTAAATCCCCCAAACTTTTCTTTCGCCCATCCCGAAAGTGCAGGTGCTTCGTCATTCAAGAAGATGCCTCTGTATTTTACCTTTGGGGCATCTGTCTGAATAAATTGTGCTTTAAAATACAGTTCCTTTTTCCTCACAACAGGCACATCCGCCCACCAATTCCAAGGAGAAATACCCATTTGTTTCGATAATTCAAAAACGGCATACGCCACGCCACGGCGGTCGTTTCCTGCCAATATTAGCGCGTTCGCTATTCCCTTTTGTGGGTCTTGTATAGTCTGAACCAAACTTCCCTCCCATTGTTGGGCAGTAGAATTAGGCTTAAGTAACTTTTGGGCAATAATTGTTTTTAGAAAAGTAGAATTTTCAAAAGTACCAATAACGATAGCGTTAGTCTTGCTGGCTTTAAATTCCGAAACGATTTCAAGTTTTTTTCCTGTAACAGCCTCAATATCTTTTTGTAACAAAGAAGCCGAGGTTTTTACTAATTCTGTCTCTGAGTCATCTACATAGATAACCGACTTTGTAAGCGGAAAACCTGATTTTGGCACAAACATATTTTGCGCAAAACTTTGCTTGGTAAAAACACACAAACTTATGCCCAAAAGCCATTTAACAATATTTGACATAATAATTGATTTAAAATTCAATGACTTTTAGCATTACAGATTCCGTCGACTTGCGGTCGGTCACCTCCGGACGAGCATCATAGCAAATGCCATCATCGGACGTTTCGAATCTTTGAAAACGCCAATCTTTATTGTTATCATATCGCTCAGTGGTTCGAGCAAATGATAGAATAGAAGGCGGCAAACTCAATAGTATGGAGCAAGAGATAGCTCGCAACCAGCATCTTTTCAAAGTCATAAATCTAAGTTTAGAAAACAATTTTTGATAGATTTTGTGAACGCTATTGATAAAAGTCTAAATTTCAACATGGTACAAAACCAACGATTGCAAAATTAAATAAAAACCATAAAAATACAACCGATTGCATAAATTTTTAAATTTTAACAATAGCTTGATTTTTCAGTAAAAAAGTATGAAAATTGAGAATTATTAAAAGAATACTACTATTTATTCCTACAAAAACCAAATTGCAAGTGATTTTAATTTGTACTATTCTAATACAACAATATAGATATATTCGGTAAAACTCCGCAAGAATCAAATAACTAATGCAATCGGATACATTTTTATATACAACTTTAAGCACACCATTTCAATAAACACACAATCACCTAAACAACAAATACTTAAGTCAAAATATTAGTTTTAAAAATTAAATACCTTTTCTCAAAATCGGGTAGAATGACCTATCCTGAGTCTTCCTTAAACAAAAGATTTTTTTTAGTATTTTTACGCAAACGTTTGCGATATGAAGAACACAAAGAAAGAAACAACCATATACGATATTGCCCAAAAATTGAACATTTCGTCGGCGACGGTGAGTCGTGGATTACAAGATCATCCTGCTATTAAAAAGGAGACCAGAAAGAAGATTTTGGAGACAGCCATCGAATTGGGATACCGCAGAAATATTATTGCTAGTAATCTTCGCAGACAAAAAACCAATACGATTGGAGTAATCGTACACGAATTGAATAGCAACTTCATTACCTCAGTTCTGGCAGGGATTGAAAAAATTACAACTGAAGCAGGCTATGATTTGATTATTGCACACTCGTATGAGAGCTATGAAAAAGAAGTTGCCAACGCCACGAATCTTTTTCACAAACGAGTAGACGGATTAATTGCCTCCTTGGCATTAAACACTACCAACCTCAACCATTACAAACAATATCACGACAAGCATATTCCTGTTATCTTTTTTGACCGTGTCGAAGAGCGTTCGGACAGTGCCAAAGTGATTATCGATAATTATAAATGTGGTTATCAAGCAACCAAACACCTGATAGCACAAGGTTGTAAGAATATTGTCTTAGTCACCGCCAGTTTATCCCGCAACGTCTACCAACAACGTTATAAAGGCTACCGAGATGCACTAGAAGAAGAAGGTTTGACCTTCAACGACAGCAATGTTTTAATTAAAGATTTGAGCGAACAGTGTGGCGTAGAGGCTGCTGAGTATATTTTACAAATGAATCCACGCCCCGATGGAGCATTTATTACGAATGATTTTTCAGCAGCGGTTTGTATGAAAACGCTAAAAGAAAATGGCATAAACATTCCTGAAGACATTGCGATAGTTGGCTTTAATAATGATGCTATTGGCAAAATCATTGAACCACAACTTACCACGATAGATTACCCCGGAATAGATATGGGCGAAATTGCAGCCAAAAGTTTGATTGAGCAATTGGCTGGAGATACAAAAGTTAACCCTATCAGTACCTTAGTCGTTCGTTCAGAATTAATTGTGAGAGGTTCATCTTTGAAAGAAAAGGAATAATTAACAAATCAATTCTTGACTAACGATATTTCTTGTACCGCCATAGTCACTAGATAGCACCCAGAGATTTTTATTTAATGCAAAAAAAAAGCTACACTATATCATAGCAGTAGCTTTTTGCGTCGTTTACCTTAACTAAATTATATCTTTTGCTGGTTATAAAACCAACCATAAACTACTACTTTATAACAAGAGAAAGCATTACAAAACTGGGCAGATGAACAAATAAAACTTTTGCCAATCGCCTTTGCTTATTCCCGACTACCTTCCTTCTTATCGAGTATGATAAGCTTTTAAACCACTTTCAAGAAAAGATAAAAAGTTGTTTTCGTTATAATTGGCTCCTTGTGGCTTTACCAAAGTCTGTCCTTCGTTGTCAAGTAAGACATAATAAGGCTGAGAATTGGTATTGAACTGCTTTGCCTGCATTTCGCTCCATTTTTTGCCAATAGTCGTAATTTGTTTTTGGCTGTAACTAGAAAAAAATTGTTCTGACTTCGCCAATTCGGTTTTGTCATCAACATACAGTTGAATAATCACATAGTCATTTTGTAGACGAGTTAGTACAGCAGGTTTTGACCAAACAGTTGCCTCCATTTTTCGGCAATTGACGCAGGCATGACCCGTAAAATCTATCATAACAGGCTTATGATTGGCTTTTGCGTAGGACATTCCCTCCTCATAGTCAAAGAAGGTATCAAGATTGAGTGGTGCATGAAAAATTTCACCATATTTTCGAACTGGGTGCTGACTCGTTTGTGGATTACCTGTTCCAATTTTTTGTGTGTACAAATCGAAATCTTGGGTATGTTGTGGTGGTAAAAATGCCGCAATCGAGTCGAGCGGAGCACCCCACAAGCCTGGCACCATATACACCGTAAATGCTAGAGAAATAATAGCCAGAAACAAACGTGGAACCGATAAATAAGCCACAGCGGAATCATGAGAAAATTGAATTTTCCCCAAAAGATAAAGCGTCAATAAAGCAAAAATAGCAATCCAGAGGGTCAAAAATATTTCACGGTCGAACCACTGCCAATGGTAAGCTAAATCCACATTTGACAAAAATTTCAAGGCCAAGGCTATTTCCAAAAAGCCCAAGACAATTTTGACAGAATTTAACCATCCTCCTGATTTGGGCAAAGCGTTCATCCATGATGGAAACATGGCAAACAAAGTAAACGGCAATGCCAATGCCAACGCAAAGCCAAACATTCCAGTGGCTGGTCCTAATAGTTGCCCCATCGTGGCAGCCTGTACCAATAGTGTTCCAATGATAGGACCCGTACATGAAAAAGAGACTAGCGCAAGTGTCGTTGCCATAAAGAAAATCCCTAAATATCCGCCTTTATCGGCGCCTTTATCTGAGGCATTGAGCCACGATGCTGGTAACATAATTTCGAATGCGCCAAAAAAGGAGGCAGCAAAAACAATCAACATAACAAAAAAGACCAAGTTGAAGATTCCATTGGTCGAGAGGTCGTTGAGGGCGTCAGCGCCAAAAAATACCGTTATCAATATTCCTAAGGCAACATATATTACAATAATCGACAGACCATAAACCAATGATTTGGTAATTCCATTTGACTTTGAGCTAGCTTGTTTGGTAAAAAAACTTACCGTCATAGGCAGCATCGGAAAAATACAAGGCATCAACAAGGCTGCAAAACCACCTAATAAACCAGCCACGAATGTTAACCACAGTGCTTGTTGCTCCTCTTTGGGAGGCAGTGCTGCGGAACTGATTTGTGCCTTACTGGCAGTATCTACACTGGCAACAGGAAGAGTCGCTGTACTAGCTTCTTGAATCATCGTATCCTTCTGGGGAATTGTCACAAGACTAGTGTCTTTCTTCGTGCTCTTTTCTTCTTCCACCTTCACAGGAATCGAAAACTCCAACTCATCTGGTGGAAGACACTGTTTATCGTCACATACCATAAACTCCACCGAACCTTTGACGGTTGTCGTTGTACTTTTGACCTTAATCTTTTGGGAAAACTTCGCCGATTTTTCAAACCATAATAAGTCCATTCCAAAAGTTTGGTCAAAAGCTTTTATGACTTTACTATCCTCCGAAACTCCACCTATCAGCTCAAAATCTGGCGAAGGTGTTAATTTAAACTTTGTGGGCACAGGACCGCCCTCAGCGATATGTTGCGAATAAATATGCCAGTGCTCGTCGATGGCAGCAGTGAAAGTCAACAGAACCTCCTTGTTAGGCAAATTAGTAGCTTTGAATGACCACTTTACAGGCTTTTTGATTTGAGCCTCAGCCACTATCGTTAGACAGAGCAGGAATAAGGTGAAGATTTTTTTCATATAATTTTAAACGGTTTATTGATGAATAAATTAGTAATTTCTTTGAGATATTCAAGGAGAATACTTAACAATAATTCTTGAAACATGGGATATCCAGAATTGAGTGAATGAAGATTGCTTTTAAACGTGATTAGTGCAAGACGAAACACTTTGCATCAAATGCTGATTTAAACAATATTATGGTTTCAAAAAGCAGTGATTCACTGTTTTTGAAAAATATTTGACTGAAAAATAGACAGAAAGCCTAAACTACATTTCAGGGGAGATTAATTGAGGGTCGTTAGTTTAAAAACCGTAGCAACAGGACAATGAATAAACTTCTCAAATGTGTTATTCATCTGATTTCTAAAGGATTTATTGTCAGGTTTGTCCAATCAAGCACCTGATGCGTACGGTTTTAATAGAGAGATAAAATATTACACATAAATCTATGTATTACAACACCTTACCTCTCCTATTTATTCTTTCACTAACTCTGCCAGTTTTTTCTCCAAATCTTCGCCGCGGAGGTTTTTGGCAATGATTTTACCATTTTTGTCTAACAAAAAATTCATCGGAACTGCTGCAACCGCATACAATTTAGCTGCCTCATTTTGCCAACCTTTTAGGTCAGAAACATGAATCCAAGTTAGTTTATCAGCTTCAATTGCTTTCATCCAATTGGCTTTTTTATCGTCGAGAGATACCCCTACAATTTCAAAGTTTTTATCACGGTATTGGTTATACGCCTTTACCACATTGGGGTTCTCTTTGCGGCAAGGCCCACACCAACTTGCCCAGAAATCTACCAGCACATATTTACCTTTTAGTGACGTCAAATTAAAGGCTTTCCCAGAAGAATCTGCCATGGTAAACACAGGTGCCATACGACCCACATCTACTTTTGCAGCTTTGTCCAAAAAGAATTTTACTTCTTTTCCATAGTATGATTCCTGCGCATTTTTGGCCAAATAGCTAAAATACTCTTTTGCTTTTTCCTCAGAACCTGGTCTTGTAAAATAACTATAAATTATAAATGGACTAATCAACGAAGTAGGGCGAGTAGAAATAAATTGCTTACAAACGCTATCTGCATAACTTTCGCCCTGACGAAACAGCTTACTTGCTTTTTCACGAATTGCCACACTATCAGGCATTTTAGTTTGTCTAGTTTCCCAAAACATTTTATCCGCTTTGCCCATAAGTGCATGCGCTCCATCCATTTGCTTACGATGGATCAACCAATCATCATGCATTTTAGAACCTTTGACAATTGCTTTACTGATGGAATCTTTTGATGCCATAACTGTAATTTTACCACTTTGAACAAATATACGAGCACTCTCTTTTTTAGGAACGAGGTAAAGGTTATAAATCAAAGGATGTTTGATTTCTCCTTGAAATTGAAAAGTCCCATCAGTGCTGACTAAGGAATCAATGTCAAAACCTTTTCCGTTATAAGACGACAGATACACTTTCTCATTTTTGAGACCAGCGATTTTGCCAGAAATATAGTATTTATCAGTTGTAATGGCTTTTTTTTGCGCAAAAAGCCCTGAGACAGCGAGCATGCCAATGCCCATTGTCAATAGTATTTTTTTCATAAAAGAACTGTTTAAACTTTGAAAATGATGAATTATGAGTCAGGAGAGTACGAGGGATTTCAAACAATTTAAGATTTGGGATTTCTGATTTCGGAAATATAGAAGCTTACGCTTCCGAAACCTAAAATCCGATATCCCTAGTAAACTGTTTCAGCACTCATACGAGGTAGTATTGCCCCAACTTTATGATTTTATCTATTTAATAAAATGTTCTAATGCTATTTTGAGCTCTTCGCCTCTCAAGTTTTTGGCGATAATTTTGCCCGTTTTATCTAACAAAAAATTAGTAGGAATCGAAGAGATTAAGTAGCGTTTGGCCACCTCTCCTTCCATCCCATTTCCGTCGCAAACCTGTGTCCATTGGAGCGAATCCACCTCGATGGCCTTTGTCCAACTCTTTGTATTATCATCAATCGAAACGCCGATTATCTCAAAATCCTTATCTTTAAATTGTTGATAAGCCTGTACCAAATTAGGGTTTTCTTGACGACACGGGCCGCACCAGCTAGCCCAAAAGTCAATGAGTACAAACTTACCTTTTAATGACGATAATTGGAATGGATTTCCGATTACATCCTTTATCATAAATGCAGGAGCGATTTTACCAACACTAACTTTTTCATTTTCAAACAAATAGGACTGAATCATTTTTCCATAAAATGATTTCTTTACAACATCAGTCAAAACCTCAAAACTTTCGCGTGCTTTTGCTTCCTGATTAGCCTGTATAAACCTAGATTTGATAACCATCGCACTAACCATAGAATTGGGATGAGATTTGACAAATTCGGTGGTCACACTATCATAAAATGATTCAACTTTGGTAAAAATGGCATAGATTCTTCTTTGTTTTTCGAGAGATGTCAGGGTAGAATCTGCCTCTACAGCACTGACTCCTTTGGCAAATTTTCGTCCCAGTTTTATCTGTTCTTGATAAATATCCATGTCGTCATTGGCACTTGAACCTTGTATTTGAGCATGTTCCAAATCGCCTGCTTTCGCCTTTACCAGTATATTCCCCGCCTGTACTACTATTTTTCGTTCGTCAGTCATGGGGCTTAGATATAGGGTAACAGTTTGAGGGTATGCCATTTTCCCTTGAAATCGAAAAACGCCATCTTTTGAAAAAACAGAATCAATTATTTCTTTTTCGTGGAAATAGCTTTTCAAAAAGACTCTCCGATTGTTGAGTCCTTCAATTTTACCACTAATCTGATACCTTTGAGTTTGTTCAGGTTGTTTCTGTCCCAATACACTTGAACATATCAAAAGTAACCACAGCAAAGCATTTCCAATTTTTTTCATAATACCTATTCTTGTTTCAAAATGAAATTACAAAACATCTAGGAAACAAGAATAGGCATCTTGGAATATTAGTGCGGAATTGTGAGTTAGACCTATTTAAAAGGTTACAAACAATTGCGGACTTAGGATTGTTGATTGCGGAAATATTGAAAGTACCTTCATTTTTTTTGGGGTAAAAAAAGTAGGTTATACTTCCTCAATCCAACATCCGATATCCGAAAGGGATATACTACTAACTCACCATTCTACATCAGCACCTAGTACCCTGGGTTTTGAGTCAAATTTTTATTGGCTACACGCTGATTTTCTGGAATTGGGTACAATACAGCGGTTGATTTCCAAGTATTTTTTCTAATTCCTCCCAAAACAGCATCGGCACGACCTGTACGTTTCAAATCAAGCCAACGATGTCCCCATTCGCCAAATAATTCTAGCTGTCTCTCTTTTTCAATAGCCAGTAACAATTGGTCTTTGGTAATAGCATTAGGCAAGGCCGCTAAGCCAGCTCTTTTGCGAATAATATCCACTTGGGCTTTTGCTTCTACAATTTTACCTTGTTGAGCTTTAGACTCTGCATCAATTAAGTACAATTCTGCAAAACGCAAACCAACGTTGTATTCATTTCCAGTGCCAGTTCTTACTTTGTACTTATTGATAAAGTAATATTTTACACCACCTACGGTCGTAACACCTGCCCAGTTTGTTTTTCTTAAATCAGCATCCTCAAATGATTTGTAGAGAGTATCTACAAGCGTGTAGGCAGGAATAACACCAGACGCCGCTAAGAAGTTAGCCCCGAAAGTTGATACTCCAGTTAAATTGGCCTGTTGCCAAATAATTTCGTTACTCGTATTCACGAATACGTCTGCCAATGCTGGTAAAGTATAGGCTTGCGAGCTGATCACAGAGGTAGCATTAGTTTCAGCATTTGCCCAGTCTTTTGTATACAAATATGCTCTTGCTAACAAAGTTGACGCAGCATGTTTATTGGCTCTGGCCTTAAACGTTCCCGCGTAAGTAGCAGGAAGTTGCGCTTGTGCTTCTTTCAAATCGGTAATGATTTGTTTCCAAACATCAGCTGCTGGCGTTCTTGGCAAAATCGCATTGGTAGCATAATCAGCGTCAGCGGTTAGCGGCATAGGTACGTCCCCAAATAAATTTACCAAATAAAAGTAAGTTAGGGCTCGAATAAATTTTGCCTCTCCTAACAATTGGTCTTTTATCGACGGCGTCAATGTTTGTGATTGATTCAGACCAGCAATAGCGTTATTGGCATTTTTGATTTCCTGATAAGCAATATACCAAATAGAGTTTTCTACCAATGAATTAGTATTAGTCAACGCATTTCTTTCAAATTCATCGTATGAAGTATTAACCGTATTGTATTGAATATCATCCGCTGACATGCCAGGAAAGAAAGTACTTGCCTGAACAAAATTGGTCATTGTACCCGTAGAATACAATCCAAGCACAGCACTAGTTGCAGTAGCATCTGCCTTGAAAACATCCTGAGACACAACTTGTGTTGGAGGAGCACCAAGATCTACAAACGACTCACATGAGCTAAACAAAGTCGAAATAGCGATGGCTGATACCCAAAATCCACTTTTAAATTTATGTATAGTAATCATAGTAAATTCTATTAAAATGAGCAGTTAAGTCCTAACATGATGGTTCTGAGTGGAGGCAATACTTGCCCAATTGTTCCTGTTCCCAAACCAGACGGGCCACCTTGAACTTGAGTTTCGGTATCCAAAATGTATTTGTTTTTTGACCAAGTAAACAAGTTTTGTCCTTGCACAAATACACGACAGTTGGTCATACCAACAGCTTTGGCAATTTGACTCGGGAACTGGTAAGAAACACTTGCAGAGCGCATTTTCAGGTAAGAAGCATCTCCCCAAAAAGCATCAGATGAACTAAAGAAGTTGTAAGAGTTTGCGATTACGGTTCCTGCTGTTGCTGATGCCCCTGGGAGACTAGTGATATCGCCTTCTTGCTTCCAAATATTCAAATATGAGGTATTTTGATTTGATAATGCTCCCGGACGTGTATTGATAATGTTTGTTTGTCCGAAACGATGATTGAATTGGAAGAAAATATCAAATTGGAATCCTTTATATGAAACAGAGTTTCCCAAACCACCATAGTACGGTGTTCCAAACTTGGCAACATACCTATCGTTAAAATCCACTACGCCATCTTTATTGATATCTTCGTATTGAGCTGCTCCTGTTTTAGGATCAACGCCTAAAAAGTGTAACACTCTAGTAAAGTTGATTGGTTGACCAACGATATAAGAGCCATTTGAAAAAGTATTTTCTATACCATCAAATTTGAGTAGCTTATTTTGCGGCAAGGTAATATTGAAAGTAGTTGTCCATTTCCAATCTCCACGAGAAATATTCGTGGTATTTACCTCAAACTCCCAACCACTATTTTCAATCAAAGCTGGTAAGTTTGCTTGTACTGAGTTATATCCACTTTGGGTTGGAACACGTAAATAGCCTATCTGATTATCTGAGCGGTTATTGTAATATTCGGCTGTAAACAATACTTTATCTTTCAAGAAACCCAACTCCAAGGCTGCTTCAAACTTCTTAGTAGTCTCCCATTGAATGTTGGCATTTGGTAAAGTCAAAGGAATCAACGACGGATTACTCAAATAAGTGGTTGAAGTGTTATAAAGCGGTAAATACAAGTAGTTTGAGATCTGGTCATTACCAGTTGTTCCATAACTTGTACGTAGTTTACCGAAGCTCAAAGCTGAGATACTTTTGGCAAAATCCTCCTGTGAGAATACCCAAGCTGCCCCCAATGCACCAAAATTACCAAAACGATTGTTAGGACCGAATCTTGAAGAACCATCACGACGGAAAGTCGCATTGACAAAATATTTGCCTTGCCAATCATAGTTTAAACGTCCAAATATTGCATTGTACTTGTATTCAACAATGTTATTGTAGTTAACTGTTACTAAACCCGCGCCCGAAAGGGTATTCAACAACGCCTCTGTACTATAGTTCGTAGCAGTCATCGAAAACCCATTTGAAGTATTATGTTGCCAGCTTGCTCCCACTACTGCCAAAAGTTTGCCTTTGCCAATTTCTTTAACATACTCTGCTGTTGGTTCAACAATATAATTTTGAGCCCTAGTATCGGCAAAGTTTAACGTACTTGTCGGGTTCGAAGCTGGGTTCAACACGGATGCAGGCGTCAAGTTTTTCTGCTCCAAATCAGTAACAGTATATCCAAAATTTGCCTTTAAGTTTAATCCTTTTGTAACATTATAACGAACGGTTGCATTGCTAATCAAATTAGACGTATTGGCATTGTTCTGACGAAATAGTGTTGAGAGTGGATTGGTGAAGTTGTTCGACCAAAACAATTTCCCATTCGCATCATACAGCGGTAAATTTGGAGGCAAATTGTATACCGAGGTCAAATCACTTTGTGGCAAATCGGTTTTATCCTTAGAATAACTTAGGGCTAATGTAAAATTCAATTTCTTATTTCTCGTACTATGATCTAGATTTAATCTACTCGAAAAACGTGTACTTGAGTAATCTCCCGGGAAAATCGTAGTTTCGTTACGATATCCCAAATTGAACATAAATTTGGTAAATGCATCACCACCAGACAATGACGTTTGTACATCACTTACTTTACCTGTACCTCCCAAGAAGTACTTCTGCCAGTCGGTAGTTTTCGTTTTATCCCATAAGGTTAAATCTGGAGCATTACTTGTATTGGGGGTAATACCATCGTTTTTGAAGGCCTGTGTTCTTAAATCATAATATTGATCTGGACTTAGCATTGGAATAAAGCGGTTCAATTCTGTAAAACCAGTTGAAGCGTTCACATCAAATTTTGTTTTACCAGACTGTCCTCTTTTTGTCGTAATCAACACTACGCCATTGGCACCACGAGAACCATAAATAGCGGTTGCATCGGCATCTTTCAAAATATCAATTCGCTCAATATCGTTCGGATTAATCATGCTAAATGGGCTTACACCCCCATTTGCACCTGAAATACCAAAAGCATTAAGGTTATCAGTCGCGGGGCTACCACCATTAAAATTGGTAAACGGCACACCATCAATCACGTACAAAGGAATTGTTCCTGATGACAATGACCCCTGACCACGGATTTGAATTTGGACAGCACTCCCCGGCAAACCATTGTTTTGAGCAATTTGAGCGCCAGCAATACGACCTGGCAAAGCAGCTAATACGTTTGATACTGGCTGTTTTCCGATTTCAGCCGAAGTAATCGACGTTACCGAACCAGTATTGATTCTTTTGGAAGAAGTACCGTAGCCAATTACTACTACCTCGTCTAATGAACGAAGTGCTTGTTTCAACGAAATTTTGAGATTCGTTGCACTTCCAACGGTAACACTATACGATTCATAACCAACATAGGTAAATAGTAGCACATAGCCTTTTTTCGCCACGACTCTAAATCTACCTTTTTCGTCAGTAATTGTACCAAAAGGAGTACCCTTGGCCGTTACAGAAACCCCAATAAGTGGCTCACCAGATTCGGCAGCTACCACGGTTCCTGTAACTTCCTCTCCTTGGCTACTTTCGGCTTGGGCGTTGGGCAAACCGTTTGCCTTTAAAAGATTCAAATTGTTGTCTACCACCTTCGACAAAATAATCATACGATTGTCTTGCACCGAAAATTTAATACCAAGAGGTTTCAAAAGTACCTCCAAAGCACTCCCTAAAGTTTCTTTTGAAGAGTTAATAGAAACAATTTGATTGATATTGATTTGGCTACTGCTATATACAAACTTTACTTTCGCTTCTTTCTCTAGTTGCGTTAAAGCAGCCTTTAATTTCACGTTCTCTACCTTGACAGCAATATTCTGATTTAGAATACCTTGTGCAAGATTTACATGGGCGTGAATAATTCCTGTGAACACCATAATTATGATGGCCTGACACATCGTAAACCGCATAATTCGAAGGATTAATTCTTTGATTCGATAATTTTCTGTCATACCTTTGATTGGGTTTTATTCTTTTTTGAAATGGAGGGATAAGACAATATTTTCTCGCCACCGCTGCCGAGCGGTGTGACGAAACAAATAAATTCGAGGGCAAGAGTGCTGGAACCACTCTTGTCTTTTTTTATGCTTGGATTTTTTTCATTTGACGTTTTGGCTTTAAGGGTTGACGAATTAGTTAAGGATATTTAATTTTTAGAGTGATAAAAATTTTAGTGCTGAATGAAATTCAAGTATCTGGCTTTAGGCTTTTAGCTATGGGCTCTCGGCAAAAATATTTCTTATGAGTTCAAAGAAACATTTCTTCCTAATGCTTTGGCTAACAGCACTGAACCTATCAAATTCAATCTTATTTTGCACTTTACTAGTTCAAGACTTAGTCTTGGACTCATTTTTTTTAATAGTTTAAAACTGTTAAAAAAATGCAATGAAACAATCCAAACACCTGAATGACACTTACTCATGTTGACTACTGGAACTAGTCTAATGATTGATTAATCTTCAAGTATGAATTATGAGTTGTGAATTAGTACTTTACGAAGGATTTATGATGTTCCGAAACATTCATTTCCTGAGCATTTTTGCAGTAGTGGCAATTTTATTTTAAAAACAAAACTTAATCCATCGTACAGTACTCGTTGTGAATTGTGAATCTATTTTTTCAAATATTAGCGCTTTTGTATTAAAAAGTCGTTGATTAATAGCATGACGATTATATAAACAAAACTCCTCAATCTATCTGCACCCCTCAGCTTTCAAAAAAACTTTGTTCCCCTCAATCACATAACTGCCATTCATAATTTGACAAAGAATCGTCATGGTTTTATCCAATGACTGGTCTGTAAAATCTGCGGTGATTAAACAGTTTCCTATCGTGTTGTTGGTAAGCTCAAATTCTACATCAAACTTGGTCGAGATTTTTTCTATTACATCCGACATTCGAGCATCTTCAAAACTCATATTATACTCAGTATTAAGCAAATACGAAGCGGCATTTTCAGCGGTTGCTGCCTTAATTTCTTTTTCTTGTGGCATACAAATGGCCTTTCCCGATGGAAGTACCAACGTATGCTTACTACCATTTGCCAAAGAAACTGCTACTTTGCCAGTAAATACTACCACCTCGATATGGTTTCCAACTGGTCGAATATTAAAACTTGTACCTAATACCCTAGTATTCATCCCATTGGAATGAACAACAAAAGGATGACTTGCATCTTTGGCAACCTCAAATAGCGCCTCTCCAATCAAATTTACTTCACGGGTAGCATTCACAAAATGTTCAGGGTATGTCAATGAACTGTTCCCCTTTAGCCAAATAATACTGCCATCTTCTAAAATCACCTTTTTTGTTTTACCAACCGAAAAGGCTTGAAAAGTTTCATTCTTTAAATCAAACGTATCATAACCCATTGGGCTCAAAGCAAATATTCCTCCCAATACCAACAAGACAGACGCGGCAATTCTGGCAATCTTATTGAATCCAAATGGTATTATTCTAGCAGGGGTTTCCTCGCTCAAACGTGCTTGAATTTGTTGATACATTTTACTCTTCAAAGCACCTACTTTAGCGATTTCCTTTTCTAGCGATTCATCGGTCTTTTCGGTCAATGAATCTAACCATTGTTCAATCAAGATTTTCTCAGCAGGCGAACACTTTCCTTGCTGATATTTTTCAAACAGAATTAATAATTTACGGTCTTGCATATTTTTATGATAGTCTACAAAAGGAATCAAAGAATATTTGGACATTTTCGAAAAACACCAAATATGATTTTACCCCTTTCTACTAGTGAAGTAAATTGACAATGGAATTACACCTACTCCAAAACAAAAAAATTTAATAAAAACTTATTTTTGAGTAGAAACGCTTAGGTATTGAGTGATTATTGATTGAGCGAATGAGTGACTTTTTATATAATATGATTTTTCTAATAGAGTCCCAATGCTTTTGGGAATGTGATTGATATGGCATATTTGAAGAAAAACAATATACTCTTATCTCATTAATCCCAACACAACCATCAAAATCAGAAAATCTCCTAAATCTTCACGAAGATGTTTGAGGGCTTTTGTCAAATGGTTTTCGACAGTTTTGTGCGAAATATTCAATTGTTGGGCAATTTCTTGAATGCTCAAATGTTGCACACGACTCATGCGAAATACTTCTTGGCATTTTTCGGGTAAGTCGCTCATGCTTTTTTCCAGCATCATGCGAAGTTCGTTGAAGGCAATACTCTCATTATTGGAATCATCGAAAAGTTGATCTCGAAAATGGGAAAATTGCGCCAAATAGTTATTTCTGACTTCCGCCGACTTCATAAAATTCAGCATTTGGAATTTGACGGCTTGATAGAGATAACCCGAAACAGAACTTTCGATTTTGGTCGTTTTGCGATTGGCCCACAAACTCACGAATACTTCTTGGATAATTTCTTCACAGGTTTCTTTGTCACGCAAACGATTGTAGGCATAAGCGTATAATTTGGACCAATAACGTTCATATATTTCGTCAAAGGCCATTGACTTTCCTTCTTGAAGAAGTGAAAAAAGTTCTATATCGCTATGTATTGGCGCGCTTTTGATGGGTTTAAATAGAATTATTAATGATTAGTTCTCATAAATTCGATTTACAAAACTATGGGACTATTTAAAAAAGTAAAGCTTTTAAGCCAGTTTTTTCTGAGAGAATTTTCAAAAAACAAAATACTAAGAGGTTAAAGCACTCTGCTATTGATTGATTCTTAGAAAAAATCTCAATAGAAATTTAGATTAATGACCATTTAAAATGAATATACGTGTAATAAAAAAGCATTATCCTATAAGAAAGATAGACTTAAATAGAAGATAGTATCAAGAAGTAGTGCTGAATTGCGGATTTGGGATTTCTGATTTCGGAAGTAAAGTAAAATACCTTTGTTTTTTACAAAATAATTGTAAAAGCTCCGTAGGAACAACAGAAAGCCTTCTTACTATCTTGAAGTCTTTCGCACCTACGGAGCTGATGAAAAATGTAGTACTAATAATGATACTCAGTAGCATTTAGGTAGTAGGAAAGATTAAACTAATAGTATAACTAAGGTAAAAATTGACTATAACCTTTTGATTATGAATATCTTACAATAAGCAATATACTGTTAACCAATAACCTTTTCCTATTTATCTCTTAACCATTTAAGGCTTTTTGCCAACCTTCATAATAGGCCTTCACATGGGTGTTGTCAGCAGGTTCGATGCTGGTAAAATTGGCTTTACAAAGTTCTGACAAAGCATCAAGGCTCTGATAAACACCGCTTTTAAGACCTGCTAAATACGCAGCACCTAATGCCGAGATATCATGATTTGCTTGTTTTTTGATGGAAAAACCCAGTAAATCAGCCAAAAAGGTAGTGACAAATTTATTATGACTGATCCCGCCATTAATCGAAATCGATGTAAAATCTTTGCCCATATCTTTACTCATAGCATCCAGAACATCCTTTATTTGGAAAGGAATACTCTCTAAGGCTGCACGTACAATATGATTGATATTAGTGCCAAAAGAAATCCCTTGAATAGACGCTTTTCGACTCATTTGCCAATGTGGTGCACCTAAGCCACTAAAGGCAGGAATCAGATATACCCCTGCATTATCTTTTACTTTTTGAGCTAAATCTTCGGTTTCGGAAGGATGTGTAAAAAATTTCATTTCGTTTTTCAGCCACTCAATCGTTGAGCCGCATGATACGATTGCTCCTTCAAAGGCATAATCTATCCTCCCCTCTACGCTCCAACAAACAGTAGTTAGCATACCATTAGAAGAAATCAAGGGTTCATTGCCAATATTGGACATAATCGAACAGCCTGTTCCTAAAGTTGCCTTGGCGGTTCCTTTTTCGAAACAGCCTTCTCCAAAAGTAGCCGCATGTGAATCACCAATAAGGGCAGTAATAGGCAATTGACTTTGTGCCAAAACTCCTACAGCAGATTTATCGTCAGAGTAGGTCCAATGTCCATAATCATGAGAGGAAGGATATACCTCGGGCAAATGAAGTTTTTCAAGTCCCCAAAGCGCTAAGATTTCTTTATCCCAAGTCAAAGAATGAATATTGAGCAAAAGGGTTCTATGCGCATTGGTATGGTCAGTTTTAAAAGATTTACCTTCAGTAAGCTTGTACAAAAGCCAGCAATCCACCGTACCAAAATAAACCTCTCTATTATCAAGTTGAGTTTTTAAATCAGGGTTGTTTTCCAACAACCACAGTAATTTAGTCCCTGAAAAATACGGGTCGATAATCAAGCCCGTATGTTGTTTTATCAACTCATTTTGCCCTTGATGAATCAAGTTTTCACATACTTGCGTAGACCTTTTGCAAGCCCAAACCACGGCTGGCGAAAGTGCTTTTCCAGTTTTGTCCCAAAGCACAAAAGTTTCTCGCTGATTACTAATGCCGCACGAAGCAATATCCTTGGGATTATATCCTTTGTGCTGAAAATCCTCCAAGCACAGGCTCACAGAAGTTAATACATTTTGAAAAATCTCTTCTGGATCTTGTTCCACAAAACCATTATCGAAATAATTGGTATGTAAATCGGCATGACCTTTACTGACAACTTTTCCTTGGTTATCAAAAATGATAGATTTAGTACTGCTTGTACCTTGGTCAATGGCTAAAATATATTTCATTATTTTTTACTCTTACGGTCAATAATTACGGCTAATAAAATCACCAAACCTTTTACTACTTGTTGCCAAAACGGGGATACATTCAATAGCACCAAGCCGTTGTTGAGCACCCCAATAATCGCTGCGCCAATCACAGTGCCAGTCACAGTACCAATACCTCCTGATAACGAAGTTCCCCCAATTACTACTGCTGCAATAGAGTCGAGTTCGTAACTTGCACCTGCGTTTGGCTGAGCCGAATTGAGTCGAGAAGTAACCATGATTCCTCCCACTGCCGCCATCATTCCTGAAATGCCATACACGATAAGCTTGGTAACTTGTATATTGATTCCAGACAGAAAAGCTGCTTTTTCATTTCCACCAATCGCATAGATATGACGTCCGAAGGCAGTTTTCTGACTGATAAATACCACCAATAATACCAGTAAAATCGAAATCCAGACAGGTACAGGAATACCAATCAACCAACCAGAACCAATATATTCAAATTTGGGACCTAGGTTAGAAATAGGAATCCCTTGGGTATAAAGCATAGTTGCACCACGGGCTATTGTGAGCATCGCAAGCGTTGCCACAAAGGGTGGCAAAGAGAATTTGGTAATCACAAAGCCATTGAAAAGTCCAATCAATAAGCCTACAATAATAGCGGCCAAAATACCGCCAAAAATGGTAAAACCCACATGAATATTCAGTGCTCCAATCGTGATTCCGTCTTTGAGCAAACCTGCACAAATCACCGAAGTAAACGCCAATACAGAACCAACCGACAAGTCGATTCCTGCCATCAAGACAACCAAGGTCATACCTGTGGAAATACAGACATTTACCGAAATCTGACGAAGTACATTCCAGATATTATTGGCAGAAAGAAATTTATCTGAAAGAATACTTATGACAATACAGAGCAACAGAAGTGCAATCAGTGATTGTGATTTTTTTAATAGTTCTTTGTGCATTGTATGTTTATAACTATTTGAAAAAGAATCGAATAAGATAATTTATAAAATTGCAGCCTTCAACAATTTATCTTCGTTGGCCTCCTCTGCACTCAACTCAGCAGTAATACGTCCGCCAGACATAACCAAAAATCGATCGGCTAAAGCTAGTAGTTCAGGAATCTCAGAAGAGACTACAATAAAGCTTTTTCCTTCTTGCGAAAGTTTTTTGATTAATTCATAAATCTCGTTTTTGGCATTAATATCAATTCCTCTGGTGGGTTCGTCGAGCATCAAAATACTAGGGTTGGTCGCCAGCCATTTGGCAAGAACCACCTTTTGTTGATTTCCTCCACTTAAATTCAAACAAAGCTGTTGTGAAGAAGGAGTTTTGATTGCCAACGAATCGATATAGCTTTGCGCATTTTGTTGCTCTTGTCGAGTATCAAGCAATTTGTCGCTAGCCAGTGTAGTAAGTGAAATATTGGAGGCGATATTCATTCCCAAGACTAAGCCTTCTGTTTTGCGGTCCTCCGTTACAAAAGCTATCCCATTAGCAATAGCGTCCTTGGGCGATTGAATCTTTACCGGCTTTTGATGTACGACCATCGAACCTTTCAGGACTTTACTATTTAGTCCAAAAATACTTTCAAGCAATTCGGTACGTCCAGCGCCCATCAACCCAAAAATCCCTAAGATTTCGCCTTGGTGAAGAGTTAATGAAATTTCGTCTAATAAGTTACGATTCTTGAGTTTAGGATGAGGAAGGGTAAAATTTTGAATATTTAAGATTACATCTTGTGAGATTTGAGTTTTAGCTTTTTTTTCAATCGTCACCTCACGACCCACCATTTGTCGAATCAATGCCTGCTCTGTGGTATCTGACATATCGCCTTCAGCTACGCTACAGCCATCACGCATAACGGTATATTTTTCGGCAATACGAAACAACTCTTCCATTTTGTGCGAAATATAGACAATCGTTTTGCCTTCCTTTTTGAGTTCAGCAATGATACGATGGAGGTTATCAATCTCAGCTTTAGTCAGCGCCGAAGTGGGTTCGTCCATCAAAATCACCTGAGCATCTATCAATAAAGCCTTGGCAATTTCGATGAGTTGTTGTTCGCCAACCTTTAAGTTTTGTACCAAAGTATCAGGTGAAAGCTTCAGTTCTAATCTTTGAAGTAATTGATTCGTAACTTTTTTCATACCCGAATAATCGAGCATTCCCCACTGATTTTCTATTTCTTGACCTAAAAAAATATTCTCAGCAATGGTCAATGTTGGAATTAAGTTTAGTTCTTGATGAATAATCGAAATTCCAGCTTTTTGAGCATCTTTGATATGATTAAATTTTACAATTTGTCCATTCAAATGTATTTCGCCTTCGTAATCGGGATATACGCCTGTAAGGATTTTCAAGAGGGTTGACTTCCCTGCCCCATTTTCTCCTAAAATGGCGTTGACTTTGGCAGGATAAAAATTCAAGTTTACGCCCTTCAATGCTTTCACACCAGGGAATGATTTTGAAATATTGACTGCTTGTAGCACGTGCGAATGATTTTGAGGAAACGCTTATATTTTAGAAATTTTGATAGGCAATACGCTCAAATTAAGCAAATCTTCTTGCTTTTCTCCCAGCTTTACCGCGCCAACTAAATCAATGGTATCACCTACTTTCACCGTTTTGATTTCGTCAGGAATGGCCTTTTCACGAATAATCGTATTCAAGCTTTCCGAAATCTTGTTAAACTCAGCCGTAGTTTTGAAATCGGTTAATTTTACCAACCCCGAAGCATCACGAATGGCATTCCCAAAAATGAATTTTGTATCTATTTCTAAAGGTCTATTACCTGATGCCAATACTTTCAACCTATCTCCCTGAACCTCCAAAATTTTGGCTTGGCATTTGACCAAATAATATGCCGAACTTCCTATTCCTAACCTATTGCCATATTTGACTACGCTCGCATGGTCTTTTGCGGCAAAAGACGATAATAACTGTGATAACTCCACAGCTTGCGATTTGGAAAGAATTTGTTGATATAAGTCTTGCGAATATTTGGCAAAATCAAAGTTAGATTCCTTTTTTTGCTTCAAATCATCTAAACTTTCTATGTAGATGGAGTTGTAGATAGCCACAACTGCCAAGACAGAGGAAATGATAATTTTTTTCATAGTTATAAGTTTCTTTAGAGAAAAGGCATTTGTCACGATACTTTGGTTTTATGCCTCGATTCAGTTTGAATGCTGATTTACTGATTAATCATTTTGTCCAACATTAAGACCAGAACAATAACACAACACTATAAATATCAATTTATTACATTCAAATTTGAGTCAACTTTATTTTGAACACAAATTGTGTTGTGGGGATAAAATCAAGCTAAATTTACAAGCTTTAGGCTGTGAACTTTATTCCTTAGGATAGTCAATCAAAGTATTTCATATAAAATAGTGGAATCATTGTGATAGCCTAATGCCTACTGCTAATAGCCTATGGCATAGTAACGTAATTTTTCGCATTGGCACTATTCACAAGTTCTACTTCTACAGGTACTCTTTGTGGAAAGTCTCGCCTGCCTTTGATATACTCGTCGGCATATTGAGCAGCAGTTTTTGCCATAATTTTTGGATACTGCATACCTGTTGCGACGATTTTCCCTTCCTTAATCTTTTCGATAACTTCCGAAGCACCATCAAACCCAAATACTTTTACCTTGGTTTTACCAGCGGCTTGCAATGCCTGATAAGCTCCTAGCGCCATGGCATCATTACCACAGAAAACTGCGTCAATATTGGGATGTGCTTGCATGATGGTTTCCAGAACCTCCATGGCTTTGTTACGGTCAAAATCACCACTTTGTTGAGCGACCATTTTGAGGTTAGGAAATTTATCAACCACCGAATGAAAACCTTTTGAGCGTGCCCAAGTATTGTTGTCTCCCACCATACCCAGTATCTCGACATACGTACCTTTCTCTTTCAAGGCTTTTACAAACTCAATGCCTACCTCGACACAACCAGAATAGTTATCTGACAAAATTTGGCTGGTAGCAGCGTCATCGTTATTGATTTCACGGTCCATACAAAATACAGGAATACCAGCAGCCTTGGCACGAAGCACGTTGGAAACCGACCCATCGGCATCAGTTGGGTTGAAAAGAATCGCATCGAATTCAGAAGAAATAAGGTTTTCAAAATTGTCTGACTCTACGGCTGGACTATTCTGAGAATCAAATATTTTGGCTTCATAACCTAACTTTCTGGCATTTTCGGCGGCAGATTCTGCTAAGATTACAAACCAAGGATTGTTGAGCGTAGAGATAACTACTGCTACTTTTTTCTTTTCATTCGACTGGCTTTTTGAACAAGCACTTACCAGAAAAACTCCTAAAATCAGCGATGTCGTTATGAGGATATATTTTTTCATATTAGCCTAAAATGTTTAAAGCTGATTGTGACAATCCTTTTGCTGAAATTCCATAATGTTCAAAAATCTCCCCTTGCGAACCCGAAACGGTATGCTCATCTGGTAAGCCTACGATTTTGAACTTATTATGGCAACCATTTTGTAAAAGCACCGAACCTACAGCCTCGCCGAGTCCGCCGTATACCGAATGTTCCTCTACGGTAATTATTGGCGTATTCTGAGAAGCTAATTGCAAAATCAGTCTCTGATCTAGAGGTTTAATGGTATGCATACTTACCACTGTAGCCGAAATTTGATGCTCCTCAGCCAACTTTTGAGCGGCTTGCAAACATGGCCAAACAGCTTCGCCAGTAGCAATAAATGTCAAATCTGAACCCTCTTTTACTACACGCCCTTTGCCCACTTCGAAGCTGGTCGCATGCTCAACCTCTTCGATTTTTTCGGGCATATTCTTTTTTCCAAAACGAAGATAAACAGGCGAATCCATAGCAGCCGCTTGGCGAATTGCTTCCGCAGTTTCGAAATTATCTGCTGGTGCAATAATCGTAATATTGTTGATGGCTCTCAATACCGCATAGTCGTGCAAACTGTGGTGTGTACTACCCAAAGCGCCATAACTTACGCCTGCTGAAATACCAATAAGTTTGACTGGATTATCAGAATAGCAAACGTCATTTTTGATTTGCTCTAAGGCTCTAGCTGTCAAAAAACAAGCTGGCGAAACAGCAAAAACCTTCTTACGCATACTCGCCAAACCTGTGGCAACGCCAACTAGGTTTTGTTCTGCAATACCCACTTCTACAATTTGTGCTGGAAGCTTTTGCCCAAATCCCACTAACTTACCTGAGCCTCTTGAGTCACTGGTAACGGCAAAAACGGTTTTATCTGTTTGGGCGAGCGATTCCAAGGTTGAAGCGAAGACCTCCAAATTGGCAAGCCCTACTCCTTTCGGAATATTGGTGATTTCTTGACCCATAAATTTTCTTATTATGTGTTTGATATTTTGAATGGTGAGTTCGTTAACTATTTCGGATTTCCAATATTGTATTTCGGAAGCACAGCTACTTTGGGGCTCATATTTTGCAAGCAATAAAGGCATACACACTTTATTCCGAAATCAGAAATCCCACATCTGCAATAGTTGAAACTGCCTCATTAACTCCTTCTACTATACGTCAACTAACTGTCTATTTCCGCCAAGGCTAACTCGTATTGCTCGGCAGTTGGTACGCCATGATGCCATTTCAAGACATTTTCCATATAACTCACGCCCTTTCCTTTGGTCGTATGTGCAATGATAAAGGAAGGTTTTCCTGACTCAAAGGGAAGTGCATCAAAGGTATTCACCAAGGCTTCTACGTCATTGCCGTCTACATGACGAACTGCCCAGCCAAACGCTTCTAATTTCTTGTCAAGTGGTTCCAAGCCCATAACTTCGGCATTGGGTGCGGTAATTTGGAGTTTGTTATAATCCAAAATAGCACACAGGTTATCGAGTTTGTAATGTGCTGCAAACATAAATGCCTCCCAGTTTGAGCCTTCTGCCATTTCGCCATCGCCCAAAACGGTGTAAACTTTTACGTCTGATTGGTCTTTTTGGGCTGCTAATGCACTCCCGCAACAAATAGATAACCCATGTCCAAGACCGCCCGTATTTTGCTCCATTCCCTTGATTTTCCTAGTTGGGTGACCAATGTAAGGCGATTGATACTGACAAAGCGTCAATAAATCATCTTCAGGGAAAAAGCCTTTGTCGGCTAAAACAACATACAAAGCCTCCACACAATGACCCTTACTTTGGATATAAATATCTTTTTCAGGTGTATTAAAATTTTCAGGAGAAACATTCAATACCTTGTTATAAAGCACATTCAAAATGTCAATAATCGAGAGGCTTCCTCCTGTGTGTCCTGCCTTCGCATTGTAGATATATTTGAGAATCTTTTTGCGATATACTTTAGATTTCTCTTCTAATTCTTTAATGTTCATAGTGTTTGAGCTTCTTGAAATGAATATCGTTTAATCTTGGCAGTCTTAAAAATTTATAAGTTGACAGTATATCTGTTATTAGAATACTTTTCCTGATAGCCTTATAGTTAAATTCAATTTATGTGTTAGAGGAACAGGCAACAGGCATAAGGGAAAGAGAGTTAAAATGTTTTTTATTGACGATGGATATTTTTTTGCCGATTGCCCAAAGCTTACAGCCGTATGCTCAAAAATTAAATTTTATTATCTTAGGGACAAGGCAACAGGCATAAGGCAAAGAGTGTTAAAATATTTTTAAAGACCACATACATACATTTTTCCCAAAGCCCACCGCCGAAAGCCGAAAGCTCAAAATTAAATTTTATTTTGCCCACTAACTTAAGTAATCGTGCAGAATAAGATTTAATCAATTTATAATGTAAAGAATTGATAATTAAAATTTTACATTCACAATTCACAACTCATAATTCAGCACTAATACTTACCGAAGCCAACTCCAGCGTTTAGCCCAATCTAGCAATACATTATTACGCCATTTGAGAACGGTTTTACCGCCCTGCCAAATATCATCGTACAATTCAGGGTTTGACCTATCTGTGTACCAATTTGCCCCTAACTGATAGTCAGTATTATGAGGTTTTCCTGGCCATATATTATTTACTACAAATGTGCCGTTTTGCTCTTTAAATCCACTGATATTTGATGTTACCTTGTAGCTTAACGTCTCCGTACGTTTTGGGCAATATCTTACCACATAGTTTCCGTTTCCAAGGTAAAAACCGTTCCATTTTTGTTCACCAATTTCAGACTTTACCGACATAGTCAGACAAGCAGAATCAGGAGGAATATTAACGACAGGTCCTTTAAACATAAATTCAACAATAGAAAATACGGTTACTGTATCCCTAATCGATGTATTACCGTTAAATAGTACTCTTGGACTATGCTTAAATTTCACATAACTACCACCCCAGTTTTCTCTCATGGGATTGTTGGGATTACCATCCATCATGTATAACAATGAAGGGGTATCTCCCATTTTAAGAACACCTTTGTAACGGTTAGCTTTATAATCTTTTCCCAAAAATCCTGCTTCATGAATGAAGTTTTTGTAGTAGTTTTTATTACTCAAACTATCAGGAACATTATCAGAGAAAAAGCCGTAGTAAGACGCATTTGATTCAATAAACCAAAGATTCGGAAAGTTTTTAGCAATGTAAGCATAGCTATTGGCACTCCACTTCTTATTGGGTCCACCAATAAAAAATACTTTTATCTTATTTTGAATTTCTGGTTTATCGTGTAATGCCTGTGCTAAGTCCTCCAAACCTCCCCAAACCAAAACCCATAGAGGTCTATTGCTTTTTTTCTGTGCGCATTTAATAATCCAGTTCGAACCTTCTGTTGCGGTAACGTAGCCTTTATACGGCGCAGCTCCATGTCGTCCTTGTTTTACCACCGAGCGTAAATATGCTGGGGTTGCCAGATTAGGTTTATGTTTTTTGAGTTTTGGTAAATCTTTTTCGTAAAGGTCTATCGTACGAAGTATTTCTTCTTTGCTTCCGTCTCCATAAGATGGCGATGAAAGCAGCCCTTCAATATCAAACAATTCATTGTACATGAGTAAGTGAATCATAGACTGATTATCATCTGGGTCAGTTCCTCCTATATCCGTACTCACAAGAATACGGGGTTTTACGGGCACCGCCCTTTGTGCAATAGCCGTCTGCGCGAGGAAGAAAAAAGAAAAAATCAAACTCAGCTTACTCATAAATTGATCTTGAAAAGGTTTTCAGAATACATTGCTTTTAAGCTCATCGCCTAAAGCACCTATTTCTAATGCTTGTAGATTTCCCAACCCATGTAGTTTCCTAGTGCTTCTTCTAGAATTGAAGCTGTTTTAGAAGCATTCATTACTACGTGGTGTTCAAATCCATTACGGCAAATATATTTCATGAGTCCCTGCAAATCAGGTATTTGAGCTACGGCACGGTTACCAAATGTTTCTAAAGGGTCATTGGTCAATTCGCCTTCGCCAATGTAGGCTTTGATGATGCCTTTAGGGTCGTCGGTGCTAATTCTTCCAAATGTCAATGGCATAGCAGGTGTACGGCCGTCCAAGGCACCATAGGTATTTTCGACTCCTACCGAAGTTCCTAAAATTGGGGCATTACTAATTTGAATATCTGGTAAAAATGATTTTGCCCAGTTACCACAGTGAAACAACACACATTTGTCTTCGTCGTTGGCATAATTATTATTCCAGTCTACCAAAGCACTTGGTGAGCCTGAAGCCAATTGCATAGCATACATCGAGAGCGTTCCTGTTACATCCACTTCGCAGGCTGAAGGCAACATATTTTCAGACATGATACTCATGCTCGTACATACGTTGCAACCGTAGTTTTGTTGTAAAGAAGTCCAGCACTGGATTGCCGTAGCATCTAGCACATTTTCTTCCATGATTTCCTTCAATACCACGTCTAATTTGGCAATCTGAATCATAGCTTCGTTTGGTGTTCTACCTTTAGAAGCATAAGCGTTGATAGATTCCAAATGCTGTTTTACTTTTTCGTCGTTGCCTGTTAATTTGTTGGCGCGTCCCAAAATTTCTGATAAGTCAAAAGTCGTTACGGTAATGCCGTTTCTTTGAAGGATTTTTTCAGAATAACGAACTGTATTAAATGCACCAGGGCGAGCACCAATAGCACCAATACGAACACTTTTTAAGCCTTTTACCACTCGACATACCGACACAAAATCTAGTAAATCTCTTTGGAAGTTTGGATCAGAAGGAGCAGAAACGTGCTGACTGGTTAGCGTATATTTAATGCCATATTGATAAAGGTTATTACAAACCGAAATCTTACCACACCATGAGTCACGGCGATTGACCACGTTCATTTTGCTCAAATCATCAGGGTATGCCTGAATCAATACTGGCACGTTGAGATTGGCTAATTTAAGGGTATCTGCCACTCCTTTTTCATCACCGAAGTTTGGAAGTAATACCAAAATCCCTGCAATCTCATCACGATGGGCTTTGAACAAATCCGCACATTTTTGAGCTTCTCTGAAAGTCTCCACGCCCCCTAATTTTGTATCTGTAGTATCCAACAAAATAGGCTTAATTTTAAGGCTATTGAATACCTCAATAATTTCAGTTCTTGCTTTTTCGACTAAACTGTCTGGGAAAAAATCTCTGTTTCCAATGATTACACCAAGTGTCATTTTTATGGTTTTTATGGATAAATCGCTATCCTATTTCAAGTTAAATTTGAATAAAGTCAGGTATAAGTAAAAGCGGTTATTCGTTAATCGTATATCAGTTATTAGAATACAATTATCATCAAAAGATTATAGTCAAATTGTATCTCAGATATACTATTGATTTAAGACCTCTTCATACTTAAATAATATTTTTTAAACAATATTGAGGCAAAAGAATATCAGGCATTAAAAATGGTTTTAATGCAAATACCTGATATTTTTAATTAGAAATTCTTTGTGAAAGAAGCTAATTAAGATTATGTTTGAAAATTTTATTTGGTATCTGTTAAAAAACGAAATCTCCCTTCGCCACTCCTTACTTTTCTTCACTAGGCGTGCCCGTCTGGCACAAGAAAAGTAACCGCAGCGGCGGCCGCAAAAGAAAGTCAAGAAATCCTAATCGGAGTGGCGAACCACCTCGCCTGCGGCTCAAACAACAGGATTTCAGAAATTCAAATACAATTTTTTAATCTTCAATGATTGATAAAATTTAGACATGCTCTAAGTTTTAATGCAAAATAAAATGGAATTAGAACGCTTTTGGCTATAAGTCGTAGGCATTAGGAAAAAACTTCTACTGATTCTTGAGAAATACTTATATCGCATGCTCACAACTCAATTTTATTTTGCACTGATACCTAAGAAATCACGAAGAATATGATTAATAGATTTATAAATGTAAAAAACAGACAATTAAAGATTTACATTCACAAGTCAGCTATAATACTTAATCCTTATTGCCTTTTCTCTAGGCAATTATTACCTCTATTTCATTATCTCTGAAAACCTCTTTGTGTTTGTCTTCAATGGCGTCGTCGGTGATGATATAATCTATCAAACTCAATGCGCCTAGGCTTGCCAAAGCGCTTTTACCAATTTTGGTGCTGTCTGCTACCAAATAAGTTATCTCGGCGGCATCAATCATAGCTTTTTTCACGACTAAATCACTGATACTTGGATAAGTCAAGCCTGATTTTAGGGAAATTCCAGCCGTGGCCAAAAACAGTTTTTGCACATTCAAGCCTTTGAAAAAATCGGCAGCTTTTTGTCCTGTCAATGACAAGGTTGGTGGTTTAAACTCCCCTCCTGTCATAATGACCTCGATACTCGGCTCTGCACCAAGCATCATGGCTATATTCAAAGCATTAGTAATAATGGTTAGATTTCTTATACCTGAGTGTTTAATTTTTTTGGCAATCTCGGTTGTTGTACTGCCCGAGTCTAAGATAATGGTATCGCCAGAGTCTATGTATTCAAGGCACTTTTCAGCGATTTTCTCTTTCTTATCTAAGTTATCTTGATGAACAAGGGAAAAACTTTTTACTTGGTCTTCTACGTTTTTGAGATAAGCACCACCGTGCTCCTTTATAATCAAATCTTCAGCTTCCAGTTTCTCTAAATCCTGACGAATGGTCACCTCTGTTACTTTAAACAAGCGAGCCAAGTCAGCCACTTTAGCCGAACCATCTTCTTTTAATAATTCTAAAATCTTTTCTCTACGTTGATTTGGGAGCATAAATGTCTAAGTAATTTAAAGCTTCATTTTGCTCTTTTGTTTATCTTGAAACAAAAATAGAAAACAAAAACAAATAAAAGAAACAAAACGAAAATATTTTTTGTACTAATTTACGAGTAAATATAGAAAAACCTGTAATGTCATTCTATACTTTCAGATTCGAAATAAAACAAAAGTAAAAAGTAAATAAAGCGAAGGTTTTTCGAATTAAATTTACATAAAAAGAAAGGAATACAAAATGGATTTCTTATTACTAGTTCAAGACTTGGTCTTGGACTTATTTTTTGAACAGTTTTGAAACTGAATCAAAAAAGCGGTCGAAAATTGTTTTTCGACCGCTTTTTTGATGATTTTACTCAGCTTAAGACGCAATCATTGCGTCTCTACTGTTGAAATTCAACTTAATAAATCATTATCCCAAGGTCACAGTCTCCACAATTTCGAGACCGTAACCGAATAATGCTGCACGTTTTTTAGGGTTATTTGTCAGCAATTTGATTTTTGAAATACCTAAATCTCTCAAAATTTGTGCGCCAATTCCATAGTCTCTCTCATCGTTTGGTGTAATTTCCGCACTTTGATTGACACCCATTTCCTGAAGTTTGTATTTTTTCAAATCGCTCATTAAGTTGGCACTCTTACCATCTTGGAACATATACAAAATCACACCTTTTCCTTCATTTTCAACGGCTTGCATAGCATTTTTCAATTGTTGACCACTATCACAAAGTGTTGAACCGAAAATATCACCAACTACATTTGACTTGTGAACACGCACGAGTACAGGCTCATCCTTTTTCCAAGTTCCTTTCACTAAGGCCAAATGCGTGTCGCCTGTATCTTTTTGACGAAAAGCAATCAAATCAAAATGTCCCCAATCCGTTGGCATATCTACGCCAATTTCTCTTTTGATAAGCGATTCGGTTTGCAGACGATATTCTACCAAGTCTTTGATGGTAACCAACTTAAGATTAAACTTATCGGCAATTTTTCTCAAATCTGGCAAACGAGCCATTGTACCATCCTCATTTAATACCTCAATGAGTACGCCCGAAGGCTTAAATCCTGCCAATTTAGCAAAATCCATCGCTGCTTCAGTATGTCCAGTACGACGTAAAACACCTTCCGTTTTAGCTTTCAAGGGAAAAATATGTCCCGGGCGACCCAACTCCTCTGGCTTAGTATTTTCGTCGACTAATGCCTGAATCGTTTTGGCACGGTCTGGCGCTGAAATACCCGTAGTACAACCATGTCCAAGCAAATCTACCGATACCGTAAAAGGGGTTTCGTGAGAGGAGGTATTATTTCCCACCATCATGTTCAAGCCCAATTCGGCACATCTATCTTCCGTTAAGGTTACACACATCAAACCACGACCTTCTTTAATCATAAAGTTGGCTAATTCTGGCGTAATGGCTTCTGACGCACAAATCATATCTCCTTCATTCTCACGGTCTTCGTCATCAGCTACAATAATAATTTCGCCTCTACGAATAGCTTCAATTGCTTCTGGAATGCTATCTAATTTTATTTCCGACATGGTATTCATTTTAATAATCAAAGAAGCTAATAGCCTCCTCAATCGATTTGTTTTCATTTTTCACTTCAAAATTATGCTTTTTAATGATTCGAATAGAAAAAAATAAAAAAACGAAAGGAAATTAGAGTGAAATCTATATCGGATTTGGACGAAGTGGCTTTCAGGTATCGGCTTTCGGCAATGGGTTTTGGAAAAAGTATGTCTTTGGTTATTAAAAACTCTTTGCCTAGTGACTGTTGCCTAAAATAGGTTGCCTTTCCTTCAGTAAATTTTCAACATGATTCAATTAGTTGGTAGAATGAGGTCTGTTTATAAAAAAAATCGTAGGTACATTTCCAATATTTCCCTCAGCTCCGTAGGAGCGACAGTTTGGTAGTATTGAGTTATTTGTTGACCCATAAAAAGAGCGCCGTAGGTGCGACAGAACTCAAACTAAGTTAAATTCTGTCGCACCTACGGTGCTCAAAAAAAGGTTATTTTCAAAACTAGTGCTACCAAACTGTCGCTCCTACGGAGCTTTTTTGGCAACAATAATGCTATTCTCTAAATCAAAAAGGCAACCTATTTTAGGCAAGGATAAAGGACAATTCAGCACTAATACCTAATTGTATTTTCTACTTATTCCGCATAAGACAATCTTTTTTTCAACACAAAAGAGAAAAATACCCCCACTAATGCCATTGCCATGCCTACCAAAACGGGTGTATTGTAACCAAAACCATAAGTTATAGGTAAACCACCTAAGAAAGCACCCAATGAGTTACCGATATTGAAACTCGCCTGCGTGGCAGCAGAGCCCAACATTTCTGCGCCTTTTGAGGTACTAATCATCAAGATTTGGATTGGTGCCGCCAATGAGATAGATAATGCGCCTGCGATAAATGTCAATATCAAAGAGATGATTTTGTTTTCTGAGAAGAAATGGATGCCTAATAATGTCACCGCCATTGCTACCAATAACCACAAACAAGCTTGTACAGCAGGCAATTTATCCGCTAACTTGCCACCGATGATATTTCCTACAACCATACCAAAACCCGCCAAAACCATAATCCAAGAAACGCTACTTGCGGAGAAATGCGATACTTCTGTCATCAATGGCGCTATATAACTAATCCAAGTAAACAAGCCTCCTGTTCCAATAGAAGTAATCACAATTACCAGCCAAGCATCTACACGTTTGAAAAGCTCTAATTGAGCCATCGTACTTTCTCCTTCGTTTCGGTCTGATGGTAAAGCTGGCAACCAAAGATTAATGAAAAGTAAGGTGGTTAAACCAATGATAGTCACCAAGGCAAAGGTATATCTCCACAAATATTCATGTCCGATCCAAGTACCAATAGGCACTAACAACAAATTAGCGATTGTCAGACCCGCAAACATGGTCGAGATAGCTTGAGCTTGTTTGCCTTCATCTGCCAAGCGACTTGCTACGACTGCACCTATACCAAAAAAGGCACCATGAGGCAAACCTGCTAAAAACCTGAAGAACAACAAGGTAGTTTCATCAGGAGCTAAAGCTGACAATGAGTTGAAAATGGTAAAAATTACCATCAGGAACAAAAGCATCTTTTTGGGTGGATACTTGCTTCCTAACAATACTAATAAGGGTGCACCAACCACTACACCCGCTGCATAAGAAGAGATGATATGGGCAGCGTCTGTGATACTAACGCCTAGATTGTTGGCAATGTCAGGCAAAATCCCCATTACTACAAATTCGGTAGTACCAATGCCTAGTCCACCTAAGAACAGGGGAAAAAAATGTTTTTTCATGATTTCAAAAATGATTGACAACCAGTAAGAATAGCTGTCAGTCAACAATTAATTAAGTTATTCTGGATAGATTCTAATACTTTGCTAACCTCAAAGTTCGCTAGATAATTCAACAAATCTGGACATATCCATCGGATTTCAGAAATTCATTAGAGACGTCAAAAACAATATTGATTAAGTACAATCTTTTTGGCACTTTAATTACTTTATCCTTCAATAAATCCTAAAAAATTCAGAAGGTTTAGTCAAATGTTAAAATGATTTTAAGTTAAATAGTGTTAAATACAATCCTGATTTTCAGGACATAACAAAAATGTATTTTCCTTTGTGTCAAGGATTACTTTTACATGCTAGCTACAACAAGAATCCTCTATTTCTATTTTTCAACATCAAAACATTTTCACCTATAATGAAGCAACATGAGGCGCTCGCCCAATGGCTGGGCGCTTAGTAAAGACTTTTTATAAATCCCAACATACTATGACATCATTTCGACAACTCAACAACGGAATCGGTTGGGCAGTGTTTCTTATTGCCTTTATCGTATATGCTATGACGGTAGAACCTACGGCCTCCTTTTGGGACTGTGGCGAGTTTATCGCTTGTGCTTACAAATTACAAGTACCTCACCCACCCGGGGCGCCTTTGTATCTTTTGCTTGGCAGATTTTTCTCCCTATTCTCAGGGGCTGATGTCACCAAAGTGGCTTATTGGATTAATATGTTATCAGTATTGACGAGTGCGCTGACGGTGTTGTTTATGCACTGGACTATCGTACTGATTGGTCGAAAAGCCTATCAAAAACCTTTTTCAGACTTAACACAAGGTGAGACATTTACACTCCTAAGTGCTGGCTTTATTGGTGCTCTAGCTTATGCCTTTTCAGATTCTTTTTGGTTTTCGGCAGTTGAGTCGGAGGTTTACGCTATGTCCTCATTTTTCACTGCGATTGTCGTTTGGGCAGCCTTCAAATGGGAACTTATTGAAGATGAAGCTTCTGCGAACAGATGGTTAATTTTCATTGCCTATTTGGTAGGTTTATCAATTGGGGTTCACTTACTCAATTTGGTGACTGTTCCTGCTTTGGCATTGCTTTATTATTTCAAGAAAACCCATAAACCAAGTTATAAAGGAGGTTTTCTGGCATTATTAGTAGGTTTGGTAATTTTAGGCGTTATCAATTCTCTGATTATTCCTGGCATACCATCAATGGCTTTTCAGTTTGAATTATTATTTACCAACGGACTCGGTATGCCTTATGGCGTTGGGGTAAGCCTATTTTTGATATTGTTTTTAGGCGCTTTGGTTGGTGCTATTCGCTATTCGATTCTAAAAAACAAAGTACATGTAAACGTGAGTTTGCTGGCTTTATGCTTTGTGCTCATTGGCTATTTGTCATACACTTTGGCCTTGGTTCGTTCCAATTACAATACGCCACTCAATGAAAATAACCCTAGTAACATTCTCAATTTTGTAAAATACCTCAAACGCGAGCAATACGGTGAGCGTTCGTTGTTATATGGTCCCGTTTACACAGCAGAGGTTGAAAATGTAGAACGTGGCAAGCCTCAATACAAAATGTCGAATGGCAAATATGAGATATATGATTACCGACAAAAATTGATTTTCCCTAAAGAACAAGAAATGCTTTTCCCAAGGGTATATTTTAGTCCAATGGAACAGTATCCGAAGCAGTACGCCGAAATGCTTGGTTTAGCGCCTGGGCAAAAACCTACTTTTGGGGACAACCTTCGCTATTTGTTCTCACATCAAATGGGGCATATGTATATGCGCTATCTTTTGTGGAATTTTATCGGTCGTGATAGCGATATTCAAGATGCGGGAATGGCCTCATTTACCAGTAAAAGCCCTTATTCGGCACTTTCGGCTCGTGGGAAGTCACATAACAATTACTTTGGTTTACCTTTAATTTTGGGATTGATTGGCTTTTTCTTTTTGATGAAAAGAAACGAAAAAGACTTTTTGACCACGACTTTGATGTTTTTATTGACAGGAATAGGATTAGTTATTTTCTTGAACGCCCCTCCTACCGAACCTCGTGAACGTGATTATATTTATGTTGGCTCCTTCTATTTTTTCTGCATTTGGATTGGATTAGGGGTTATACAATTGACCGAATGGGCGAACAAATTGCTTCGTCAAGCAGTACTTTCAGTTGGACTAGCCAGTTTAGCATCGTTGGTCATTCCTGTAATTTTGATTCAACAAAACTATGACGACCACGATCGTAGCAATCGTTATCAACAGGTAGATTTTGCCAAAAATTTGTTAAATTCTTGTGAAAAAAATGCCATTTTGTTTACCGCTGGTGATAATGATACTTTCCCGCTTTGGTATGTGCAAGAGGTGGAGGGCTTCCGTACAGATGTACGAGTTTGTAATCTTTCGCTATTGGGAACTGATTGGTACATCGAGCAAATGAAGCGAAAAACCTACGAGTCGGAAGCTTTGCCTGTATCAATTTCTGAGGATTTGTTACGAGAAGGTATCAACGACCAAATTCTTTTTTATGAAAACCCGAATGTAAAAAGTGGTATCAATTTGATTGAGTATCTCAAACTAGTAAAAGAAGATAATCAGGCGATTAAAGTGCCTTTGCAAGATGGTAGCTCTATTAATATTTTGCCAAGCGAAAACCTCACGATTCCAGTTAATGTGGATGCAATCAAAAAAGCAGGTTTTGTGCCAAAAGACGTCGAACCTTTGCTGACGAATCAAATGAATTGGTCGGTTGGCACGTCTGGGATTTTGAAACCGCAATTGGTACAGCTTGACATCATTGCCCAAAATGCAGCGAATGGCTGGAAAAGACCGATTTATTTTGCCTCTTCGCTCAGCAAGGTGAGTTATCTCAACATGAAGGAGTTTATGCAATTGGAAGGTTATGCCTATCGATTGATGCCCGTTAAAATCGAAGGAGCTACCGAAGGAATTGTAAATACAGCCGTATTGGAGCGTAATTTGATAAAAAAAATGGTCTGGAAAAATCTTGATAATCCTCAAGTATATCATCATTCTGAGTTTTATCAATTACCAACTACCATGGGGAGATTATCCTTTCAACGTTTGGCGAGCCAGTTTGCTCATGAGGGTAAATACCAAAAAGCAAAAGATACCTTAGATTATTGCAAACGTATCATGCCCGACCAATCTATTCCGTACGACCATGTATCGGCAGGGTTTGTGAGCTTGTATTTAACGATCGGCGACCATGCCTCCGCTATGGAAATCGCCAATACGATGATGAATCGCAATAACCAATTATTGGATTATTTTGGGCAAAATCGAAAAGCTAGTAATGAGCAAGATATACAAATTGCTCTTTTCCAAATGCAAATTATTGTTGAAAGCCTCAAAAATGCCAAAGCCCCTGAGGCTGAAAAATACGAACGAATGTTTCTGCAACAACTCCAAAAACTGAGTAGCTAGAGAGTTTTGAGTGATGAGTTTGGAGTGATGAATTGTGAGTCGGTACTTCGCAAAGGATAATAAAAATAATTGACTGAAACCTTTTATGCAGTCCTAACTCACAATTCTACATTCACAATTAAATAATTTGAATTGAAACTATCCATGTTTCAATTTAGAAACCCCTATAGCAAAAACAGTAAGTCCCAATACAGCACAACCAGCCATCACAGCCGTCATAGGAATACTGGTTCCGTTACTAAAAATACTGACTGCGGCAGCGGCCAACGACCCAAAACACATTTGTAATGCCCCTAACAATGCCGACGCACCACCGATAGATTTGGTAAATGGATATAAAGACAATGCCGAAGAATTGGGATAACTAATGCCCTGACAGCATAAAAATAAAAAGACTAAAGCCAATGCAGTATATAAATTGAGCCAACCCAAAATACTTACCAGACATAATATCACCCCAACCAGCGTTTGGACACGTAAAGAAACACGTACTATCTGACTGCTACTGTATTTTTTCAGTAAAAGATTATTCACTTGACTACTCGCAATCAAGCCACCTGCTAAGAAGCCAAAAATCCATCCATATTCCTTTTCGGAAACCCCAAAAGTTTCATAAAGACAAAAGGCGAACCCTATAGATAAGCATATACCCCAGCCGAAATCAGTGCCCCTGCAAAGGCATAGGTATAAAACTGTGGTACTTTCAAAATGTCAATAATTGACAAAATAATGGCTCGGGGTTTCAATGAAATGGATTCATCTGGTTTTTTACTTTCAGGTAAGGCAAAATAACAGGCCAAAAATAATATTACTCCCAAGCCAAACTGCATATAAAACACACTATGCCAACCCATCAAGGTAATCATATAACTTCCTACACTTGGTGCAATGATGGGCGATACACCCAAAATTAACATCAGCAAGGAGAATATTTTTGCCGTTTCTTCCACAGGAAATATATCTCGCACAATAGCACGAGGCGCCACCATTCCTACACAGGCACCCAAGGCCTGTAAAAACCTTGCAACAATAAGCACCTCCACAGAGTTGGCAGTAGCACAGGCTAATGAGGCTACCATATAGATGGATAAACCAATCATCAATGGCTTTTTACGTCCAAATCTATCCAGCAGAGGGCCGTAAATTAGCTGTCCTACCGAAATACCAATAAAGAAACTAGACAAAGAATAGGCAACCTCGTCGACTGTTACGCCCAAATCCTTCGCAATGGTCGGAAAACCAGAGAGGTAGGTATCAATCGAAAAGGGTCCAATGGCTGATAATAAACCAAGAATAAGAATTAATATACTGCGATTTTTCATTCGGGAGATTGCTATTGTATCAAAATGATTACAAAGGTAATTAAGTCTTCGACTAAACAATCAAAACTTAATTTCTTTGCATAAATACAATAGCAAACTCCCTCAAAGCGAAGTAAAACTAAGATACAGGATTTCAAGACAGCGTATTCTGCTATACCTTGATGCTTAACCTACTTCCAAATTTCTGTCCCATAGAGGAGACTTATTTTTTTCCGAGAAATTAAAAAGTCTTGAAAATTACTAGGGTTACTAAAGTCATATAAGGTTCCATCACAGCTGTATTGATGCGTATTGGTAGAAGAACAAGTAGAACATTGAATTTCTATGACATTTTCACCTTTGTATTCAAACAAAACAACACCATTAAGTTTATCAGCATTATCCCCAAAGGTGTACACTTTCATTTTGTCCGAAAGCCATTTTAGATTGTTAACAGGGTCTTTTATGCCACAGACCTCCACATTGGAGCTTGTACTAAGCGGGTCTTCAAGATTCTTTTTGCATGCAGAAAACAGTGATACTGACGTAATCGTCAAAAGAAGTAGAATTGGTCGAACTTTCATAGTAGAGTTTCAGTAAATGGTGAACTAATTTGCGTATAAATTTACCAAGGAAAGAGATTTTACGAAGATAATGAATTTTGGTTTAAGACTCAAAAGACATTGATATGACAAATTCAATAATTCCATTGCTGGCATAGAAAGAGTTTACCATGTGGGCTACAGCACACAACAATTTATGAATTTTCACTTCAAACAATTAACAAACAAGCATTTACTACAAAAAACATAACTCAACACTCATAATTTACTCATGATTGGCAAAACTTTTAAAAGCTACTCCTCCCCCTTCAACTCCATATCATGCTTTTTGAGATATTGGTTCGGTGTTAAACCTGTTTGCTTTTTGAAGGCTGTAAAAAAAGTACTTTTATTTTTAAAACCACATTCATTAGCAATGGCTTCAATGGTATAATTTTGATATTCTTTTGAGGTTACTTTTTGAGTAAAAGCCTTAATTCTATAGCTATTAATAAAATCATTATAATTCATTTTAGCCACAGTATTGATAGCATTTGAAATTGCATACGGTTGAATGCCAACTTCCATGGCGAGTTCAGAAATTGTAAATTTATGGTTATGGTAAGATTTACTTTTTTCTAGAGCGATTTTAATCAACTCAAAATCTTGCAGATTTACAATGTCGGGCTCTTTGTCTACCTTGGTGGTACTTATTTTCGCCAATTCTTCGAGTTCTTCAAGCGGATATTTTTCGGTTAAAGACTCTTTTGTGGCTCTCAAAGAGCTATCTTTTATGATAAAATATGAACCGAATAAGATGAAGGACATCAAAGAATGAATTAATGATACTTTTTCCATAAACGGATTTTGATCAACCTCTCTCAACAACTCATTTGTTAGCAAGTACATATACCCGTTCGAAATATACAGCAACAAAAATCCTACCACGTAAAAAACGTCCCATTGAGGAACCAGTTTTTGGGTAGTAAAAGTATTTTGCGTCCTAACCACAAATTTCCAAACTAAGCCCAAATAAATAAGACCGAGTGCACTTTGCGCATACGGAATCCACACAAAAGGTATCCATCCGAAAGTTTTCGTAAACAAATCCTTGGCCTCTATATGTTTAATAATTTCAATTTTTTGCTCGAATGGCATCGTGTAAAACGGAATCAAATCAATAACAACTATAAAAAATGGGAGTACCTGAAAAAAGACATTTTTGACCGTAAAAGTGTAGGCTCTTTGCGTAACAATAAACAAATACAAAAGATATGGACCAATTATGTAGAAAGGACGAGCCACCAATAAAAGACCGCTAATGGGATATTCCTGTATCAAATGAGTAGTGATACAAACTTTCATTATGAGAAACCAAGCCCACAATGCTGACGTAGCTCCCCAAATAGTTTTTGATATAGAGTAAGGACGAGTGAAAGCCTTTGTTAGACTCCCTAAAGTGATTGCGATAGCAATCAAATTTAAAATTATTGTCATAACATCAATGTTAAGGCCGATTATTCCAAATCTAAATAAAGTTAAGAGGAATAACACAACTTTCCGAACCGTTAAATAAGCTTGGCTACAATTTTAGGCTCAAAAAAAATGTACTTGGCGGACTTTGATTTGGATTTTAAAATAAGGATTTAAGGACTATTAAAGCAAATTTAGCTTGAATTATGGTTATCCTTGAAAAGATATAAAAGTTTTTGACCTTATCCAATTTTTTAAAAGCCCATTTTGAATCCATTGGATGAAAGTAGAAGTTTTATCCCCCATTTTCAATAACACAATAGCAAACTATTTGTTTGAAAAGCCAGTTTTAGAGAATAAATAAAAAATATAGATTTATTTTGCATGAAAGCCCCATAACCTACTCCTTTCATACAAAGTCTATTTATGCATTACCCGAAAAAAGCCCCCCCCTCAAAAATTCAAAATAACAGCCTATTTTTTTCAAAATTTTCGATCCAATTCGTTCAAATATTTTATCTGCACTTAACATTCTATTCATAAATACGCCACCAGATGCAACATGTAACCATTTGATGTGTCATTGTATCAAATCTATTCATCAAGCATCATTTATTTTATGAAAAAAATCATACCTCTACTTCTCTCATTTTTATGCGCTGTGGCATCCTTGGCACAAACAGGTTCTATTCAAGGTAAAATAGTTGGCTCAGATCAAAAGCCATTAGCAATGGCAACGCTCACGGTGTTTTTGGCAAAAGACACCTCTATTGTTTCCTATCGTATTAGTAATGAATCGGGCGAATTTAAGTTTTCGAACCTACCCATCAACGTTCCCTTACGCCTTTTGGCAACCTATGTCGGGAATGAAGCCTATCGACAAAGTTTTACGTTGACGTCTCAAAATCCTTCAGTCAAATTAGACGTAATCAAGATGCAGATGACCAGTAAAAGTCTTGATGAGGTAATTGTAACAGCCGAGCGCCCTCCTATTACTGTCAAAAACGATACGATTGAGTTCAATGCCAATTCATTTAAAACTTTGCCCAACGCCTTGGTGGAGGATTTATTGAAAAAACTTCCTGGCGTACGCGTAGATGCAGACGGAAACATCACCATGAATGGAAAACCTGTCAACAAAATTTTAGTTGATGGAAAATCATTTTTTGGCGATGACCCTAAAATGGCCACTCGTAACCTTCCTGCCAATGCCATTGACAAGATTCAGGCTGTCGATGATAAAGAACAAGCGCTACTAAATGGCGATAATAATACTAGCAATGTAGGTAAGGTGATCAATATTACTTTGAAAAAAGGTTATAAGAAAAGTGCCTTCGGAAAAGTCTATGCTGGAGGAGGCACGCAAGACGTATATGAACTAGGGGGAATTATGAACATTTTCAGAGATACCCTACAAGTGAGCGTTTTGGGGTATAGCAACAACCTCAACCGACCAGGTTTTAGTTATAGCGAATTGATGAATAATGGGGGTTTGAGACGAAGCAACTCCAATCGGACTTCAAGCTCTACGCGCATCAACAACGGCATGAATGGTAGTATGGTGGATATCAACGGCGTAAATTTTGGGGGAAACACCAATTTCGGTATCGCCACAAGCAATGGCGGAGGGTTTAATATCAACCATGCTCCTAGTAATAAGAAGTCATTTTATCTGCAATATTATTTCGGAGAAGTCCGTAACCGTATTAGTACAGATAGATTAGCAGAACTTTATAATGGAGACACTATTATAAGCAATCACCGCCAAACAAATGTTCTCACCAAAAACTACGGTCATAGTGTCGGGGGTGGTTTCAAGATAAAAACAGATTCTGTAACCACGCTCAACTTCAATGCTGGGTATACCGCAGGACTGGTTAGAGAGGCTCCTAATGTGTTGATTTCGAGTGAAAATAACTATTTGGGTTCGCAAAGTATGGGGGCAATTAATCAATCTAATGCCACGAATAATGTCAATTACAACCATACTTTTTACTTGTTGCGAACAGGTAAAACCAATAGCAAAAGACTCATGTCAATCGTACAAAGCCTCAATCTTGGAAACAATACGAGCGATAACATGACCAACTCGACTCTTAATTATTACTATCCGAGCAGATATGACAGTTTACAAAATCAACTCAGACAAGTACGAGTACCTCAAACATTTGGCAGTTTTTCAATTAGTTTTTACGAACCTATCCATAAGTATTTCACACTGCGTTTTACTAATAGATACAGTTTTACGCAAGTCAAAAACACGACTAATTTATGGTATTCATCACCGTTGGGAGATTCTTACAGTGTCTTAAATCCATTATTGAGCGGAACATTCGAGCGTCAACAACATGAAGTATTTTTTGCTCAGAAATTGGCTTTTCAATATAAAAAGCTCACCTTAATTGCAGGGATTGATGAAACCCTTCTTCGGTCTAAATTGCATACTTCCGCAGAAACAGAAGGAATTGAAAGAAATATTCAGAAGTTGAATCCCAACCTCAATATCACTTTCGATAATCTCACGTTGACCTATAATAAATCGTATAACTTACCATCTTACTCTTATCTATTGCCTGTATTCGATAACTCAAACCCTTACTATGTAGCCAAAGGGAATCCACGCCTATTGCCTACCTCCACTGCCGAATGGATGTTGAGCTATAATTATAATAACCAAACCAAAAACATCAATATTTGGTGGTATTCGTCTTTCCAGCAAAGAGACAATGATATTATCCAAAATATTACGATAGATAAACAAGGTATTCAAACCTCCTCCCCTGTGAATGCTGATGGGACTCGAAATTTGTATATGAATTTGAATATCAACAAGGATTTTAAACTGGGAGAAAAGAATAAACTAACCTTATCAGCTGGAGGATATTATAGTATCAACAGAAGTAAAATGATTTTTAATGCTGATACAAGTTGGCAAACGACCAATCAGCTCTCGAATTGGTACGGAATAAATTTCTATTATAAAGACAAAATCGAGTGGAATAACTCTTATTCGCCAGACTTTAACTTTACCAGCTATTCCAGTCCAAACTTTACAGGTTTGAAAGCAACCCTGCATAATTTCAATACAAACTTAGTAATCCGTTGGACCAAAAATCTGATTCTCGAAAACAATGTAATTTACCTATACAACAGTAACCTAACAGGCGCAAACAAAACAACGGTACGATGGAATGCAGCGATTAATTACAATTTTATGAAAGACCAAAGAGCCACCATCAAGTTGAGCGCCTATGATATTTTGAATCAAAACAGTAATATTGTCCGTCTGATTGCCTCTCAAAATACGCTTACTTACAACAGAGGGAATCTTTTGCCAAGATATTTTATGATGACTTTAACCTACAATATCAAGCAAATGCCAAGGAAGTAGCAGTGGGATTTGGGTTGTGAGCTTTCGGCGGTGGGCTTTCAGCAAAATAGTGCATATTGGAGAAGCAGGTTTTGCCTGCTTTTTTTTATTGTATCCCTTTAGTATGTTTTACCAATAATATTACTTTGGTTAATAAAATCTAAACCTTCACTTATACGCCACGTTTATTGTATATACGCAACAAAATTTGATTATATTGTGGTTATATAATCGTTAATAGAAGTTGTATATGAAACAGTACATATTTTTAAGTCTATTTTTTTTAGAGTCCGTATGCTTTGGACAGATAAAATCAATTCCACAAACAGATTTCAATACACTTTTTATTTGTATTGACAGTATATCATACAAGCAATTATACCAAAGCAAATATCTTAAAGACACTTTGTTTTTTTGTAGGGAGATGCAACAAGAAACAAATACAGATTCTTACGTCGGCAAATATTTGATTGGCGAGTCTTCAACTATCGAATTTTTTCAACCCCAAAAGGCTAATCATATAGGCGATAAATTTGGCGACTGGGGCATTGAGTTTAAAACAAGAAAAATTAATATGCTTGATGAAATAATAAGAAAATCAAAGTTTCTCAAGTTTACTATTGATACCTCCACCACTGAAACAATTTTAGACAGTTTGCCAATTCCTTGGTATAAAACACTAAGCTTCAAAAATTCAAAAAATGAATTGACAATATTGGAATACCAATCCGGATACTTACAGAATTTGGGGTTTACAAAAAAGCAAATTGGACAGTCCTTGTCATTCAAAGAATATAATAGTATTTTATCTAACGGGAAAAAATACCCAAGACAGTTTGAAAGCGTAAGATATATTAAACTATTTGCAGACAAGAAATTAATTGAGAACTTACGAAAATTTGCAAAACTAAATAATTGTAAAAGAATTAAAAATAAGTTTACAAATGGTGATATTACCATTGAGTATTTAGAGGTTGAACATTTGCCTGAATTCCCTATTCAAGAGATAGGAATATCATTGTTAAATAACCAAAAATTTCGAATCGAAAAAATAAGTGATAATCTGTACATAAAAATTAATGGTAAAAAAGGTAGTTTCATATTCAAAAACTGTAACTAAAAAATTACAATTACCACCAATAACATCGCCTTCGTAATGGCTAAAAGCCAAACAATAAATACATAACGAACCGCTACTGTGGTTTCTTTTATGGGATTATCATTCGACTTAAAGATATTTAGAAGAGCAGGTTTTCGCCTGCTTTTTTTGTTTTTAGAGCTTTGGTATGTTTTCCCAATGATATTGACTTTGGTTAATTAAATTAAAACCTTCACTTATACATGAATACACGCAACAAAATTTAATTATATTGTGGTTATATAATCGTTGGTGACAATTTTGCGAGACTACTTCATATATGAAAAACACTTGATATGACAACAGAAATATACTCTGCTTTAGAAAAATTAGAAATTTGGGATGCAGACGACAACATGGATATTGACTACGTGAAATCATTACCCCTTTTTCAATTTTTAGACAAAATACATTCATTTGACAGAGAAATATTAGACTTTATACTTTACAACACTTGTCAAAGAGTAATTCCAAGTTGGGAATTTAATTGCAAAGATGAAGAACTTAGACCCGCTCTTTTTGCAATGCGACAGTATTTGCAAAAATCTTTGAAAAAGGATAATCTTGAAAAATATAATATTGAAATTAAATCACCAAAATTTGACTGCACTTACACCGACACAAGTGGAGCTTCGAGGACACTTTTTCATTCAGTAAAGTCAATCCTTCACGACAGTATATTATTTGCTACTTATGCAATAAGTAATGCAGATATTGCGAATACAAATAATTTTTACAAATGGTTTACCGAAATCGCAATTCCAGTTTCTTTTGATAAGAAATTTTGTAATTGCGACCAAACAAAAAAATATGCTTATAACGAGTACGATAGACTTTACGACAGTTTATTTATACAACTTGATTCTCAAACATGAGTTTGCCAAAACAAGGGCAGAAGTGCTAAATTGAAGATTTGATATTCTAATGAACTATTGTAATACATTTGAACTTCGATGCGCTGCCCCCCACTTGCCACAAGCCCTATTCATTGACGGAAACCGCATACTGACACAATAAAAATAAAGGGTTTAGTTCCAAAACCTCACAATGACAACGTTACCTCAAAATATAAAAGAACAATTTTTTAAGACAATCAAAGGCGATCTTTCACTTCGAGAATTTGAACAATGGTTGTATTCCGACAAAGAGCTTGAAAGATTGCTCAACTCGGAAAGCTACTTTGAATTGATTGCTATAAACTTTAGGGAAGGCGGAGCGAAATATGAACTTTGGAAATTTCTTAAAAACTATATCGGTCTTCAAGAATTTGAGAAATACAAAATGCTTGAGCTTTTAAATGAAGCGAAGCAAAAGACTGAACGACTCCCCTATATCTTAATGGAGTTTTATGAATTATATTGTTACGGTTATAACTTCCTTCAAGATTTAGGACTAGGGATCGGACTGGCTGTTGAAGTTCCAAGAGTAAATAACACAATTGCAGAAACTTGGAATGAGCTAACATCCGAACAACAAACAGCGCTTTTGAATAGTTTTTCGCCTGAATTAGAATATTGTATCGAACAAGTCATCAACTGGATAAATACCGACAAAATAATCTTAACAGGAGAGCAAGACGAACTTGGTCATTATGAATACCAAGACCTAAGAACCGAAGAGGAGAAAAAGTCCAAACTATGGGTTATTGTGTCAGAGGATAATGAGACAGGTTTTTCAACTAGTAAAAATTTGCTTTGGGAAAAACTTAAGGAGCGAAAATAATGGGATATTCATGTTGCAGAAAAACAGCAATAATCAATAAAAAAGATTTCTAATTAAACTTAGACGTCATCATTAGCAAGGTAACATTCAGATACCTTTTATTTGATTTAGCTATAATATTGACTTAGGTTAATAAAATCTAAACCTTTGGTGTTCGCTGTATTGGCTAGAGAGACGCTTAAAAAATTTGATTATATTGTGAAAATATATTCTTTACTGGCAGTTTTGTCAAACCATATTCGTATGGCAGGTTAAGAACTAAATAGTTTTTTATAATAGGATGTCATACAAATATCAAATCGAACAAGCATTACTTAGCAAAAATTGGAACATAGTAGAAATAGGGTTTAGCGAAGAGTGGTGGGATGACGAGAATTGGAAGATTCAATATAGATTTAACTCAGCTATCTGTCTCTACTTGTGCTTTATTACTGACCCGATGTTTGAGGGAAATAGAGAAAAAGGACAAGGAATTATTTATGAAATTAAGGCAACGACCAAATTTCCTCAAAATTGGAATGACGACACAAACACTATTGCTTTAATACAAATGTCAAAAGGAAAATTTGATTTAAAACTAGAAGCGATCATCAATACTCTTGAGAATTATATAAAAGAGAATTGTTGAAAACTACAGCTAACATTATGTTTGGCATTACTTGGGCTATATGTGCAAAATTCAACAATGGTAATATTATTTAACATTTGTGCAAATGCTTGGCTGACGGTTGCCCCACGAGAATCAGAGGTTATGGAGCAAAACAACACTGTATATAACACCAGTAGCTGTTGTTTATCTTATTTTTCTAAAATCCTTTTGAAAAATATAATCCCCACTGTAATAATAATTGTCGTTAAAAACTAAATAAAAACAGAAAAATGAACATTTTTAAACAAAAAGAGCTCTACACAAATTCAATTTTAACATTTTTAGTAATTGTATTAATTGACTGGTTTATTGGGGCAGGTTTTAACCTCTTTAAAGGCTACACTTTTTCTCAGACTCTTGAAAATTACAAAATACCTTATACCTACATCGGTGTTGCGTTTACAATTGTCTATTTCAATTTAAAAAAACAAAAGAAATAACATCTGTGTGGTTGTTACTAGCTGATATCTTGCAAATTAAGAGGATTTTGATAGTAGAAGAATTGGTTCTAAAACGCATTCTTTGAGGACTAAACTAACTCAATCATAGGCATCCCTCAATTTTGAATTGAATATTTATCAAAAAAGCTGTCAGAAAATATTTTCCGACAGCTTTTTTGATGCTTTAAGACTCATCTTTAGACGCAAAATATTGCGTCTCTACAACTCAATAAATGATGCTCTACCACTTAGCAATATAGCCTAATTGTTCGTCTTCATCTTCGTATTCGAGTTCGGCGTCTTTTTCCCAAATTTCCATTTCGCATGGTTTACAGTTGAATTTCAATTTGTATTCTACTTCGCCGTGTTTTAGGGTTAATGGTTCTACCAATTTTTCGCCCATGGTTTGGCGTTGGTATCTCGCACATTTTCCTAGCTCATATTTTACGCAATACTTAGTGGTCATTACACGAGATTTGCCTGGGTCCCATTGCAATTCAAAGGCTTTTTCGATTTCGGTAACGCCATGTCTTTGATAAAATGTTCTTGCCATTTTATTCGAAACATTGTACATAAAATCTAGCTTTTCAACTGGATAAGGATGCGTTGTTTTTTCTAATTTATGCTCTTCTCTATGATATTCATTCACACGAATATCAACCAAACGCTCTAACACCTCTCTTCTGATTTCGTTTACTTTCGAAATCGGCAAGAACCAGTTTTCTGAAAACTCTACTTCCAATTCGTCAACAATAAATGGTGTATTCCCTGTTTTGGCTAAGTTCTTTTTAATGTTTGGAATCACCGAATCTTGACTTTTCGCCAATTCTTTAGCTACTTCAATCGTTCCTACCGACTGGTGACCGTCTTCGTCGATAGCCAATAGTTGAAAGCCCGTTTCTGTTTCGGTAAACTCCAATTTTAAACCAATTTTACGAACAGCACTGTTTTCTTTTTCCACCATTTTATTGAATTCAGCATCTGAGTTTCTGTAAATCTCAGTACCAATCGCCAATGGTTTGAAAGTATTTGGAATAACAATATTGTTAAAAATAATGTTGATTTGAGCCCCATCAGCTTCTCCAGCTTCATTTTGGAAATACAAACCATCACCATTATTCAACTTCTCGTAATTCTCAATGATATAACCGTTTGCTTTAATTTCAAGTACTTTTCCGATATACTGACCTTTCGATTTTGGACTTTCCCATGAACCAATTTTTTCTTTTCTTTTATTCAAGAAATAATCTGTATATCCACGGTTGAAGCTTCTATCCATTTCTGGTTCGAAGTTATAGAAAGTTCTACCAGAAGAAGCTTTTTCAAATCTATCAGCATTTTCTTCTAAGAAAGCATCCAACTTTTTACGTAGGAAAGAGGTATTATTTTTTACATAAACAATATCCTTCAAACGTCCTTCAATTTTGAAGGATGAAATACCTGCTTCAATCAGATTTGGTAATTGATCACTCAAATCCAAATCTTTGATAGACAATAAGTGACTGTTTTCAATCAAGGTTTTACCTGTTCCGTCTTCCAAACGGTAAGGCAAACGGCAGTTTTGAGCACAAGAACCACGATTGGCACTACGTTCGCCATTGGCTACGCTCATGTAACAGTTACCACTAAATGATACACAAAGTGCTCCAGCCACAAAAAACTCTAATTCAACATCTGTAGCCTTATGAATTTCTTGGATTTGATCGAGGTTAAGCTCACGGGCTAATACCACACGCTTCATCCCTGCATCTGCCAAAAACTTCACATGATTGGCATCACGGTTGTTTGCCTGCGTACTCGCATGGATAACGATAGGTGGCAAATCCATTTCCATGATAGCCATATCTTGAATAATCAAGGCATCGACGCCAATATCGTACAATTCATAAATCAATTTACGACAAGCTTCTAACTCATTATCATACAAAATAGTGTTGATTACCACAAAGACTTTAGCCTTGAACAAGTGGGCATATTTCACCATTTCAGCCACGTCCTCCACCGAGTTGGTGGCGTTTGAACGTGCGCCAAATTGGTGCGCTCCCATATATACTGCGTCTGCGCCAGCGTTGACCGCAGCCATACCTTGATAAAGGTTTTTGGCAGGCGCAAGAATTTCAATTTTCCTTTTCATTTCAATCCTATATTTTCGAATCCATAACAAGGGTGAGATTCGGTAATTTTACTTCAATTTGCAAAGTTAGTGAATAATAGCTGATTCTCTGAGTGGTATTTGGTTTTTTCGCAAGTGCAAGTCTACTGTTTTGGATTAATTTGACAGCATGAAGCCTTGTTCAAGATAAAGTAATAAAGTAACTTGTGAAATATTACAGAATTATAAATTTAACCTATACCTATAGCATGCCTCCTATCATTAATTGGAATATCGACCCTGTCATTTTTATGTTGACACCTACATTCCCAATCAAGTATTATGGAATATTATTTGCACTTGGGATAACCATTGCCTTCTTAATAGTCAAAAAAATATATCGACATGAGGGTAAATCGATAGAAGAATTAGATACGCTCCTGATTTATATTGTTCTTGGCACCGTCTTGGGGGCAAGATTAGGTCATTGCCTGTTCTATGAACCAGAATACTACCTAAATCATCCATTGGAAATTATACTGCCGTTTAAGAAAATTGATGGCGCTTATCACTACATTGGTTTTCAAGGTTTGGCTAGCCATGGTGGTACTATTGGGGTTTTACTCTCAATCATTTTTTACTGCATCAAATCTAAAACTCCTTTATTGCAAGTACTTGATAGAGTCGCCATTGCGGCGCCAATAGCAGGCACTTTTATCAGATTAGGAAACCTAATGAATTCCGAAATTTACGGTATTCCTACAAATGGAACTTGGGGGTTTATATTTTTACAAGATGATACAATACCTCGTCACCCAACACAATTATATGAGGCTGTCACTTACCTGTGTATCTTTCTTTTTTTGTGGATTATTTATCAAAAAACTGAACTCCTCCGCAAGTCTGGAGTGATGTTTGGCTTATTTCTTATGTTGGTATTTACTGCTAGATTCTTTTTAGAGTTCTTTAAGGAAAATCAGGTTGCATTTGAAAACAAAATGTCCTTAAACATGGGACAACTCTTAAGTTTGCCATTTGTGATATTGGGTGTGGCTTTGTTGATATGGCGATTGTCGAGTGAAGGTAAAAATAAAATGTAATTTGATCGACATGACTGAAACTCTCGAAATCTGTGATACAACAATCGATTTACTTGCTGTAATCGCATAACTCATTACTACAAAATCGTTTAGTATTCTTGTAAAAGCTCCGTAGGAGCGACAGTTTGGTAGCAGTAATCATTGAGAAAAACCATTTTTGAGCGCCGTAGGTGCGACAGAAACCCAACAATCGTGAAGTCTGTCGCACCTACGGCGCTCCTTTTACAGGTCAGAGAGATAATCCCTATTACCAAACTTTCGCTCCTACGGAGCTGATGAAAAGATTGGCTTCTGGAAAAATCCTGATACGCGGGCATATCTATATTGTATAATTGATAAGAGTGCTCTTTAAACTTTCTCATCATGGGTGAATAAATTCACCCACTAATTGGAATCAAGGTTTAAATAATTTCAAGATTAATTTTGTACTAATAGATTACTGCTCAAGTTATAAGTCAAAATCATTTTCAGTTGCCCCCATCCCCCCTCCTTTCTTAGTTTTTCTTCCACCTTTTTCGTATCTTGAATAGTCATCAACTCATATCTATTCAATTTCATGAAAAAAGTCTTACTTACCTTCCTTGGCCTATTATTGGTCAGTCCTATTTTTGCACAATTTTCATTGGAACAAGTACTTAGCAGTGCTTTTCCTACTGAACTAAAAGCGTCTCCTGTCAAAAATCAAATTGCTTGGGTCTTTAACCAAACTGGCTCACGTAACATTTTTCTTGCAGAAGCACCCGATTTTAAACCCCGAAAGCTTACCAATTACGAAGGTGATAATGGTCAAGAAATCAATAGTATTACTTTTTTACCCAATGGTAAATCTTTACTATTTATTCGAGGAAGAGCCAATAACAGCGCTGGTGAAATTCCCAATCCTGCCGAAGTCCAAGGCACTGTAGAGCGAGCGATTTTTAAGATTGATTTAGATGGAAAAAATCTTAAGAAGGTTGTTAATGGTGCTTATCCTAAGGTATCTCCCAATGGCAATACACTTGCGTATATCGCTGGAGGGCAGATTTGGACATTGAATCTGGATAGTGCCAACATTTCACCGAAAAAACTATTCCATTCACGTGGTTCGCAAGGTTCTATCCGATGGTCTCCCGATGGTAACAAAATTGCCTTTGTGAGTAGTCGTGGTGACCATAATTTTATTGGGGTTTGTGATATGGTTACACAACAAATCAAGTACATCGACCCTGGAGTAGATGGCGATATTGACCCAACTTGGTCTCCCGATGGAAAATCTATTGCCTTTATCAGAGTTCCTTTTACCAAAGATGCACTGATATTCGGCCCAGAAAGAGCAAGTCTTCCTTGGTCTATTCGAGTTGTGGACTTAATGACTGGACAAGCAAAAGAGATTTGGAAAGCTCAAAAAGGAGTTGGAAGTAACTTCTTTGCTGGTGGACTTGTGGCGGACAATCACCTATTTTGGACTTCTGACAATATGATTATTTTTCCTTACGAAGGGGATGGTTGGCATCATCTTTACAGTGTGAGCGCTAATGGAGGAAATGCCAAATTGCTTACACCAGACAAAGGCGAAGTGGAATATGCTTTTTTGTCAAATGATAAAAAGACAGTCATTTACAACTCTAATATGGGTGATATTGACCGCCGACATATTTGGTCAGTTACAGCGTCTGGAACCCCAAAGCAAATTACGACTGGACAAGGAATTGAATGGTCACCTGTACAAACCTCGGATGGACAGTTAGCGATTCTTCGCTCCGATGCCAAAGTTCCCGCTCGCCCAAGTGTAGTTGCAACGGATGGGAAAATTAAAGATATTGCCCCTGAATTTATTCCAAATGATTTTCCAAGTAATCAGTTAGTGACTCCACAAGCCGTTATGATTACTGCCACTGATGGTATGCAAATTCCTGCCCAACTGTTTTTGCCCAAAAATCATAAAGCAGGTGAAAAACACCCCGCAGCGATCTTCTTTCACGGAGGTTCCAGAAGACAAATGTTGCTAGGGTTCAATTATGGAGAATATTATCACAAAGCCTACTCCTTAAATCAATATTTGGTCAGTCAGGGATATATAGTGCTTTCTGTAAACTATCGTTCGGGTATTGGTTATGGCATGGAGTTCAGAGAAGCTGAAAACTATGGGGCAACTGGCGCTTCGGAATATAATGATGTAGTAGGTGCAGGTTTATTCCTAAAATCTCGAGAGGATATTGATGGTGCTAAAATTGGTCTTTGGGGAGGCTCTTACGGTGGCTATCTCACAGCATTAGGTTTAGCCAAAGCATCGGATTTATTTGCTGCTGGTGTGGATATTCATGGTGTTCATGATTGGAATGTGGTGGTGAAAAACTTTATTCCGAATTATGATGCAAACAAACGAGCAGAATGGGCTAAAGTGGCGTATCAATCTTCGCCAATGCCATATATCAACTCTTGGAAGTCTCCAGTTTTACTAATTCATGGCGACGACGACCGTAATGTTCCTTTTTCGGAAACCGTAACCATTGCTGAAGCTTTGCGAAAAAATGATGTGTATATGGAACAACTCATTTTTCCAGACGAAGTGCATAGTTTTCTTTTGTATCAAAATTGGTTAAGTGCCTACAAAGCCACAGCCAACTTTTTCGATAAGTTTTTGAAAAAGAAATAGGCTTTCAAAACTATTTTTGAGTATAGTCTAAAAAGCTTCTCCTTTTCAGTGGAGAGGCTTTTTAGATGAAAAAAGGATAGGTTTTCCCTGATTTACCTATATTTTGGCACTCAATTTTTCAACTTATCCCAATTGATTTAAACATGAAAAAAGTATGTTTTGCATTAATGCTTGTTGCTGGAGTCATTTTTAATATGACTGCACAAGAAGCAAACCCTTTGAAAGGCAAGAAAATTTTGGTTTTCTCAAAAACAGCAGGCTTCCGCCACAGTTCTATTCCTTATGGTATTTCTGCGATGTTTGAGCTTGGCAAAAAGTATGGTTTCTCAGTAGACACCACTCAAAATGCAAGTCTTTTTAATGAAGACAATCTCAAACAATACAAGGTTGTGGTATTTAATAATACCACTGGAGATGTATTGGACGCACAACAACAAACTGCATTTGAACATTATATTCAAGCAGGTGGTGGTTTTGTAGGTATTCACGCGGCTTCTGATACGGAATACGATTGGGCATGGTACGGCAAAATGGTTGGTGGATACTTCGATGGTCACCCTGGCAAACACGTTTCAAACGTTCAAATGGGTAAATTTACCGTAACTGATGCCAAACATCCTTCAACCGAAAAACTTCCTGCAAGCTTCGAACGCAAAGATGAGTTTTATAACTTCAAACAGTTCAACAAAGAGGTAAAAGTGTTATTGACGGTTGATGAAAAGTCGTATCAAGAAGGTACAATGGGCGATTTTCACCCAATGGCTTGGTATCATTTATACGATGGCGGTCGTGCTTTCTATACCAACTGGGGACATACACACGAAACTTTCTCAGACGAAATCCCAATGAACCATATCTGGGGAGGATTACTTTGGGCTGGTAGCGGCAAACCTGTGAAAGCAAAAAAAAATAAATAGTTTCAAATACTAGCTTTTGGAATTAGATTTATTGACAAACTTTTCATCAAAAAAGCGGTCGAAAGTTATTTTCCGACCGCTTTTTTGATGAAAACGAATGACAATTAGACGCAAAGCATTGCGTCTCTACTAAAATATGTAATTTTAAAAATCACTAATTCGCTAAATCACTCAGCCACTCAATAAAATCATCTATTTCAAACTTATCACCTGATAAAAAGCTTGATTCAGTTGACGTGTTTGTCCGTTTACTTTTGTTTTCAAACGGTCATCATCATTGATTAAATACAGGGTTGATTTATCAACGATTGTCACATCCTCTGCTTTGGTAGTGAGCTTTAGAGGCTCTCCGTTTGATGTTTTAACAATCGAAATCTTATTGCTTCTCAAGTCATTCAAAGAGGCAGTCCAAAGATATGCTCCTACATTTTCTGGTGTTTCGTAAGAGGTTAATATCACAAAACGTTTGTTAAATCTATCGTATTCGATGCTTGAAAGTCCTAATTTTACATCACCCACCACTTGCTTATCAGGTTGAAAATCAGCAATTACCTTCATCTCTCCAGACAAAGAAACCACACCACTTTTGAAGGTATATGGCACTTCAATCACTTTAACCACATAAATCGGATTTTGAAAACTTTCACCAATCTCTCTTACACCTAAATATAAGTGAGTGTTAGTAGCTGCAAAACCCTCGATTTTGAAATATGGCACTCCTTCTGGGAATTTTTCGTTGGCTAATACTTTCGAAATTTGCTTTCTCAAAGCCACAGAGCTCGTAGCCTTTCCGTCTTCTGAAAGTACTTTTGGCGATTCGTCCTGCCCTTTTTCCCAATATAAAATAGTATTAAAACCGTCCCATTCTGGGCTATTATCTTTTACTCTGTCAAAACCAGTAGATAAAAATATCAAGCTTTGATTTGGGGTTATGGCAAAGTCTTCGTATTTCTTAGCGGCTTTGAATATTGGATTTTTGAGATATACAATTTTAGAAGTATCTGTCGTGATCGTATTGCTTAGGATGGCAAAAACAGAGGTGCGACCGTCTGGCATATCTTTATCGTTGGCAATCAAAATTTTGGTACCATCAAAAACAATCGCAGAAGTTTCGCAAGTAGCTTTACTATTTACCAATTCAGGTTGAAAGCAAGAAATACAATTTTGTTCCTTAATCTCCGCCACCTCAACTACTTTACTTGTTCGACATTGAACAAATAGAAAGGCAGAAATACTACAAATAAGCAAAGATTTTTTCGTCATGTGATTCATCATTGGGGTTCTTTATTGATGCAGTTTGAAATATGTAATCAACAAAAATAGTGGGTTTATTCAATTTTGAGGTATTGAATCGAAAATAACTTGTCGATTGAAGGATTCTGACGAAGAGTGAATAAATTTTGTTTTTCCTCATTTACCTTTCTGCAATAGCGCAACAATTTCTTCTATACGCTTCTGACGAGTTTCGGGTCGCTTGGCTGATAACAATTTATACAGTATTTCCTTTTTTGCAGATTTACTGAGACTTTCAAATTTTTCAGACAAGCCTTCTTCCGATTGTAGGCTTTCCATAAAATCTGATGGAATAACCAATGCTTCAACGTCATCTAACACCGTCCAAGAACCATTTTCCTTCGCAATCCTAATCGACTCTAATCCAGCAGGAAACATCAAGTCAGACTCTATCAATTTTTCAATTTTATCTTTGTTAATTTTCGACCAAGTACTTTTTGCCTTTCGTTTGCTAAAAAATTGAATAGATTGCACCGCATCCACTGACACTTTTTTACTATCAATCCAACCAAAGCATAACGCCATATCTACCGCTTCTGACCAAGTAATGGTAGGTTCTCCAGATGATTTTTTATAAAATACAACCCAAATAGACTGATGAGATTGATGATGCTGTTCAAGCCAATCTCGCCATTCTGCTATATTTTTAGGGTAAAAAGTTTCTATTTCTTGCATAGCTATAGATCATTTATATGTACGACTGTCACAAAGCTACGACAGCAGTATGACAGCCGTATGTCAGCAGGAAATTATTAAGCTGATTGTTTTTTAGACTTCACATAATTCATCCAAACAATAGCTCCTAGCATCTTCAAAATACCGAGTAATTGAATCTTGCTCAGCGACTCTCCAAGTACCCAATGCGCACAAATTACGGCAATAGGTAGTTCGATGGTCATCAAAATAGAGCTGATGCCTGCGCCAATTTTAGGAATACTTTTCACAAACAAAACCGTTGGTATCGTCGTACCGAGCACACTCAAAAACAAAATCATGTACCCATAATTCACATCAAAATGCTGACTTGACACAATGGTTTTTGCATTGACGAAAAAAATACAAATTGCCGAACCTGTCATAATCAAGGTACTTTTTACTTGCCATGCAGTCTCATTTTTGATACGACTGTTGGCAACGATATAACTAGCATAGGTAAACGATGTAGCAAGCGCGAAAGCAACACCTATCCAAGAAAAAGACTGAATTTCTTGTTCGAAAATACCACTTGCGAGTACTGTTCCAATCAAAATTAATAGTACAGTCAGAAGCTCTATTTTGCGTGGTCGAACACGATAAAACAGCCAATCTAACAGCAAGCTTATCCATGTAAATTGCATTAAAATTACAATGGCAAGCGAGGCTGGGATATAGCTAACGGATTGATAATACAAAAAATTAGACATCCCGATTGCTGCACCTGTCAATAGTAGAGAGATTACCCCTTTTCTATTTAGTGAAAAAGAATTTTTCTCTTTAATCAATAGAATCGTGGGCGCTAATACGAAGGCAGATCCAAGTGCTTGACCAAACGATAATTCGGCAGCATTGTATCCAAATGTATAAAATAATTTGACAAAAGACGACATCATGCCGTAGAGTACTCCGCCTAGAAGTACCATCAAAATATACGGTAAGTTTTTCATTAAAAGGTTGTTATAAAATTTTCAGTAAAACCAAATTGATATAAATGGCTAAACAACCTTGTTTGTGAATGGATATAAAAAACAGCTCTCACAAATTTTGTGAGAGTAAATCGACATCCAGTTGTTTAGCCGATCAGGCAACTGGTGGAGGTGTATTGGCAGAGAATAATAAGTTCATTTCGATTATTTTTAATTACCCAAAAATAAGGATATTTTTGAGTAATCATACATTTTTCCTCTTAATAAAATCCTATTTAAAATGAAAGCAGATCGTTTTTTTGAGAAAGACCAAAAATGGCAGTTAGAAATGGAAACACTCCGAGAAATTGTTTTGGAGTGCGACTTAGAGGAAGAAATCAAATGGATGCATCCTTGTTATACGTATCAAAGCAACAATATCGTCTTGATTCACAGCTTTAAGGATTACTGTGCTTTGTTATTTTTCAAAGGTGTTTTGATGAAAGACCCAGCTAAACTGTTGATTCAACAAACCGAAAATGTTCAAGATAGACGCCAACTCAGATTTGTTCATCTGGAAGAAATCACTCAAAATCGTGCCTTAATTAAAGCGTATATTTTGGAGGCGATTGAAATAGAAAAAGAAGGCTTGAAAGTGGAATACAAACCTACTTCAGAATTTACAATGCCTGAGGAGTTCAAAGAACTATTGGACAGTGATGAAGCTATCAAAACAGCGTTTGAACAACTTACACCGGGTCGACAAAGAGGATATTTGTTACATTTTTCCTCTGCCAAACAAGCCAAAACCCGCATCGCAAGGATTGAAAAATATCTTCCTAAAATTATGGAAGGCAAAGGAATTGAGGATTAACGGAGATAAAGCAATAATGAAAGCTCAAAGTTAGGCAAGTAATATGCGTAAAACTTTGAGCTTATTGACTTTTAACGTGTATTAATGGCGTTAATTAAGTGAGTACGCAAAGTAAAGTTTAAGATTATGCTTTAAGCTTTCAGATATCGGCTTTCGGCGATGGGCTATGGGAAAAATGCATGTCCGTGGTCGTTAAAAACTTTTTAACACTCTTTGCCTTGTGCCTGTTGCCTTGTCCCTAAAACACGAAACTTAAATTTTATTTTGCACGATTACTTATTTCTACTGTTTTTTGAAAAAATACTTTTGAGTTTCTCCACCTTTCATCATTAGCCATTCATCTACGATAAATTCAAAAGATGAGAGCGAGCCATCAGTCTTGTTGAAAGTCGCCTCTAATTTTTGGCGGTTTTTAGGTTGAAAGGCCGCTAGTTTTTCTTCCAATCGAATTCTGCTTGAGTCTGTAGTGCTAAATCCTTCGTCGTCCCACGCTTTACGTGTGTTTGTCTCAAACATTTTTTTATACTCTTTCTCAGACACTTTCATTTCAAAACTTACTTTCAAGTCGTTCCCAATAATTTCAGGTTTTAAGCGAAAAGTCTTTGGAACCTCTGTTACTGCTCCTCCAGCACTTTTAAACTTTTCTGTTGTATCTACACTCTCCCCCTTTTCATCACAAGGCAATAAAGAAAATGCAGTGAAAAATCGTTGGATTTCAGGAACAATAGCATCAAAAATATCTGAAAAGCTATTGCCTCTAGCCATATTGGACTTTAGCATATCCATACAAAATGGAGCACTTCCTTCTTTGATACTTTTTGCGTAAAAAGCCATGTACTTTTTTTGCAAATCCAGCTTATCTGCCAAGCCTTGATAAGTACCTTTTTGGTCAACACGGATAAAAATTGGTGTTTGCAATAAGAACTTTTTGTCAATAATTGGGCAACTTTCTTCGAGTGTATCCGTGGCAGCGGTGATATAGCTCAAGTATTTCCACTCTACAAGAAAGCCGGCATTAGGTTTGGGAAATTCTTTAATTACTTTTATCTGAAATGTTTTAAGACTTTGCTCAATATGGTCTTCACCGTAAATGCCTCCTATATTTTGTTGTTGTAGTTCATACTTGGATACATTATTGATTTTCCAAGGAGAAGGAATCGAGATTGTTTGGGTAAAACTATTGAACGAGGTAAAAGAAAATAATAGTAGAAATATTTTTTTAGGGGTATTCATTCTATGAAATTATTAAGCTTTAGTGTATAAATGAAATATTGATTATAATGCAGTTACATTGACAGACAAAAAAGAGCAGCCTTTTCTTCTTCAACTAACTTTTGATATAAACTAAGTAGTGGTTCAAAGGACCCTTCATAGATTTGTTCGGAATCAGTGCTAAATTCCTCTAAAGTAGTTTTCACCTCTTCGTCCAATTTTTCATACCATTGCTCAAAGTCCTCAAGGGAATTGATGGATAAACTAAGTAACCAATTGGTTACTTCTTGAAGCTGTAGATGGTTCAAATAACCTACTACATTATAGCTTCCCACTTCAAATTCACCAGTACCTGAAATTCCCAATACGGACTTGAATCCGATAGATTCAATCTGTGAGAAAGGGTCAACGTCGTTGGTTAGTACCATAGCTAAATCCATGAATACTTTTCCTAGATCGACTGCCTCATTTTCACTTGTTTCAATTTGTTCGTACAAATCGGTTTCTTCTACAATATTCTCAGAGTTTTTCACTCCAAAAACCATCATGGACATTCCCATTTTATTTGATATGTGATTTTAGATTTATAAATATATGAACATGCTAATTTAGTTTTATATCTACAATCTATCACAATTAATTTTGATTAATATTCAAATAAAGTTAAGTTGGTTTAGTAGGTATTTGGACTTTGAAGGTAACACGCGAAGATATTAGTAGTTTTTGCATCCATCAAATAGATATTTTTGGAGTTTTTAGTTTGTATTAATATCAACTCATTCTGAACCAAACAAACTAAAATTTCAGTGCTTTCAGATAACGAAGGGAAATAGGTTAAATACGCTTGAGGCATTTTAAAGGGTTTTTGGTTCACGTTAAAGCTTAACCTATCATCCACCATTTTGAGTTGTATGGGCTTGCCATATCGAGCCAGTAGTCGTTTACTTTCCAGAGAATCAGGATAAAAACCTAGATACGCATCTTTTTGATATCCAAAAAGTTTTATGAGAGCCTTTACAGTTAGATTATTGGGTATATTTTCCAGTAATTCAAATCCATCAAAAAAAACTCCAGAATTTCTTGTCCATACTCTATAGGTCGGATCCAAATTATAGAATTTTTGCTTTAAATTAAGCTTTTGGTTGAAGGTTGCATTTCCATTGAGGTAATCACGTGTAGCCCCAAGTACATGAAAAGTCGGAATTACAATCCATCCAGACAGAAAAAATAAATACCATTTCAACCATGATTTTTCTGAGAAAAGGTATACCAAAGCCGCTACCCACAAAAGAAGCCCCAATAGTATTCCAACACCAAAAATCCATAATATCCATGAGGTGAGTAAACCTCCACAAAACACCTTCAGTGTGTAGTCTTTAGTATTGTCACTTTTCATCATAATAAGTATTTTTAGCTTAGAATTTTAACCAAATTAACATAATCTTGACTGTCAGCGTCATTTGTACAATACCTGCTTTATCTCTAAAAGTACTCCTTCATATTTTTGAAAAAGTTTAATATTAAGACCCGATTCGGCTAGTTTTTTCCCAGAATATATACCGAATTTCTTTCCTGAAATAGCATCGCTAATTTCATAGTTTTTTTCTGATGCCAAATAGTTGATGAATATTCTACGTTCAGATTCCTGACTTCCATGTCTAAACACACCAACGATTCCTCCTTCTTGCGTTTCGGTATTGATACGTTGAAATCCATCCCAATAGCCTTCTTTTGGCTCGCCGTATCCTTTCAAATCTTGTCTGAAGCTCATAAAGTGATAAGTGTTTTCCATTTTTTGTAACCAGTCGGCATATTTACGATACTTTTTAAAATCCTCTTTGGACAACTTTCGTGGGTCTCCAAGCATAATAGGCAAAGCACCTGCCAATGACTGAATATGTGTTTCCCAACCCTTATCTTGCATAGCTGGATTTCCAATTACGAGTGCGGTAGCAGGCATAGCTGGCGACCTCCACCAAGCCATATTTCTCACTCTTAAATCAACATTTTCGTTGGGCGGACCTGCAAAGTTTGACAGCCAATTTCCTTCAGCATGTTTGAGCATTGCATAGTCAATGAGTTGTAAACCTCCCATAGTTTCGAAGGTACAATCGATAAATAAGCTAGGCTTGGCTTTGTGTAGCTCATCAAACAAGTTCCAAACAGCCTCATAATTTACAAAAAATGATTCCTCTCTGTCACGATGACTTGGATGATTTTGGGCAAAACATCCTGCATTTTGATTACCGAATTTATAAGGACTTGTCACTACAGTAAAATCTAGCTTCATGTATTCCAAGCCATAATCTAAAGCCATTTTCATCAAAACATCTTTGATATAATCTTTCCAACCTGTACTAAAACAGGCTGTTACCATAGTCGAATCTTCCCAATGTAGGTTATAGGGTTGTTGATTTTTGTCTAATACAAACCATTCTAGATGTTGCTTATAAACCTTGCTTTCGGTTGAGGCACTTCCCACACTGACCCAAAGACCAGGCTTCATTCCCAGCGATTTGATATAGTCAAAAAGTGGCTTTAATCCATTTGGAAATTTTACTTTATCGATTGTCCAATCTCCATAATTATCACTCCAACCATCATCGATAATAAACTCTTTCATACCTGCCTCAGCCGCGATTTTGGCTAGCTCCGTTATCAATTTTTCATTAATCGCCTTATTAAAAGGCTCCCAAGTATTATAAACAAAAGTAGGTTTTTGTACCAATTCCGAAAGACGAATTCCCAAATGTTTCCTTACAAAATCGGGCACTACAGTATTCAAGATTTCATCTGGGTCTTTTTGTTGGTTATATACCGCCGTGAATACTTGGGGAGAAACAAAACTTTCACCTGACCTGAGATATTTTCGGAAGGGATAACGTGCATCACTATGTGTCAGCCCAGAACAAATCGTTCTGTCTTGCCAAAAAGCAGAGGTATGTTTTATAATTCCAGAAGCCTCGTTTCCTATGACTATTCCTTGTTGCCAATCACTGTTATGAATCGTCACGAGTGCATCTTGCATATCACCATTATAAGGTCCCAGTGAACGTCTACGCCCATAATCGTGGCAAATCCAACTGTAGGTAGTTGCATAATATGGTGTCACCGACAACTTTTCTACGTCAATAGATTCTAAGGTGAGTGTATTATTGGATAAATTTTTAACAGTAATGTTTTTACGAATAATTGGTAAGTTTGGATAAAGCAAATATTGCAAACCAACCTCTACAAGCTTGTCGGCACTAAGCAATTTGATGATAACTCCACTGCCTTGTTTTGTATCAGAAACAGGTCTGATTTCGGACAAAGTCCATAAATCAGCTCCAGTGTAACGCTTTTGATTCAACTCAAAACTGAATTCGGCATTGGTATTTTCAAAATAGTTATACTCTCCTTGGATGGGTCGATACGAGGTAGTACCAATGGAGTTGGTTCCTTTGGGCAACTGAATCGTTCGTCTAACAATTCCATTGTTCAAAACTAGCTCTGTTTGATTCCAATGAGCATAAGTAGTTTGCGAGAAAATTCTTTGAAAAATTGATACGCCTCCGAGTATTACGAAAAAAAGAAAAATATTTCTCTTTTTCCAACACAGAGGTTGAATACGGGTTTGAATAAAGACAACGAACATTTGTGAATTTTTAAAGATAAAAATTGAGTGTAGAGTAAGTTAGTTAATCCTAGTGCTATTTCTATCATTGTTAAAGGGTTAGATATGCAATTGACCATATAACTTCTATTCACCTTCAAGATAGCGAACAAAGATATCCGTTAAAAACATAAAAGAATTTAACGGATATTCAATTAGGCAGCAATGTTAAAATTTACACATAAAATATTAATTATCAATATTTTACACTCATCACTCAAAACCCATCTACCACCCTATACCATAATCCTCGCCATGATTACTAGATCCACCCCAGAAACTACCGTGTTTCCAGTCGAAATAAATGGCATTGATAGGACCGCTCGTGCGTTCTTGATAATTGATTTTATAGCCCATTCGACTTAAATCTTTGCGAGTCCAACTTGGCGTTGCTTCATTGAGCGTCAAACCACCATTGATACGTTCGTGCTTTCCAAAACTAGAATACATTTGTAATGTTTTAAAACTCGGTGCTTCGCAAGCCTCCTGAACAGTCATATCAAACTCCGCCATATTCAAGAAAAACTGCAATAACAACTGATCTTGTTCGTCACCTGCTTGTTTGGCGAATGATAAATAAGGTTTGCCATCTTTCAAAGCCATACTCGGCGTCAATGTAACACGTGGACGTTTGCCTGGCTCCACCACATTAAAAGGATTTTCCTTTGGATCCAACACAAATGCCTGCATTCGCTGGCTCATACCAACACCTGTATTACCCGCAATACAAGCTGGAACCCATCCCCCACTCGGCGTCATCGAAATGACCCAACCTTCAGCATCGGCAGCTTCGACGGAAGTTGTACCTGCCGTAAAATCCTCCTCGAATTGGGTATTATAAACGGCATTATTTTTAGGAGAAAAAGTACTTGCTCCCATCCAAGTCTTCAAAATATCCTGATAAGGGTTGATTTTTCCTTCAAATGGATATGGGTCACCCGGACCAATTTTAGGGTCGTTGGCATCTGGATTGATAAGTTTACTACGCTCTTTAGCGTACTCTTTCGAAAGCAAACCCTTCATCGGTTCTTCAGGAGCAAAGGCTGGATCGCCGTAGTAAAAATCACGGTCGGCAAATGCTAAGTTCATGGCCTGATATAAGGTATGAATGTAGCGGGTAGAGTTATAGCCCATACTTTTCAAATCGAAATTTTCGAGGATATTTAAGGTTTGAAGCATGGCGGGTCCTTGTGTCCATTGTTGTAATTTATATACCTCAATTCCTCTGTAGGTCGTCATCGTTGGTTCTTCGATTTTTACTTTCCAGTTCGCCAAATCTTGTTCGGTAATCAAGCCACCTTGCTCCTGACAACCTCTCACAAATTCTTTCGCAACTTCTCCTTTATAAAAAACATCATAAGCCGCATAAATAGCGTCCTTACGAGATTTCCCCTTTGCCAAAGCCTGCTGCTCAGCCTTTACCAATTTGCGTAACGTTTCCAATAAATCCTTTTGCACAAAGATTTCACCAGCTTCAGGGGCTTCGTATTTAGCGCCTAAATGTGGCAAGAAGACCTTTTTTGAATACGGCCATTGTTTGATTTGTTCCTTAGCTTTTTCTATTGAATTAGCCGTTTGCGCTTCTATCGGATACCCTTCTGCCATTTGCATCGCTGGTGCCAATACATCCTTAAGCGACATAGTGCCATACTCTGCCAAAATGGTCATTAATCCTCCTGGCGTGCCAGGCGTAACTGCCGCTAAGGGACCAAACTCAGGAGGATATTTCATGCCTTTATTTTTGAAAAAATCAGCAGTCGCTCCTGTAGGCGCTACCCCAAGGGCATTGATAGCAATCACTTTTTTAGTTTTAGGATTATAAATTAAAGCCTGTGTTTCGCCACCCCAGCTCAATACATCCCACATGGTACAAGTGGCGGCGAGCATAGCACAAGCAGCATCAATGGCATTACCTCCTTTAGAAAATGTCATGGCTCCTGCCGTAGCGGCCAGAGGTTTTCCCGTCACTGCCATCCAATGTTTTCCGTGCAAGGGCGGCTTTTGCGTCAAAACTGGCAGATTATTAAAGGCTTGTCCGAAAGACTTGCTACAAAGCAACATTATAGCGATACCAATTCGTAAAGTATTTTTCATGAAAAAAGTGTTTTGTTGATTGTCTATTAAAAATAAACTCTAGCTCAGAAGAAGCCAAACAAATTCTCCATTTTACGACAAGCAGCTTGGATTGAGGGATATACATTTGCTTCCCTATTCTATCAAAAATTCACACCCACTCAGTTTTCCTAGTATCGTAAGTATTCTTCCGTTTAGAAAATTACGATAAACCTGCAAAATTAATCTATATTAGAAGCCTAGAAAATCTAGGTTTCCGTATTTCAATACGAAATATGCCTGTAGATTATCAGGTAGAAATATGTGAAATCATACAAGAAGCCCTCAAAACAATAAAACTTTAGCCATGAGTGCAAATGATAAAATTGCTCGATATTTCGCTTCTGAATTAAACGAAGCCAAACAACAATTAAAAACATCTACATCTGCAAACCCCTTTTTTTTAGAATTGTTAGACAAATTAGAGTTATTTGATTTTCAAACATTTAAGAAAAATGTAAGGAAAACTATTGAACATAATTTGACTAATTATTGGACAAATCCAGCAGAAGGAATCGACCCAAAAGAAACTATATCTGCCATATTGTTTGAATATAATAGCCCCCTTGACAAAGAACCCTATGCACATGCTTACGGAATTATTGATTGGGAGGACTTTGGAGAATATACAGAAATGTTTGACATGGGGTTTGACTATGACTTTGCCGAGGGGTTTGAAGCGACACTTGGTTTCGATCTAGATTTCTTTAGTCCCTTAGCCGTTTTACCTGAGTGGTATGACGAAAACACAGATGAATACGCACCTTATTTACAAAATATGGAGGGGTATCAAGCACTCTTAAACGCTTATTTATTCTCAGGATTACTATGTTTACATGAAGTATTCAAATTGATGCTAGAGCAAGGCTGTTTCAATAAACTGAATACTGCCGAACGATTTATTTTTATTATTGGAGAACATGATTCCGATCAATATCCCTTGTTGATTTTAACTCCAGAAAATTAGGAACCAAAATATTTCAAGCATTTTTAAACAGAGAACATCATCTTTTATCAACTACGAAAAGTTCTATTTTTATAAGCATATAACTTTAGGGTTAATTTATAAAAATAGAACTTCATTTTATTAGAGTGATACTTTATCTCAGAGAAAAATGTCGTCTTCACTTAAAACGGGCAGATTATTAAAGGCCTGTCCGAAAGACTTGGTACAATGCAACATGATAGCGATACCAATTCGTAAAGTATTTTTCATGAAAAAGTGTTTTGTTGATTGTCTATTATAAATAAACGCTAGCTCAGGAGAAGCCAAACAAATTCTCCATTTTACGACAAGCAGCTTGGATTGAGGGACTAATTAACTTTAAAGCGTTCACTCTTCTGAAAGTGATACTTTAATTTATAAAGTGGTACTTCATTTCAATTGAATTTGTGTTTCTTTACCAGAAACAACTCAAAATATGATAGTCAAAAACATTTACCCTCTCTTGCTTTTTGTATTAAGCACGATTTCTACCATGTCACAATCACAAGTCCCCAAAGTATCCTCTGGCAAAATTGTAAGGCTTGAGAACTTTCCTTCAAAACTTATTTCTGCAAGAAATATAGACATTTGGCTACCTGAGGGTTATAGTAACCGAAAAAAATATGCGGTTGTGTATATGCACGATGGACAAATGTTATTTGACAGTACCACTACTTGGAACAAACAAGACTGGCAGGCAGATGAGGTTGCTACTAAGCTAATGAAGTCACACAAGACCAAGGATTTTATCATAGTCGGCATTTGGAATGGCGGTGAAACACGCCATCCTGATTATTTCCCTCAAAAACCTTATGAGTCACTTAGCCTAAATCAGAAAGATTTCGTAATAGATGAACTCAAAAAAATAGGTAGAACAGAGAAAAACTTTCAGCCTGTTTCTGATAGTTATTTAAAGTTTTTGGTAAGCGAGTTAAAGCCCTATATCGACCAAAATTTCTCTGTTTGGAATGACCCTGCGAATACCTTCGTGGCTGGTAGTAGTATGGGTGGATTGATTTCTATGTATGCTATTTGTGAATATCCTGAGATATTTGGTGGCGCAGCTTGTTTATCCACTCACTGGATTGGTATTTTTTCGGATAACGACAACCCTATTCCCGAAGCATTTTTGAAATATATGGAAGCATACCTCCCATCGCCCAAAACGCACAAAATCTATTTTGATTTTGGGACGGTAACATTAGACGCATTTTATCCAAAACATCAAGCAAAAGTCGATGAATTGATGCTTAAAAAAGGTTTTACCTCAAATAACTGGAAAACGCTTAAATTTGAGGGTGAAGACCATAGCGAAAAAGCTTGGGCTAAAAGACTCCATTTGCCTTTTGAGTTTTTATTGAAGAAGTAATCGAATTTAGTAAAGTACCTGAAATTAAAAAGTGTAAAAATAAAAGACTAAATTCATTCTAATATTTTTCCTTCATACATGCAACCCTTTTTATAACCACTTACGTCTGTGTAGTTGAAAAGGCAATTATGCGATGCCTTTTAGAACCACATGACAACATTTAACCTACATATTCCTATAATTCCTTGTCGAATACTTGCTGGTATTCTGAGCGTTGTTGCATTGCAAGGCTGTGATACCGTAGTGGAAGCGACAATGCCCATCACGCCTTCCAGTATTCCGCAAGCTAGTACGGAAGTATTTAAACAAAAATATCCAGCGGTTAGCTCGTTCGTATTTGAACCTCTTGAAAAGGATAAAACTTGGCAAACTGAATTTGTAACCTCAGTTGGCAAAGTATTATCTGTGGTGGATTATCAAGGAGAAATCATTGATTTAAACAGCTTGGTAGGTATTCCCAAAAATCTACCTGAAGCGATTAAACAGCATTTCATCAGCCAATACCCTTCCGCCGAAATACTTGCTGTCTATGATTTGATGAAATCCCCTATGCTCACAGAGGGATATAAACTGGTTATTAAAACCGCCAATAATACAACTTTACATTTGTATTATGACTCTGCGAATGCTTTTGTTAGAGCGCAAACTCTTTCAAACGAAAAAGCTTTATCTATCATTTTTACAAGTACCGACCAAATCAACTACGACACCCAAGTACCCTTAGTTGTGAAGCAATTTGTGAGTAATAATCAGCTCAAAAATGCAAGTGTGGTAATTTATCAATTAACGGATAAATCCTATAAGCTATTTGTAAATTTTAGAGACTTGGTTAACGGTGCTTTACAAACTTTCGAAATAGTACTTTCAGAAACAGGACTAGTTTTGGAATGGGCATCATCTATTGAAAATAATTATGCCTACAAAGTGTTAAACTCAGCAAATATATCTTCGAAAACAAAGAGCTATTTGCAAGCTAATTTTCCCAATTGGCAATTCGATTATGGCATTGTAAAAACTATTTTTGGACAAAACAAAACTAGCTTCGTTGCGTTAAAAGTAGGACAAACGGATAGCTACCTCCTCGCTGAAGAGCAAACGAATGAGCATAATCTCACAATTGTACATACGCAAGTATTAGCCGAAAACAAATTGCCTGTTGCTATCAAAAGTACACTGAGCTCAACTTTCCCCAATTGGATTTTTGTTAATGCCCGTGTAATCTATCAAGCAACTGATGCAAATACGATCAACACAGCACCAAATCACTTTCTTGTGGAAATAAAACAAGGAAATTTTAGATATGCTGTGCGGTTTGATGCCGATGGAAAAATTATTTATCAGTATCACATCATATAAATCGTACAAACTAGCCCAAAAATTCAATCATCACTTCATGATTTCTGAATACTAAGACCTATAAATGCCTCAAAACGAAAAAGAATTAGTCATTGCTTGCAAACGCAACAACCCCAAAGCACAAACAGACTTTTATAATTTATACAAGGGTCGACTTTTGGGTGTATGCCGACGTTATGCACGTACGGTGACTGAGGCTGAGGACATTTTTCAAGAAGCTTTTATTAAAATTTTCAAAAATATTCATACCCTCGAAAACTTAGATGCTATTAATTCTTGGGTAAAATCGACCGTTATTCGAACCGCTATTGACCATTACAGGCACGCCGTTCATGAGCGCTCCCTCGTGGGATATGAGTCGATTGCAGAAGTGACAGAAAATGAAGAGGATTTGTTTGCCAATCTCGCACGAGACCAGATTCTACAAATAATCAATGCTTTGCCTGATGGATACAGACTTGTAGTAAACTTGTATTTGATAGATGGTTACAACCATTTGGAGATTGCCGAAATGTTGAATATCACAGAAGGAACCTCAAAATCACAACTATCAAGGGCTCGCAATTTGCTAAAAAGGGAATTATTAAAAATTGGCTACCAGAAAGCTTAATAACTACATATCAATAAGTTAAAGCAATACAAAAGGATATAAAAATGCAAAATCCAGAAGAAGATAAACTCAAACGCTTGCTCCAAGATACGTTCTCGGATTATGAGCCTGAGCCGTCCGAACAAACTTGGGAATATATAGATGCATCCATTCATCCACATCAACCATTTTCTGCCAAGCTTTTCAAAAGACTAGCAGTAGCAGCCATCGCATTGCTATTGCTGTTAAGCACTGGAGTGATTTTTATGCTGGAACAAAAATCAACAAATTTCACCCATCAATTGACTCTTTTAGAAAAAAATAAAGACCATGTTAAAAAAATAAAATCACAATTGGCAGTTGAAAAGGAAAATGATACGAACAAAAAAGAGGGTCAAAATAGTCTTGAATCAGCAGAAAAGACCATTCTAAATACTAAAAACTCTACTGCTTCAAAAGGGCAAAAAAATACTTCAGCACAACACAGCAATCAAGCAAAGCATATAACCTTTAAAGGGTATGAACAATCTGATTTAAGCCCAGTTTTGCCTCTTTCAGAAAGCTCTGAAATTCCTAATCACTATACCAACAAAAATCATTCCCCTGCGTCTATCAATGTGCCTGAAAATGGATTAAAAATAGACAAATTTGAGTTTATGGAAAGCAAAAATATTTTGGTTAATCAACCTAAAATAGAATTTCCGAATATTGAAAAAATCATTTTCCTTAAATCTCAAAAACCTGTAGTCAAATCGACCTATTTAAGTGTGAGTTTCACACCTTTGCAGACTTATCGAATATTGAAAATAGACAATCCTGACATCGTAAGCCTACAAAGAAATAAACTACTCGACCCCGAACGAAACGGTTTTGAAGCAACCATAGGAATTACAAAATCCATCAATAGCTCTTGGAATTTTAGATGCGGTATTTCTTTCTTAAAAATGCGACAATGGGCTGAATATAAAGTCAGTACTGATAAATATTTAGTAAAAAACAACAATCAAGGAACAATTGAGCAAATCACTCAAAATAAAGTAGAAAGTGAAAATCTGGAGATGTTTGGGCTCCATGCAGATGTACAGCGATTGATGCGCATATCTGGACGAAATCGCTATTTCGTATCCACAGGCACTGATATGATGTATAACTCTAGCAATAGTCAACTCAATACTTTCCTGCAAGTTTCGGGATGCGTACAACATGCGCTCAATTCACAGTGTTTTTTGACGATAGAACCTACCGCCAGCTATATGCTTAACAATATCAATCACTCTAGTAATTTGATACAAACAAGTGCGTACAACCTTGGGCTCAAGATAGGGCTCAGTTATAGAATACAATAACTTTACATGCATTAGGCGATAAGCTTTATGCGCTAGGCTAATAACAGGGATTTGTCTTGATAACCCCAAACCTATATTTTCAACACAGTATTAATCCCTAAAACTTCATTTACTAAATCTATGTAGGCTTATTTAAGCATTTCAAACATTCCATTATATGAAAAAAATTACCTTTTTATTCGCTATCCTACTAGCGATGTGTGGCACAGCTTTTGGACAAACAACCCCCAAATTACTCTGGGAACGCCAAGACCTTTACCTAGAAAATGATGTACCATATACCCTGTTAGATGTCACAGCATCGGGCAAAACCATTGTAACAGTTTTGAGTGGTTTCACTGGTCAAACGATGGGTTATCGGATATTTGATAAAGACGGGAATGAACTCAATTTCCCGTATGGAAAAGTATTTTCTAAGCTAAAAAGAGGCAATAAAGTAAGTTGGATTGCGACACAAGATAGCCTCTTCATTTTTGATAAAGAATTATCTTTAATCAAAGCGTCCAAACATTTTATGACCAATATTTTGGCATCTAACGAAGTGGTTGATGGACTGATTTTTCACACTGAAAAAACGATTTATAAATATAATTTTGCGGGTATTTTGCTTTGGCAATACAACGCCAGTCAAAAAATCGAAGGTTTTGCCAATAGCAAGCTTGCACTATTTAGACTTGAGGGAGGTGAATATCTCTATTTAGATAGTTTTGGAAAAGAAAAAGTAAAAGTCCCTACGATGGGTGCGAGTGGTGCAGGTTTTGGTGGCGGAGCTCTGTCTGTCATCAAATCACCAGATGCAGGATTTTGGCTCATTGGCAGTAAAGAAGTGTATCGATACGATTCGACGGGACTTCGTACAGGATATGTAGATTTTGTAAAGGAAAAAATAGATTCTAATCCCTATTTCAGTCAAAAAGGCAGTATTATTTCTAATAATAACGAAGAAGTAAATACCAGCTCGATTGTATTGGTACACCAAAAACAGGATGGCTTTTATCTCATAAAAATAGACCAATCTGGTCAGTATCAAACCTTGAGTATTAAAGATAGTAACTTATTTGGCGCTTCAGAGCCATCCGCCTATCGGGTAGATGACGACAGAGTGATGTTCCAAATCAATGCAAACTCAGGCGCCAAATTCATCGGCTTTGGTAATTTCAAAGCCGCCAATACAAGTTGGGTTAAACAACTGACCAGTACGGATTACTTCTCTGGTTTTTCGGGCAATGTATTTTCTGTGTTAAAAGAAAAACCCAAAGTGAGCCCTACCGACAATTTGGCATTCAACGAGGTAATTGGCTATGATTTGGACGGAACCACAAAGTGGTCTTTTAAAGATGAAACGATTGCTTATCCGCAGATTATTGCTGATTTCATGTATATCAATCATGGATCATTTTATTCAAAAATTCGATTGAGTAATGCTAGTTTAGTATGGAAAAAAACCAAACCTGCCAATAGTCACAATGCCTATCATTTTTTTGTAAATGATAAAGAAAGCAATGATTATTGGATTTATTCGAAAGACTATGGTGTGGAGACGAAGATTGACTTTATCTCAAAATCAACACTCGAAACCACTCGTTTTTTTGAGTATCCTAAAAACTACTATCCACTACGTTCTAACTATTTTATCGATGTCCAAAATAAAACTTTTACCACGATTACTTCTGGCGAAGATGGCACTTTCGCCACCCACCGTTTACGAAAATATGCCACCAAATGCTATTATCCAACCAACACTTCCATAGAGGTAACTGGAGCAACGGAAGTATGTTCGGGCACTCAAGTACAGTTATCAATCGCCCAACAAGAGGGTTCGAGCTATCAATGGCAAATGGATGGACAAGACCTTACCAATGCCAATAGCAACAGCTTTAAAGCGGCTCTTTCAGGTGCATATTCTGTCATTATTCGGGATCAGCTTTGTCAAAGTTCTACCGTATCAAACTCTGTCAAGGTTAATATCAAGCCTTTACCAGAGGCAAGTATTACAACCGACATCAAGGGGACCGTTTATGAACCATTCAAGGTACGAATGAATGCCAATACCGGAACTGGCCTCACCTATCAATGGTTGAGAAATGACTCGCTGATTGCCAATGCCACAAACGTCATTTATGACGCTCAAGTGTCGGGAGATTATCGTGTAAAAGTGACGAAAGAAGGCTGTAGTCAGCTATCTACACCTTTAAAAATAAGTATTGCTATACCGCTGGGAACGGAGACAGATTTTGGTTCTGAGCAGGTAAAAATCTATCCGAATCCGAACCAAGGAGACTTTACTCTTATCCTTCCTAACAACTTCAAAAATGCTGAATTACTGCTTTTTGATAGTATTGGACGCTCCTATCCTATTTCTTTCAGCGATAACCAAATTCATACAGAAATGCTCAGCAGAGGTATGTATTTCCTGAAAATTACACAAGGAAACAGGAACGTAACCCGAAAAGTGATTATTGAGTAAATGAATGTTATTGGCTGTTTGGGTATCAGTTATTAGTGTATCTGTTATTTGTATATCCGTTAATGGTAAGCATTATCATCAGATTCTAAGCATAAACCTCCTTCGGTGCGAAAGACTTCAACAAAATTGGTTTTCTTTCGCACCTACGGAGTTTCAAATAATTCTATTTGACCCTTATCTTAAATATAAAATACTGATAATTAAAAATTATAACTCTTTAATACTTAATGAGTATTGACTAACTTGAAAGTTCGTCAATCACAACAATTTTAAGTCTCTATCTTCAAAAATGCAACATCCCACAATCGCCCATAGAATTATTGAACTCCAAAATAATGACCTCGCTTTGAGAGATAAGCTAGCAAAAGAGGGTCGCTTGAGTGAAGGATATGATGAAGAAATGCGTGACCTACATATCTACAATGCCAATATTCTTAACGAAATCATTAAAGAAATAGGCTTTCCAACCATTGAAAAAGTCGGAAAGGAAGCCAATGGAGCTGCTTGGTTGGTGATTCAACATTCGATTGCTTTACCAATTTTTATGAAACGATGTGCATCGCTTTTAAAGGAGGTTGTCGACGCTCAAAAAGCGGATTCGATACATTATGCCTATTTATCAGACCGAATAGCTGTTTTAGAAGATAGACCACAAGTATTTGGCACCCAATTTGACTGGGACGAAAATGGAAAACTTAGCCCCAACCCTATTGAGGATGTAGCCAATGTAAACGAAAGAAGAAAATCGGTAGGAATACCAAATACTATTGAGGAACAAACTGAGTCAATACGCTTTCATGCTCGCCACGACAACCTTACTCCACCGAAGAATTTTATGAAAAGAAAGCAAGAAATGGAAGAATGGAAAAAAAGCGTAGGTTGGGTCTCATCATAAACTTCTAAAGTTTATTCCGCTTCAAGATAAAACATCATAAAGGTTTTTTCTAAATTTGATTCTATAAACTGAAAATACACGATGAATTTAAAAGAAGCTATCCTAGAAAACCAAAATTATGTTGATCCTGACGAAGGAATGTATGTTGTATTTGCCCAAAAAGTCAACAATGCTTTTGAGCCATCCTCTGATGCTCGTATTTTATTGTTGAGACATGAGGATTTTGAAACCCCAATTGCAGATTTTACAAAAGTTCATTGCCCTGGCTTTGACTATTTTTTAGAAATGAATATTATCCAAGATTTTTGGGGAGATTTGAAAGCCAATCAAAAAATCAGTCAGGAAGCAAAGTGGATAAAGCGATTAATCCAATATGCTGAGAATGATGCCTAGATTTTTTTAATTTCAAGTTAAAACTTCTATCCATACCAGATACCAACTCTTTTTCGACCTAAAATTCGATTATCCTTTATTACATGCGATACCTTACTGACCAAATTTTCGATAAAATCAATGAGCTACCCAAGGGTGAGTACGAAAACTGTAGTTTCAACAATTGTGATTTGTCAAACAAAAACCTTTCAGGATTCAAGTTTACAGACTGTCGTTTCGTTGGTTGCAATATGAGTTTGGCATCCATCAACAATACTGCATTTCAGGGAGTTATTTTTAAAGACTGTAAATCATTAGGCTTACGATTTGATACTTGTAATCCATTTGGTTTTGAGGTTTCCTTTGAAAGCTGTCAGCTAAATCATGCTTCTTTTTTCAAGACCAAACTCAAAAAAACTATTTTCAAAGACACCCAGCTTCAAGGTACTGACTTTGCTGAAGCAGACTTGACGAGCGCTATTTTCGAAAATTGTAATTTAGAGCAGGCTATCTTTAACAGAACAATACTTGAAAAAGCAGATTTTCGCAGTTCTTACAATTACGCCTTAGACCCAGAAAGCAACCGAATGAAAAAAGCCAAGTTTTCAGTACTCGGACTTGCTGGACTTTTACAAAAGTACGATTTACACATTGAAGGATAATATGAGTACAGAATGGTGAGTGATGAACTTTGAGTGTAATTTTATGATTACTAATATTTTATCTCATTGAATTCTGCAACTTGATTTTGCCTACTAACTTCATTGCTAACACAATATGAGATAGCCCAAATTTAGGAAACGGAATTCTCCTCCAACTTTTCATCAAAAACATGAGTCATCCCGAATTTTTCGGGAGAACTTCTAAAAACGAAACCTCCTTGTTTACTTTGTGAATCACGACAAACACAAACAAACAGGAGGTTTCTATGCATAAAGCATTTCTAC
>NZ_JASHIF010000025.1:0-130258 GCF_030056595.1 Flectobacillus roseus
AAATAATACTGACAGATACAGCTATTGAGAATAGAATATTCAGCTTTTTAAGATGGATAAAAATGCAAATGTCTCATTATCAAAAAAATATATCTACTTAAAAAAAGCTGGGTAGAGTATTCAAAGTCAACAAACCTTTACTACTATTATATGAAAAAAACATTACTCTCGTTGATTTTTATCCTATTAGGGACGATGCTCTCGCAGGCGCAAAAAACCTGTTTTTATAATGGCAAAGTATATACAGTTGATGCCAAAAGCTCAGTTGCAGAAGCGGTAGTGGTCGAAAATGGTAAAATACTATTTGTAGGCTCAACCCCCGAGGCTCGTGCTGTATGGTCAGATAGTCGAACCAAGATGGTGGACTTGAAAGGAAAACTAATGCTTCCTGGGCTTATCGACAATCACACGCATTTTGCTGATGGAGGAATGTATCTGTTGGGAGTAGACTTGAGAGGTGCAAAAACGATAGCGGAATTTAAAGGTATTTTAAAAAAGTATGTGGATAACCACCGTGGAGAGTGGATAACTTCTGGAAATTGGGATCATGAATCTTGGGAAGTGAAAGAATTGCCCACCAAGGAAATGATTGATGATTTTTCGCAAGATACCCCCATTTTTGTTGACCGTTTTGATGGGCACATGGGATTAGCCAATTCAAAGGCCTTAGCGTTGGCTGGGATTACCAAAGATACTCCTTCGCCAGATGGTGGTGAAATTGTCAAAGACCCCAAGACTGGCGAACCCACAGGTGTTTTGAAAGACGCCGCAATGCCTTTGATTTATAAAATTATTCCAGCGGCCAATGCAGCGCAAAAAATCAAATTTGTAGAAAGAGCACTTCAAGAAGCACGAGAAAACGGTATTACTTCGGTTCATGATATTACGTTTCAACCAGATTTGATTGCTTATCAAGACTTGGAAAAGGCGGGTAAACTTACGTGTCGTTTTTATACAAGACTTCCCATTAGTACTTATCAAAACTTGGTAAATACGGGTATTCAAGTAGGATTTGGCTCTGATAAAATCAAATTGGGTTCGTTGAAGGCTTATGCTGATGGCTCTTTAGGGTCGAGTACGGCATTGATGTTTAAGCCTTACACACAAAACCCCAATACCAAGGGTTTGGCTTCGGATATTATTATTAATGGAAGCTTGACCAAATGGGCAGTAGATGCTGACAAAAACCATTTACAGCTTTCTATTCATGCTATTGGGGATTCGGCCAATTATTTGATGTTAAAACTTTTTGAAAAAATCACACAGGAAAATCCCAAATGGGATCGTCGTTTCCGTATCGAGCACGCACAGCATGTGAGATTTGAAGATATTCAAGCTTTTGCCAAATTGGGTGTTATTGCTTCTGTTCAACCTTATCACTGTATCGATGATGGCGTTTGGGCTGCTAAGCGTATCGGAGATCGAGTAAATTATACTCACCCTTACAAATCGTTTTTGGAAGCTGGTGTAAAACTCTGTATGGGCTCGGATTGGTCGGTGGCGCCGCTTAATGCTATTTTGGGGATATATGCTGCTGTAACTCGTCAAACAGTGGATGGCGCTAACCCGATGGGTTGGATACCGAAACAGAAAATATCTGTGCAAGATGCCATCAAAGCTTATACTATCAATAATGCGTATGCGGCTTTTGAGGAAAATGTAAAGGGAAGTATCGAAGTTGGTAAACTGGCTGATATGGTGGTACTTTCAGAGGATATTTTAACAATTCAACCTGAAAAAATAAAAAATGTACAGGTATTAATGACTATTTTTGATGGGAAAATTGTTTTTGAAAGAAAGTAAACCTCGAACATAAAAACTAGAGCATGGATTGAAAATTTCCTAATGAAGTTTTAATCCATACACAACGAAAAATTGTAAAAATAAGTCTAATTTGTCGGGGCTATCGGAATAAATGATCGATAGCAGAAACTGGATTTTAAGTGTTGTGTTGGCTTGTTGTAAAAATTATCCATGGATATAACTCAAATAATAAAATATCTCTCTGATTCAAAAGAGATAATTAATGCAGGTTTGTTTGCCATCACCTTTGTGGTATATGCTGAAAATGGGCTTTTCTTTGCTTTCTTTCTACCGGGCGACTACCTTCTATTTTTGACTGGAATTTTTGTAGGTAGTAAACTATTACTTTACCCTATTACTACTGTGATATTATATTTGTTTTTGGCGGCAGTAATAGGATCTTTAACAGGGTTTTTATTTGGGCGATACTTTGGTACAACTCTTGAAAACAGACCTGATACTTGGTATTTTAAAAGAAAACACCTAGACGCTACGCAGGATTTTTTCGAAAAATATGGAAGCCAAGCGCTAATTATCAGTCGTTTCTTGCCATATATCCGTACCTTTGCACCGATTTTGGCGGGTATAAGTAAAATGAATTATCCTAAATATCTTTTCCTCAATATTGTTGGTGGAGCCGTTTGGGTAGTCTCGTTAGTAGGAGGTGGTTATTGGTTTGGTATCAAGTTTCCTTGGATTATCAACTATGTTCATTATGTAATCCTTTTCTTCTTGGTCATTACGACTTTTACTGTGGTCAAAGGTTATTTTAATATTAGGAATAAGTCGTAAAAGAGTCGTGAGCTTTCTGCTTTCAGGTGTCATTTTTTACTCCTAATATCTTTCAGTTGCTTTTCTAATTTGTTATACGATGCTAAGTGAATTTGGGTATATATTATTGTTTATTATCACTGCGATTGTCTTTACGGCGGTAATTCTTTTTGTTGCCAAACTATTGAGACCCAATCGCCCGAATGTTGAGAAGTTGACCACTTACGAGTCAGGAGAAGAACCCGATGGTAATGCCAACGTCCGTTTTAACATTCGCTTTTATGTAATTGCATTGTTGTTTGTACTATTTGATTTAGAATTAGTTTTCTTGTTTCCATGGGCCACAGTTTTTGGAAATGAAACACTAAACAATTCTACAGACGGCCTTTGGGGATGGTTTTCAATGGCCGAAATGTTTATTTTTGTAGGTATTTTAATTCTCGGATTAGCCTATGCGTGGATAAAGGGACATTTGGATTGGGTGCGCCCAGAGGTGCAAGAACCACAGTTTAAATCGCCAGTACCAGTAAGCAAGTATGAGGCTATCAATAAAAAATATTCTTAGGTCTTAGAGGCAAGTATTTGGTGTAAATTCTTCTATTGGTTTGATTAATGGCTTTACCCAAAATACATATAGGTTTTCATTTGCGACAAGGTTATATATTGTTAACAGTGCCATATCTGCAGGTAGCAGGTATGGCACTGTTTCCTTTTATATTAGTTCAAAAAAGCAATCCCTCGAAAATATTAGTCAATCATGAAAGGATTCACTTACGCCAGCAAATCGAATTGGGAATTGTCTTTTTTTATCTGTGGTATCTGATTAATTATGGTATAAATCGTTTGAAAGGAATGCCTCATAATAAGGCATATCATCAAATCATATTTGAAAGAGAGGCTTACCAAGAAGATGAAAATTTACAATATTTGACAAAAAGAAAATGGCTTGCCTTTTTACGATATTAAGCAAGCCATTTTATTACCACAAATTTTGTGGACAGAGGATTTTATGTCTATTGTTTAGCATAACTCCGATCACAATCTCATGAGAGCCCCTAGAGCGTTGATTGATGTCAGACAACGTGAAGTCATAAGAATAGCCAATATTGAGAAGAGAGCTAATATTAAAACCTACCAAACCTACAAAAGCGTCTTTGTTTCGATAAGAGGCACCAATCCAAAAACGATTGTCATACATAGCTTTTAGATTCACATCATACGTCACAGGTGCCAAATTTACTTTTTTGACTAATACCGAAGGCATTACCGTCCAGTAATCAGTAGCGTCAAATCTATAACCAGCCGAAAGGAAATAGTGAGGATAAACACTACCAACCCACGAATAAGTAGATGAGTTATCGCCTGTGGGTTTGAGGTTATAGTTTTCAAAAAGAAGTTGATTGGCAGATACCCCAATATAATAGTTCATCGAGTAATACCATGCCCCTACATTGATGGTAGGCTGAATTGCTGTAATTTTACCACCTCCCATAATCGCAGGATCTGGATTTACTTTTACCTGCAAATTCGAAAAGTCTAGCGTATATTGCGTCACACCACCCGATGCTCCAATGGCTAATTTTGAATGTCCTGTAACAGGAATATGATAAGCGTAACTTCCCAAAAGGCTTACTTGTGAACTAGGTCCCATGTTATCAGATATGAGCGAAATGCCTACACCCTGATGCCCTGGTACTCGTGGCTTACCACTGTACTGACGCGAAGGGGTAATAGGGCGACGAATCGTTTTGCTAATATAAGGCGTTGGACCCGTACTGGTACGGTCGGGCTTATCTAAGGCAAAGTGTGCCGTTAGGTAGTATGTTGTGGGTGCTCCTTCAAAATTTGTCCACTGATTGCGATAGCCGACTTTTATATCGGTATAATCTTCAATACCTACCACTGCGGGGTTGATTAGATAGGTATTCATCATATATTGACTGTATTGAGGGTTTTGTTGGGCACTTAGGCGATAGCAAAATAAACTTGCTACTAAAAAAAGTATAAATTTTTGCATGACGAGGATTGCGTATGTATTAGCGTAAGGAAAAAACAAGCAAATTTTGTGCCTATTCCTCTTTTGAGGATATCTATTATGCTGTGAGCAGTCGGCTTGAAGAGGGCGGTTTTTCAACAAGTTCTATACAAATATACTTAATATTTGGAGATGAATCAGGACTGAAATAATTCATTTCAAGGTTTTTAGGATGTTATTGGTCGATAATTTGGTGGTGTTCAGAAAAACATCAAACTTTAAAAGAACGAACTCCACTAACCTTGCGTTAGTATGAAGTTAGGTTTTGTTTTCTATCCAAGACAATACTCCATTCAATCAACCATTAGAAGATATTTATAGAAAAGCCCGACGGGGCATCGCTCATTATGCAAGTACATAGACTACCTTTAAGACAAACCAACCAATTTTCAGCGCTCTTTCTTGATTATATGGACCAAGCTTCGGCTTTGACCGAGTATTCTGGTAACTTCCCTAATTTGGAGGGTTTTGCCAAGCAGATAGAACAAAAATCATTTTCTGACGAAAACAGAAAGGTACTTGTAGAGGTACTAAAGCGACAATACCAAAACCTAACAATTCAGCCAGATCTTGATATTCTTGCTCAACCCAATACCTTTACCGTTACCACAGGGCACCAGTTGAATATTTTTACTGGACCATTATATGTGGTTTATAAGATGATTACGGTGATCAATTTGGCTAAATCATTGAGAAAAGCATATCCTGACTACAACTTTGTACCTGTATATTGGATGGCTACCGAGGATCATGATTTTGCAGAAATCAATCATTTTTCTTTGTTTGGTAAAAAATACGAATGGAATACCGAACAAAAGGGAGCCGTAGGAAGAATGAATCCTAAAGAGCTTGAAACGTTAATCAGTGAGTTTGCGGATTGCCCAGAGGTATTTAAAAATGCATATCTCGAAAAAGAAACCTTGAGCGATGCCGTGCGATGTTATATTCATGAGTTATTTGGAGCAGAAGGATTGATTTGTATTGATGCAGATGACCGCCAGTTAAAAACTTTGTTCTTGCCAATTATCAAAGATGATTTATTAAATCATTCGGCTTTTGCCAAAGTACAGGCTACCTCTAGTGCCCTCGAAAATTTGGGATATAAAACCCAAATTGCCCCTCGCGAAATCAACTTCTTCTATTTGTCCAACGGTGTTCGTGAGCGTATCGTAAAAGAAGAAGGTGTCTATAAAGTATTGAATACTGAGCTTCAGTTTTCTGAAGAAGAGATACTTGCCTTACTCGAATCGCAACCAGAACATTTTAGTCCTAACGTGGTATTGCGTCCTGTATATGAAGAGGTTATTTTACCAAATCTAGCCTATATCGGCGGTCCATCTGAAGTGCCATATTGGTTACAACTGAAAGGTGCTTTTGATCATTATGGCGTCACATTTCCAATCTTAATGCCACGCAATTTTGCTTTGGTTGTCAATAAGGCCTCTGCTAAAAAGATGGAAAAACTAGATTTGTCTATCGAAGAGTTATACCATGATGAAGTAACGCTACGTAAAAACTTTGTCGAGAAGCATTCAGAAAACTCTTTGAGTTTGGCAGAAGAAGGAAAAACCTTTTCAGCCATTTTTGAAGAAATACTTGCCAAGGCTATCAAAATCGATAAAACTTTGGAGGGAGCCGTAAAAGGAGAGCAACAGAAACTATTGAATAGTCTTGACCATTTGGAAAAACGCTTGAAAAAAGCGGAGGAGCGCAATCAAGAAACAGAAGTAAATCAATTGTTGGGACTTAAGCACAAACTTTTCCCGAATGGTGGATCACAAGAACGTGTGGAAAACCTAATGAATTTCTCGCTCAACAATACTGAATTTATCTCAACATTGCTCAACACTTTCGATGCCCTCGATTTTAGCTATTATACCATAGTTGAGTAAGTATAAGTGCTGAGTTGTGAGTGATGAGTTTTGAGTGTTAATTTGTCCTTGCGTAAGCAGGCAAAATTAAATCAAGTTTACCTACAATAAGCTGTAATTAAAAACAATGGTAGTGTTTCTTACAGAATTATTATTACATTTTTGCTTAACATCTAAAGCGTATAGTAACAAAAAGCGCGAGCCTTTCTCGAAGGGCTCGCGCTTTTACATGATTGTTATGATGAAGTTTTTCAAGGGATTGGTAATACCTTACTTTCTTTGAAAGTAGAAAGAATAACCATCGTTTGTGTGCCAGCAACTTCTTCAATCTCGTTGATTTTTTCAAGCATCAACTTTTGGTATGAAGAGATATCTTTAGCAATAATTTTCAATAAAAAGTCACCAGAACCTGTAACGTGATGACATTCGATAACCTCTGGAATATCATTGATTTGGTGTACGAATGATTCAGTAACTTGCTTTTTGTGACCAGTCAATGAAACTGTAACAAAAGTTGTAACTCCCAAACCTACTTTATCTCTATTCAATTGAGCATGGTAGCTCTGAATGATACCAGAAGTTTCTAATTTTTTTACACGTTCGAGGGTAGGCGCTGGCGAAAGGCCAATTTCTTTTGAAAGCTGGGCGTTTGTAATCTTTGCGTTCTGTTGAAGAATTTCCAGAACCTTATGGTCTATCTGGTCTAGCTTAATTGCACTCATCTTATTAGGAGTTTAGTATGGATAGATTTTGAATTTTTACTAGATTGTTTGACGACACAATCTAAGTCGTTCAAAATCTTTTACTTCTGACTTGAGTCTGTTTCTTAGTAAGGTTAAGAAATAGAAAGCAAAGTTACAGACTTTCTAGTAAATTTCTAAGAAATTTTACAGAAAAGGAATTTTGTAAAATAAAATTTTTATTAAACGGTATTATCTTATCGAAAAACCTATAATATTTTGCTCAAACGAAATGAGTGTATTTGATATAGAGTCAGTTAAACGCAATCTAGCTCATAAAATTACTTTCTTTTAGAAATTTTGTTCATTGAGATACTTCTTTGTAAATCGCATTTAAAGCGTCCTTTTAAAATTGTACTTTTGATACGATGTTTGGTAGCTCGACCTTGTACTCGCTCTCTCCACATTTTCCAAGAAGAACGTTTCATCTCTTTTCGCATCAATTCTATTACTTCTTGTTCCTTTAGTCCAAATTGTTCCAAAATGGCATCAAAAGGCGTGCGGTCCTCCCATGCCATCTCAATAATACGGTCTATCTCTTGTTCGCTTAATATGACTTTTTTCATGAAATTGATAATGTTAAAAAACGCATAAATGACTTGCCGAAACGCATTGGCGTTTGAGCATATCATTCATAACTTCTTACAGGCAGAATTGTTGGAAGGAATTCATCACTCGACAGGATTATTCGAGGAATGTGATTTTTGTTTCTCCCATTTCATAAAAATGTGTAAATTCGTATTTAATACAAATCTATTCAATGAGATATTTATTCCTTTCAGAATGATTTGTCACTGATTTCAAAAACGGATTCGGTGCGAAAATGTACGTAAACAAAAAACTTACAAAGACAGAGATTGGTAGGTTGTGGATTATTCCCAAATTGTATATTTCCAATCTTACCTATCGCTTGATGCTAGCACGTATAACCATCAACTAAAATTACACGGTATTCTTACTAAAAATAGGTAGTTCTCTGGAGCTATCAACGTTTTGATTATTTGGTATTATGACAGAAGAAAAAGAAAAATCACAAGAGCGAATTCCCGCTAATTTTCTCGAACAAATCGTTGAGGAAGATATTACATCAGGAAAAAATGGTGGTCGTGTACACACTCGTTTCCCTCCCGAGCCTAACGGTTATTTGCACATTGGTCATGCCAAATCTATTTGCTTGAACTTTGGGTTAGCTGACAAATTTGGTGGAAAAACAAACCTTCGCTTTGATGATACCAACCCTGTAACAGAAGATACAGAGTACGTAGAATCTATCAAAGCTGATGTGCGTTGGTTAGGTTTTGATTGGGAAAATGAGCTATATGCTTCTGACTACTTCGACCAGTTATATGAACTTGCAGTACAGCTAATCAAAAAGGGATTGGCGTATGTAGATGACCAAACATCGGAACAAATTGCTACTCAAAAAGGAAACCCTAATATTCCTGGTGAGGAAAGCCCATATCGTTATCGCTCAGTTGAGGAAAATCTCGACTTGTTTGAACGTATGAAAAACGGTGAATTTGAGGATGGTGCAAAAGTGCTTCGTGCCAAGGTAGATATGGCGCATCCTAACATGCACATGCGTGACCCTTTGATGTACCGTATCAAAAAGGCAAAACACCACCGCACTGGCGATAAATGGTGTATATATCCAATGTATGACTTTGCTCATGGGCAGTCGGATTCGATTGAGAAAATTACTCACTCGATTTGTACGTTGGAGTTTGACGTACACCGTCCGTTGTATGATTGGTTTATCGAAAAATTAGATACTTTCCCATCGCATCAATACGAATTTGCTCGTTTGAACCTTACACATACGGTAATGAGTAAAAGACGTTTGTTGCAGTTGGTAAAAGAAAATATTGTATCAGGATGGGATGACCCTCGTATGCCGACTATCTCAGGCTTGCGTCGTCGTGGATTTACACCTGCTTCAATTCGTAACTTCTGTGATAAAATTGGGGTGGCAAAACGCGATAACCTTATCGATGTAGGGGTATTGGAATTCTGTGTGCGCGAGGATTTGAATAAAATTGCGACACGTGTAATGGCAGTACTTGATCCAGTGAAATTAGTGATTACTAATTATCCTGAAGGACAAGTAGAAACTTTAAAAGTAGAAAATAACCCAGAAGATATCAACAGTGGTCATCGTGATGTACCATTTAGTCGTGAGGTATATATCGAGCGTGAAGACTTTATGGAAGTTCCTCCGAAGAAATTCTTCCGTTTGGGACCTGGTTTGATGGTTCGTTTGAAAGGAGCTTACATTGTAAAATGTGAAGATTTTGTTAAAGACGAATTCGGAAACATTACCGAAATCCATTGTACCTATATTCCTGAAAGTCGCTCGGGGTCGGATACCTCTGGTATTCATGTAAAAGGAACCATTCACTGGGTATCTGCACAACATGCAGTACCAGCAGAAGTGCGAGTTTACGACCGTTTGTTGATTTTGGAAGACGCTTCTCAAGTAGGAGACGACTTCAAGAAATTTATCAATCCAGATTCATTAACGATCTTGGATCATGTATTAGTGGAGCCAAGCCTAAAAGAAGCTGTGTTAGGAAAGAACTATCAATTTATCCGTAAAGGGTATTATTGTTTAGACAAAGATTCTACTGGAGATAAATTAGTTTTCAATAGAACTGTTGGTTTGAAAGATGCTTGGGCAAAAGAAAAAAATAAATAATTTTAATTTTGCCAAAGAATAATTTGATAATTATTCACAAAAAAGTGTGGATAAGTGGTGTTAATAACTCACTTATCCACACTTTTTTGTTGTTATTAATAGGCTGCCTGATAGTTAACCACAAAGTTGATTGGCTCGTTTTTTTCTTTTTTTACCTCAAAAGGAAATATGTTTTCCTCTCCATCAAAGATATTTGCCCACAAACCTTTACCCTCTTCACGTACCATTATAGAATACTTTCCTTCGGGTAATGCTAAGCAAAAATTCCCGTTTTTATCTGATAAAATGCTGGTAATCAGCTTGCTTTGGATATTTGAGTAAAAGCCATTTGCCTGTGTTACTTGTTTGAGATTGGTAAGTTCGTAGATTAGTACTTCTCTTTGAATCCCTTTTGGAACACGAGGCGGTCGGTCAGGCGATGGCATCTGATTGCCAGCTACCCAAGTGACTTTTCCACACACCCTGTTCTGATTGTGGATAACTTTTGAAGATGATGTGGATTTATGCGTACAAGCCATTGTTGATAATATGGCAAATAGTCCAAAGAAAAAGGTTTTTATCATAGCTATACAAAGAAAACATCCTAAACAATGACCGTGCATTATTTAGGATGTAAACGTATCGATAATAAAGATATTTTATGCTTTACGCTTGAAAAGTGAGTTCACAAATTCCTTTTTGTTGAAGACTTGTAAGTCTTCAATTTTCTCTCCTACGCCAATATACTTCACTGGAATTTTGAACTGATCTGAGATACCAATTACTACACCACCTTTGGCCGTACCATCCAACTTTGTGATAGCCAAAGCTGTTACATCGGTAGCCTTCGTAAACTCTTGCGCTTGGATAAAGGCATTTTGTCCAGTCGAACCATCCAATACCAAAAGCACTTCATGAGGAGCCTCTGGCAAGAACTTCTGAACAACACGCTTGATTTTAGCCAATTCATTCATCAAGTTTACTTTGTTGTGTAATCGACCTGCTGTATCGATAATTACCACATCGGCTTGCTGTTCAACGGCTTGTTTTACAGCATCAAATGCTACTGAAGCAGGGTCGGTATTCATGCCGTGATCGATTACTGGAATACCTACGCGCTGTCCCCAAAGTTTGAGCTGATCAACCGCAGCAGCACGGAAAGTATCACCTGCACCTAATATAACCTTATTGCCAGCTTTGTGGAATTGAGAAGCAAGTTTACCAATAGTCGTTGTTTTACCTACGCCATTGACACCCACTACCATGATTACATAAGGCTTGATATCAGATTTTTTGAAGGCATCAGTAATATCTTCAGATTTGTTTTGAGCCAATAGCTCTGCGATTTCCTCACGAAGAATTTCGTCAAGTTCGCTTGTGCTTACGAATTTATCACGAGCAACACGCTCTTCGATACGACGAATGATTTTAACAGTAGTTTCGACGCCGACATCCGAAGAGATTAAGATTTCTTCTAATTCATCTAATACCTCATCATCGACTTTTGATTTGCCGACGATAGCACGACTAAGTTTCGAAAAAAGTCCTTCTTTGGTTTTTTCGAGTCCTTTGTCGAGTGATTCTTTCTCTTCAGTATTGAGTGTTTCTTTCTTTTTAAAAAAATCGAATAAACCCATTTGTTGTTATTTTTTTGGTTACTCGTTAAAAGTCTGAAAGTTATCTACAAAAAGACATTCAGAAGACTTTTGAAAACGTAAGGCAAAAGTAAAACAAAAAAAGTCCCGATAAAGGGACTTTTCCTAAAAATCTTAATAAAGGGGCTGAATATTAAGCTTTAAGAGCAGCTTGAACATCTTCTTGAAGAACGATTTCTTCTTTGAAAGAGTAAGCACCAGTAGCTGTTTTAACAGCTTTGATAACTTTAGCGTATTTTACACCACCTTCTTTTTTAAGGGTTGCAACTACCTTCTTTGCCATGTTATTATGATGAGTTAACAGTTATCTGTTACGATAACCGAGTGAATTACTTGATTTCTTTGTGAACAGTTACTTTTTTCAAGAAAGAGTTGTATTTCTTCAACTCAATACGAGCAGTAGTGTTTTTACGGTTTTTTGTAGTGATGTAACGAGACATCCCTGGAACGCCTGAAGCTTTTTGCTCAGTACATTCTAAAATCACTTGGATTCTATTGCCTTTCTTAGCCATTGTGTTATGCTTTATGAATTTTCTGTATCTTACAAATATTTTTTATTCGTTTGATTATCAGAAAATTACAACTTGCTGATAAGTCCGAACGAATATATATTTCCCAAATAGGACTGCAAAGGTAGTAAATGTTTGAGTTTTAGACAAATATGTTTTTGAAAAAACTTATGCTTTCAAGGCGTTTTTTCAGAAAATAAGAGAAAATTTGACGTTTGGGGACTAAATTTGCTTCTCCGCTGTTCTTTATCTAAGATAAAATTTACGAATTTTACGGCATGAAGCAAATCCAATACCAATACGACCCTGAGCATTTTAAGCGTTCAGACCCCAATAAGTATAATTCCTCGAAACTCAAGTCGGAAGAAATGATTTTGTCGCTTGGGCCTCAACACCCTTCGACTCACGGTGTTTTGCGTTTAGAGGTAATCTCTGATGGTGAGCTGATTGTGGATGTAGTTCCTCACTTGGGTTATCTGCACAGATGCTTTGAGAAACATGCTGAATCTTTAGCTTTTGGACAGACTATTCCCTATATCGACCGTTTGGATTATCTGGCAGCGATGAATTCTGAGCATGCCTATGTGATGGGAGTAGAGAAAATGCTTGATTTGGAGGGTAAACTTCCCAAACGTATTGAATATATCCGTGTACTGGTAGCCGAACTCAATCGTTTGGCATCGCATTTTGTTGCCATAGGCACGTATGGCTTAGATATTGGGGCATATACTTCGTTTTTGTGGCTCATGCGCGACCGCGAGCATATTCAGCGTTTACTCGAATGGCTATGTGGTGCTCGTATGCTTTACAACTACATTTGGATTGGAGGTTTGTTTTATGATTTACCTGTTGGTTTTGAAGAGCGTTGTTTGGAGTTTATCAATTACCTCAAGCCCAAAATGGTTGAGATTCGTGAGTTGATTATTGAAAACAAAATCTTTGTGCAACGTACGGCTAATATTGGTATTTTACCTCTGGACTTGGCTATTAACTACGGTTGTACAGGGCCTGTGCTTCGTGGTTCGGGCTTAAAATTTGACCTCCGTCGTGTCGATGGTTATTCTGTTTATCCTGAACTCGATTTTGACATACCAGTAGGGAAGGGGGAAATGGGTACTGTGGGAGACTGCTGGGATAGAAATTTTGTGAGAGTATTAGAATGTGATGAATCAATCAAGATTATCGAGCAATGCCTTGTACAGTTGATGGGCGATCACAAACGTACTCGTGATTTTAATCCACAAGCGATGCTTCCTAAAAAAGTACGCCCTCAAGCAATGGATTTATATTTTAGAGCCGAAAATCCAAAAGGTGAATTAGGCTTTTTCTTCAGAACAGACGGTCGTTCGGATGTGCCATTGCGAGTAAAAGCAAGAGCGTGTTCGTTTCATAATTTATCGGTAGTACCCGAAATTAGTCGTGGCGCTATGCTAGCAGACTTAGTGGCTATTGTTGGTTCTGTAGATTTGGTGATGGGTGAAGTCGACCGATAGTTTTGATAATTTCTCAACAAATATTTAATATTTCTGCCAAGGCAGAGAACAAACATCAATGTTTAAATTAGATCCTAATAAAGAATATCCTAAAAAGTTGCATTCGAAATCACTTATCCGTTTTCAAGATTGTGATCCATTGAAGCATCTTAACAATGCTAAATATTTCGATTATTTCTTCAACGCTCGTGAGGACCATGTCGCTGAGGTGTATAATTTTGATTACAATGACTATTTCGAAAATAATCATACTTCTTGGGTCGTTTACAATCACCAAATAGGCTATGTTTCGTCGGCTAGAGTGAGTGAATGGGTAACGATTATTTCATCGACTATCTATTTCAATGAAGATACTTTAGTGACAGAATATGTCATGACAGATGAACACTTGCAAGTATTGAAGGCTGTTTTGTGGACAACTTCAAAATATATTGATGTACGTACTGGCAAGAAAACGCCTCATCCACCAGAGGTGATGGAGTTTTTTGATAAAGTATGTCTTGATGGAATAGATTTTGAACACACGTCATTCAATGCACGCATTAAGGTGATTAAACAAGAGCTGAAGGAAGGGAAGTTTGTGTAGTTAAAGCATGATTTGTGCATTAAACTTTTACAGAAAATTCAAAAGTGTTGTTGCCTTTCTAGATTGCTGAAATAATACCAATTAAAATAATTCCTTTTGCTAAAAAACGCTTAATTGAATTATGAAAAAAATCGCTTTCTTATTTATTGCATTGTTGACTTTTGTGGTGAAAGGTATCGCCCAAGACCGCTTGAAATCGCTCACTGAAGAGCGACAGGTTTTGTATAGTAAATTCAAGGAGTCAGAAAGTCAATCTTCAGGGATTTTTGGGAATCGTACCAAAGATGATATGCAAAGCTCAATCGAGGCTTTGAAGGAGATTATGGCGAAGGACAATGAGATTTTAGACGAGCTGAATAATCTTAGCGAAAAATCAAAATCAGATTTTACAGAACAATATAATGATTTGATTCAGCAGAATAATGAGCTTCGTGAAAAAAATCGGGAGCTCAGCGAACTGTCTGAACGTCACAAAGGATGGTCAAAAGAAAACCATACTATTTTGGAATCAGTAGAAGAGGAAAAGACTTTTACCCTGTCGATATCGGTAGTTGTAGCTTTTTTGTTGATTGTTTATGTGATTAAATTTTACACACTAAAGTCGAAATACAACGAATTGAAGAAACAACAGCGTTTAGAATAGTTTTTTCCAACCATAGCGAATTGCCAATAGCAGTACAATAAATCCGACTATGATATACTGAAATGGAACGTAGGTAATGGCATAAATTCGTAGTCGGTCTACAAACCATAATATTCCTATCATAGCGGTGAGTATAGTCATAAAGCCTGATAATCTACCAAGCTCAGGAACCGCCTCAAAAGGAATTTTCCACTTGATGAGCATCAGCGTGATAGCCATAGAAACAATGGGTAAAATCTGAATAATGAGGTTCATTTGCCAAATGCTTTGACGTTCGAACAAAAAGAGATAAACATCTAAAGTCAAGGCAAATATCCCTGGGATACCAATCATATAAGCCAATACCATATAGCTATATCGAACCAGAACCGAAGATTCGTTGACTGGATTCGTTTGCCACAATCCTATCAAAAAAGTGACAGCAGGAACAAGTAGTAAATAATACAAAAGCGAATAAGGATTTTGACTAATACTGTCAAATAGTTGTTGTAAGGTCATGGGTTTATTGGTAAAGGGAAAAGAAAAACTATACTGATAAATTTCCTTCTGAATCTACTCTAATTTGCTGATTTTCTATCATTTCTCGTACAATTGCTTTAAAAAAATCAGCATTGTTGGGCTGCATGATTTTGAGCAACAACTCAGGCGACATGCTGCCATTGCTCAACAAGGCTTTCACCTTTTCCTGTGTTTGAAACTTGTATTGAAGCTCTTGCTGATAAGTCCCTTCTTCTCGTTTTTTCTTAATACAAAAATCACAAACACCGCAAGTTTCATTGGTATGCTCGTCGAAATATTCCAAAAGCAGTTGCGTTCTACAGCGTTTTGGGTGCTCGATATAATGTTTTACAGCTAGGGCTTTTTGCACATCATACACACGTCGTTGTTCAATATCCTGAACTTGCAAAGGCAATTGTTGTGCATCATATCGACCTGTCAAAAATGTGAGTTGAGGTTTATCCTTATGTTTGTCGTACTGAATAATTTCAAACTTTTCAAGATTAGATAAAAGTAATTCTACCTCAGCTTGAGGAGCCGAAAACACTTTTGAAATGGTTGCCTCCGATATATTAAGATAACCTGTAAAAAGCTCTCCTCCGTACATTCGTAAGAGTAATTTTACAAAAGTATCATATTTCGGATTCCGTAATTGAAAATCATATAATTGACGATTATCTACCGAAAAAGTAATACGAGAAGGATGGGGAACCGCTTCAGAGAGCGTAATAAATCCTTGGTTTTCTAAAATTTTTAGGGCAAAATAAGTGTCAGGTGAAGGCAAATCAAATCGTTGTTGGAAGGTCGATAAGTCCAAATCGTAGCAAGCAAATTCGCCAGCGCCTACTGCCAATTGAAAGTAATTACCCAAACATTGATATACCCTTCTTATCAACGGGATAGGAGGATATTTCTGCGCAGTATTTACTTCTAAATTTTGAATATCTACTTGATCATACAACACCGTCGCAAAGGCTTTTTGACCATCTCGTCCCGCACGACCAGCTTCCTGATAATAGGCTTCGAGTGTTTCGGGTAAGTCTAAATGAACTACCAATCGTACATCTGGTTTGTCAATTCCCATGCCGAAGGCATTGGTCGCCACCATCACACGAACCTGATTTTTAATCCATTGTTCTTGCCTTTGACTACGTTCTTGCGCATTGATTCCTGCATGATAAAAGGTTGCAGATATATCAGATTTTTGAAGAAATTGAGCTACCTCTTGCGTTTTCCGACGATTACGGACATATACGATGGCCGTTCCTGCCACTTTTTGGAGCATAGCTACCAGACGTGCTATTTTGTTTTCTTCATAAAGCGTAGAATAGGACAAATTAGCTCTGGCAAAACTCTGCTGAAACACCTGAGGGTTTTGCATGGCGAGTTTCGCCAAAATATCGGTTTTGACTTCTTTTGTTGCCGTGGCAGTCAAGGCAATCGTACGAAGTGTAGGGAATAACTGTCGAAATTCCGCTATTTTCATATAAGGAGGTCTAAAATCATAGCCCCATTGCGAAATACAGTGCGCTTCGTCAATAGCTAATAAGCATAACTTCATGGCTTTTACTCTTTCGAGAAAAAGCGAAGTCTGAAGCCTTTCAGGGGAAATATACAAAAACTTTACATCGCCATAAATACAGTTATCCAGAGCAATATCTATTTGATTTCGGTGCATCCCAGCATATATCGCCACCGCCGAAATACCTCTTCGGCGCAATTGCGCTACTTGGTCTTGCATCAAAGCAATCAATGGCGTTATGACCAAACATACGCCTTCCATCGCCATGGCAGGAACCTGAAAGCAAATAGATTTTCCGCCTCCTGTAGGCAACAATGCCAAGGTATCACTACCGTTCAAGACTGACTGAATAATGTCTTCTTGTAAAGGACGAAAAGAGCTATAGCCCCAATATTGTTGTAATATTTGATGTATCGGATATTGCATTCGTAAAAGCAGGTGTCAGATGTTGATAGTGGATAACTTCAGCAAAAGTATAGTTACCGTAGCCAAATGTCAAGTTTCGGTCGTATATCCAAGACTGTGGCAAAGACAGAAAGAAGTATCTGTTTTTTTCTTATATTTAAACTTTCTAAAAAGTGTTATTAACCAATCGTATTTCTGATATCGGAGGATATTAAATTCGAAAATTTTTGTCTCCATTTTATTTTAACAACAAACAATGAAAAAACGCTCAATAGTAGGATTTGTGATAGGATGTGTCGTTAGCTTGACAGCATGTCAGACTAGCAAGTTGAGTAGCAAAAAGTTAGGAAAGTTATTATCCGAGTCTAGTACATTTTCACAAAATCATACAGGTTTTGTTTTATATGATTTGTCTGAGCAAAAAGAGGTTTTTAATTATCAAGGAAACCGTTATTTTCAACCTGCTTCTAATACCAAAATCTTAACCTATTATGTAAGTCAGCGCACTTTGGGCGATTCGTTACCTGCTTTAAAATACGTTACCAATGCCGATTCTTTGATTATTTGGGGCATGGGAGATCCTAGCTTTTTGAGTCCAAGTATGCCAACTTCTAAAGTTTTAGATTTCTTGAAAAGTAGTCCGCAAAAAATCTATTTTTCAGCCAATAACTTTACAGGGAAACACTATGGTCCGGGTTGGGCATGGGATGACTATAATGATGATTATGCTTCTGAAATTACGCCATTACCAATTCATGGCAATGTAGTGGGCTTTAAGGCAAATGGGAATAGTTTGATAGCAAATCCTGCCTATTTTCAGGATAAAATTGTAAGCGTCAAAAGTCCTAATAATTTTAGTGTAACTCGTGTAGAATCGAATAACACTTTTGAAATACCTCAAGGAAAAGCTCCCAAGGCTAATTTTGAACAGGAAGTACCCTTCAAAACATCGAATAAACTAACGACAGAACTATTAGCCAGTGTTGTAGGAAAACCCGTAACACTGATTGATGCCCCGCTACGTTCCAGTGCCAAAACGCTTATGAGCTTGCCTGTAGATACGGTTTTTGCCAGAATGCTTCATGTAAGTGATAATATGATGGCAGAGCATTTGATGCTGATGTGTGGACAAATTTTGGCAGGAGAATTAAATGTGAAAAAAGGGATAGAAAAAGCTAAAACTAATTATTTGAATACACTGCCCGATGCCATTACATGGGTAGATGGCTCAGGACTTTCGAGATATAATATGATTACGCCAAGAGATTTGGTGATGGTTTTGCGCCAGATATATCAGGAAGTGCCGCAGGAAAAATTGTTTAAAGTTCTTCCAGCCGTAGGACAATCTGGCACGCTTAAATCGCTGATGCCTAAAACAGATAAACCTTTTATTTTCGCCAAATCGGGCTCTTTTAGCAATAATTATAACCTGAGCGGATATTTGGTTACCAAGCAAGGAAAGGTATTATGCTTTTCTTTGATGAATAACAATTTTGTAAAACCAATGTCGGAGATTCGTAAAGAAGTGGTGAAAATTTTAACAGAAATTTACCAATATTAAAGCTATTCATGACTCGTATATTTACCTTACTTAAAATGAAGAACTTGTTTAAACTTTCTCGTCATGGTTGAATAAATTCACCCGCTAAGTGGAATCGTTGGATAAGAACTGGTCATATTTGAGGTAAGACTTGCATAGGTATTCAAAATAAGTTTTTTTCTCAAAATCATAAAGTTTAAATAGTTGTAATCTAAGCCAATAACGGGTACACTGTTAACAAATAACTTCTTTTACCTACTGCTCTAATAACTGATATACTATTTATAGGAAACTTTCTAAAGACTAACTACTATGAAAAAATGGTTTATTGTTTTTCTTGTTATAGGTTTGAGCCAAAAGCTGTTCGCTCAGGAGACGCTTTATTTCAATCCGATTTATGTACCTTACGCCGATACAACCTTAGTGTTTACGCCAAAGGAATATACTCGAAATGCCACAAAGCGTTTTCCTATGGTATATCTTTTACATGAGCAAGGAGGGAACTTTAAACAATGGAGTAATTTTCTGAATGTACAAAAATATGCCGACGCCTATGGGTTTGTCATTGTTTGTCCCGACGGCTTGAATGATTCGTGGTATATCAATAGCCCTCGGAAAGCGACTAGTAAGTTTGAAGATTTTTTCTTCAAAGACTTACATACAACCATGATGGAAAAATACCGAATAGATACTGATCAAGTGTTTATCACTGGCGTAGGTATGGGTGGTTTTGGCGCAATGTATTTATTTTTGAAAAAACCAGATATATTCCGTTCTGTAGGGAGTTGTGCAGGTATTTTGGATATGCAAAATGAGGTAGACAATGCTCGTTTGAGAACGTTATTGGGCAATACGGATTTTGAAACCTTACGTAACCTATCGATTATGAGCAATATTGGTAAGTTTGTAAGTACTCAAAAAGAAATCATTTTTGACTGTGGAATAGACGATCCTCAGTATGAAAATACCAATTTTTTCAAAAAACGTTGCGATGAATTACGTATCCGAGCAACCTATGTATCTCAACCCGGCAAACACGATAGAAGCTATTTCCAAAAAGCCATCCGTTGGCATTTTGATTTCTTCAAAAGACTCGCAAAAGACAACTAGTTGAGTGATGAGTTTTGAGTTTTGAGTGAGGAGTTAGGAGTTAGGGAGGATTGGGGGTTTCGGATGTTGGATTGCGGAAGTGTAATCTACTTTCTTCTAGATATTTTGCAATATTTCCGAAAGCAGCAATCCCAAATCCGAAATTGTTTGACAATCAAGTACTTTTTTGTCTAAAACTCAGGGCAACCTATTTTAGGCAAGGACAACTCCGCACTCAAAACTCAAAACTCATCACTCCTAAGAGGCTTGTCCTCCGTTTACGCCTAATACTTGACCATTTACGAAGCTGGCTTCTTCTGAAGCTAAATATAGATAGGCATAAGCAATATCCTTTGGATCGCCCATACGTTTGAGTGGGATTTGACTAATCATGGCTTTTTGAACTTCTTCGGGCATAGCTTCTGTCATTTCTGTTCTGATAAAACCTGGCGCTACGGCATTGGAGGTGATACCATGCTTCGCCAATTCTTTTGCCCACGTTTTTACCATACCTATCAACCCCGCTTTGGCTGCAACATAATTGGTTTGACCAAAATTGCCATGTACTCCCACGATTGAGGAGGTACAAATAATTCTTCCATATTGTTTTTCGACCATGTAAGGCGCTACGGCTTTGGTACAATTAAAAACTCCTGTAAGATTCACATCAATGACCTGTTGCCATTCATCGTGTGACATTTTTAGCAGTGTTTTGTCGCGTGTAATACCAGCATTATTGATGAGAATATCAATTTTTCCAAAACGTTCAAAAACCTCCTTTGTTGCGGATTCAATACCACTAACATCCGTTGTGCTTACTTTCATAAACTCACAATCATAACCTTGAGCACGTAGATTTGAAGCAGTTTCCTCCCCTAAGTCTAATAAGTCCCAAATAATTACGGTGGCACCTTCTCGACAGAATACCTCTGCTGCGGCTTTTCCGATACCTCTAGCGGCACCCGTTATAATAGCAACACGATTTTGTAATCTCATAGTAAAATAGTTTTAAGTACCTTCTTAAATTCATAGTTGATAGACAAAGTAGTTAATTTTTTTTACGAAAAAAAGCCCCTTGTTTTACAAAACAAGAGGCCTAGCCAAATATAAAGAGAATTGCGGATTGAGAAATTTAAAGAGGTTTGAAAGAGAAGTTTGAAAGAGTTTTTATCAAAGTATGGATTATAATTCAGAAAGCTAGGTATTTAGTTTTTGCCAAAGCTAAAGCTAACATATACTTGAGCAGAGGTGTTTTTGATGGTGAGATAGTCAGATAAATTATTGTTACTATCTATTTGGAAATCTTTGTTAACATTGGTCAAGCCCAATACATAACGTCCTCCTAAAGCAACTTTATCAGAAACTTTGTATTCCAAGCCACCAGCAAGTCCTAAGTCAATGTCTTTGAAAAGACCGTTGTAGTTGACTGAGAAAAAACCGTTTCCAATACCAATTTTGGTATTAGTTAAATAGCTTATTTGTGGACCAGCCAACAAAGAAAGTTCTTCGGTAACAGGGAATTTCAATAAAATAGGCAAAGAAAGATAGTGCATACCAATCGAGCCTACACTACCAATCTTGAAGCCTTGTTGTAAATAAATAAGTTCGGGTTGAATTCCTATTTTGTCAGAAAGCATTAAATCTTGCAATACAATACCTGCATGAAAACCCGCTTTACCATCGATTATATCAACAGGTTCTGGTGACATGATAGCATCAGAATAAGTGAACCCGCCTTTGAAGGCAATTTTTTGAGCATTAGCAAACGATACTACACTTAATACGATAGCTAGGGAAGCAAGTAATTTTTTCATATTAGAAAAGTTAAATTTCTTGAAAGATGCGTTTTATAAATATGTACTTATAACGGCAAAGTGTTCCGAAGGTCTCATAACAAAATGTTAATACTTGTTAAGGTTTTGTTAATGCTCCGAAAAGAGCAACAAAAAAGGTCTTAGCAAGTAATGCTAAGACCTTCATAATCATTTTGATACCGTTTAGAGGCCTAAAATTTTATTTTTTTCAAAAAAAAATAAAAAAAATCTGTCCGTATGTCGTTTATTCTTCTTTACGTCCTTGTTTTTCATTAATCTTCATTTGGAGAAAATATGATAACAAAAGTCCAATTCCACCAAATACAAAAATCATAGAGAAATACGCTACCTCGTCGTCGAAGCCCAAATTTGCTTCAAGGAAATGTCCAATTAATAAGCCTAGACCAACACCAATAGCCACTAAACCCCAACGTAGAGAATTGGCAGGATTAATATTGATAGACTTGCTTGGAGGCATCATTCCTTTGGCAATCATTGCCATTTTTTCGTCGTTGTCGAATTTTCTTAAAAATACAATCATCGTAAATAAGCCTACTGTACTCACGATTGGGATTAAGAGCGCAACCAATCCTTCTGAAACCATGTCTTTATAAATGTTTAAGTTGTTAAAATCTGTTTACATTTCAGTCACCTTCATTGCTAGCGTCTATGTCGGTGTTTGCTGAATATTTGACTATAGGATGAAGGTTTCAGAAGAAAGGTTACAGGGGGGAGGAATTTTTTTTGAATTTTAAAGAGCAAATAGGGGAGTTTTGAGTGCGGAGTTCGGGAAGATTTGGGATTGGGGATGTTGGATTTCGGAATTACAAACTCCTTTCTTGTTTCATATTGGACAATATTTCCGAAATCAGAAATCCCAAATCCGAAATTGTTTGACACTATCAAGAACTTTTTTGTCTAAAACTAAGGACAACTCATCACTCTCCCCTCTTCCCTTGTGCCTGATCCCTTTTAAAATAAAATTTAATCTACAAATAATATTGTTTTTTCTGAGAAAATTCTAAATTTGAGGTATATGAAAAAATGGTACTATATATGCATTTGGTTGGGACTTTGCTCGCTTTGTAGTTGCGAGATAAACGACTATGTAGAACCACAAGCATTGCCAGACGCGACACACGAGGGTTTACAAACTTTTGGCACTAAAATTAATGGAAGTTTGTGGGTACCTTTTCAAAAATATCGTTCTAATCCCAATATCAAGCCAGCTCCTGTGGTTTGGGGAAAATTACAACAACAGACTTTACGCATTGCCGTTACCAATCAGCAAACACTGGAGTCTATTAGCTTGATGATTAATGGGGTCAATGGAGTTGGTACATATCGCTTTATGAGTTTTTTCCCGAAAAATGCTTTGGAGTTTACTCCCTATGCTAGTTTGTATCAGCGTTGCGCCAACGGCGATTGTGCACAATATGTAGTTTGTAATACCTGCGAAAACAAAGTGAATATTACTTATTACGACACTACAAGAAAGATTTTTTCAGGAACATTTGAGGTAACATTCCAAAAAAAGGATAGCCCTTCAGAGAGAGTTACCCTTTCTGATGGTCGTTTTGATATAAGAGATTAAGCTATTTTTTTCATCTTTCTAAATCCCCAGTATCCTAACCCTCCTAAAATCAAAAGCATCCAGAATCTGGTAAAGAATAGGATTAGGTCTTGAAATAAATACCAGCCTTGATTTATGCTTTCGATTAAACTAACTCCAAAATTTGGTCTTTTAAAAGCTTCACTTTCAAGATTAGCAATCACTTCCCTATGTACTTGTGCAGGCTGATAGATGTGTACATTGATGGTGCTGTAGGCAACTTGATCTTTTAAGGCAAGTGTTTCAATCTGACGTGTATCCGCTTGCGATTGTATATGATAGAGGCTTTCTGTCGCATGAGCCGTATCTTTTAGGTTTGTTCCCTTCTTGATTTCTTGGTTATATTTCTTTTCAAAACTGCTAAATCGACTTTTCCTTACTTGACTCGCCAGTAATTCAAGACTAACATCATTAGCACCGATAGATTGACTTTCCATGAACAATACATAAGGTTGTAATGCTATCAAAGCATCATCAAAATATACTGTAGGTATGCGTAAGGTAATTTGATTAGAAAGTTCGAAGGTCTCATTTCTCATCAAGGAATCTTGACTGATTGCTACATCTTGACTACTAATCACATTTGAACTCATAGTAGAGTTTGTCATAAAACCACCCCATTTTTTGGTCAGTTCTGTAATATCGTTGGTTGTTTTTTGAACATCTTTTACTCTAAAATTAAGCTGGGCAGTTCTGACAAATTGGCGTTTGGTAGGCAAAGAAATGTCCCCTTCCATAGTAACCGAGGCAGAGTCTAAAGCCGCCGTTTCATACGATTCTGCTCCCGATTCTGATTTGTGCTCGGCACATGAAACTAAGCCTAGAGCAAGGCTTATAGCGCTAATAATGATGTACTTTTTCATAGTTGTGGAAATGGTTGTTTGGAAAAGGTGAACTGGTAGAAATATGTTAGAAACTTGATTTATTCACTTAACGTGGAGTGAGATTCTATTATTTTGAATAATTAAAAAACAATTAAAAAAATATAAATTTCTTTTTAATTATTGAGTTGATTAGATTTAAGTTTTGTGTTTTAGGCACAAGGCAACAGGCACTAGGCAAAGAGTTGTACTTGCCTAATGCCTACAGCCTAAAGCACAAAATTATTTTCAATATTCCAAGACTTCCAGATTTTATCAAAGCCGAAATAGGAGAGTATTAGAGATATACCTTAACTTGCGGATGAAAGTGTGAGAGGGAGAGGTGAATTTCATTCAAAACTATTTTTACATAACAAAACAAAAATGGCACTTATTAAACCAGTAAAAGGTGTTTCGCCAGTATGGGGCGAAAATTGTTGGATTGCAGAAAATGCAACGGTTGTAGGAGATGTAAAAATGGGCGACAACTGTACGATTTGGTTCAATGCGGTAGTGAGAGGCGATGTCAATGCGATTGAAATTGGTCATAATACCAATATTCAGGATGGGGCAGTAATACATTGTACTTACCAAAAAACTAGGACAATTATTGGCAATTATGTTTCGATAGCACATAATGCTGTAGTCCATGGTTGTGTAATTGAAGACCAAGTATTAATTGGGATGGGAGCAATTGTCATGGATGGTGCCGTCATAGAATCGGGTTCGATTATTGCTGCGGGTGCAATCGTTACACAAAATACTCGCGTACCAGCAGGGTCGATTTATGCAGGAAATCCTGCTAAACTATTAAAAGAAGTATCACCTGCAGCGGCGGAGGTATTTATGCGCACGGCAAATAATTACTTGATGTATGCCAAATGGTTTAAAGAGTAAAAAAGTTTACTCATCCTGATATATAGAGGATAGGTAGATTGAAAACAGATAAGAAGTCGTGTAAAATTAGATTTGAGTTTTTTGTTTTAGGTACAAGGCAAAGAGTGTTAAATGTTTTTTTAGTAACGATAGCTATGTTTTTGCCGAATGCCCAAAGCTGAAAGCCGTAAGCTCAAAAAATAAATTTCATTTTGCGTGCTAACTTATTATTCCCTGATTCCTAATAACCAAGAACAATTATAGAAATGGCAACTATTTTCACAAAGATTATTAATGGCGAGATTCCTTGCCACAAAATTGCAGAGGACGAAAACTATCTAGCATTTTTGGACATTATGCCTTTGGCAGAAGGACATACTTTGGTAATTCCGAAAAGAGAAATTGATTATATTTTCGATATTGAAGACGAACTACTATCAGGCTTGATGCTATTTGCCAAAAAAATTGCACCTGCTTTATCTCAAGCGTGTCCAAGTAGACGTATTGGCGTGTCGGTAATTGGTTTGGAAGTACCTCATGCACACGTGCATTTGATTCCTTTGAATACCATGAATGATATTAACTTCACTCGTGAAAAGCTTAAGCCAACACAAGAAGAATTAACAGCTACGGCAGAAAGAATAAAATCATTTTTGAAATAGCACTTTGCTTTCTTGCCTTTGTTGGAATTATTTCCAACAACTTGGCGTCAGCAACATTCCAGCTTAATACTGTCCTGTAAACTTGGCTAGTTGCTGAGGCTTGTCTAGTTGGATAAAACTCCAACTAGTGTAAAAAAAGCGGTCGGAAAACATTTTCCGACCGCTTTTTTTGATGCTAGATACAACTCAGTTTTAGACGTAAAGTATTACGTCTCTACATCAAGAATATAAATCTTTAAAAAAAAACAATCAACCACTCAATCACAAATCACTCAATTTAAGAATCTACTTCAAGAATGTTCTCAAAGTCATAATCTCGTTGGCAGGGATAGCTTTTTCGTATAAAATATTGTAAACGGCATCGATGATAGGCATCGACACATCGTATTGTTTGTTGACTTGATGAATACTTTTTACTGCATAATAGCCTTCAGCTACCATGTTCATTTCAATTTGCGCTGATTTGACAGAATAGCCACGTCCAATCATATTACCGAAAGTACGGTTACGTGAAAATTGCGAGTAGGCAGTTACTAGCAAGTCACCCAAATACCCAGAGCTATGAAGGTCACGATACGGGTCAGGGTAAACGATGTCTAGGAAACGTTTGATTTCTTGCATCGCATTAGATACCATTACTGCTTGGAAGTTATCGCCGTAGCCTAGTCCGTGGGTAATACCACAAGCCATGGCAATAATATTTTTGATAACAGCACAGTATTCTACACCATACAAATCACCAATAGGATTGGCCTGAATGTAGCGACAACTCATAAGGTTGGCATAATCTTGAGCCACATGAAGGTTAGGAGATGCAATCGTCAAATAAGATTGTTTTTCGAGGGCAACTTCTTCGGCGTGACAAGGACCTGCAATCGCAGCAAGCATATTTTGAGGAACCCCAAATACCTTTTCCATCCAGTCTGTAACTAACATATTTTCCTCAGGAATCATCCCTTTGATGGCAGAAACAATCTTTTTCCCAGCAAAGTGATTACGGTTAAGGTTTTTGAGTGCATCAGGAATAAATGCCGCAGGTACAGCCAAAATAACGTATTCTACGCCATTAAGGGCATCATGCATCTTGTGATATGCACGCACCTTACGAGGATTCAACGGAGCATCGGTTAGGTAACTAGGATTATGATTGTATTTTTTGATAAAATCCACATCCGATTTGCGACGCAACCACCACTTGATTTTTACGTTGTTTTCCGACAAAATCTTAATAATTGCTGTAGCCCAACTGCCACCACCCAATACTGCGATTTGAGTAGGCAAATTTTTCTTAAAAGCTGGAATTTCTGTCATGGGAGTAAAGTTACATACTTCTGGGAATTTTGGAGTTATGTGATTCCGAGGTTTTTTTGCTAATTTGTTATGCGTATTGGCAAATGTACCTGCCACACCACATTTATCTCAACAATAAACGCTTCATCTTACATGAAAAAAATCTATTTCTTCATTTTTGCTTACCTCTGTTGTTCGATGACTTTTGCCCAAAAACTAAGCATCGAAAGTATCATGCAAGACCCCAAGAATAGTATCGGAAGTTTACCTTCTAATATTTTCTGGTCGGAAGATAACAAAACTATTTATTTTAACTGGAATCCTGATAAAAATAAGGCCGACTCTCTTTATGGTTTATTAGTTTCTGACAAAAAAATCTTCAAAGTATCGCCTAGCGTGCGCCGTGGGTTGCCTTCTGCTTTTGGCGTATATAGCAAAGACCGTTCTAAGAAAGTATTTACTCGTAACGGAGATATTTTTTTGATGGATACCCAAACACAAGCAGTACGACAGATTACCAATACTTTGGAATATGAATCTGATGCGGAGTTTTCGGGAAAAGAAGATAAAATCATTTTTACAAAAGCCAATAACCTGTTTAGCTTCAATCTTTCCAATGGCGAATTGGTTCAGCTAAGTAATTTTATTGCAGGCGCAAAAAGACCAGAAGCTAAACAAAGTGAACAAGATAAATGGTTGAAACAAGATCAATTATCGATGTTTGAAATTTTGAAAGAACGTGCGGATAAAAAGAAAGAAGGCGAAAAAATTAGTAAAGCCGATTCTCCAAAACGTCCCAAAGAATTTTACCTAGACGAAAAGCGTGTCGACAACCTCGTGTTGAGCCCAGATGGCAACTATATTACTTTTCGCTTAGTAAAAGCTGCTACAGGAAGCAAGTCTACGATTGTGCCAAATTATGTTACAGAGTCAGGCTTTACGGAAGATATCCCTGCTCGTACCAAAGTGGGTGCACCAGCAGCGAGCTATGAGTATTTTGTGTATCAAATTGCAAAGGACACAATTGTCTCTATCCCAACCAAAGGTATCGAAGGAATTTATGACCAACCTGCCTATTTGAAAGACTATGCAGTAAAAAAAGACACCACTAAAGCTAAAAAGCCCGAAGCAAGAATGGTGCTCATGAGCGGTCCAGTATGGTCTGAAGATAGTAAATATGCAGTTATGGTAGCTCGTAGTACTGATAACAAAGACCGTTGGATTTTGAAGTTTGACCCTATTACCCTCAAACTCGAAACTATCGATCGCCAACATGACGAAGCATGGATTGGTGGACCCAATATCGGTTTTGGTACAGGAAGCTTAGGGTTTTTAGCTGATCAAAAAACCTTGTATTTTCAGTCGGAAGCTGATGGTTACTCGCATATTTACACTGTGGATTTGTCAAATAATCAAAAGAAACAATTGACTAAAGGAAAGTTTGAAGTCCAAAGTTTACAACTCTCAAAAGACAAAAACTTCTTTTATATCACTACGAACGAAGTACACCCAGGCGAACAGCATTTTTACAAAATGTCAGTTACTGGAGGCGAGCGTACTCGCTTGACCAAACTAGCAGGTTCTAATCAAGTAGTATTATCGCCAGATGAAACCAAGTTAGCTTATTTGCACTCAGAGAGTACAAAACCTTGGGAATTGTATTTGCAAGACAATTCACCGACAGCCCCTGCAACGCAATTGACTCAATCAACCAGCGAACATTTTAAGGCATACAAATGGCGTGATCCACAAGTATTGACCATCAAAGCCAGAGACGGTGAGGATATTTATGCTCGTTATTATGAAGGAAAAGGCGCAAAGGGTAAAAAGCCAGCAGTAATTTTTGTACATGGGGCAGGATATTTACAAAATGCACATAAATGGTGGAGTCAGTATTTTAGAGAGTATATGTTTCATAATTTCTTGGTGGATAATGGCTATGATGTATTGGATATTGACTATCGTGGTTCGGCAGGTTATGGTCGTGATTGGCGTACAGGAATTTACCGTTTTATGGGAGGAAAAGACCTTACCGACCACGTAGATGCTGCTAAATGGTTGGTAGAAAAACATGGAGTAGATGCCAAGAAAATCGGTATTTATGGCGGTTCTTATGGTGGATTTATGACCTTGATGGCTTTATTTACTTCTCCAGATACTTTCAAGGCAGGTGCTGCATTGCGCCCTGTGACTGATTGGGCTGCTTATAACCATCCTTACACAGCTAATATTTTGAATGAACCACAAAAAGATTCAATTGCTTACCGCCGTAGCTCGCCAATTTATCATGCAGCAGGTTTGAAAAATCGCTTATTGATTTGCCATGGTATGGTCGATGTAAACGTTCACTTCCAAGATGTTGTTCGTCTTTCACAAAGACTAATTGAGTTGAAAAAAGAAAATTGGGAGTTAGCAGCCTATCCAATGGAAGATCACGGTTTTGTAGAACCAACTTCATGGATGGACGAATACAAGCGCATTTTTAAACTATTTGAAGAAGAATTGAAAAAGTAATATATATAAAAGGGAACAGGCAACAGGCACAAGGCAAAGAGTGTTAAAATGTTTTTATTAACCACAGCCATGCTTTTTTACAAAGCCCACCGCCGAAAGCTGATACCTGAATGCCTTGGGCACAAAAATTAAATTCTATTTTGCCCACTAACTTATCCTTGACACAATCTTAATTTAATCATGTTGGTACTTGAGAAATTAGCTGCTTTACAAAACCCTGAAAGGGCAAAATTGATGGCTCGTTATTTTAAAACGGGTAAAGGTCAATATGCCGAAGGGGACACTTTCTGGGGATTATCGAATCCTCAGGTTAGGAATGTAGTAAAGGAGTTTTACAAACAAGTATCTATTGAGGAGGTTACGACGCTGGTTGAGCATTCGACACACGAAGTCCGTGCCTGTGGCTTACTGATGTGGGTAGAACAATTCAAGAAAGGTTCAACGATACAGCGTTCTCGTATCGTTGAACTTTATCTGAGTCATTTGGACTATATCAACAATTGGGATTTGGTTGACCTTACGGCACATTTTATTCTAGGCCCTTGGTTGCTAGACAAAGACCGTGATATTTTGTACGAATTAGCCCAGCGCAATCATTTGTGGTCACAGCGAGTGGCTATTATCACTTGCTTTGCTTTTATTCGAAAAGGGCAATTTGCCGATGCTCTTAGCCTGTGTGAAGGTTTTCTGACACATCGTCATGACCTTATTCACAAAGCAACAGGATGGATGCTTCGAGAAATAGGCAAGCGAGATGAGTTGGTCTTAAAAGAATTTTTGGATGAACACGTTTTAACTATGCCTCGCACCATGTTGCGCTATGCCATCGAAAAGCTTCCTCCAGCCGAGCGAAAAGCTTATCTTCTTGCCAAATAATGGCGGAGTTAGATACATTCATGGTAGTATTAAAAACATAAGTCATCCCGAATTTTAACATTTGGGTTATTGTCCAAAGTCTATCAAAAAAGGCGGTCGAAATTAGTTTTTCGACCGCCTTTTTGCATACTACTTTTCAATATAATATGACACCTCTTAAGACGCAATGCATTGCGTCTATACAGATGGAATACAAATTTTAGAATAATCACTCATGCACTCAATCATCACTCACTAAATCCCCGACTGCTAGAAATTAAATTGTGCTTGTAATCTCAACAAATTACCGATTTGATGATTGTCAGGAAGGTTAGCGTCTTCGTAAGTTCTGTTTGAAATAGTATAAGTAGCTGTAAATTCAAAATAGTTTTTTAATTGCCATTCGGCACCAATTTCCAAGTCTTTTACCAAGTAGCTACGAGCATCAATTTCATGTTTTTTACCTCCATTGTAGTACTGATATTTGATAAAAGGCGTAACAAAATTATCGTTCACCTTTTGTCGCCACATCACCTGCGCATAGCCCCCATGTAGATTTCTTACTTCAGTCGTCATCGTTTCTGGGTTGAATTGCGGTCCTTGCCCAACATTATATTCAGCTTGAAAACCTAAAGGTTGTGGGTACACTACCACCGTTGCGCCAACACGGCGATCTATAAAGTCTGAGACCGTAGCCTTATTTTTTGTGTTTTTTTCAATCACATATTTCCCTGTATATGCTTGCAAACTTGTTTCTATAATTTGTCCGTTCTTCAACTGAAAAGGATAGGTTACTCTCGAAACTACGTGTGGCTCGTTATTAGCTTCGGTTCTGTTGGAGTTTTGACCATTATAAAAACCCAAAGCAAATACCCCATAATCGCCACTACCTTTAAGTCCTGAAGAAACCAAATAAGCAAAACGCTCACGGATCTTGGCTGGTGCCCAATAGAAAAATACACCCAAATCTCGCTCGTTAGAGACAGGGCTGTTGGTCGGGTCAGCACGGTCGAGTGAAAGACGGTTTTGTGAAGATTGCATATTTTCGAAACCGTAAGGTACTTTGCTTTGTCCAAAGCGCAAGCGATATTCTTTTTTAGCATCGAGAGCCAAATCAAAATACGCATCACGGATTTGTAAGGCATGTTGAAAACTTCCACTGACATTAGAAGCAAAATCAGGCTGTACATAGATATACAATCTTTCGGATACGTCGCCCGAAATAATCACACGTCCACGGCGAATAAAGAAACCTCCATTTTCTCCCCAAGATCTATCACATTGCTCGCATTTGAGCTTTTCATTGGTTTCTAATAAACGATTGTAACGTACTTGTGCATAACCTCTAATCGAGATTTTTTCATACCATTTCTTTGGTGCTACTGTTTTCTCTGTGCTCTGAGCTAAAGAGAAATATACAGGACATAAAATAATAAGGTAAACAAGGGCTTTTAACGTTTTCATAAAACTTGAAGATTCAACCTGTAACGACATAGTAATATCATAGAATTGAACGCCAGTTTTCAATAAAAACAGGGGTTAATTCGCAAAGATTACTGATTCGATATAAGATTACTCATCATAAAGACAATAAGAAATCATACACGAAAATAGATTTCGATACGGGAAGAGAATAAAATTAATTGTATGTGATTTGTGGTAAAGGAGTTATAGGTTTAGGTAACAGGCTGATAACTAAACGATATTATCTCTATTGCCGTACCTATAGCTTATATAATTCAATTGCTTACTTTTTACTAAATAATTGCTCAAAATTGCTAATAGCTAAATTGAGTTGAAGAATATTATTAATCTCAACATTGTCTTTGTTCGCATTATTGAAACGGAAAATAGTTTGTTGCATATAACCTGCTTCAAGTGCTAAAAACTTGTTGAATTTGTATCCTAGTCCAACTAATAAACGGTTCTGGTCCAGTAGATTAGTGTTTGAAACTTTCTCTCCCATATTCACAAATAATTCATCATAAGTCTGCGCATAAAGGGTATTATCATCCATCTTAGCATGGTTGATAGGAAGTGTCATTTTTACTTGGTAACGGAAACGTTCTCTGAAGGTTGCATTAGAGAAGTCTCCTCCATATAGGAAGCTCTTATCGTCGATGCTTTGGTTTTGTCCTAACCAACGGAATTCATAGCGAAAACGGTTGTCGATACGTAAACGGCCGATGTTTTGAGTCAAGATAACCTGTGGTGATATACGATATTCTGAAAAGAAAGCGGAAGGAGCGCCATTGCTGAAGCGATTGGAACCAATCCAGCCAAATGGCATCAATGAAAATCTTACGTTAGGATTAAGCTGAAAATGCACCCAAGGACGAAAAACGTGCTGATTAAGATTGTGGTAAGGGTTTCCAGTAGTAGTACTTTCGTTGTAATCCCCTTGCATGTCTTGGCGACGTTGCTGGTTTTCTAGTTGCCAAGTGAATTTTCCTGCAATTTTTCCCGAAATGTTTAAGTCTGTCCAACCATTTGAGATATGATAATAGTTTCGTGGACTTTGGGAAAAAGACAAAGCAGTAGCCAATAACGGCAAAATTGCCGTCATGATAAACTTTTTCATAAATTTGGATTTTCTATATTGGTAGTATATGTTGAAATTCAATCTTGTACTAAAAGAGTCTCATGGTTTTCAACGACCATGAGACTCTTTTTAAAATGATGGATTAACCAATAATCCAACGGAAGAAAACAAACAATGTAGCAGATAAAAGAATCGTAACTGGAAGTGTCAATACCCAAGCCATTACGATGTTTTTCACTGTACCACCTTGTAAGTTTTTGATACCTTTTGAAGCTACCATCGAACCAGCGATACCCGATGAAAGAACGTGAGTGGTAGATACTGGCCATTTGTAAGCCGTTGCCAAACCGATTGTGATAGAAGCAACCAACTCAGCCGAAGCACCTTGAGCGTAAGAAAGGTGTTGCTTACCGATTTTCTCACCGATTGTTACTACAATTCTTTTCCAACCAATCATAGTACCTAAACCTAATGATAAAGCAATCATCCACATTACCCAAGCTGGAGCGAAGTCTGTTAATGACGAAAGACCTTTGTTTGAGTTACCGAATGAGAAGAAAGGAGCTTTTTCGCCAGCAGTAGCTTTTTTCAATTCGTTTTTGTCGTCAGCGCTTAAGCTTACTGCATCGCTTTCAGACAATTTTTTTGTATGCTTATTAATAGCTAAAACATCTTTACGAATCTCTAGTTTTTTCTCAGTAGACAAATGATTAATTAATGATTTGTCTGTCAAAATTGTATTCAAAGCTACAGTAGCTTTCATTACTTTCGTATAACTTTCTTTTTCAGTAGAAGAAAGTTTGTTTGTATCGATTTTAGCAATGATTGTCTGAACTTTTACTACTGCACCTTGCAATTTGAATGGATCAACATCGGTATTGATCGCAAAATAACTTGGTAAGAAAGCAATCAAAATCATCATTACAAGACCGATACCTTTTTGACCGTCGTTACGTCCGTGGAAGAAACTTACCAATGTACAAGTCAAAAACAAAATACCACGAATCCACATTGGAGGAGGAGTATCTTTTTTCGGCTCTTTAAAAATTTCTTTATTAGGAACAGATTTTTTCAAAATGTACATAAATACAATTGCCACAGCAAAACCAAACAATGGAGACAACAAAAGTGCCTGACCAATTTCGGTAGCTTTATCCCAGTTTACTGTTGATAAACCAGCTTTATTTTCTGGCAAAAGAGCGTATCCAACACCGATACCAATGATTGAACCAATCAATGTGTGAGAAGAAGACGCTGGAATACCAAAATACCATGTTCCTAAGTTCCAAATAATAGCGGCACCTAACATGGATAAAGCCGTGGCCATGGAGTGATAGACGTTGGGGTCTATGAGTAGCTCCGTGGGTAATAATCCAATGATTGACATCGTTACACCAACACCACCAGTCAACAAACCAATAAAGTTCATAAAACCAGACCATACAACGGCTTGAGTAGGCTTCAATGAGTTTGTGTAGATAACAGTCGCTACCGCGTTAGCTGTATCGTGGAAACCATTAACAAATTCGAAAGCACAGGCTAAGAATAAGCAAAGGAAAAGTAAAATGAACAAGGACGTATCTAATCCGAACATAGTTTTTGTGAATTAATTATATGATATAAGAACGAACGCGTAAAAAGGAATTTTTGAATTAGTGAATCAGGTATTTTATCGTTTTTCTTATATCTCAAGTATTATTAAGACTTTTCATATTGGTATTTATCGCACAAAAGTAAAAATACTTATTTACGTCAATGTTAAGGAATTGTTAAATTTGGTAACATTGGGATAATTGCTTGATATTTAAGAATTTGTTATAATTTTTCCGAGTTAAGATATTACTTTGCTGATAAATACAAACTAAATACCTGTATCACCACCACAAACCCACATGAACAAACCAGTTGGATTGCTATGTCTTCTTTTGTATGTATTACTGTTGTTTGACACCTCAGTATTTGGGCAAAATGCCTCAAAAATTACGATCAGTGGCTACATCAAAGAAGCTGGAAGCGCCGAGCTGCTGCCAGGGGTACATGTTATGCTGAAGGGTACCCGCATTGGGACTCAAAGCAATAATTACGGTTTTTATTCCTTGAGTGTTCTGGCTCAGGATAGTATTGAGGTGGTTTATAGTTTTGTAGGCTATCAAGTCTTTTCTCAAAAAATAGACGCAAAATCAAAATCGCTTACTATCAATGTTGATTTAAAACCTAGTAATCAAGATCTGGAGGAGGTGAAAGTTATAGCCAATAGCGTTGAGCAACAAAAACTTTCGGAGCAAGTGCAAATGTCGCAGATTTCCATTCCGATTCAACAAATCAAAGAGATTCCAGCCTTCATGGGTGAAAAAGATGTATTGAAAGTCCTCCAACTAATGCCTGGCGTGCAAAAAGGAGCAGAAGGGAATGCTGGAATTTATGTGCGTGGTGGTGGCCCCGACCAAAATCTCCTGATTCTGGACGATGCCCCAGTATATAATGCCTATCACTTGTTTGGATTTTTCTCGGTATTTAATGGCGACGCACTCAAAAGCGTTGAACTAACCAAGGGCGGATTTCCTGCCCGTTTTGGTGGTCGACTTTCATCGGTAATAGAAATGCAAATGAAAGAAGGCAATAAAGAAGATTACCATGTAGAAGGAGGAATTGGTCTGATTGGGGCAAGAGTAGTAGCCGAAGGGCCTATTGATAAGCAAAAACGTTCATCATTTTTAGTATCTGCCAGACGCACTTATTTGGATATTTTGACCCAACCTCTTATTCCCAAAGAACAAAAAGGAAGTCGCTACTATTTTTATGATTTCAATGCCAAATTGAATTACGATTTTGGACAAAAAAATCGACTATTCCTAAGTGGATATTTCGGGCAAGATCGACTCTATGTAAGAGATATGCAGTTGCAATCTAAATTGGAATCGTCGATTGAATGGGGAAACCAAACCGCTACCATACGCTGGAATCACCTTTATAGCGATAATCTTTTCAGTAATCTGTCTTTGATTTATAGTAAATACGATTTTATGACATCAAGTTTACAGTCTAATCTTGATGCAGTAGGTATCAATAATTTTAGTTTGTATTATTCTTCTGGTATCAGAGACCTTGGTGCCAAGTTTGATATTGATTTTTTACCTAATCCCATTCATACTCTCAAAGCAGGAGCGCTAGCCACCATGCACCGTTTTACGCCATCTGCCATTGAGTTACAGGACGATGTGGCGTCTCGCTACAAAGATGCGGTCGAAAATATCGATGCGCTTGAATTAGGTATTTATCTGGAAGATAATTACAAGCCTCTCCCCAATTTACGATTCAACATAGGTTTACGCTATTCTAGTTTTAGTACTTCCGAAAAAGGATATCATAACTGGGAACCTCGCGGGGCTATGGCATGGACCTTACCCAAAGACTGGGCTTTGAAAGCATCGTATGCCGTAATGAATCAATATATTCATTTGGTGTCAAACTCAGGAGCAAGTTTGCCTACGGATTTATGGGTACCTTCTACTGACTTAATAAAACCGCAGCGCTCGCAGCAAGTAGCTTTGGGTTTTGCCAAAGATTTCCCCGAGCGACAGTTTAGTATTACGTTAGAAGGCTTCTATAAAACTATGAATCAAATCGTGGCGTTGAAGGAGGGAAGCTCTTTTATCTTAAACGGTAGCCTTCAGCGATTTACACAAGCCAAATCTCAAGAATCTCCATGGGAAAGTAACATGACTGCGGGCAAAGGGCGTTCGTATGGAGCTGAGTTTTTGTTACAGAAAAAAACAGGTAAGTTTTCGGGCTGGATAGGCTATACTTTATCTTGGATTTTCCACCAGTTTGATGAATTGAATTTTGGGAACGAGTTTTATCCCAAATACGACCGTCGTCATGATTTGTCCTTGGTAGGTATTTACCATTTAAAACCAAATGTTACGTTATCAGCTACGTGGGTATATGGAACTGGTAATGTGTTTACGATTCCCATTTCGACTTATGAAGTCTACAGTCATATTCCTGGCTTGAATCAAACTGGTGTGAATCAATACTACAACAGTGCCCGTGAAATACCTGATTATCGAGAAAGGAATAATTTTCGTGCTCCGCCTTACCATCGCTTAGATGTGGGAGTGCAGTTCCATAAAAAAATGAAGAAAGGACATACTCGTACTTGGGAGTTTGGGGTTTATAATCTTTACAACCGTAAGAATGCTTACTTCTATTCCTTTAAAAGCGTATATAATACCACAACCGACCAGACTACTAAATCCTTGGCACAGTATGCCTTGTTTGGGATTATTCCTTCAGCAACTTATAGTTTTAAATTTTAATCTAGCAGACCATGAAATCATTTCAATTTTGGCAAAAAATAGCAGTGGTAATAATGGCTCTGTTATCACTGAGTTCTTGTGAAACATTGGTCAATAATATTGCCCTTCCGTATGAAGAAAAACTGGTATTGCAGAGTTTTATTTGTCCGCAGGATACCATGATAGAAATCTCTTTAACCACCAACCAACCTGTGATTGGTGTTATCAACGAAGGTGAAGACCGATATCCAGTATTAAAAGATGCCGTAATTACGCTTTCGGATGGCACAAGAACTGTTACAGCCAAATACCAACAAATTACCTATCTTGATTATATCGAAGTAGACAGTACGGGACATTACAAAGAAAATTTTTTGACGAAAGATCGATATGTCATTTCGACCAAAGATATTCCTATTGTAGCAGGTGCAACGTACACCATGATCGCTAAAGCCAGAGGGAAAGAAGTAAAAGCAAAATGTACCGTACCAACCCAGCGAGTACAGCGAACAGCGATAAATCCATCATTGACAACAGGTTATGACCGAAATAATAAAGCTTACCCAGCTCTTATCGTACGGGTATTAGATTTTGCCAGTACAGTCAATTACTATGCTGTGGGGGCATTTTATTATGAAAACATGAGGGTACTAGATGCTCAAAATCGCTTTGTGGTGGTTCGCCGTTTTGTCAATAGTCGCCAAGAATATATGACCGATGCTGGACAAGATGGAATGACCTTGGCGACTCAGCCTATGCTACTTAACGCTACGAACGATTTGAATGTAGTTAGTCGAAATGCTGAAATTTATGTTGCTGTAACAGATTATCCATATTATCAGTTTAATATCTCGGTCGACAAAGTTCGTCGCAGTGGTCGAAATCCATTTTCTGAACCTGTACTTACCTATACCAATGTGGAAAATGGTTTGGGCGTTTTTGCTTCTTACCAACAAATTAGAACCGCAGTCACAGTGATAAAATAAAAGAGAGAATGGTGTTTGAATGATTAATTGAAATGTAGTTGTGAGGCATAGAACTCAAATACTACATTTTATCCAAAGAAATTTTAAAAAACACATAATCTCTTAGGTACAAATCACTCATTCCTTACCTTTGTGGCACTAAAACTTATGAATGTAGGTTTTTTCAATAAACGCTAGTACAAAAAACGCTGGCTTGATATTATGCTAAGAAGACCAAGAAGAAATCGTCAGTCTTCGGCTATCCGTGCAATGGTCGAAGAAACAACCGTATCTGTCAATGATTTGATTTATCCTATGTTTGTGATGGAAGGTCAAAATCTGATAACAGAAGTAAAATCTATGCCGGGTATTTTCCGCTACTCACTAGATAAATTACTTGATGAATTAGCGGTTATTCAAGATTTAGGTATCCGTTCTATTGCCTTATTCCCTCAGATTCCCGAAGCAAAAAAAGATAAATATGCTACCGAAAGCCACCGCCAAGGTAATATTTATCTCGAATCAATCAACGCCATCAAAAATGCTTTTCCAGAAATCTGCATCATGTCAGACGTAGCCATGGATCCGTACAGTGCGGATGGTCATGATGGTATCGTCGAAAACGGACAGATTCTCAACGATGAGTCATTGGAAGTATTGGCAAAAATGGCCGTAGCACAAGCCGAAGCTGGAGCCGATATTGTTGGTCCATCGGATATGATGGACGGGCGTATTGGATATATCCGCGAAGCATTAGATGACAAAGGCTTTATCAATGTAGGAATCATGGCATATTCAGCGAAATATGCTTCTGCTTTTTATGGTCCATTCCGTGATGCATTGGATTCAGCACCTAAGTTTGGAGATAAAAAGACCTACCAAATGAATCCTGCCAACATACGAGAAGCATTGGTTGAGGCTGAATTAGATTATTTGGAAGGAGCAGATTACTTGATGGTAAAACCAGGTTTGGCATATCTTGATGTAATCAAAACCTTGAATGATAATTTCAATATCCCAATTGCAGCTTATAACGTATCAGGCGAATATGCGATGGTAAAAGCAGCGGCTCAAAACGGCTGGTTGGATGGTACTCGTACGATGGTTGAATGTTTGACATCATTGAAGCGTGCTGGTTCAAAAGTGATTTTGACCTATTTTGCCAAAGAGTATGCAGAGTTGGTGAAATAATAGTGGGCTTTCGGCATTAAGCTCTGTGCAATAGGCTAAATGTTTATAAATCATAAACATATTTTGCCAAGCGCCCAGAGCTGATTGCCGAAAACCTAATAAGGCGTTATTATCAAATACAAAGCCTCTCACCATAGGTAGGAGGCTTTAGTCATTAACCTTTTCTATTATTTGATAATTTTAATTTTTAATAATTTCTCAGGTTAAAGCTTAAGCTTGTCTAAGAGATTGTTTTTTTTGAACAGAAGAAAATTGCAAAGCGTACCTTGCTGATAAATTTATGTAATAGTAAAAATTTAAGTAATCGTTCAGGATTATATGTGTTTAGGCAATAGGCACAAGGCAAAGAGTGTTAAAATGTTTTTATTACCCATAGCCATGCTTTTTTCCAAATCCCACCGCCGAAAGCTCAAAAATTAAATTCTATTTTGCAATCGAGATATTACACTCAAAACCCATACTTATGCTTTTCTCAAAATGCGTTTTGTTTTCTCTTTCAATTAGAGATTTTTCAAAAGAATAAAATCATTTTGTTCTTCAGAGCCTAATACGAAACTATGCACCCCTACTTTTTCGAAGCCCCACTTAGTATAAAAAGCGATGGCTTTCGGATTGTTTTCCCAAACTCCCAAGCCAATTTTCTTGAAACCTTGCTGTTTCGCATAATCAATACAAGCTTGCATCATTACCGAGCCTAGTCCTTTGCTATGATAACTTTGATCAACGTAAATACGCTGTATCTCGGCAGCCTCCGAATCTTCCAGAATTGTATCTATTGTTCGAATTTTGGCAAAAGCAATCATCGTATTGTCTTCAAACCCCACCAGATAAGTACTCCCTTTTTCGGATAGTTCGCCTGCCATTATTGCTGGCGTAAAATTAGTGTCCAGATATAATTGCAGATTTTCGGGCGTATTATAAATGGCATAGGTATCTACGAAAGTGCGACGGGCTAGTGCAAGGAGTGCTTCTACATGAGAAGAATTAGCTATTTGTACTTGCATGACGTTGACTAATGTTTTGATAGTACAAAGAAAATCTTTTGAACTTATAAGAAAAAATACTTATTTTATATCAAATAATGCTTTTTTGTTATAAGTATGGATATTCGACAACTAGAATATTTTTTGGGTGTAGCCTCCGAGTTGCACTTTTCGAAGGCTGCTGAAAAGCTATATGTAGCACAGCCAGCTTTGAGCCGACAAATTCAACAATTAGAAAATGAATTGGATGTAGTGCTTTTTGAACGAGATAAACGAAACGTAAAACTGACTCCTGCAGGCGAATATCTTCAAAATGAGGCATCAAGAATACTTTCACAGCTAGAATATGTGCGTCTCAGAACACAATTGATACATAGAGGCGAGGAGGGTGATTTGAGAATTGCACACCCGGGGTCGGCTGTATTCTCAGTTTTGCCAACTTTGCTATCGGCATTAAAATTATACTTCCCCAAGATTCGAGCGGTATTGTCTGAGGTACTAGAAAATAAATTATTTGAGTCTTTACAAAATTATCAGGTGGATGTTGGCTTTGTAAGAGAACCAATTCCAGATAAATATTTGAATTCGAGGCTCATTTTTGAGGAATGTTTTTCGCTAGTCGTTCCTCCAAATCATCCTTTGACTAAGGAAAACTTTACGGGACTGAGACAAGTACAAAACGAATCGTTTATCTTACCTCCAAGGCATGCAGGCTCGACCTACCATGATATTTTGTTGAGAATGTGTGAGCGTGAAGGATTTTTACCCAATATTATTCATGAGTCAAATTTTGGGACTACGATTTTAAAATTGGTTGAGCATAATTTAGGTGTAAGCTTGTTGCCATCTTCCTACCGCATTAGTTCGCCAGTTAATGTGCGATTCATTGATTTAGACCAATTGCCAGAAAGAACGCAGTTGTCAATGGTTTGGAGGAAAGACGATACCAATCCGATTTTGCATAACTTTTTGGATACCGCCAGCTCGGTAGATTTTAGATATGATTGATGACTGGGTAAAAAAATAGGCATAAAGGAGCAGAATACACCTTTATGCCTGTTTATGTTGATATCACCAAAAGTGATTATGCCGCTGTGCGGTAATAATTTGTCGGGTTTCTTTGTTTACGATATATACCACATAAGCTTGGAGTGTCGCCAGAGCTTAGATCCATAATTTGAATTTCAAATACAGCGCTAATTTTTTCTAAATGTTTGGAGGCGTTCAATAAGCTATTCCAATCTGCATTGACAACAAGGCGTAACTTACGGTATCGTGAGACTTCTTCACGGTTGCTTAATTCAATAAATTGGACTTCTTCAAAATATTTTTGAAGCGTGTTCATCAGTAAATGAACAGTGAAATCGTTGTCCTGAAAGCCGAGTGTGAGAAGGTAAGTTTCCATAAGCTTATAATTGTTTATGATTACATAATTACTAACGCTTATAATCGATTTTACGATTTTGGTTTTAGCATTAAATTTTATCAAATTTATAAAATAAAGAACTATAGTCCAATATTTATAATTATATTAGATTATGATTCTTTTATGTTGAATATTTGTGGATTATTTTTATTATAAAGGTGGTGATTTAATCTCAAAAAAGATTTTTATTCTATGGCTTCGTTAGATAATACAGATTTAAGGATATTAAAATTGTTGCAAGAGGATGCTTTGATGACCAATAAAGAGATTGCCGCAAAGCTTAATTTGACAACAACGCCCGTTCATGAGCGTATCAAACGTCTTGAGCAAGATGGAATAATCGAGAAATACACGGCTATTCTCAATAAGTCTAAATTGGGAAAAGGACTGGTGGTGTTAGTCGATGTGACACTAAAAGAGCATGCCGCAGAATATTTGGCACAGTTTGAGCGCGATGTACTGTTGCTACCAGAGGTAGTAGAATGTTATTGTATTTCGGGAGGAGCGGATTTTTTACTGAAGGTATTGGTAAAAGATATGGACGAATATCGTCAGTTTATCTTACATAAATTGGCAACATTGGCCAATATCGGAAATGCGCAAAGTAGGTTTGTCGTAAACGAAATCAAAAGCCAAACGCCCGTTCCGATACAAGTCTAATAAGTGATGAATTGTGAGTTTTGAGTGCAAAGTATTATAAAAACAATTTCGAATATTGGATTTGGGATTTCGGAAGTATAAGCTTCTATATTTTGTAAAAAACAAAGGTATTTTTCTTTATTTCCGAAATCCTAAATCTGTAATAGTTTAAAATTCTTAGAACATTCCGTACTCAAAACTCACTACTCATCACTACTTCACCGCTGGTGGAGGTGTTTTTTTGCCAAAAACTGAAATGTTAACATAGCGTTTTGGTGCCAAGCGGAAGTCAATGAGGAGTTTATCCAAATCAACCATAGTTTTGTTGAGATTGGTATATAACGAGTCATCTTTCAATATTTTTCCAAGACTTCCTTGACCTGCCTGAATACCTGCCATTACTTTTTGCAAATCATCCAAAGACTTTTGTGTACTAGCCAACGCTTGATTGATTTTGAGTGCGTTTAGTGAGTCAGCCATTTTGTTGAACTTCCCTAAAAGAGGCTTAAACTGCTTTTCTGTTTCTACTAAATTTCCTGAAAGTGTTTTCAAGTTTCCAGTGATGCCATTAAGATTCGAACGATTTTCGGCAATAGTGCTATTCATAGAAGTGCCAAGCGTCGTAATGGTAGAATTAGAGTTTTTGAGTAATATATTTAACGCTGCTGAAGTAGATTGGAAGCCTGCTACTACAGTTTTGAGGGTAATCAATAAAGAGTCTACGTGCGAAAGTGCAGGTAATGCTTTTTCCTTGAGGACGTCCGTCAGACCTGTTTCCAAAGTACCTTTTAGTTGGCCTCCATCAGCAATAGCAGAACCTTTTCCCATTTCTAAGCGAATGAGCTTTCCGCCCAATAAACCATCGGAGGCTAAAATAGCTTTAGTACCTTGTGGTAAGATTAGATCTTTGCGGATACTTAATATTACTTGGATTGAATGTTGAGCATTATCTTGTAGTATTACGTCTTTTACAATCCCAACCTTAAGACCGCTCAAAGCCACTTGGCTAGAAGGAACTAGGCCTTGTACGTCGTTGAATGTAACATAATATGTTTTTTCTGAAGAGAAAAATGAAGAACCCTTCAGAAAATTAAAACCAAGATAGAGCGCTGTAAATGAGATTACAGCTAAAATACCGACTTTCGCTTCTTTTGATATATTCATTGATGTAAGAAATGGTAAAGAGCGTGATTTTATGAAAACCACTATTTACTAAATAAGAGCTTAGACCAAACTCTTTAATGTGAGTATTATAAAGCAATGACAATGGAAAAGCGTTTTTCCACCAGCTTAGTTTTCAATTTCTTCTTTGTAAGACTTAAAAGCTCTGAAAATAGATTTAGCTACCTCATCCTGACCGTCAGAAGAAGAGAGATAATCTTCCTCGTTGGGGTTTGTTAAGAAACCGACTTCCACCAATACACTTGGCATAGCCGTTTCCCACAAAACTAAAAAACCTGCTTGTTTTACGCCATAACTTGTGCGGTCGCTATATCTTTTGAACTGACGTTCGATTTTTTGAGCAAATTTAAGACTATTATTCATAAAGGCACTTTGATAATTTGCCATCATGATATGAGCCAATGGAGAGTTAGGGTCAAAACCATTATAGGTCTTTCTATAATCCTTTTCTTGCAAAATTACTGAGTTTTCCCTTTTGGCGACATCTAGGTTTTCTCCTGTTTTATGTAACCCCATCGTATATGTTTCAGTTCCTTTGAATTTTTTGGAAGGATGTGAATTACAATGAACAGAGATAAAAAGGTTAGCCCTATTACGATTAGCAATGGCTGAGCGCTCGTGCAAATTTACAAATACATCGGTCTGACGGGTGTAATATACTTTAATGTTGGGGTATTCTTCTTTGATTTTTTTGCCAAGAGCCAATACGATTTTTAAAGCTATATTTTTTTCTCGTACACCCGATGGCCCCGAACAGCCAGGGTCTTTGCCGCCGTGACCTGCATCTAGTACAATGGTACGAATATTGGTACTAGCCGATGTAACTGCAATAGAGTCAGGCATAGACTCTATTTGTGGCAAACTGAAGCCAGTTAAACCACCGATCATTAGTATTAGAGAGAAACCTTTAAGAAAGTTTAACATTATTTTCAGGCTGGTTCGTAAACAAGAACGTTATATAAAGTAATTTTGTATTTTAAATCTTTTTTGAATTGATAAAATTGGAAGGCATTAAAGTTAAGAATGCTTTATTTTCCAATAATTTACTAGAACTCGTCCTATACAATGGATAATTCCTATAGAACAGGCAAATATAATTTTTTAAGTCTTTCAAAAAAAGTCCTACTCTTAATCGGTACGATGTTCGTACTAGGTTTTGCGTATTCGGCAAATGCACAAAGACTTCTCAAAGGCAAAGACAACAGCAAATCTACCAAAACCACTGCAACTTCTACCAAAGTTTTGCCAGTGGATACTTTGCGTAAAAACAATCTTGATTCTTTAGGAAAGAAAGGTGCAAAAACTGTTCCTGATTCGCTCAAAAAGCAAGATGAACTAGAAACGACTGTACAGTACACAGCACAAGATTCGACCATTATGGATACCGAAAAACAAATCGTGTATCTTTATGGGGATGCCAAAGTAACGTATGGGAATATTTCCTTGCAAGCAGACTTTATCAAACTTAATTGGGCCATTAATCAAGTAGACGCTAACGGAACGATGGATTCTACTACCAAAAAAGTGAAAGGTAAGCCTGTATTTAAGCAGGGAAATGACGAATACAATGCCGATGAAATCAAGTATAATTTTAAGTCAAGAAAAGCCCTAATTCAAGGGATTGTTACTCAGCAAGGAGAAGGCTATGTACAAGGGAAAAAGGTAAAAAAGGATGATGAGGATAACCTATATATCCGAAATGCCATTTATACAACCTGTAATTTGGCACAACCACACTTCCACATCAATGCCTCTAAAATTAAAATTGTAGGGAAAAAAGAAATTGTAGCAGGTCCTTTCCATCTTGAGCTAAACAATATTCCTTTACCAATAGGTTTACCTTTTGGATTTTTTCCGTATCGCCCGCCACAGGAGTCAGGTACTTCGGGGATTTTGATGCCTACTTATGGCGAAGAACCCTCAGGTCGTGGTTTTTACTTGCGTGATGGTGGGTATTATTTTGCGCTTAGTCCCAATATTGGTGTAAGAGCTACAGGTGAAATTTATGGTAATGGTAGTTGGGGACTTGGAGCCAATTCTCAATATGTGAAAAGATACCGTTATAGTGGTAATTTTAACGTACAATACCGTAAAGGAATTAGTTCTGACGAATCGACCCTTGACCCTACAGTTCGTAATGACTTTTCTATTCAATGGTCGCACTCGCCACAAAGTAGAGGTAATTCGAGTTTCTCTGCATCGGTCAATGTTGTGAGTAATAGCTATAACCAATACAATAGCTTTGTTACCTCTAACTATACCTCCAATGCGACTAACTCATCGGTACAATACTCTAAAAGTTTTGGACAGACGATTCGTACAGGGGCAAGTATGAACATCTCGCAGAATACCACAACCAAAGAGATTACTTCTGCCATTAATTACAACTTTGGTCTAAATCAAATACAACCATTTAAAAAGAAAAAGGCTGTAACAGAAAGATTTATGGATCAATTCCGTTTTGGCTTAGATTTTACAGGCTCTACAAGTATTACCAACAAAGTGGCACTAGACAACCGTTCGTATTTGTCGCTTCCTTATACTGTATATCGTAGGGTTGACCCTACAGATACAGATCTTAATAAACCTGTACCTATTACTAATTCCACTTCAACAAATTTGGAAAGAGATGGGGTTATTGGTTTCAATTTTGACAATTTAGGTACTATCTTGAGTAAGGGGCAAACGAAAATGCAGTATTCCATCCCTATTTCTTTGCCGAATATCAAACTTGGTCGCTATATCAACCTTACACCTGGGATGAGCCTATCAGGAAATGTTTATACTCGAAAGTATAGTTACAAATTCTTGAATTTTAACAACTTTGCTACCTCAGATTCATTAAGAAGACTTGGAGCTGTGAAAATAGATACGACAAATGGGTCATTTATAGACTACCAATACGCATTTACCATGAGTATGAACACTCGTTTGTACGGAACAATAAACTTCAAAAACTTTGGACGTTTGGCTGGTATTCGTCACGTAATGACACCATCGGTTAGTGTGAGCTACACTCCAGATTTCACTGACACAAAGTATGGGTTTTATCAAGACGTAGTGTTAACAAATAGTAGTACTGGGAAAAAAGATACACTCAGAATATCTGCATTTAATCCAACATTAACAAATGTCGGAAGTAGATCGGGAGGTATTAACTTTAGTTTAAACAATACGATAGAAGCAAAAGTAAAAGCAAAGTCTGACACGGCTGCGAAAGAGTTTGAAAAAATTACTATTATCGATAACCTTTCGTTATCCACCAACTATAACTTTTTTGCTACCAAGTACAAATTAGCTCCAGTATCTTTTGGGGCAACTTCGAGAGTCAAAAAATTTGATATTAATATCGGCGGTACGCTCGACCCTTATGTATATCAAGTCAATTCCAACTATGGCTCAGTCGGTGAGCAGTTGGATGAATATATGTTTTCTAGAGGAAAAGGGCTAGCCAATCTTTCCGCCTTTAATATGTCGATAGGTAAAAGCTTTAAGCCTGGAGGGAATAAGCCTAAAACCAGCACTAGTGGTACAGAGGGACAAATGAAGCAAATCAATCGCAATATCGATTCTTATGTAGACTGGAGTGTGCCTTGGGAGTTTCAGTTTAGTTATCAATACAACTATGCTAAACGCGGTTTAGCACCTGCCGTAACAGTTAGCGCAGTCACCTTCTCTGGTAGTGTGAAGATGACCGAAAAATGGGATTTTAAAGTTCAGTCAGGTTATGACTTTATTAATAAAGGAGTATCATTGACCAATATCAGTATCCATCGCGATTTACACTGTTGGGAAATGCAGTTTAACTGGACACCAGCCGCCAGTCCGTTGTATGGTCGTGCTAGTAGCTACTCATTCGACTTACGTGTGAAATCGTCCTTATTACAAGAACTCAAGCTCTCTCGTCGTCGTTCGTTCTACGATAGTGGAGGTTTCTAAAATACACATAAAGCCGTTGCATGCAACGGCTTCTTTTTCTTATGATACGTGTTCCTTCTTTCATACATGCAGGAGAGTTTCAGTCCTTAAAAATTAAGGATATGACTTTTGTTGCCTATCGGAATCAGGATCCGCCTCTTAGAAATGAGGTGTTTTTTGAGGAGCACGCCTTGATATTTGTGCTTGAGGGTGAAAAGAAGTTTGTTACGCCCGAACAAGATATTCGTGTCAAAAAAGGCAATGTGGTATTCATTCCTCGTGGTTATTATACCATGCAGGAAGCTATCAATAAGCAATATCGAAGTTTGGTTTTCTTCTTTAACGAAAAGCTACTCAAAGAATTTGTCGCAGGACACTTGAGCCTTTTTCAAGAAAATTCTCTAGTCGAACCAGATCCCAATCAAGGTTTATTGGTGTTTGGTATTAATGAAAGTTTGGAGAAATATATCGACTCAATTTTCCCTTATTTTCATCTCGAAACACAATATCTGAATCACTTTCTGAACCTAAAGCTTCAAGAGTTACTATTGCATTTGCTCGAGATAGACCCTACTGGCAAGCTCAAGTCGATTGTTTACAATATTTACAAAGGAGAAAAAGCCGATTTGGAGTTTTTGATGGATAGCTATTATCTCAAACCTTTGTCGATGGAGGAACTTTCGAGACTTTCAGGAAGAAGCTTATCGGCATTTAAGAGAGATTTTCAGAAGCAATTTCAAACTTCACCAGCACTTTGGCTTAAAAACAAAAGGTTGGAACATGCCCGACTTTTGCTAGAAAATACGGGCATGAACGTTTCTGAAATTAGTATGGAAATTGGCTACGAGAGTGTTTCTCATTTTATCAAAGCCTTCAAAGAGAAATACCACGTTACGCCAAGTCATTATAAAGAAGTAGAAAGAAACTAACTAACTAACTAACCTACGAAATTCGTTGGCTTTCTTTCTGGTGCTTCCATAGTTCTTGGAAAATAGGGCTATTTTCAAGTAGATACTCAAAACTTCCTTCTCCTACAATATGTCCTTTTTCGAGGATATATACATAATCAAACTGGCTCAACAGATGCAGGCGATGCAAAGTTGATAGCACAGCTTTTCCTTCAAACTCTTTGAATAACTGCTGATAAATCAAAACTTCCGTTTTAGGGTCAACGCTACTTGTTGGTTCGTCGAGGAGTATGATTTGCGAACTACGAGCTGCCAATACCCCTCGTGCTAATGCCAGGCGCTGTTTTTGTCCACCCGAAAGGTTTACACCCTTTTCTTGAATATTGGACTGTAAGCCATTGGGCAATTGCTTGATCACGTCGGTAAACTGGGCTACATCGCAAACTTGCAAAATATCTGACTCTTCAAATGGCAAGCCCAAAGTGATATTGTATTCGATGGTATTCTCAAAAATTTCTGGTTCTTGTGGAAATAGCGTAACCGTTTCGGCCAAGATACCAATATCATCTTTTGTCTTACCGTCTAAGTCTATTTGAACACCTTTTTCGGGTTCATACAGTCCACGAAGCAAAGCCAAAAGCGTACTTTTTCCAGAGCCACTTTCTCCAATAAAAGCAATACGTTTTCCTTTGTTGATTTGAATTTTGAGTTGATGTAGTGCCTGAGATGTATTTTCCAGACTATAATTTTCTTGATGTGAAAAATTTAGGTTAGAAATAGTCAGGGCAGACCAGTTTGCTGGAAGGCTTTCTTCCTCTTCAGGACGATGATGTTTGCGATATGCCTGCGAAATAGTACGAGCTGTTTGCACATCAGTATTATGCTGAATAATTTGGGTATAAAGCCAAGCCACATCATGAAAGACACTCGTAAAGTTGTTGACATATCCTAATAATGTTACTAAACCTCCTACCATAAACACTTTACCAACTTCCCAATTTTGATAAACATAACCTACCGTAATTACAACATAAATCAATCCCACAAGCATATCTGCCACAAACCATTTCCATTCGTTGATGACCACCTGCTTACGGAAGGGCGCAAAAACATGTTTGATTTTGTCGCTTAAACTTTGCTCCATTTGTTTTTCCAAACGAAGTGTAATGACAGTAATAATATTTGAAAGACTATCAAAAAGCGTGGAGGATACTACGTGCTCACGCTCATTGGTTTCGTCAAGTGCTTTAATAAAAGGTTTATCAAACTGTGCAATGACCCAAATGGTAAAAATGCCCAAAAGCACTCCAATGGCACCAAACAAAGGCGAAAAGTAAAGCATCGCAATGAATGAAAAGAAGAATTTGGAAAAGGCATGCAAATACATAAAGCCATCCTGAAAAAAAGTCTTTAGGGCTTCATATGCTTTACGAATACGGTTGATCGTCGCACCGCTATGATTATCTTGGTGCCACTTTACAGGCAAATGTAGCGTTTGATGATAAAGCTCATGCAGAAAGTTACGGCTAAGATTAAAAGCCAAACTGCGTTCCATTACGCGTGCTGTACCATGAAAAGTCCATTCTACAAAGCGCAATAGCAAAAAGCCTATCCCATAAATCCATGTGTCTTTTAGCACATCCACACCTTTGAGCTGGATTTTGTCGATAAACCAACCGTACCAGATAGGATTGAGAGAAAAAATAATGTTTGCGACAATAAAGAGCGCATATACCAACAAGAAGCGTTTTTTTTCTTGTCGAGCATATTGCCATGCAATTTTTAAAAGAGAAATATAAGGATTGTTTGCCATAATGATAGAGGAAGGAAATCTAAAGTGATAAGTGCTTTGGTTTTCGCTCCTTTATTTTTGAAATCTTAATAAAATACAATTTTTATTGAAAAAGTAAAGTTTCAAAAAAAGAATGAATTCTGAATAAGTTTGAGATAATAAAAAAGTTAAGAATCGAAAAAAAATCTTATTTTTACATAAAGAATAGTTTTTAATAATAATCTTTTTAGAATTTTATTCTAAAAAGATAGCCAATATGGCATGTATAATAGGATTTTATTCTTTAAAATAATTGAAAATCCAATCTTTTTTATCCTTCCTTACAAACCAGATTTTTGTATAGTCAATAATTTTACATAGCTTTGATATATGGAAAATAATAGCACAAATAAATCTTTTATCATCATTAAGCTCCTCGCTGATTAGTGAGACAAGGTTCTTTTGTGCAAATCGAAGCCTTTTCTCACAACCAACTGAGGAAAGGTTTTTTTATACCCATTGCAACGACTATTTTGTAACCAAGAAACAACATTTAACAAATCATCAATCCCTTTAAAAAGTCATGAGTCAAAGAATTCAAATATTCGACACAACATTGCGTGATGGCGAGCAAGTTCCGGGCTGTCAATTGAACACAGAAGAAAAATTGCAGGTTGCTGAACAATTAGAATTACTTGGGGTAGATATTATTGAAGCTGGTTTTCCAATTTCATCTCCAGGTGATTTCCGTTCTGTAGAGGAAATCGCGAAACTCGTGAAGAATGCCACAGTTTGTGGTTTGACTCGTGCTAAAAAAGAGGATATTGATGCTGCTGCGGCTGCTTTGAAACATGCCAAAAGACCACGTATCCACACGGGTATCGGTTCTTCGGATGTACACATTCAGTATAAATTTAATTCAACTCGTGAAAAAATCATCGAACAAGGTGTTTGGGCAGTAAAATATGCTAAAAGCTTTGTTGAAGATGTAGAGTTTTTTGCAGAAGATGCGGGTCGTGCAGATTTAGCATTTTTGGCTCAATTGACAGAAGCTGTTATTGCCGCAGGTGCTACAGTAGTAAACTTGCCAGATACAACGGGTTATTTGTTGCCAAACCAAATGCATGAGCGTATTAGCTACTTATTCGAAAATGTTTCGAATATTCACCAAGCTACGATCTCGATGCACAACCACAACGACTTGGGTTTAGCTACTGCTAATACCATTGCAGGTATCCAAGCAGGTGCTCGTCAGGTAGAGGTTACCATCAACGGTATCGGTGAAAGAGCTGGTAATACTTCATTGGAAGAAGTTGCTATGATTTTGAACGTACATAAAGGTTTAGGTTTCGAAACAGGTATCAACCCTAAATTTTTGTACCCAACTTCATTGATGGTTTCTAACTTGATGGGTATGCCAGTACAGGCAAACAAAGCAGTAGTTGGTGCTAATGCTTTTGCTCACTCGTCGGGTATTCACCAAGATGGTTTCTTGAAGCATGCACAAAACTACGAAATCATGAATCCTGAAGATGTAGGTGTGCCTTCTTCAGCCATCGTTTTGACTTCTCGTTCGGGTCGTGCTGCTTTGCGTCACCGTTTGCAATTATTAGGTTTTGCTTTCGAAAAACCAGAACTTGACAAATTGTACACACGTTTCTTGTTGATGGCCGATGAGCGTAAGCAATTAAACGACGAAGATTTGAAAGAATTGGTAGGCTAAAACAACCTACTTTAAGATACGGGAAAAAGGTCTTTGTGATAAACATTTTGTTTGTCATAAAGACCTTTTTTCTTTATTGACCATTAGATAATTTTTAAGTGAAAACATAGAATAATTGAGTGTTCACTCAATTTCTTGACGTATATTCAAAGCATAAATGATAAGCCTCAAAAAATACTTCTTAAACTCAAAACTCGATCCCAATCATTAAATCAAATTTGAAGATTATGTCAAAGTCACTATCTTATCTGTTTACCATTTTATTGAGCTTGATGCTTATTGACGTGCCAGCTCAGGATATTAGTAAATATAAGTTTTTAGCTTATGGCGCATTACCAGCTTGGACTGGCGTAGCTGTAGACTGGCATACCTCCCCCAAGGTGTATATCTATGACCCCAAAGAAACCCGTGGGCATGCCGAGTTTGTCAATAAAAAGCTTGGTCGAGCCATTGATTTTAAACAGTTTAAAACATTGGCTTCAACCTCAAAAAACCGCCAATATCTTCCTTTTTTTGTGTATGACCTCAGTGCGAAACCCTATGCAGTAGGGGCACAGAAATATACTTATGCTGTAAGAGTTGAAGATTATTCTTATGACGATACTCCTGCCGTAATGGCAAATGATATCATAAAGCTTACCCAACTAATATCAGCTACTTACAAGCAGTTTAAGGGAAAGCCTTTGGTGATAGTCAATACCAAAGAAAAGCATATTTTGAGTCAGCAGGTATTAGAGCCTTTTCTCAAAAAACACCAGTTCAATACCGCTGTGCCGATGAATCTTATCAAGCATTTTGATGGATTTAAAATCGAGGTGCTCAATGAGGTTGTAGCAGTGGGACGGTTAGTGCATGTCAAAAATGAGAAAGAAATGGTAAAGCTGACTCCACAAGATATTGCAATTTTTGAACATATTCCAGAAAGAGTGCCACCATTAGCGGGTATTATTACGCTCGAACCCCAAACGCCACTTTCGCATGTAAACCTTTTAGCCAAAAACCGCAAAACGCTTAATATTTCATTGACAAGCCTTTCGGCTTGGCCAGAGTTAAAGGCAAAAATTGGTCAAATAGTAGAAATAAATCCAAAATTCCAGAAGCTGATTATCAAAACTGTTACGTCAGATTATGCGGCAAAATTTTGGAAAAATAATCAACCTCAAAAAGTAAATATTCCCAATCCTGAATTAACGTTTGAGTCTACCATTCCGCTCAATAAACATTTTAAGCAATATCAGAAAGTCAACTTAATTGGTGCCAAAGCCAATAATTATGCTTTGATTCATGAGTTATTAGGCGAAGAATATGTTTTGCCTGCTTATGCGATTGGTTTTAAGCCGTATATGGATTTATTAACACAAGGAGCTGATAAAGAAATTAACTTTTTTCTGAGTAAAAAAAGCACTTTAAATAAGTCTGAAAAACAAAAAGCGCTTGCTCGAATTCGCAATGTGATTATCAAAAGTACACCAAGTGCGGCCATGCTCGAATCTCTGCGCGGGGTATTGAATAAGTATTTTGCAGGAAAAAAAGTAAAACTACGTAGTTCTACCAATTGTGAAGATTTACCCCAATTCAATGGCGCTGGGTTATATACTTCCAAAGGGTTTAATGTAGCTGATAACGATAAAGTTTTAGCCGAAAAAATCACAAAGGTCTATGCTTCTTTGTGGAATGATGAAGCATTTGAGGAGCGCGAATATTTTGGAATAGATCATAAGAAAGTGGCAATGGCTATTTTGGTAAGTCCAGCCTTTGTTGATGAATTTGCCAATGGGGTGATTTTAGTAACGCCACACGAAAAGAGTGGAAATGTAGATGTATTAGTCAATACCCAGCCCGGAGAAAATGAAGTAGCAAATCCAAAGAAAAATGATAAACCAGAGGCTTTCCTAGTAGGACAAAATGGTGTGGTGAGCTCAATAAAAAGCCATTCAAATATCGGCAAGGTATTTATTGGAAACGAACAAGCTTCTTTACTGCTAAAAGTCTTGAGAATTAATGCTATAAAAGTACACCAAGCCTTAATGAATCGTCAGAAAGAATCAGGCGATAAGCAGCTTTACAGTACTGATATTGAATTTAAAGTGGTTAAAAATACCGATGGGCAATACTTCTTGTATTTCAAACAGGCTCGATTATTACGTAATCATATTTTGCCTGAGTAAAGTATTGGTATAAATAACAAAAACGGCAAAGAGCTATTCTTTGCCGTTTTTGTTTATTTCAAGAAATCAAAACTATACAATAGTTTTGATTTTTAATTCATCCAATTGTTTTGCATCAATTGTAGATGGAGAGTCAATCATTACATCGCGTCCTGAGTTGTTTTTCGGGAAGGCGATAAAGTCACGAATTGAGTCTGAACCACCAAACAATGAGCAAAGACGGTCGAAACCAAAGGCCAAACCACCGTGAGGAGGAGCACCGTATTCGAAGGCATCCATCAAGAAACCAAACTGGTGTTTTGCTTCCTCGTCAGAGAATCCAAGTGTTTCAAACATTTTAGCTTGAAGGTCTTTTTGGAAAATACGAATAGAACCACCACCAACTTCAACACCGTTGATAACCATATCGTAAGCATTGGCACGAATTTTACCTAAATCACCTGATTTCAAGAAGTCGATATCTTCTGGCTTAGGAGACGTGAATGGGTGGTGCATGGCAAACCAACGATTTTCTTCTTCGCTATGCTCCAACAATGGGAAGTCTACAACCCAGTGTACAGAGTATTCGTTAGGATTACGCAAGCCCAAACGGTTACCCATTTCCAAACGCAATTCGTTTAATTGCTTTCTTGGTTTGTCGCCATCGCCACACAAAATCAACAATAAATCGCCTGGTTGTGCATTGGCTGCTTCAATCCATTTTTTCAAATCCTCTTCCGAATAGAATTTATCTACCGAAGATTTGATTGAACCGTCAGCATTGTAACGTACATAAATCAAGCCTTTAGCGCCGATTTGAGGACGTTTTACAAAATCAGTTAATTCGTCTACTTGCTTACGAGTGTATTCAGCGCAACCTTTTGCATTGATACCTACAACTACTGATGCAGCATCGAATACTGGGAAGTTTTTATCAGAAGTTAAATCAACTTCTTCGCTTTTCAACTCATAAAACTCCATACCAAAACGAATATCTGGTTTGTCAGAACCATAATATTTCATGGCATGAGCATACGTCATACGAGGAATTTCGTTGATTTCAAGCCCTTTCAAGTTTTGGAATAATTGACGAATCAAACCTTCGAACATTTGAAGAATATCTTCTTGCTCGATAAATGACATTTCGCAGTCGATTTGAGTAAACTCAGGCTGACGGTCTGCACGTAAGTCTTCGTCACGGAAACATTTTACGATTTGGAAGTAACGGTCAAAACCCGAAACCATCAAAAGCTGCTTAAATGTTTGTGGCGACTGAGGCAAAGCATAAAATTCGCCTGGGTTCATACGTGATGGAACTACAAAGTCACGTGCACCTTCTGGCGTAGATTTAATCAAAACAGGCGTTTCTACTTCGATAAATCCTTGCTTGTCGAGGTACGAGCGTACTTCTTGAGCCATTTTATGACGCAAAATCAAGTTCTGGCGAACAGGATTACGACGTAAATCTAGGTAACGATATTTCATACGAATATCATCGCCACCATCTGTTTCATCTTCAATTAAGAATGGAGGAAGTTTAGCAGGGTTCAAAATGCTTAACTCTGTTACCTTTACTTCAATATCTCCAGTAGGTAATTTATCATTTTTCGAAAGACGCTCAACTACAGTTCCTGTCACCGAAATCACAAATTCACGTCCAAGTGAACGAGCAGTTTCGATGGCTTCTTTTGGCGTTTTACCCTCTTCTAACATCAATTGGGTAATACCATAGCGGTCACGGAGGTCAATCCAAATCATACCACCTTTGTCACGAGTACGTTGTACCCATCCACAAAGCGTTACGATTTCGTTTACGTTAGCGATACGAAGTTCGCCGTTGTTATGAGTTCTTAACATAAGTTTTTGATACGGACGGTATTGTCCGTCTATGTAATCTCTTATTTATGAAAAAATATGGACATACCTGTCCGAGCTAAATAATTCGCAAAATTACAGAATTTGTGGGGTGTCACCCAAAAGAATTTAAAATCTATTTGAGTGGAATCTGTAACTTTCTTTAGGATTTGTAAAAAAATGCCAAGAAAGAAGAGCCTTCTCGCAAGTATTTGTAGGTTCCGCCGTATTGTCTTTTTATTTTTTATGAAAAAAAATCATATTTAAGAAAAATACTACAGACGTATAATGCTCAAACATTCCCTCCAATCTGTAGTTTCATAAGAGGATTGAAATAGATATTTGAAGAGAAAATCCTAACAAAAAAAGAATGAAAAAAGTCGCAATTATAGGAGCAGGTATAGCAGGAATCGCTTCGGCTATTCGATTGGCACACAAAGGATATGCCGTAGAAGTGTTTGAAGCGAACGAATATGCAGGCGGAAAACTCAGTAGTTTTGAGCAAAATGGCTACCGATTTGATGCAGGACCCTCTTTGTTTACCTTGCCACATTTGGTGGAAGAACTATTCCAGTTAGTAGGGCAAAAAGCGTCTGATTTTTTTGAATATGAGCGACTATCTACGATTTGTCACTATTTCTGGGAAGATGGAACTCGACTAAATGCATACGCTGAACCTCCCAAATTTGCACAAGAAGTGGAAAAGGTTCTGGGTATTTCGGCAACGAAAGTAGAAGAGTTTTTAAAAGATAGTGCATTCAAATATGAAGTCTTGGACGGGTTGTTCCTGCAAGATTCTTTACACAAGTTATCCACATGGACTTCGAAAAAGGCCTTACGAGGATACTTAAACCTTCCTAAACTTGGCATTTTTGGAACGATGAATCATGCCAACGAAAGGTATTTTCAACATCCCAAATTGGTGCAACTTTTTAATAGATACGCCACTTACAATGGTTCAGACCCCTATCAAACCCCTGCGACATTGAATATTATTCCACATTTGGAATATAATGTGGGTGCTTTTTTTCCCAAAAAAGGAATGGTCGATATTACCAATGTACTTGTCGATTTGGCAAAATCAATCGGAGTAAAATTCCATTTTCAATACCGCGTAAAGGAAATTCTTACTCAAAATCAGCAAATAATAGGTATTCGAGTTGTATCTCAGGATAGGGGAGAGCAAGAGCTCTTCTTCGATAAGGTGGTTTCTAATATGGATGTTACCCATACCTATCGCAAATTATTACCCCAATCTCCTCATCCTGATAAACTCTTAAATCAACCCAAATCTAGCTCAGGTGTAATTTTTTATTGGGGAGTAAAGAAGGCTTTTCCCGAATTAGGGCTTCATAATATCCTATTTAGTGATGATTATCGGGAGGAGTTTCGAGTGATGTTTGAGGATAAAAAGATTTTCAAGGACCCAACAGTATATATCAACATTAGTTCCAAACACAAGCCAGACGATGCACCAGAAGGTTGCGAAAACTGGTTTGTACTTATCAATGCACCAGCCAACGAAGGACAAGATTGGGATAAATTGATTCAAGACCTGCGCCAGCAAGTCATCGATAAAGTATCTAGAATATTATCTTGTGACTTAGCATCTTTAATTGAAACGGAGTCTATCCTAGATCCAAGGAGTATTGAGCTGAAAACATCATCGGCACAGGGAGCTTTGTATGGAAATTCTTCTAACAATAAATATGCGGCGTTTTTGAGGCATGCGAATTTTTCAAAAAACATCAAAGAATTATATTTTGTAGGCGGAAGCGTACACCCTGGCGGAGGAATTCCTCTGGCCTTATCTTCAGCCAAAATCATGGCAAAGGAACTTTGAAATACCTACTTGCTTACTTAATTAAAGTTTCGGAACTTTGCCGAATCAAAACGAAACCTATGGGTTTTCGAAAAACAAGATTTAGCTATAACAAAATGATTCAACGTACACAAAGTCTTTTATTGGCATTAGTAGTAATTGCCATGGGAGTTGTAATTAGTAGCCCAATTTGGGAAAAAAGTAGTGCTGCACTCAATCAAAAAGTCGTATTGACAGCCAAAGCTTTGGAGCATGCACAAGGTACTACCACTGTAAGCTCAAGCACGATTTATATTGCAATTTTGGCTGGACTAGCAGCTCTTATTGCAGCATTTTCTATTTCTCAATACAAGAAAAGAGTATTGCAAATGTCTTTAGGAGCCTTAAATTCGGCAGTTTTGGCGGGTGTATTAGGCGCTAGTTTTTTCAATGTTTTCAAGGAAGGTATTCCACTTTTCGAACCAGAAAACCAAGGTAACTATGCTTTAGGTTTTTACGCTGGCGTATTTGCTTTATTGGCAAATATGATTGCCAATCGTCTAATCCGTCGCGACGAAATGCTAGTGCGTTCAGCAGATAGAATGAGATAGATTTGAGTGAGGAGTTTAGAGTGTAGAGTGCTGAGTTTTTAAAATATGTACTCAGGAATCCAATAAATCCTGTCTATTGATTGTCAGTAGAGACGCAATACCGTACGTCTTAAACCGAAAAGCATAGCAGTATCAAAAAGGCGGTCGAAAAACAATTTTCGACCGCCTTTTTGATAAATGATTTGACGATAAGTCTAATTTCAAAGTTTGGGATGACTCAGATCTATTTCGAAGAAGATAACAAAAAAAATCTACATCAACTCTTTGCCTTGTGCCTGTTGCCTGATCCCTATCAAAATCTAAACTAGTCCTTCCTTCAACAAATCATGTAAGTGAACAAAACCGATAGGTTTTTGATTTTCTAGTACTACTAAAGAAGTAATATTTTTCTCTTGCATAACTTGAAGAGCTTCTGTAGCGTAAGCATCAGGTTCTATTGTTTTTGGGTTAGCGGTCATAATATCTTTCGCTTCCAAACCTGTCAAAACCTCGTACTTATTCAACATTCTACGAACGTCACCATCAGTAATAATACCCGCCAAAGTACCGTCTGCATTCACAACGGCAGTTGCCCCCAAACGTTTCGAACTGATTTCGACAATAGCATCTTTGATAGATGTATTGTATTGAACAATCGGCAATTCATGATTTGGGTAAATATCACTTACTTTCAAATACAATTTTTTGCCTAAAGCACCACCAGGATGGTATTTAGCAAAATCGGTACTACTAAAGCCACGGCATTCCAATAGACATACCGCCAATGCATCGCCAAGCGCAAGTGCTACCGTTGTACTAGTTGTTGGTGCCAGATTAAGTAAGTCAGCTTCTCTTTCGGCTAATGCATGCAAAATAAAATCAGCGTTTTTCCCTAAATACGATTGAGGATTTGAAACCATCGCAATGAGTTTCACCCCTGTACGCTTAATTAAGGGCACAAGTACCTTAATTTCAGGCGTATCTCCAGATTTAGAAATACACATTACGGTATCTCCATCTTGAATCATACCAAGGTCGCCATGAATAGCGTCGGCAGCGTGCATAAACAAAGCTGGCGTACCTGTCGAATTAAGTGTTGCAACGATTTTTTGAGCAATGATTGCAGATTTTCCAATACCTGTAATCACAAAGCGACCACGACTGTTAAGTAAGTGATTTACACATGATTCAAAATCTGAATCAATTTTATCAATAATTTTTTGTATCGCTTCGGCTTCTTCCTGCAAAACTTTTTTTGCTGTTGATTGAATATTTTTTACTAATTTCAATTTTAGAAACGGTTTTTAATGACTGGTTTTGTATTAATTTTAGTGCAAAGATAAACTATTATATAAGTACAGTCTCACAACCACCAAATATCAATTTTATTCATAACCTCAAATAAGTTTGAAGACAATGAGTGTTAGTCAAGAGACCACCGACTTGTTGAAGGAAAAACTCAAAGAAACCTTCGGTTACAGCCAGTTTCGTGGCGAGCAGGAAGATATCATTAAGAATACTTTAGCAGGAAAAAATACTTTCGTAATCATGCCAACAGGGGCAGGCAAGTCATTGTGTTATCAATTACCAGCCATAGCCACTGAGGGGACTGCTATTGTTATTTCGCCATTGATTGCATTGATGAAAAACCAAGTGGATCAGATGAACGCTTTTGGTATCAATGCGCAGTTTTTGAACTCGTCGCTCAATAAAGCCGAGATGACGAAAGTAAAAAATGATGTAATCAGTGGTCAAGTGAAATTGTTGTACATTGCTCCTGAGTCTTTGACCAAAGAAGATAACCTTGCTTTCTTGAAACAAGCAAAAATTTCTTTTGTGGCCATCGACGAAGCGCACTGTATCTCCGAATGGGGACACGATTTCCGCCCAGAATATCGCCGAATTCGCAGTATTGTCGAAAGCTTAGATAGTACTTTGCCAATTATTGCGCTCACCGCAACTGCAACACCAAAGGTGCAACAGGATATTCAGAAAAACCTGAATATGGATGATGCTACTTTGTTTAAGTCTTCTTTCAACCGCAAAAATTTGTATTACGAAATCCGTGCTAAGCGTGATGATATTGATAAGCAGATTATCAAATTCATCAAGGTGAATCACGGTAAGGCAGGGATTATCTACTGTCTGAGTCGCAAGAAAGTTGAAGAAGTAGCCGAGGTATTGAATGTAAACGGTATCAAAGCGCTTCCTTATCATGCAGGCTTGGATAGCGATATTCGTATGGCCAACCAAGAGGCTTTCTTGAACGAGGAGGCTGAAGTAATGGTTGCTACGATTGCCTTTGGTATGGGTATCGATAAGCCAGATGTTCGTTTTGTAATCCACTACGATGCGCCAAAATCATTAGAAGGATACTACCAAGAAACAGGTCGTGCAGGTCGCGATGGTTTGGAAGGTATTTGTATCATGTTCTATGCAAAAGAGGACATCAACAAACTGGATAAGTTTAACAAAGACAAAACCATCAATGAGCGCGACAATGCCCGCATGTTATTGAACGAGATGGTATCTTACTCTACGCTAGGAGTTTGCCGTCGTCGTCAGTTGCTTCACTATTTTGGAGAGCATGTTGAAAAAGATTGTGGCTATTGTGACAATTGTAAAAAACCAACACCAAAGTTCAAAGTAGAACAGGAGGTAGTTTTGGCATTACAAGCAGCTATTATGACAGGTGAGCGTTTTGACGCCCAGCACTTGGCAGATGTATTGCTTGGTCACAAAAACCAATACGTTACAAGCTACGAGCATCATAAATTAGATATTTTTGGAAAAGGGAAAAGCTACTTCAAACTTCAAGCCGACGACGATGAGGACGAGGAAGATGAGGAAGACGAAGAAGTAGAATACTCAGATGAGGAAGATGAGGATGGAAATCCGATTCCGAAACCTAAAGCTAAAAAAGCGCCAAAAACAACTAAGAAAAAAGCACAGCAACAAGAACCTGTAGAACAATGGTTGTCGGTTATTCGTCAAATCACTGTTTTAGGATACTTAGAAAAAGATATTGAAAACTACGGTATCTTGAAAGTATCTGAAAAAGGTCATGCTTTCTTGAAGGATTCTTTCCCATTAACGCTTTCGAAAGATCACGACTACGAAAACGAACATATTGAGGAAGAAGACGAAAAAGAATCATTGGCTGGTGGCGGCGGTTCGTACGATGCTGCATTGTTCGAATTGTTGAAAAACCTTAGAAAGAAAATTGCGAAAGACAAAAATTTGCCTCCTTACGTAATTTTCCAAGATCCTTCTCTCGAAGAAATGGCCACAACGTATCCTACTACCAAAGAGGATATGGCTCAAATCAACGGTGTGGGTATGGGTAAAGTAGTGAAATTTGGTCGTCCGTTTATTGACTTAATCAAAAAGTACGTAGAGGATAACGAAATAGAAACTGCTACTGAGGTAGTCGTAAAATCGACAGTTAATAAGTCAAAAATCAAAATTCATATTATCCAGCAGGTAGACCGCAAAGTAGATTTGGACATTATTGCCGAACAAAAAGAATTGGCAATGGAAGACCTCATCGAAGAAATCGAGCATATCTGTTATTCGGGAACAAAACTCAACTTGGATTATTATATCAATCAAGTAGTGGAGCCAGACAAGCAAGACGAAATCTATGACTATTTCTTGCATGCCGAAACCGATAATATTGCAGTAGCATTAGATAAATGTGGAATTGATGATATTACAGAGGAGGAATTACGCTTAATGAGAATTAAATTCTTGAGCGAACTTGCCAACTAGATTATCAAAAAAATAAAACAAAGAGGTATTAAGAAAACCTTGTTCAAGCATTTTAAATAAACAAACTATAGGTTTAAGGAATAAAAAGTCGATAATATTTGTTGGCAATTTATGACTTCAAACACATCTTCAAAATCTTCCAATTAATAAGATTCTGATAGTTTTGTTAAAAATGCTGAGCTAGGATTTCATAAATGCCTCTTTGTGCGTTAATTTTGCTATCCCTTTGTACTCAATTCAATTTCAAACAAATAGTCTTATTTAAAGGCTGTTTATTTTAGATTAACCAATTCAATGAACATACTAATTTTAGGCTCGGGCGGACGTGAACACGCATTTGCTTGGAAAATCGCTCAAAGCCCCCTTTGCGAAAAATTATTCGTAGCTCCAGGTAATGCTGGCACAGCTGCTATTGCTACAAACTTGGCTGTTGGCTTCAATGATTTTGAAAAAATCGCAGAGCAAGTATTAGAAAATCAAATCGAACTAGTAATTGTTGGCCCTGAAGAACCACTTGTAAGAGGTGTTCGTGACTATTTCCAAAGTCGCCCAGATTTACAACATGTTTTGATGGTAGGACCAGACTCGAAAGGGGCAATGCTAGAAGGTTCGAAAGATTTTTCGAAAAACTTTATGGTAAAATATGGTATCCCTACTGCAAAATCACAAACTTTTACGAAAGATACACTAGAGGATGGTTTAGCATATTTGGCTACCCAAAAGCTTCCTATCGTATTAAAAGCTGATGGACTAGCAGCAGGTAAAGGAGTTATTATTGCCCAAACATTAGAAGAAGCTCAAACATCACTTTCTGAAATGCTTGTTGACGCCAAATTTGGCGATGCTAGTAGTAAAGTGGTAATTGAAGAGTTTTTGACGGGTATCGAACTTTCGGTATTTGTCCTTACTGATGGAGAATCATACAAAATTCTTCCTGAAGCAAAAGATTACAAACGTATCGGCGAAGCAGATACAGGTTTGAATACAGGTGGTATGGGAGCTGTTTCGCCAGTGCCTTTTGCTACCGAAAAATTTATGCAATCTGTTGAAGAAAATATCGTTAAACCTACACTAACTGGTTTACAGGCAGAAGGTATCAAGTATAATGGTTTTATCTTCATCGGTTTGATGAATCACGAAGGAGAACCTATCGTGATTGAATACAACGCACGTATGGGCGACCCAGAAACAGAGGTTGTTCTACCACGAATCGAGTCAGATTTATTAACTCTTATGATAGCAACCGCTAAAGGCGAATTGGGGCAAGCAGAGTTTTCTGTAAGCAAACAACACGCCGTAACTACCGTAGTTGTGGCAGGAGGCTATCCGGGTGACTATAACAAAGGTGATGTAATTGTAGGTTACGAAAACGTAGAAGATGCCTCAATTTTCCATGCTGGTACCAAACTTGATGGAAACCTTGTAGTGACAAATGGTGGTAGAGTAATGGCTCTGACTGGAATGTCTAATACATTAGAAAGAGCTATCCAAAAATCACAAAAAGCGGCTAGTACTATCTCATTTGAAGGTAAGTATTATCGTCGCGATATTGGTTTGGACGTGCTCAGGTATAGTTAGTCGCTGAACCTCTTTGATGGAGTTAAGGAAGAACATAAGACAGTCTAAGGCTGAAAAACTTGAATTTCACTTAGTCCAAAAGAGATCAGTGTTTCACTGAGTTTTGAGCCATAGTAAAAAAGATTTCAGGAAATATATTCCAAAGTCAAACCTTACTTATCCTCATTATCTCGTTCACTTTTGAAGATATATGGGATGCAAATCATGTTCCACAGGTAGTTGTGGTACTCGTAATAACAATGGTGCTGTAAGTGGCTGTAAAAACAACGGTGCTTGTAGTACAGGTGGGTGTAATAAAATGAACGTATTTGACTGGTTGTCGAATATGGAAGTGCCCGCATTTAGTAAGTTTAATATCATCGAGGTAAAATTTAAGGGTGGTCGTAAAGAATATTTTCGAAATGTCAATCAAATCGAATTATACGCTGGCGACCCTGTAATTGTAGATGTGCCAAACGGGCATCATCTTGGCTTTGTTTCGCTTCAAGGTGAATTAGTTCGCCTTCAAATGTTGAAAAAAAGTATCAAAGATGATGAAAATGTTCGTGTAGTTTATCGCAAAGCCAACGATAAAGACTTGGAAAAACATGAGCAAGCCATCGCTCGTGACTTGCCAACGATGTATCGTACTCGCGAGATTATCAAAGAACTTAAATTAGATATGAAGTTGTCTGATGTTGAGTTCCAATCGGATAATACCAAAGCGATATTCTATTACTCGTCCGACGACCGTGTAGACTTTCGTGAGCTTATCAAAATTTTGGCAAGCGAGTTCAAAGTCAGAGTAGAAATGAAGCAAATCTCTTTGCGTCAAGAAGCTGCTCGTGTGGGAGGAATTGGCGTTTGCGGTCGCGAACTTTGTTGTTCGACGTGGTTAACGGACTTCAAAAACGTAACTACTTCGGCTGCTCGTTATCAAAATCTTTCATTGAATCCTGTGAAATTATCGGGACAATGTGGTCGTCTGAAATGTTGTCTCAACTATGAGCTTGAGACTTACATGGATGCCCTCAAAGATATTCCGACTATCGAGAAGCCTCTACAAACTTTGAAAGGCGAAGCGCTTTTACAAAAAACAGACATCTTCAAACGTGTCATGTGGTTTGGGTATCGTGGCGAAGAAAGTAACTGGATTCCTGTGACTGTCGATAAAGTGAGAGAAGTTGTTGAGCTAAATGAAAAAGGCATTCAACCTCAATCTTTAGACGTAATGGAGAGCACACCAGCTTCTTTAGATTTAGATAAGGCAAGTTCTGGATTGAATGCTGACTTGGACAAAATGGACAAGAAATACAGCAACAATAAGAAAAAGCCTCATAATAAAGCTAAACAAAACGATAAACACCAAGAGGTTAAATCTGAACGCAGAGAACATAAGCATGAGAGAAAAGACCCTCGTGTGGATGTTTCTGACAAAAAAGAGAAAGCTGTAGTTGTGGATAAAAAGCCGCAGCAACAACCTCAACACAATAACCAAAAGGGTAATAATCATAATAAGCATCAAGCTAATCATCATAAAAACCCTCAGGCAAAGGCTCAGCCACAGCAGCCCAACAATGCTAATGCTCCTAAGGTTAACCCAAATCAAGGGAATAACCCTAATAATCCACAACAAGGAGGACAGCAAGCAAAACAGGTTCATAAGCCTCAGCAAAACAATCCTCAAGGAGCTAATAAAAATGGGAAAGGAAATCATAATCGTCCGCCACATCAACACAAAAATGGCAAGAATGATAACAATAAACCTTCTCAAAGCTAGTTGAAAGAGTAATACCCATTTTCACAAAATAGAAGGTGAACTCATTATATAAATAAAAAAGGAGTTTGGGCGAGAAATGAAACATTTCAAATCCAACTCCTTTTTTTAATCCATCGTACTCTTATGTTCCTCAAAAGTTTGAAATCGAAAATTTTTATTGGAAGTATTTTATTGGCAACGGCCATGTCAGCTTGTGATTCAAATACTATTTTGAAAGATAATTACAACATTGCCGACGCCAAATGGTTTATTAAAGATACCCCCGAATTCGAATTCAACGTCGATGACACAACAATGACCTATAATGTGTTTTACAATGTTCGTAACAATCGTTCATATCCCTACTATAACCTTTATTTGACGCATTATTTATCTGATGATAAAGGAAAAGTAATTCATCAAAAATTGGATGAATTAGTACTTTTTGATCCAAGTACAGGTAAAAAGCTAGGAGAAGGCTTAGGCGATGTGTATGATCATAAAATTTTGGCGTTTAAAGGTTTCTCTTTTCCCAAAAAAGGAAAGTATAAAATTCAGGTAAAACAATATATGCGCCAAAATCCCCTTGCTGACATTGTCAGCGTAGGTTTTACCATCGAAAAAGCAGGCATTAAGTAATAAGGCTGAATTATAAGTTGTGAATCAGAACTGTACGAAGGATTCCAAACTATTGCTGATTTGGGATTTTTGATTTCGGAAATAAAGTGAAATACCTTTATTTTTTACAAAATATAGAAGCTTACACTTCCGAAATCCAACATCCGATATCCGAAATAAATGGTTTTATAATCCTTCGTACAGTACTAACTTCATATCCACAATTATCTAATTTAAGTTTGTACAATTACAAAAATAATAAGGCAAAATAAAATTGCATTATTGGGCTTTCGGCAGTTGGCTATGGGCACTCGGTAAAATGTTTCTATGGTTTTCTGAGAATTTAGCCTAATGCCTACTGCTAATCGCCAACCGTACATACCCATTGGTTTTAAGCAGATACTAATCACATGCAAAAGTTTTTACCACTGTTTCCGCTCAATTTAGTGGTTTTTCCTTTGGAAGACCTCAATCTTCATATTTTTGAACCTCGCTATCGTCAGTTGATAAAAGATACTATTCAACAAAACTCAACCTTTGGAATACCTGCCTTTATTGATGGTAAAATGCAAGGTTTTGGGACAGAAGTAAAGATTACATCCGTTTATAAAGCATATGATGATGGTAGGATGGATATCAAAACACAAGGTGTTAGAGTATTCAGAATTTTAGATTTTCAGAATCCTGTAGCAGGGAAGTTGTATGCAGGAGGTGAAGTAGAAGTTCTAAAAGACCCAGAAATTACACCACCTGTTTTACCACAATTATTGGAGCAAATAAATGATCTTTACGCGCTTCTTGGAGAAGACAATAAATTTAATATTCAAAAACCACAGCCCTATTCTTTCCAAATAGCCCACAAAATAGGTTTATCGATAGAGAAAGAATATGAGTTGCTCAAAATGCCAACAGAAGCCGAAAGACAGGCTTATATCTCAAAACATTTGGAAAAGGTCTTGCCAGTCTTACAAGAATTGGAAAGAACCAAAGAGCGTATTCGCATGAATGGGCATTTTAAGAACTTAGACCCACTGAATTTTTAGGAAAATTCACGGGATGAAGCGTGAGTCATCCCGAATTTAGTGATTTAGCGAATGAGTGATTATGTTAAAATTTGTATTCTCGTGGTAGAGACGCAATAATTGCGTCTTATACTGAGTAAAATTCAGTATGGGAGCATCAAAAAGCGGTCGGAAAATATTTCCCGACCGCTTTTTTGATGAAAACTTGGAGGATAACCCCAATCTTAAAATTCAGTATGACTCATATTAATGCTTCAATTTATCTTTGAAAGCCTTTTTAAACTTGTCTAGTTTTGGCTTAATCACAATTTGGCAATAGGGTTCATAGCCATTTTGATTAAAGTAATCTTGGTGATAATTTTCAGCTGGATAAAATGTCGAAAAGGCACTGATTTCCGTTACTATAGGATTTGGAAAAACGTGCTCGGCGTTAAGTTTTTCTTTCCAGTATTCTGCCAACTGCTTTTGTTCGGCGTTATGGTAAAACACTACCGAACGATACTGTGTACCTTCGTCGGCTCCTTGGCGGTTTAGGGTAGTTGGGTCATGAGTTTTCCAGAAAACCTCTAAAAGCTCTTCAAAAGTAATTTTTTGAGGGTCATAGGTAATCTGACAAACTTCGGCGTGTCCAGTAGTACCAGTACAAACGGCACGGTAGGTAGGGTTTGGAACTGAGCCTCCAGAATAGCCAGACACAACTTTTTCGACACCTTCGAGGTTTTGGAACACGGCTTCGACACACCAAAAGCACCCAGCACCGAAAGTTGCTATTTCCGTTTTGCCACTCGGTTTATCTTTTTCTTTGTTCTCCATTTTAGTATTTTTCTGATTTTCAGGTTTTTGAGCACATGAAATATTTACTACTAATGTTAATATTCCAAGAACAATGGCACTAATTTTTCTTTTCATAATTGATAACATTTAAAACTTGATGTAAGTTTGCAATCTTTTTAAAGATGTTTTGTCTTCTTTCCGACAAAACTCAACAACGACTCGATAATCTTCTCATTATTTATGGATAACGATTTGTTAACGCAAAAACCCAAAACAACATCTCAAGAAATGAAAAAACTTACCTACTTTCAAGCGCTTGCGAAAAGCTGGAAAGCAGGTTTTCAAACAGTTGATTTTAGTGTAAAGATAATTTTAACCTTGGGAATTTTAATTATCGGAGCTACACAGTTTCCGAGTTACTTGAACCATATCCAAAAACGACCAGGAGTCGCTCTCGAGGATTTAGTGTTGAATGCCTTGCCTTCAATGGACGTATCTGTACCTATATTTACGGTATTGTACAGTATTTTGATTTTCTCATTAATACAAAGTCTAAAAAAGGCTGAAGTGTTTTTACTTTATGCTATTACTTACGTTTGCGTAACGATTTTTCGTATGGTAACCATCACTTTGGTACCGCTTGATGCACCCGCTGGATTAATCAATCTGGCAGACCCTTTTGCCGAAGCAGCGGTGTACGGTACAGCTTCGCCTGTAACCAAAGATTTATTCTTTTCGGGACATACCGCTACAATGGTGCTCATTTGGATTATCATTGAAGGGCGTATAGCTAAAATCTTGGCTGGTATCACCTGTATTTTAATCGCTTTTTTCCTACTTTTACAACATGTACATTATACGGCCGATGTGATTGCTGCATTTGCATTTACCGTTGCTTCGTATGAATTGGCTAAAGTAATCAAGAAGTGGCATTGGATTCCATTTTCGGCGGTAATGCTGACTTTGTTTGCTTTACTTTTGACAGTATTTCGTCATGCAGCAGTCATGTACCCATAACTTAATTGTGAATGCTGAATGAGAACTGTACAAAAGGTTAACTGTTTATTTCGGATATCGGATGTTGGATTTCGGAAGTTTAGTTTATTTCCGAAATCCCCAATCTACAATTGTTAGAAATTCTTTGTACATGACTAGTAGTGAATTGTGAATGGAGTTTTTAATGACTAGCCGTAAGCTCATAGCCGACTGCCGAAAGCCAAATATTGCATGAATACTTTTCAATAAATATATAAATCCCAATCTGATAGAATGGCTCTTAATTACCTCTGGATTGCATTTTTTTTGATTGCCTTTATTGTGGCTTTGCTCAAGTTGATTTTCTTAGGCGACACCGAAATTTTTAAACTGATTGTCGATGGTATGTTCGACTCAGCCGAAACTTCGGTCATGAACATTGCACTTCCGTTAGCTGGGGTAATGACATTCTTTATGGGTTTGCTAAATATTGGTGAAAAAGCTGGTGCCATCAACTTTTTGGCTCGTATTGTCGGACCATTTTTTAATCGTCTTTTTCCTGAAGTTCCTAAAAACCACCCAGCAAGTGGACAAATGATTATGAACTTCTCTGCCAATATGTTAGGGCTTGACAATGCTGCTACGCCTTTTGGGCTAAAAGCAATGCAAAGTTTACAAGAACTAAATCCTAGCAAAACGGTAGCTTCCAATGCCCAGATTATGTTTATGGTATTGCACAGTGCAGGCCCCGTTTTGATTCCGTTAAGTATTATGGCTCAGCGGGCGATTTATGGTGCCAAAGACGCCTCTGATATTTTTATTCCATGCTTGATTGCTACTTATGTTGCTACGGTGACGGGACTTTTATTTGTCTCTTTCAAGCAAAAAATAAATCTCTTAGACAGAGTTATCATCACATGGCTGGGAGGTATTACGGCTGCTATTGGGTTATTGCTTTGGTATTTATCAAGTATTCCGAAAGAACAAATCGAAATCTTTTCGAAGGTGTCGAGTAATATGATTTTGTTTGGCTTAATCATTTCGTTTTTACTTGGTGCATTGCGTAAAAAAGTTGACATTTTTGACGCTTTTATCGAAGGTGCAAAAGGTGGTTTTGAGACTTCTGTTCGTATTATTCCTTATTTAGTAGCCATGTTGGTAGCGATTGGGGCATTGCGTAACTCAGGAGCTTTGACTTGGATTGTTGATGGGATGAAATACTTATTTGCACTGACCAATATCAATACCGACTTTACAGATGCGCTTCCAACAGCTCTGATGCACCCATTGAGTGGAGGTGGCTCAAGAGCCATGATGATCGATACCATGAAAACCTTTGGTGCAGATTCTTTTGCGGGTAGATTGGCATGTGTATTCCAAGGTTCGGCAGATACGATTTTTTATGTGATCGCTTTGTACTTCGGTTCGGTCAATATCAAGGAAACACGCTATACGCTTTGGGCAGGCTTAACAGCAGATTTAGCTGGTATTATCACAGCGATTCTGGTGAGTTATTTGTTTTTCCACTAAAAAAATAAATTGATTACCTTTGATTTTCGGTTTTTGATTTTCCATAAAATTATCTCAAAATATTGGACTTAAGTACAAGTAAAATAGCAATAATCGGTCTTGGATATGTAGGGCTTCCATTGGCTGTTGAGTTCGGGAAAAAATTTCCAGTGATAGGTTTTGATATTAATCAAAGTCGTATCGATGAACTTTCAAAAGGTTATGACCGCACACAGGAAGTAGAGACCGAAAATTTACAGTCTTCTACACAACTTAGTTTTTCAGCCAATATCAATGATCTGGTTGACTGCAATGTGTTTATCGTAACCGTACCTACGCCGATAGATCGTTTCAAAAAACCTGATTTGATTCCTTTGATCGCGGCCAGCAAAACCGTAGGAAAGGTTCTCCGTAAAGGCGATGTGGTGATTTATGAATCAACAGTATACCCAGGTTGTACAGAAGAGGATTGTGTACCAATTTTGGAAAAAGAAAGTGGTTTAGTTTTCAACCAAGACTTCTTCTGTGGCTATTCTCCAGAACGTATCAACCCTGGTGATAAGGTAAATACTTTGACCAAAATCAAAAAGGTTACTTCTGGCTCAACGCCTGAAGTGGCACAATTTGTGGATAGTTTGTATGGCTCAATTATTACAGCAGGTACGTATTTGGCGACTTCTATCAAAGTAGCAGAGGCATCAAAGGCGATTGAAAATGCTCAGCGTGATGTCAATATCTCGTTTGTGAATGAATTGGCTTTGATTTTTGATAAAATGGGCATTGATACTACCGAAGTATTAGAGGCAGCAGGGACAAAATGGAACTTCCTCAAATTCAAACCGGGTTTGGTAGGTGGTCACTGTATTGGCGTAGACCCTTATTATTTACTTCACAAGTCCGAAAGTTTGGGGTATTATCCTCAGGTGATTCTTTCGGGTCGTCGTGTCAATGATAACATGGGGATTTTTGTAGCCAATAAACTGGTGAAACTGTTGATTAAAAAAGGACATAAAATCGATGGTTGTAAAGTTTTGATTTTAGGTGTTACTTTTAAGGAAAACTGCCCAGATATTCGTAACTCTCGTGTGATTGATGTGTATAACGAATTAAAAGAGTTCGGAATTGATGTGGATGTATATGACCCTTGGGCCGACAAACACGAAGTTGCGGAGGAATACGGCATTCAGTTGCTCGACCAGTTGGGTACTGACTACGAAGGTATTTTGCTATGCGTATCGCATAATGAGTTCGCAAGTTTAGATATTGAAGCACTCAAAGGTGAAGACGCCGTGATTTATGATATTAAATCTTTCTGGGATAAATCATTCTCTGATGCGAGACTGTAGGGTATTGAGTGAATTGGTGAATGGTAATTTAGTGATTGATTTTGATAAAAATCAGTAGAGACGCAATACTTTGCGTCTTCAATAGCTATAAATATGAGTCATTCTTAATTTTTAAATTAGGGCTATTCTCTAAAAAAAGCGGTCGAAAATTGTTTTCTCGACCGCTTTTTTTGATACTTGGTTTTAGACGCAGGGCATTTCGTCTCTACTTCTAGCATACAAATATTAAAATAATCACTCATGCACTCAATCACTCAATCACAAATCACTAAATTATTTTATTCTAGGCTTCTGATATATATTCTCTAACGATGAAGTTGTTTGCTACGATTCGAAATACCTTTCATGAATACCGAGGTGTTATTCACAACTTCGTGGCGTTGGCATTTTTACAAGCTACCAACCTATTAATCCCTCTTTTGTTAATTCCTCTTCTGCTTCAACGCATCGGATTGGCTCAATATGGTATTGTGGCTTTGGCACAAAGTACCATGTTGTATTTTTATGTTTGGGTGGACTATGGCTTTAGTCTTTCAGCAGTAAAAACCTTGAGCGAAAAGCACCGTCAACAGGAAGATTTAAGCCAACTATTTTATGAAGTGAGTTTGTCCAAAATAATCCTTCTTATTTTAGGTTTTGGTATTTTACTCGTGATTATTCCTCTACATCCTGCCTTTACTCACAACACTAAACTGATTCTTGGTAGTTATCTGATGGTCGTAGGTCAGGCGCTATTGCCTATTTGGTTTTTTCAAGGCGTTGAAAAAATGCCTTGGGCTACTTACGCCAATTTTTGCTCAAAAATCCTTAGTGTTTGCTTGATTTATTTTTGGGTAAAAGGCGCTAGCGAAGCCATTTGGGTAAATATGATATTAGGCGGTAGCAACGTTTTGATTGGAGTCATTGCCAATATCTATTTGTCAAAAAAATATCAGTTGGTATTCCAGAAACAATGGCTGAAAGGGATTCCAAGGCAACTCAAAGAAGGTTTTTTCTATTTTACCTCCCATTTTTCAGTAAGTCTGTATATGCACTCTGGAATTATCTTGTTGGGGTGGTTTGTCAACGAACAAATGCTTGGAGTCTATAGCATAGCCGAAAAAATAGCGCTTTTACTTCGTCAAGTATTAGTCATGTTTTCGCAAGCTATTTATACGCAACTTTGCCATATTATCACACAAGGATATGAGGCTATGCAATCATTTTTGCGAAAACTATTTTTTCCTTTCTGTATTTTGATCGGACTAGGATGTTTGGGGTGCTGGCTGGGAGCACCACTGATAAGTACTTTGGTGAAATTAGATTTTTCGCAAAAAAGCTTATTTGTCCAACTACTTAGATATATGGCGTTTATCCCAGTAATTGTATGTGTCAATATCCCTTTTTATCAGCTATTGCTTATCTCAGACCATGGAAAAAGTAGCACGAAGATTTTATCTTGGGGCGCTTTGGTATGTATCTTGTTAAACGTTTTGCTGATTCCTTATTTCTCGGTACTTGGGACTGCCTTAGCGCTATTAGTTACCGAAAGTATGATAAGTGTTTTAGTAATTCTGAAAGCAAAAAAATACTTTTTTAGACGGTACGTTAGCTAACCGACCGACCAACCAAAGTCTCAAATCATGACATTAACGTTACTTTTGATATTATTGATAGGAAACAGTCTACTTTACAGAAGCCTGCTAAATCCTATCGTAATCCAAACAGGATTATGGTTGATGTACTATCTTATTTTTTGGCATAATCAAGCTTATTTTGCTGTCAATCTCGATGATATTGCTCCCTTCATAGGGCTGAGTTGTCTGGGGTTTTCACTGGGAGGATTGATTTGTTGGGGATTATACGAAAAAGTATTACCTGAAATAGCTATTCCTGAGCCCCTTTATGACAATGCCCTTTTCGTAAAAAATCTTTCTCTATTTTATCCCATTGTATTACTTTCTTTAGGGTTCACCCTTCCGATGGTGGTGAAGGAAGTAGGGCAGTTTTCGTGGGGAGATATACAAGAATTGCGGAATACCTTGGTCGAAAATGATGGTAAACGTTTTGGACTTTATGGATTAATTCAAACCTTGAGTTCCGTTTATTTGGTTTTGTTACTGACTAATACCTCTTTTTCTTGGCGCAATGGTATCCTATTAGCAGTGTTTTTGATTTATACATACCTACTAGGCTCACGAGGGCAATTGATTTTTTTTGTGATTCCGCTGGCTTATGATTTACTATGGAAAAATAAAATTTTGGTAGGACAAGCCATAGTGGGGGGGCTTATGCTTATGGGCTTCATTGTTCTTATTACGATAGGAAGAGCCTCTGATTTTTCGTGGGAATCTATCGTTCCTATGTTGTTGACCTATTCTGTGGCATCGCTGCCTGCCTTGAGTTTGGCAAGTATCGACCCAGTTCCGCTGTTGGGTTATAATACTTTTCGAGTAGTATGGCTCTGGATAGGGCGTTTGGGCTTCAATATTCCTGTGGCACCAGTTATTTCAGAATGGATTAGCACGCCTTTACCCACTAATACCTATTCGTATCTCAAACCCTATTATATGGATTTTGGTATGGTTGGGGTATTTGTTATTCCTTTGTTACTGGGTTTTGTCTATAATCTGCTTTATTTTCGAGCAAAAAGGTTTCATATAACTTCCTGCTATCTCCTAGGCTTTTTGATGTATGCTTTATTAATGCAACCAATCGAGGAGCAATATTTCAGATGGCTAACCAATTGGTTTTACATTGTCTTGGTAATGTTTTTTTTGAAAAAAGTAGAGATAAAATGGTTTGATACCAAGTGATTTTTTGATTTAGAAAACAATAAATTTCTCTGGCTAAATAAATTCAATTCACAATTCAATATTCCTATTTATGACTGGTCAAATTGCGGCAGTAATTGTCACTTACCACCCATTGATTACCAACATCCAACAGTTACTGGAAAGGCTTGGCCCGCAGGTAGACAGTATTGTTGTGGTAGATAATGGAAGTCATAATGTCGAAGAAATTGAAAAATTATTGGTCAATTACCCACAAACTACCCTTATTTCGCTAGCAGATAACCATGGAATAGGCTTTGCCCAAAATAAAGGAATAGTATTTGCTTTAGAAAAACCAGAAATAGGTGGGGTTATCTTATTCGACCACGATAGTTTGCCTGAAGCGCAAATGGTTCAGCAATTACTAGAGGCATGGCAAATGCTGACAATCGATGGTCATAATCTTGGTGCAGTTGGGCCTATTTATCGCGACCCACGCACTTTACGCAATTACCCCATTTCAGTTTTTCAGGGATTTCGACTCATTCATAATTATCCCCAAAACAAGGATGCCAAACCTATTTCTGCTTCTTTTCTCATTTCCTCTGGTTGCTTGATTGATCGTAAGACTTTTGAGACAATAGGATTCATGAACGAAGATTTCTTTATTGACTATATCGATATTGAGTGGAGTTTTCGGGCTTGTAATAAAGGATTCGAACTGTTTGCTATTCCTACAGCTATTATGTGGCATCAGGTAGGCGACGACCGTCTGAAGGTTTTAGGGAGAGAAATTTCGATACATAGCCCTTTAAGAAGATATTATTTGGCTCGCAATTCGATATTAATGCTTAAACAACCACATATTCATTGGCAATATAAAGTCCGAGAACTCTTCTATACCGTATCTAGAGTGGTTGTTTATATAGCCTTAGTTCCACAAAAAAGAAAATATCTCAAGTACATTCTTTGTGGCTGGTACGATGGTATCGTCAATCGAGTGGGTAAGTCTAGGTTGTCTTCCTAGTTTTTGAGCCATCATTTTGCCTAGTAAAGTTTATGAAATTTATGTTTATTATTTCCGATGAAGGGAGTTTTAATATTTTTCTATCGGAATTATCCTTATCCATATTCGAACATTTTCCAGACATCGAGCTACATATTATTTGCTCGGCTGAAAAAACCATAGATATACCCAATCTTTATTCTTTCCATCACCTCAATATCCATTTTCATTATTTAGGTATTCCACGAAGTCTTCGTCTCAAACACGAATTACAGGTAGCTTGGCAGATACGGCGCTTGGTGGCAGACATCAAGCCTGATTTGGTACACGCACATTTTACTACGGGTATATTTCCTACGATTCTTTTTCGAAAAATGGGTATTCCTTATTGGGGTACATTTCATGGATTGGGGCTTAATAGTAGCTCTGGTTGGAAAAAAGGGCTTTTTTATTTTTTGGAAAATCATTGTTTTCAAAAACTTGATAAAATCTTTTTGCTCAACCAACCCGATGTGGATATTGTCCAAAAGGTTTATAAAAACAAAGTTTATAAGCATCAAAGTCTTGGGTTGGGCTGTAACTTAGAAAAGTTTAATCCAACTAATTTTTCAGAAAATACTCGAGCAACTTTACGTCAAGCATTGGGGATTCAAGAACAAAAAGTCATTGCTTTTACAGGACGATTTGTCGCATTCAAAGGCTTTCATATTGTCGTAAAGACTTTTCTACAACTGGCACAAAGTTATCCACAGCAATTTAAGCTATTGTTGATAGGTGGTCTCGATCCAGTACATTCGAGTGGGCTTAGTGCTTCACAGTGGACATTTATCGAACAGCATCCAGATATTACGATAACAGGGTTTACTTCCAAGGTGGAAGAATATTTGTCTATTTCTAACTATTTTGTTTTTCCGAGTAAAAAAGAAGGCATTCCTGTATGTGTGCTAGAAGCTTTGGCGATGGGCGTACCTGTAATTGCTTCGGATAGTCGAGGAAACAATGAAGTCATCGAGCATTTGCATAATGGCGTACTTGTGCCTCCATCTCAAGATAACGATCAGGAAATAACGCATATCATTCAATCGATTGAGTTATTAGAAAAGAATACCCAACTTTACCAAGCCTTAAAATCTCAAGCTTTGTCAAACAGAAGTAGTTATTCTAGAGAAAACTTTATTAATGATTCTATCGCTGTTTATAAAACTAGTTTTTGTGAGTCATCAAAATTTCAGTTTCATTAAAGAATATGCTAATTTCATTATATTCAATCGGTAACTCATTCATCACAAGACACTTGTTTCATTTTTGGCAAGAAGATTGTTAAAAAGAATATTAACTAACTGCTAATACCTTGCTGGGTAAGTCATTTATTTCATGCCCTTGTATCTTAAAATACCCTTCAATATACTAACCACCCTTTAATTTGATGAATCAAACTGCCCGATTACTCTTTAGTACAGGATTTGTTTGACATAGTCTATTGAACAGTTTTAACTTGGAGAATAGTCTTTAATAAAGGTTATCCTCTTTTATTTGTCCTAAGTAAAAATGAAACGCTACTACTCTCTATTATTGGTGATACTTGGTATCACTTTCAGCACATTTTCGCAGACCATAACCGCTCCTTATGGTCAAAGCTTGACTATTAATAACCCCCTAGATATTGCAGGTGGGAGCATTAATATCATGTCGGATAGTGCCTACAAAATCGGAGGGAAGCCTATCCTGAGTATTGCAGGTATCGCCAATGTTTTGTTAGGCGATGGCGCAGGCTTTAATAACCAAGGGTCAAATAATATCTTCATCGGAAAAACGGCTGGGTTTCTGAATGCATCTGGTTTCGCCAATACTTTTATCGGCGAATCGGCGGGGTATTCGAATACGACAGGCAATAACAATATGTTTCTGGGAACTGCCGCGGGACTGTCCAATGCTGTGGGATACTCTAATACCTTCATTGGTGTCAACGCTGGGCGTCGTTCTTTGGCAAACGGCAATGCTTATATCGGTACGGCAAGTGGTATCAATACCATCACTGGCAATAATAATACGGGCTTGGGTACTTTGACGGGACAAGATAATGTGTCTGGTTCGCAAAATACCTTTGTTGGGTTTAACTCTGGAAGCAAACTTATGTCGGGCGACTTTAATACATTTATTGGCGCATTGACAGGCGTAGCTTCGAGCGCAAGTAATATTACTAACGCCACCGCTATTGGTGCAAATACTGAATTGGCTATTTCAAACTCGATTGTATTAGGCAATAACGCTAGCGTTGGTATCGGTACAAATGACCCCGTTACTAATGGCGCAAAACTGGTGGTTGTTGGCGCAGGTAATAATGCCAATGTTTTGCAATTGAGAAATATTCCGACCCGTAATACAGTCAACGGTCTGCGACAACTTTTTGCTGATGACGCAGGGAACCTTGTTACATTTCAAATGACAACCACTGCCAATAGCGCTTCAGAGGTCAAATTGAATACCAATAGCGTTACAAATACCCTTTGGACCAGTAACGAATCGGGATTTTTGAAAAATAACAATAATAGAGGAGTGGTGATTGGAGAAGGAATTAATTCTTTGCCTGAAGGCTATAATTTGTATGTGTCAGAGGGGATTTTGACTGAACAAGTAAAGGTAGCTTTGAAAAATACCGAAGATTGGGCTGACCATGTTTTTTCGAAAAAACATCAATTAATGCCATTACAAAAAGTAGAAGATTATATCAAAAAACACCAACATCTACCGAATATCCCTTCAGCAGCAGAAATGGTCATTTCTGGCAATGATTTGCATCAAACAGATACCAAACTTTTAGAGAAAATAGAAGAATTGACCTTGTATATGATTGAGTTGAAAAAAGAAAATCAACAAATGAAGCAAGAAATAGAGTCCTTGAAAAAGAGACAAAAGCGGACGTCATCACAGTCTAAAAAACGCTAAAACACTTTGTTGTAAGGTTTTCTTAAACGTAAAATCATGAATAAATTTTACTATCTTTTCTTTTTTTCGACTGCTATCTCTTTGAGTGGAATCGCACAAAATACTTCAACGCAAGAAGTACAATCGGATTATATAAAGTCTAGTAAAGCAACTACTGTTCCGACGCATTATCGGGCCTCAAAGGCTGTAGTTTTGCAATCAGGATTTAAGGCAAAAGGGAAGAATGGCTTTAGTGCCAAAATTCAGCATTTTCCTTTAAAAGAATCCATTACAAGTGTGTCTTTGACTGTTTCGCCCAATCCTGTACAAGACGAAGCTATTGTTCAGGTCAAATTACCACAATCCACATTGGTATCGCTTTCAGTGAGTAATGTTTCGGGCGAGTCAATTACTCAACTCCTCCAACAAGAATATAAAGAAGCAGGTGAATATCGATTAATGTTAAATACTCAAGATTGGACATCAGGAATGTATTTGCTACATCTTCGGACGTCGCAAGGCATAACAACTTTTAAAGTAATAAAGCCATAAAAAAAAGCCATCTCCGACAATCTGAGATGGCTTTTCCATAAACCCTAAACCAAACTAAATTTATCTAATAATAATCTTAGTTCATTTTTAAAAATCATTTCTTGAGATTTGCGCCTCTATCTTTTACTTCTTCTCTTTGTTGTCCTTATTAGCTTCTTTTTTCTTCACTAATTCGCCATCTTTCAATTTCTTAGAAACTGTCACATAAGGACCTGAAATGATTTGTTCTCCTTCAGTTAATCCACTTAAAATTTCGATATTATCAAAATCGGAGATACCAGTGGTAACTTCTTTCAATTTAGCATGATTGTCTTTGGTCAAAACAAACACTACTTCTTTGAGTTTTTCTTTTTTAATAACCTTTGGTTCTTCTGAATTATTGCTTTCTTCTTCTGATTTTTTCTCTTTATCAGCAGCTTTAGGGTCACGTGTTGTAACTGCAGCCAAAGGCACTGATAATACGCCATTTTTACGGTCGGTAATAATCTCTACCGAAGCAGTCATCCCTGGTTTTAAAGGATAAGAGCGTTTGCCTTTGATAAGATCAGCATAAGAACTACGAAGCACTCTAATTTTTACTTCAAATTCAGTGACAGCGTCGTTAGATACTGAAGCTGCTGCTGAAGAAGTTGCCAAACCATTAGCAGAGCTAGCCACTTCGTAAACAATACCTTTAAATTTACGCCCTGAAGCACTGTAAGAATCCACGTCGATGATTACCGTATCATTAAGACTAACACGGGTAATATCATTTTCGTTCACATTCACGCGAACTTCCATTTTATTCAAGTTGGCAATACGAAGCAACTCAGTACCAGCCATTTGTGATGTTCCTACAACTCTTTCGCCAAGCTCTACGTTCAATTTTGAGATAGTACCACTCTGTGGTGCATAAATTGTTGTTTTAGTCAAGTTGGTACGAGCTTCTTTCAAAGCTGCTTCCGAACTTCTTACGTTAAATGATGCAGCTTGAACGTTTGCTTTTGCTGATTCCAAATCTTGTTTTGCTACAGCGTATTGAGAACTAAATTGTTCGTAATCTGAATCAGATATTACTTTATCGTCATGTAACTTTTTGTTACGATCAAAATCAGTTTTTGCTTTCAACAAACGAGCCTCCGATTGAGATTGAATAGCTTTTGACTGCTCTAATGAAGCTTTTGCTGAATTTACCTGTGCTTCGGCACGAGCCAATAATGATTCGTAGTTATCAGGACGGATTTTTAACAATAATTGACCTGCAACAACCGAGTCGCCTTCACTTACATAAAGACCTACAACTTCACCAGAAACATCTGGAGAGAGTTTTACCTCGATTTCGGGTTGTACTTTACCTGAAGCAGAAACACGCTCTATAATGTCTGCACGTTTAGCTTTTGAAAGTTCTACTTCTGTTGCTTCTTCTTTTCCGATCCAACCATTCTTTTTCGCTAAAATCAACCCACCTACCACTACGACTGCGACAACGGCTAAAATGACCCAGATTCTATTGGATTTGTTTTTCATTGTATATAAAGTTTTGAAAGATTGATGTTAAGGTTTTTGAAAAACGATGAAACATCATAGTTTTTCAAGGTTTTACATTCAATCGAGTGTTTGGTTAAAATGTGAGCGGTTTATTTTGGTAATAGTCTAATATTTTCGTTCTGAAAATAAAGTCATATTTGGCTTGAATTTGGTTTGCTTTTGCTTTATCCAAATTGGTTTTTTGTAAGTTGTAGCTTACAAAATCAATCGCTCCTGCATTGAAACGACTTTCTGCAGCACGGAACGACTCTTCCAAAGCAGTTACTTGTACCGTCAATGCTTCATATCTTTTCGCCGAATTTGACATATTGGTGTAAGCTTGCTCGATATTCTGACGCAAAGTCAAGCGTGTTTTTTGTGCCTCCAGTTCAGCATTTACTTTTTGCAATTTGGCTTGGCTCACACGAGTTTTGTTAGCAAAACGGCTAAAGATTGGAATATTAGCACTCGCTCCGAAGGCATAGTTAAAAGTATTTTCTAGTTGCTTGAAATAACCAACCGTTCCTGCCTCAACAGTACGTGGTGTATTTACAACCAACGGAATATCTTGTCCATTAAAACTAACCGTTCCTAAATTTTGCTGACTGGTACCGTCTACTTTATAGATTTTTTGAGCATTTGACTGGTTGGCACCTGTCGAAGCTGAAAGGTTAATCGTTGGTAGAAAGCTAGCTCTTGCAATTTCAATTCCTTTATCAGCACTTTTTACTCTCAAATCCGAAGCCTTTACTGTTGGTTGAGTTCCTTCGGCCGTTTGATAGATTTGGTCTACAGGCGCTTCGTAAGCTGTTGTAGATGGTGTTGGTACCGAAATTCTATCTAGATTGACATTATTTGAGAACTCCTTATCATTAAGTAGCTGTACTAAATTAAGTTTTGCCAAATCTAAGGTGCTTTGATTGTTGACAACAGTAGTTTCTTCGTTGGCAACCTGAGCTTTTAGATCCAGTAAATTGGTCTGAGGTAAAGAACCCGCACGAACTAATTTTTCAGTACGCTCAATTTGTAGTTTGGTAATAGCGGTCTGGCTTTGAGCAATAGTTAATTGGTCTTCGGCATTGAGGATATTCAAATAGGCTAAAACCACCTGCATCGAAATATTCTCTTTCATGGCCTGCATATCCAACTGGTTGGCTTTTACCAGCAAATCGTTTTGTGCAATTGTATTCTTAAGGAGATTTCCATTAAAAACCGTCACCCCAGCATTTACGCCCAAACTATTGTAGTTGATATTTCGAGCTACATAAGTGTTGGTAAATGGGTCAAGGCTTCGACCAAAGTTGAAGAATTCACTTACGGTACCATTGGCACCAGGAAGCTGGTTATTTTTAGCTTGTTGATAATTCAACACGGCGTTCTGAAGCTGTATTTCTGACTGCTTTACAGAGATATTGTTGCGAAGTGCAATATCTACCGCCTGTTGTAGAGTGATTTTTGGGCCTTTTGAACTAGGAGCCTCTACTGCGGTTTGCGCCTGAGCTTGTGTCCCAGCGATAAGTGCAGCTCCCACTAAAAGTCTGTAAACGCCTGATTTCATATTTCGTTTGATAGTTTTGAGTATTCGCTCTCGATATAGTCCCTAGAGTTTTTTGAATAACCAATACTACGAATGAAATATCAAGTCGTGAAGTGATTTTGGATAAGTGGTTAGTGCGTAAGGATTAGTGGTTTGTTTTCGTATAGACCCAATCTTATTTTTATTCAATTATCTGATAAACCTGTTTGGCTTCACTTCGTGCAAGGGCATTAAAATGCCACCATTCGTACTTAATAGGCATAAATCCAGCTTGTTGCATTACGCTTCTCAAAAGACGTCGATTAGCCACCTGATGAGCAGTAAGTTGCTTGTTTTTCAGAAAATATTCTTCGTGACTTGGATAGGCTAATTTGCCAAAAAAATCAAAAGGCGTTCCCATATCTAAGGGTACTCCTTTGCTAGTAGTAATCGTCAAATCGACAGCACAACCATAATTATGGATTGATTTTTGACTTGGGCTTGCCACGTAGGTTTCTCGCTGGTGTGGCGGGTATTGAGAAAGACTATTCCATAAAATTTTTTGAATCGCAAAAGGTCGTCCGCCGTCATATACCAATAAACGATAGTTTGGATGTTTTTTTTTCAAAATGGCGTTGGCTCTTGCTAGCATTTGGGCAGGCTTTTTTTGTAAATAGCAGGCCGTCATGCAGCCATATACATCCTTTTTAACAAAATTGTCAGTCGTGGAATACTTGAGTAAAACAGCAATGCTAGGATCGAGACTTTTGACATTGACCAAGCCTTGTTGTTTCATTTTTTGCTCATAATCACATGGAGAAAACTTTTTTTCCTGACTGAGTGCAATACCAATAGTAAGCAGAAATAATATATAACATGTAAGGAGATTCTTCATAATCAATTGAAAAGGAAGAGTAAAAGCGGATGAGGGAGCTCATACTACTTTCACCGATTCACCAAAAGTAAGGTTGATAAAGGCTTTTGTAAAAGCCTTTACTAAATTACAATGTTACTAAAATTTATTTTAATAGCTTTCAATATCTTAATTGCTATCATTTTTTAAGTCTAGATATTTTTACAGAACTATTTTAAAAACCTTATGGTTAACTCTTAGTCAAAGTCTACTACTGACCTAGACCAATGTACACCTTAGTTATGTGTTTAGGCAATAGGCACAAGGCAAAGAGTTTAATGCCTGTAGACATGCTTTTATCCAAAGCTCACCGCCCAAAGCCGATACCTGAAAACCGAAACTCAATAGTGCAATTTAATTTTATATTATTCTCCAATTCACAATCGCTCATATCAAACCATGAAAATACTATTACCCTATCTTAAACGATACCAAACAACGGTGTGGCTAGCGCTATTGCTGGCAATTATTAATCAAGTTTTTTCACTGTTAGACCCGCTGATTTTTAGACATATTATCGACAATGTGGCTACTAAGTTTACGGACAAAAACAGTACATTTCAGGATTTTGTAGGAGCTATTTTACCATTGCTCGGTGCCTCTGTTGGGGTAGCCTTTGTCTCGAGAGTAGCCAAAAACTTCCAAGATTATTTTATCAATACGATTACTCAAAAAATCGGTGCCGAAATGTACGCCGATGGGATTCGTCATTCACTCGAATTGCCGTATGAAACCTTTGAAGACCAACGCTCTGGTGAAACACTTGGCAAACTTCAAAAAGTAAGAGTCGATGTAGAAAAGCTTATTTCGTCGGGTATTAATATCTTTTTCCAGAGTTTAGTTGCCTTGGTATTTGTAACGATATATGCCGTTTCGGTGCACTGGTCAATTGTTCCATTGTTCTTAACAATTGGCCCTCTTATTGGATGGATTAGTTCGTTATTAAGTAAAAAAGTAAAAGTAATTCAAAAGTCAATCGTTCAGGAATCTACAGCTTTGGCGGGCTCTACTACCGAATCATTACGCAATATCGAGTTAGTAAAATCTTTGGGCTTGGCGCAACAAGAAATCAATCACCTCAATAGCACGACGCAAAAGATTTTAGGACTTGAACTCAAAAAAGTGCGTTATGTGCGTAGTATGATGTTTATTCAGGGTACAAGTGTTAATTTACTTCGAGTAATTTTGACCTTTATCATGATGTATTTGATTTATCGTGGAGATATCACCCTTGGTCAGTTTTTCTCTTTAAATATTTACTCATTCTTTATTTTTGGTCCATTACAGGAAATGGGTAATGTGATCAATACCTATCGTGAAGCACAAGTTTCTTTACAAAACTACGAGTCTTTATTCGATATTCCTGTTGAAGTAAAACCAGCATCTCCACAGCCTATTCCTAGTATCAAATCACTGGCTTTCGATAACGTTTCGTTCAAACATCAGTCAGCATCTAAAAATGCACTTCGTGAGGTAAGCTTTCAAACAGCAGCAGGGCAAACTATCGCTTTTGTAGGTCCTTCGGGCTCAGGAAAAAGTACTTTGGTAAAATTGCTTGTGGGTCTGTATAAACCTCAAAATGGTCAAATATTGTACAATGGTCATGATGGGCGCACGATAGATTTTGATCAATTAAGAGAAAAAATAGGCTTTGTGACTCAGGATACGCAATTATTTTCGGGTACAATTCGTGAAAATTTACTTTTTGTAAATCCTAATGCCACCGATGAAGAATGTTTGGCAGTATTGAAAAAGGCAGCTTGCGAGCCACTTTTAGCCCGTGCCGACAAAGGTCTCGACACAGTCATTGGAGAGGGAGGAGTAAAAGTATCGGGTGGTGAAAAACAACGTTTAAGTATTGCCAGAGCTTTATTACGTAATCCACATTTATTGATTTTTGACGAAGCTACTTCTGCACTTGACTCTTTAACAGAAGAAGAAATCTCAGAAACGATTCGTCAGGTATCTGTTCACGGCGAGCATCTCACTATTTTGATTGCGCACCGATTGAGCACTATTATGCACGCAGATAATATCTTTGTACTCGAAAAAGGAAAAATTGTTGAATACGGCTCGCATCAAATACTATTAGAGAAAAAAGGACTCTACTATGCGATGTGGCGTCAGCAAGTAGGCGAAAAAGAAAGTATAGAAATTGAATAAAACCTTGGGGGTGTCGAAATCGGCACCCTAATTTATTATATCCCAAATTCATGTCCAATCACATTACCCGTTATGAAGGTTTGATTGCCTCCCAAACCTTTGATAAAGTTACCAGTAAGTTACAAAAGCAATTTGTCCAAAACCTCAAACGTCTGGAGGCGCTAAAAGTAGAAGTTGCCGAAGCCAAAGCCTTTGAGCGTGCTGTAGAAGTTCAAGTTGCCAAAGATATTGCTCCTCTGCACCGAAAATATAACCAACGATTGGGAGATATGCTCTTGATTTTGGATGCCCATTATGGACAATTATCGGAAGAAGAAAACTACAAATTAGGCTTTTATATTGCCACCATGGTCAGTCAGCTATTGGCTTCGGGATTACAACATTTACAACCTTTGTACGAGAAATACCAAGAATATCTGGTATCAGACTCTCAGGAAATAGATATGCCTGTTGAGGAAGAAGAAGATGGAGAGGATATTCCAGAAGAATGGAACGAACAAGATAACCGCATTTTTGAGCAAGTTGAAGAAACTTTACCACCCATTACCAACAAAACCGCTCGTTCGATTTATATGGAATTGGTAAAGGAGTTTCACCCAGATTTGGAATCAGACGAGGAGGAAAAGCTTCGTAAAACTAAATTGATGCACTTAATTACAGAGGCTTATTCCAAAAACGACCTTTATGAATTATTGAAGCTTCGAATGACGCTGATTACGGAACAAGAAAAGCCTCAGACTTTTGTCGAACCACAACTCAAGCGTTATAACAAGATTTTGATTAAGCAGATTTTGTTTTTGGAAAAAGAATTGAAAGATATTCAAACAGGGGCGTATTGGCAGTTTGGAAAAGGCAATTACAAAACGATGGATATTAGTATTATTACTGAAATGAATTCCATTAAAAAAGCAACCAAACAATTAGAGTTTCATAAGCAAGTGCTCAAATCAAGGGAATATGTCGTGCAGTTTTTGAGTAATTATTAATATGCGCTAGGCTATAAGCCGTAGGCATTAGGCAAGCACAATTTGGCTTTCGACTTTCAGCAATGGGCTTTCGGTCTTTAGCAATGGGATTTCGGCAAAAATATTCCTCATGAATTCAAAGAAGTTTTTTTACTTTAAGCCTACGGATTATGGCCCGAAGCCCCATGCTGAAAGCCGATAGCCCAATGCTAATATTTGTATTTTTCCGCTACTTTTTCATAAAAATACGACTCGCCTTTTTCCTCAATATCATCGTAGGTGTATATTTCGCGATGTTTGTTTCGTAGCGCATATTTTATCAACATAAAATCGCCTATGCAGCCCATGGTGTGAAGCGCCAATAAGAGGATAGTCGTAAATTGCCAAGCGGGAAAAAGAAAAATAGAAGCTATCAATAAAGGAGTAATAATGGCAAAAGGCATAATGGCTAACCAAATAAGCTCCTTGAGATTTATTGCAAATTTCTGAGCATACGCATACGCCATCATGCCTTTCCAACTCCAACCAAAACCTATCTTTGGTGCGCCTAATATTTTAAATACAGCTCCATGAATAAGCTCATGTATGGGCAACAATAATATAAAAAATAGCAAAACTCCGCCAAACAGTGAACCTAATCCATGCCATTCACCTCTAAATGCTGCTGGAATGATGCTCACTAAGCCGTATCCTACCAAAGCTCCTAAAAGCATCAATAACACCAAAGGAAGATATCTTGAAAGAGGTCTATCGGTGCTGGTATCTGTTCCTGCACTCATCTCTCTTGCCAAGAATGTCCCCATTTCATCAATATGAAAAGCATCTATCAATTCAAACTCCTTGTTGTTTTGTAATTCTTCGGGTGTTGGACGTTGAGCCATAAGGATTATACAAGTTATGAGTTTATAATTGGACAAGATAATAAGTACGATTAGACCAAAAATGTAAATAAATCTGGTTTTTCGTTGAGTAATTGGTATTGGATTTTATTTTCCTCCATACGCATAAGAAGAGGGTCAAAATCTTCTTTGTATTTTAACTCAATGCCCAGCAAAACAGGTCCAGACTCACGGTTGGTTTTCTTTTGGTATTCAAAATGGGTAATATCATCGTTTTCACCTAAAACATTATTAAGGAAATTTCTCAATGCTCCAGCACGTTGCGGAAAACGAATAATAAAGTAATGTTTCAATCCTTCGTAAAGTAAAGAACGCTCTTTTATTTCTTCGGTACGAGTAATATCATTGTTGCCTCCCGACACCAAGCATACTACATTTTTACCTTTTATTTCTTCTTGTAAAAAATCCAAAGCAGCAATTGTCAAAGCACCCGCTGGCTCTGCTACAATCGCCGATTCGTTATATAATTCTAAAATAGTGGTGCATACCTTTCCTTCAGGTACTACAATGATATCATCGAGGGTTTGCTTACAGATTTCGAAGGTTTTATCGCCTACACGCTTTACAGCTGCTCCGTCCACAAATTTGTCGATCGTTTCCAATTCTACCACATGCCCAGCATTGATACTTGCTTTCATAGATGGTGCCCCTTGTGGCTCAATCCCAATGATTTTGGTATGTGGAGAAAGTTGTTTAAATACCGTAGATGTGCCAGCCGCAACACCACCGCCACCGATAGCCAAAAGAATATAATCTATTTTGACATCTGCATCCTTAAAAATCTCTAAACCAACCGTGCCTTGTCCTGCAATAACGTCCATATCATCGAATGGATGCACGTAAGTAGCATTTTGTTCCTCACAGTAGATTTTGGCCGCATTGGAAGCATCGTCATAGGTATCGCCAACCAACTGAATATCGATATGTTCACGACCAAACATTTTTACAGATTTAATCTTTTGGTTTGGTGTTGTGGTTGGCATAAATACGGTGCCTTTCACTTTCATTTTATGGCAAGCATAGGCCATACCTTGAGCATGATTACCTGCACTGGCACATACAACACCTTTATTGAGAGCCTCTTTCGACAACTTTACCATTTTGTTGTAGGCTCCACGAATTTTGTAAGAACGCACAATTTGTAGGTCTTCGCGTTTCAAGAAAATATTAGCCTGATAACGTTCTGACAAAATAAGATTTTCCATCAATGGCGTGTGCGATGCCACGCCACGGAGGCATTCTGCCGCATCATAGATGCTCTCGAGCGAAGGAAATTGTGCTGTTTGTGTATTCATAAAAATTGTTGTAGGTAAAAGATTATCAGTTAACAGTGTATCGGTTAGACTTCAACAGTATCAATTTAATAAATTCTTTTACTTGATAGATTAAATATGGGGGATAATGAGAGAACAATTGTGAATTATGAATGATGAATTGTGAATGTAAGTCGTTGATTATTAGATTTATATTCACAATTCATCATTCACAACTCATCATTAAGTGACTGAATGGTGAATCATGAATTAGCAGTGAACGAAGTACCTATTTCGGATATCGGATATCGGATGTTGGATTTCGGAATTGTAAGGTGCTAAATTTTGTAAAAAATAAAGGCCTTTTACTTTATTTCCGAAATCAGAAATCCCCAATCCGCAATAGTTAGAATTCCTTCTGATTGTATTCCTACTACTAACAATAACTTTCGTGCTTTTCTAAAACACAAATGAGTGAATAATAGATAGCAATCCATTACTCACTCATTGTTATAGCCAGTTTGAACAATAATGAAGATTTTAAGCCTTCAAATTCCTCAAATTAAAGAACTAGTTTCTTTCTGGACGAAGGCTACGTACAGCTGCACCAGCTCTCCACATTTCAGACTCACGAAGCTCTTCTAATTCAGCTTCCAACTTCACGCGGTAGTCAGGTTGAGAGTTCAAAGTGATAGAACGCTCAGCTTCAGCTTGAGTTTTTACAGAGTTGTACAATTGAGCGAATACAGGCTTAGTAGCTTCTTTGAAAGGTCTCCACCAGTCCAAAGCACCACGTTGAGCTGTTGTAGAGCAGTTAGCGTACATCCAGTCCATACCGTTTTCAGCTACTAATGGCATCAAAGATTGAGTTAACTCTTCAACTGTTTCGTTGAATGCTTCAGATGGAGAGTGACCGTTTTCGCGCAATACTTCGTATTGAGCAGCAAAGATACCTTGGATAGCACCCATCAAAGTACCACGCTCACCAGTTAAGTCAGAAGTTACTTCTTTGTAGAAGTCAGTTTCGAACAAATAACCTGAACCTACACCGATAGCCATAGCAATACATTTCTCACGAGCTTTACCAGTAGCATCTTGGTAAACAGCGAAAGAAGAGTTCAAACCTTTACCTTCTACGAACAAACGACGAAGAGAAGTACCTGAACCTTTAGGAGCTGCCAAGAATACGTCAACATCTGCAGGAGGAACGATACCAGTTTTCTCTTTGTAAGTGATACCGAATCCGTGAGAGAAATACAACGATTTTCCAGCAGTCAAATATTTCTTAACAGTTGGCCACAATTCGATTTGAGCAGCATCTGAAAGCAAGTAGCAAATGATAGTACCTTTTTCTAAAGCTTCTTCGATTTCGAACAAAGTTTCACCTGGAACCCAACCGTCAGCTACAGCTTTGTCATAAGTTTTACCTTTACGTTGACCAACGATTACGTTCAAGCCGTTATCTTTCATGTTCAAAGCTTGACCAGGACCTTGTACACCGTATCCAATTACAGCGATAGTTTCATTAGCCAATACTTCTCTTGCTTTTTCTAATGGGAACTCCTCACGAGTCACGATATCCTCTACCACTCCGCCAAAATTAATTTGTGCCATGATTTGATTTGTTTTTTGGAATTATGTTTTACTGAAAATTATTTACAAATGATAAATATTGGATGATTGAAGTTGGAAGATAGATACTCAACACTCACAACTCAACACTCCTAACTTACACCACTTCCCAGTTGCCTTCTGGAAGGTATTCTACCAAGCCTTTTTCTGTTTTACCAACAGCCACACGACCTGATTTTAAGTATTCAAGAATTTCCCAGTTTTTGATATATTCATAAAATTCTGAGATTTCTTGTTCTGTACCATTTTTCTCGATTACTACATAATCAAGACCCCAGTGTACAACTTTTGCATTCCAGTCGAGGTTGATTTCTTTGATGTTCAAAGGAGTACCCCCTAGTGGTGTTGCGATTTTGAAAAGGGCGATTTCGTTGAAAACGATTTCGTGGTCAAGGTATCCAAATACCGCTAATACATCGACTACCTTACGGATTTGGCGAACGAGTTTTTCAACAGCCTCGCGCGAATCGTGACGGATAACGATAGTAAAACGAGATACACCTACGCGCTCGGTTTCACATACGGTCAACGATTCGATGTTCAAGCGTCTACGAGTAAAGATAATCGTAATACGGTTGAGCAAACCGATGGTATTGGAAGTAAATATGGATAACGTGTATGTTGTTTTCATGAGTTATTGCTAGTCAAATGTTTTAGCTAAGTAAGTCTATTTTAAACTTTACGAGAAAGACTCATAGCTGGCTTTTCTATAATTCGATAGTAGATATAAGCTATACCTATTGTACTAATTAAAACGCCTATTCTGTATACTAGGATTAAACTTGGTCTATGGATATATGGCTCTAAAATCGGCAATAATGCAACTGTAACTGGTACATGTATTAGATATAAAGAGAAAGAGATTTTTCCTAAAAAGTCTAAGACACTTATTTGCTTTTTTATAAAAAAAATAAAACTGATGGCAAAGATTGTTGCTAATGTAATTGGAATAGCCGTATCTAAATGTAAGATTTGGCTGAGCCAGTAATAATTTAGGATTAATACAAAAGCACTACTAATTAACAATTCGGGCAATTCTATAACCTTGATTACATATTGAAAAGCAAAAATGCCAACCATAAATATGAGGATATGAGAGTGAAAAAATAAGCTCCCAACCCACCAATAATTAAGTCCAAATAGTAGCAAATATGCAACGTGCCTAATCCAAAAGTTTTTGTTCGTTATTAATCCGAGAAACAATCCTATGTATAAGTAAAATTGTAATTCAACAAACAGTGTCCAATATGCATGGTTAATGAACTCTTTACCCCAAAACACATTTAGGTATCCTATATTGAGCAAGACAGTTGACCAATCGATATCAAGTCGTTGGGATGCCTCATATACGAAATGTGTTATAAGTTTTAAAAGTACTAACAATGCAATCGAAGCCACATAAGGTAATTCAATTCGAACGAGTCGTCTTTTGAAAAGATTACCAAAGTTTTGAATATCATACTTGTTTCTATACATAGATAGTGGTATGATAAACCCTGAAATCACAAAAAAAACTTGAACGCCTAAGTATCCATATTCTGATGCTTTTACTAATAATTTGCTTGCTGAAAGTAATTTTTGTTCTGAAAAAAAATGAACAAAGTACACTGCTAAACACGCTATTCCTCTCAGCATTTGCACAGAATGTATCTGACTTTTATTAGAAACTTGTTCTCTTAGACTTTCAAATTTCATTTATACAGTTGTTAAATGGACTTACTATTTAATTTTCAAATATACAAATAGCCTGTACTTTAATGAAATATGATATTAGTAAAAGAAGTGGTAACACTTCTTTTACTCTAAAATTACATTAGTAACACATGTACCAGCTGGTACCATTGGGAACACGTTTTCTTCTTTTTCACAGATAATTTCAAGCAAATAAGGCTTGTCTGAGTTGAGCAAAGTGTCTAGTGATTCTGAAAGTTGAGCACGATCAGAAACGGTGTGTCCTGCAATACCAAATCCTTTTGCAATCGTGATAAAATCAGGGTTTTGTAATTCTACAAATGAATAGCGTCTGTCGAAGAATAACTGTTGCCACTGGCGTACCATTCCAAGGAAGTTATTGTTCAGAATGATGATTTTAACGGGTAAGCCACTTTGAGCAATTGTTCCCAATTCTTGAAGAGTCATCTGGAAACCACCATCACCGATAATTGCTACTACTTCACGGTCTGGAGCACCAACTTTAGCACCAAATGCCGCTGGAAGTGCAAAACCCATGGTTCCAGCACCACCTGAAGTTACACTTGAGAATGGCTTTTTGAAACGATAATAACGATTTGAAATCATTTGGTGCTGACCAACGTCAGTAACTGTAACAGCTTCACCTTTTGTTTTCTCAGAAAGCATTACTACTGCTTCACCCATTTTGATTTGGTCGCCGTCGTGGAAAATATCTTTCTTCGTGATTTTTTCGTATTCGATAGCATCGTATTTAGCAAACTCAGCACGCCATTCAGGGAAAGAGTTTTGGTTTACCAAAGGAATCAACGCTTTCAAAGCTTCTTTCGCATCGCCCACAACTGGTGCATCGGCAAATACGTTTTTATTGATTTCTGCAGGGTCAATTTCGATATGGATTACTTTAGCTTGCTTCGCATAAGTATTCAAATCACCTGTAATACGGTCGTCAAAACGCATCCCAATAGCGATAAGTACATCACATTCATTCGTTAATACGTTTGCTCCGTAATTACCGTGCATACCCGGCCAGCCTACATACAAAGGGTGGTCGGCATCAACAGCTGACATACCTAGTAACGTTGTCGCTACAGGAATTCCAGTTTTTTCAATAAACGCTTTTAACTCATCTTGAGCATCGGCCAACAGTACTCCATGACCAGCCAAGATATAAGGCTTTTGAGCTGCATTAATTAATTTGGCTGCTGCCTCAACATGCTCTTGCTTAGGTACAGTACGAGGACGATAGCTAATAATATCCACTGATTTTGGATAGTGGAAAGGCTTCGTCATTTTATCAGTTTGTGCTGTACGAGTAATATCAATTAATACAGGACCTGGACGACCAGCTTCTGCAATATGAAATGCTTTTGCAATAATTTCTGGAATTTCGTTGGCATCTACCACTTGGTAGTTCCATTTAGTAATAGGCATTGAAATACCAATGATATCACATTCTTGGAAAGCATCAGTACCTAACAAATTGCCTTTTACTTGACCCACAATACAAACCATTGGGGTAGAGTCTAGCATGGCATCAGCAATAGGAGTCATGAGGTTAGTTGCTCCCGGACCAGAAGTCACCATTGCGACACCTGCACGGTTTGTCATACGAGCATAACCTTGTGCTGCGTGACCTGCACCTTGCTCATGGCGCACCAGAATGTGCTTGAGTCTATCTTGATAATCATAAAGCGCATCATAAGTAGGCATGATGGCGCCACCCGGATAGCCGAAGATTGTATCAACACCTTGCTCGACTAAAGATTGCATTATGGCCTGCGCGCCCGTAAGAAACTGTTCTGTTTCTTTTGCTTTGGGTTCTGCGGTCATGGTTTGTGTCTGTGCTGCCATGCGATTTTTGTAATTAAAATGTTGAACTCCGAAGAGTTGAATGCTAATTCTCGTTTTTGTGGTTTTGTTTAGTTCTTATTTTCAGGAAAATCCCATTTTCCTGCTTTCCAGACTTCATACCATTCCTTCTCAAAAAGAATAGGAGGATGTTCTTGGCCAGTAACTTTGCGTTTAAATGCGTCAATATTATTTTGGTAAACGGCTCGATTAGCTTTTACTACTGGAGTCATTTTATAATAAGTCATCAAACAAAATAGACTGAAGGCGAAGGCAAAACCTACACCAATCAAGAAACTAAATCGTGGGTTCATCTGAATATTTGCGATCATTAGGGTAATCAAGCAAACGAAAACGGCTGAACCAATTTTATATCTTGGCGTTGAAATGGCTGATATGATATCTCTATTGAGCCCTACCATACAACTCGTCGCTACAAGAGCAATAAAAAATGCTAACAAAAACACTTGTACTTGCTTTGAACGTACATGAAGTGGGATTTGCTTAACGAATACTAGATTGAGATTTAACAAAACCCCTACAAACAACATGAGAACACCGAGTAGAATAGGTATTTGAGCACTGATAGTGGTACCCACAAAGCCTCCTAGATATCCCATTGAACCTTCAAATAATTGAACAAAATTGTTGATGCTATTTTGATGAGGTAAATTGTGTAAATACAATCCTGTAATAATCAAACCGTACAATACCCAAGGAATAATCATCTTTTTTGCTTCCAAAAACCATAAAATAAAGATTCCTGCTGGAAACACTACCAATCCATTCCCTGAAGTAAATGTGGCAAAAAAGCCCCATACAAAAGCCCAAAGTAATTGCTTAGGTTGTTTTGCAACTTGTGTTAGTTGCCAAAAACTCAAACCTAACCAAAAATAGATTCCTAGGTTTTGGACAGCAGCCATCCCGAAAAATGTATTTTCGAAATACTGCATCTGAAATAACATACAACTAATGGCAAATGCATAAACCCAAGATTGTTGCATATGACCAATTACTCGATAAAAAATACTAGCAAGACCTACTAAAGTAAGATTACCAATCAATAAAACTTTGTATATATCAACAGCTCCATTGTCTGTTGTACCCACTAACCAAAAGATTAGCCTTGTAAATACGATTCTATGTTCATTGTGCGGAGTAAACCAGATTTCTAATTCCTCCTTTAGGGTTATAGCTTTGTTAATATCAACTATTGTGGTCAATACAGCGAAATCGTCTAGTTGTGGACAGTCGATTCCCCAAAAGCAAACCCATGTGTAATAGAGCAAGATTGGGAGCAAAATCAGCAATACACTCCACCACTTTAGGTTTGATGTTTGCCATTGCCCCTTATTACCAAGGTTCATAAATTTTAATTGTATCGTGTTAGTGATGTGGATGAAGGTAAAGGCTGTAAACTCTACATTGAATATGTCATCTGTATACCTTCATTTACAGATCTTTCATACTCGTCGAGTAAAATAGCTTACAGTCTTTTAGTTTTCAAGGTGTTATCGTATTTAAGCTTAATAAAAGCCTACGACTAGCTTTTATTGGAAAAGTAAGCCATTGGATATAGCTGAGTCCAATGGCTTAACTATTTATAAATCTGTTACACAACCTTCACTTGCTGAGGCTACGTTTTTCACATATTTGCGTAAAACACCTTGTTTGAATGGTGATTCAGATGGAGCCCAGCTTTTACGACGTTCTGCCAATTCTTCGTCAGATACGTGTAAATGAAGAACATTATTAACTGCATCAATCGTAATCAAATCGCCATCTTTTACCAATGCGATATTGCCACCTACCTGTGCTTCTGGTGTTACGTGACCTACAACGAATCCGTGTGTTCCACCTGAGAAACGACCGTCTGTGATCATAGCCACTTTGTTGCCCAAACCTGCACCCATGATAGCCGAAGTTGGTTTCAACATTTCTGGCATACCCGGGCCACCTTTAGGACCTTCGTTGCGGATTACTACTACCTGACCCTCTTTAATTTCTCCTTTTGATAAGTATTCGATTACTTCTTCTTCACGCTCACAAACCTTAGCAATACCTTCAAAACGTTCACCTTCTTTACCCGTAATTTTTGCTACAGCACCACCTGTTGCTAGGTTACCATACAATACTTGTAAGTGACCTGTTGGCTTGATAGGGCTTGTTAATGGCAAAATGATTTTTTGTGAATCAAAATCCAATTCAGGAACATCAGCTAAGTTTTCAGCAATTGTTTTGCCTGTTACAGTCATACAATCGCCATGTAAATATCCTTCTTTCAACAAGTATTTCATCAATGCTGGTACTCCACCGATTGAAAGCATATCTTCCATATAATACTTACCAGAAGGTTTCAAATCTGCAATTAGCGGAGTGCGGTCAGAAATAGCTTGAATATCTTTTAACGTAAATTCAACTTCAGCAGCGCGAGCGATTGCCAAATAGTGCAATACAGCGTTTGTTGAGCCTCCCATTGCCATTACCATGGTAAGCGCGTTTTCGAAGGCTTTACGAGTCATGATATCTCTTGGGCAAATATTTTGCTCCAATAAGTTTTTCATCGCTGCACCAATAGCCAAACATTCAGCTTTTTTGCCTTCGTGGGTAGCTGGGTATGAAGAAGAGTTAGGCAATGTCAAACCCATCGCTTCCATCGACGATGCCATCGTGTTAGCAGTGTACATACCACCACAAGCACCAGCGCCTGGGATAGCGTTACGAATAACACCTTCATAATCCTCGTCAGAGATATTGCCTGCGAATTTTTTACCCAAAGCTTCGAATGCCGAAACGATATCTAATTTTTGACCTTTATATTCTCCAGTACGAATTGTACCACCATATACCAACATACCTGGGCGGTTCAAACGAGCCAATGCCATCATGGCTCCTGGCATGTTTTTGTCACAACCTACTACTGCAATCACGCCATCATACCATTGAGCACCTACTACGTTTTCGATCGAATCTGCAATCAAATCACGTGATGGCAATGAGTATGACATCCCGTTGTTACCGTTGGTCATACCATCTGATACGCCAATTGTATGGAAAATCAAACCTACCATTCCGTTCTCTTGAACACCTTTTTTCACATGTACCGACAATCCGTTTAGGTGCATATTACATGTGTTTCCTTCATAACCTGTACTAGCAATACCGATTTGTGCTTTTTGCATATCTTCGCTAGTAAGACCAATTCCATAAAGCATGGCTTTGGCTGCAGGGTTGGTTACTTCTTGAGTCAGTGTTTTTGAGAATTTGTTCAGTTCCATAACTTGAAAAGATGCTTTAGACTCTGCCCGACAGGATAGAAAACACGAGTCAGAGGGTTTGTATTATTCTTCTATTTTTTGACTTATTTTAAGTTCGATATTTCTGGACAGCAAAAGACCTTTCTCAGTGTGTGAGAAAGGTCTTTTCAATTATATACATAAAAGCCCGTCTCACACTTCACAGCAGAGAATCACGAGAACGAGAATGATATTTACAAATCCAGAAACTTTCATAAAAAATTAGCGAAATTTCGCTAGTGTTTTTGTTAGTACTTTACAAATATACAGAGGTATATTTTTTAAATGCAAGAAAATGCCAAATAAAATTTTAGTAATAAATACTTATGCCAATTTTAATTTTGGGAATTTTGATTCATTTTTAGTGATTTAAAACAGTTTTTTTTCAATTTATAGTATAAAATTCTGTTTCGATTCCCTCTTTTGAAATAATATTTTTATCGAAAAAATTACACAAAATGTATTTAGCGAAATTTCGCTATTGTTTTTGGGTAATTTATTGCTTCTTCAAAAACTGGATAATTCCTGCATTAGGGAAGTCAATTTGTACTTGATCAATGGCACCTTTGAAGTTGGTCATAAATTGAATTGGCATATTGTCGAGCATATCTTTTCCTAAAAAGTAATCATAATGAAAGTGAACTAATTCTATTGTTTGGTTATGATATTTGGCCATAAGCCCTTTATCAGATTTGTAAATTTGCAAGATTCCATAAGCTGGATGTTCATAAATTCCAGTGTAATTATCAATGTTGTGTGACATCGATGCAAACAATATTCTATTGGCATTTTGCTCTTTCATTTTCTTTTCTTCTGCAAAAACTGCGTCAGCTTTTTCCTGCTTCATACGACTATCCCAGTCTATTTCAGGAAGGTTAAAAAGCATATCTGTAAGGCTGTTTGTCACAACATTGACGAAGTAGTAATCGGCGGCACTGCTGTTGGTAGTAATAAATATGCCTATATTATTGTTGGGAAAAAGCGTCATTTGCGAACGAAACCCTTCAATCGAACCATTATGTTGGAGCCTCTGAGCTCCACGATAAACATTTTGGTTCCATCCCATTCCATAAGTCGTAAACCCTAATTCGGGATATTTGGCTTCGGTTGGATATACCACGGTTAAAGGGATATGATTTTCTTTTAGGCTTTTACTAGAAATAATCTGTTGGCTCTCATATTTGCCCTGTTGTAATTGCATCAAAAGCCAATGACTCATATCCTCGGCATTAGATTTTACAGCACCTGCTGGTCCGATGGCATCTACATTGCTTCCAAAACCAGCCTCTACTAATTGCTCTTCTTGTTTGCGATATGACTTGGCATAGTCGGTAGATTTGAATAATTCAGGGTAGGTTAATACCGTTTGATTCATTTTGAGTGGTTTGAGGAGGCGCTCTTCTACAAATTTTTCCCAAGTCATGCCACTGACTCTTTCTATCAAAACTCCCGCTACCATATACATCAAATTGTTGTATTGATACTGTTCGTAAGGCTTTTTACTAAGTGTAAGATATTTTAAACTTTTAAAAATTGCTTTTCTATCAAGCGAGCTGTACAGCCATACAAAATCATGACGAGGCAAGCCTGTTCTGTGCGAAAGCAAATCTTTTACCATAACAGTGTGCTCAGCTTCTGTATCATTTAATTCAAAGTCTGGCAAATAGTATTTGACGGGTTTGTTCCAGTCTACTTTTCCTTCATCTACCAAAATAGCCATAGCTGCTGCCGTAAAAGATTTACTACATGAGGCTATAGGAAATAGGGTTTGAGGGGTAACAGTTTGTTTGGTTGTAGTATTTTTTTGTCCTAGGCCTACAGACCATAACACCTGACCGTCTTTTACGATACTGATTGCACATCCTGGTACTTTCCATTCTGTCATCCAACCATAAATTTTTCCCTGCATATTGTGCAAGGCCAATTCGGTTTCGCTTAGCTTTGAAACTTTTTGGGCGTAGGAAACTTGCCCTATAAATGAGAGTATAATTCCAAGTACGATGGAGTAAAGAAGTTTTTTCATGCTTGATTATCAATTAATTTACTTGTAAAGAGTATATTAAATTTACGAGTCCCTCTTTAATTGGGCTAATAATTTCATATATATGTCGAATATTTGACATGATTGGTAGTAAAAAGTATCGAAATGATACTTTGACCACACAAGAAAGGTGCTATTTCTGAAAGAAATTCAATAACTTTGATTAATCGACAAAATTGTCTGTTTTAATGAAAAAATAGATGTATTCGAAGACTTTCAGGAGGGTGATTTAGGTAACATCCTAAAGTTTAGAATTTTTCAAAACGCACTTACCAATGACCAGAAGCTGCTAGGTCAAGGCAGTTCTCAAATACAAATCAAACTCAACTATTCAATTTATTAATTTGTAAAACTATGAACCGTAGAGATGCACTTCAGCATGTGGCCATCCTTTTAGGAGGTGCTATATCTGCTCCAGTGATGGCTGGTGTAATGGGCGAAAAAACCTATACAGGTGAGAGCCTTAGAGTGACTTTGGACCAAGAATCCCTGTTGGCCGAAGTAGCAGACATTATTATTCCTACAACCAATACGCCGGGAGCAAAAGCTGCAGGAGTAGAGAAATTTATCCTACGTGTAGTAAGAGATTGCTATACTAAAGAAGAGCAAAAGTCATTTTACGAAGGTTTGTCTAAACTAGATGCCGATAGTAAAACCAAATTTGGCAAAGGTTTCAGTGATTTAGATACCTCACAGAAAAACGAAATTGTGAAGCAAACCACTGTAGACAACAAGCCGTTTTTCTTGAAAATGAAAGAGTTGACTGTAACAGGATACTTTACTTCAGAAATTGGCGCTACTAAAGCTTTAGAATATCTTCCAATTCCTGGGCGCTTTGAGGGTTGTGTTCCTCTAAAACCTGGTCAAAAAGCTTGGGCTTTGTAAAAAATTACTACTCAAAATAAAATTTAAGATGTTGCTTTGAGCTTTCGGCTTTCAGCTTTGGGCATTCGGTAAAGACATTAAAAAACAATTAAATACTCTTTGCCTAGTGCCTGTTGCCTAGTGCCTAAACTCAAAACTTAAATCTAATTTTGCCCAATTACTTATCGTTTCCTATTTTAACTTAATCAGAACAATGTCTTACTTAAATATAGATGCCGTAAAAGGCAATACCTACGACGCTATTGTAGTTGGGTCGGGTATTACAGGTGGCTGGGCTGCCAAAGAACTTACCGAAAAAGGCTTGCGCGTATTGATGCTCGAAAAAGGTAAAAACCTAGAGCACGTTACGGGTTATGAAAATGCCATGAAAGACCCTTGGGAATCCAAATACAATGGTCGCCTTACGGTAGAGCAAAAGGAAACACACCCAAAGTTGATACGTGATTATCCGTACAATGAAATGACGGAGAAATACTGGTTCAACGATGCGGACTCATTATATAAAGAAGAAAAACGTTTTGACTGGTATCGCCCTAATATCGTAGGAGGTAAATCTATCATGTGGGGACGTCAATCATATCGTTTGAGTGATCTCGACTTTGAAGCAAACCTAAAAGACGGTATTGCTGTAGACTGGCCTATTCGCTACAAAGATGTAGCTCCTTGGTATTCTTATGTGGAAAAATTTGTAGGTATTTCGGGTGAAAAACTTGGATTGCCACAATTGCCAGATAGCGAGTTCTTGCCTCCAATGGATATGTATTGTGTGGAAAAGGAGGTAAGAAAGCGTATCGAAAAAAATTACCCAGGACGTGTGATGACTATCGGACGTGTTGCCAACTTATCTAAGGCCGCTCAGGCGCAGTTGGGTGTTGGTCGTACGGGTTGTCAGTATCGCAACAAATGTTCGTTGGGCTGTCCTTATGGAGCTTATTTTAGTACACAATCTTCGACCTTGCCAGCTTGTATGAAAACAGGTCGTTTGACACTTCGCCCAGATTCGATTGTAAGTGAAGTTTTGTATGACGAAAATAAAAAGAAAGCAACGGGCGTAAGAGTAATTGACTCTGTGACTATGCAAACAACCGAATACTTCGCCAAAGTTGTATTCTTGTGCGCGTCAGCTTTAGGAACTACAGCTTTGATGTTGAACTCTACGTCTAACCGTTTTCCAAATGGCTTAGGCAACGATTCAGGGGAATTAGGTCATAACTTGATGGATCACCACTTCCGTGTGGGTGCATCGGGTACATGGGAAGGCGACGAAGACACCTATTACTATGGTCGTCGTGCCAATGGTATCTATGTACCTCGTTACCGCAACATCGGTAGCGACAAGCGTGACTACTTGCGTGGCTTTGGCTATCAAGGCGGTGGCGGTCGCGGTCGTGGCGCATGGGCTAGCAATGTATCAGAATTGAGTTTTGGAGCAGATTTCAAAGAACAAGCAAGTGGTATCGGACCATGGACGATGGGCTTGAGTGGTTTTGGCGAAACACTTCCGTATCATGAAAACCGCATGTATCTTGATAAAACTACGAAAGATAAATGGGGTATTCCTGTAGTGGTATTCGATGCAGAGTTGAAAGAAAATGAGAAGAAAATGCGTATCGATATGATGAACGATGCGAAAGAAATGCTAGAAACTGCTGGGGTTAAAAATGTAAAAACGTATGATAGAGGTTCATATTTAGGTATGGCTATCCACGAAATGGGAACAGCTCGTATGGGACGTGACCCTAAAACTTCGGTAGTAAATGGCAACAACCAATTGCATGCCATCAAAAACGTATTTGTAACTGATGGTGCTTGTATGACTTCGGCGTCTTGCGTAAACCCATCGTTGACTTATATGGCTTTGACTGCTCGTGCTGCTAATTTTGCTGTAAACGAATTGAAGAAGCAAAATTTGTAGAATAAAGCATTAGATTTTGTTTTTCGTAAAATCCGTATGTTATTTATCCTAGTCCCCAATATCGTTCAAGGTATTGGGGATTTTTGTTGGGGTATTGTGAATGACTTTTTTCTCTGAACATTTGAGAAAAGATTTTTCCTAAAGACAAAATACCCCTATTTTACCTCATCATTGAGGGTAAAATGCGATATTTCCATGGCAATTCCTTGCAAAGTATTGCCGAATATTGGTTATCTTTAAACTCGCAAAAAATAAAACTTTTCAAATAAAGTTTTGTCTTTGGCGTTGAATGATAAATATAATATCTTTATTTTCTCAATAAGATACAATGAGTTTTAAAACAATATAACTCATCGGTATGTTGGAAGAACAAAAACTAATTTATAAATACTATATCAAAATCCCGATTTAAAATGAACAGAAGAGACGCACTCTCAAAAGTTGCCTTATTGATAGGAGGGACGCTTTCGGCACCAACCCTTTTGGCAATGAGCAGAGCAGGTGAAGCTAAAAACACTTCTATGGCGCTTGGGTCGTTTAGCCTCAATGATACTCAGCGTAAAATAGTAGCAGAAGTAGCCGAGCATATCATTCCAAGAACAAGCACTCCGGGTGCAAAAGATGCAGGAGTTCCAGCATTCATTGAAATGATGTTGAATGATTGTTACAAAGCACCAGAGCATAAAAGCTTCTTGGCGGGTGTATCTGATTTAGAAAAGAAAAACTTCTTAGCTCAATCAAAAGATCAACAAATTGCAACATTGAAACAGCTTGAATCAGATACCAAAGAGTTGATGAAACAATACAATGTGAAGCAAGTAAAAGTTGGTGATAACGTAGATAAGGAAACTATGGATGATGCAAGTACAGGTGTTCCTTTCTGGCGTTTAATGAAGGAGCTTACCTTGACTGGATATTATACTTCCGAGCAAGGCTTGAAAGCTTCATTTGTGTATGAGCCAATCCCGGGTAAATTTGAAAGTATCAAATTGAAGCCAGGACAAAAAGCTTTTGCTTACTAAGAACAATGCAAGATGGCATATTAGGCTTTCGGAAAGAAGTCGTAAGTATCAAAAATGGAGTAAAATCTTGTTAAATATTTACGTTTACTGCCTAAAGCATACAGCCTAATGCGGGTAAAATAGATTTCATTTTACTCACTTATTTAATTTCTTTCAATACTTATAGAAGACATACAATGAATCTTAATATAGATGCAGTTAAAAACCAAACCTTCGACGCAATTGTTGTTGGTTCTGGTATTTCGGGCGGCTGGGCTGCCAAAGAATTAACAGAAAAAGGTTTGAGAGTAGCAGTACTTGAGCGTGGTCGCGAAATCAAACATATAGAAGGTTACGAAACAGCTTTGAAAGACCCTTGGGATTTTGCTCACCGTGGTCGTCCAACAAACATGGCTGCTGAAGAGTATTGGGCTGGTATGCGTACTGGCTATACTGCCAACGAAGAGCACCGCTATTTGTTCGAAAACGATAAGCAAAACCCTTATATCGAGAAAAAAGGTGGTTTTGACTGGATTCGTGCCTATCACACTGGAGGTAAGTCTTTGTTGTGGGGACGTCAGTCTTATCGTTGGAACAAAGCTGATTTTGAAGCTAACTTAAAAGAAGGGGTAGGTATTGATTGGCCAATTCGTTATGAAGACCTTGCTCCTTGGTATACTTATGTAGAGAAATTTGCTGGTATTTCTGGTCAAGCAGAAGGTTTGGATGTATTACCAGATAGTCATTTCTTACCAGCTATGCAAATGACAGCTCCTGAGACACATTTCAAAAATGCTGTGAAAAATAAATTAGGTCGTCCTGTTACTATTGGTCGTGTAGCGCACTTGACTAAACCTGGAGCACAACATACAGCAATAGGTCGTGGTTCTTGCCAATACCGTAACAAGTGTATGCGTGGTTGCCCTTATGGTGCTTATTTTAGCTCATTATCAGCTACCTTGCCAGCCGCAGCTCGTACAAAACGCTTAGTAATGGTTCACAATGCTATTGTATCTGAAGTAATTTTTGACGATAAAACACAAAAAGCAAAAGGTGTTCGTGTAATCGACCAAAATACATTGGCTGTTACTGAATACTATGCAAAAATCATCTTCTTGAATGCTGGTGCTATTCCATCTGCTTCAATTTTGATGAACTCAAAATCAAATCGTTTCCCTAATGGTTTGGGTAATGATAGCGACCAATTAGGCCGTAACATCATGGACCACCACCTAGGAGTAGGTGCTAATGCAACAGTAGAAGGATTTAAAGATGATTATTTCTTCGGTAATCGTCCAAGTGGTTTATACATTCCACGATTCCGTAACTGGGGTAAAGACAAGCGTGATTACCTTCGTGGTTTTGGATACCAAGGTGGTGCAGGTCGTGCAGGTTGGGGTCGTGGTGTTGGTATGGATGGTTTCGGTGCTTCTTTCAAAGAAGATTTAACTCAACCAGGTACTTGGACAATTGGTTTTGGTGGTTTTGGCGAAATTCTTCCAAATGAAAACAACCGCTTTACCTTGAGTGACCAAAAAGACAAGTGGGGCTTGCCAGTACTTTCATTCGAATCTGAATTTGGACAAAACGAATTGAGAATGCGTGAAGATATGATGAACGACGCTGCTGAAATGTTGGAAGCAGCAGGATTCAAAGATATCAGTACTTACAATAGCCAATCAACTCACATCGGTTTGGGTATTCACGAAATGGGTACTGCTCGTATGGGGCGTGATCCTAAAACTTCGGTATTGAACAAACACAACCAAGTTCACGCTGTGAAAAACGTATTTGTTACAGACGGTGCTGCCATGGTTTCGGCTTCTTGCGTAAACCCATCGTTAACTTATATGGCATTGACTGCTCGTGCAGCAGATTTCGCTGTAAGTGAATTGAAAAAGAAAAACTTGTAATACCCACAAGTGTATTCATATCTTTGCAAAAACGCCTCGAAAGAGGCGTTTTTGTTTTATAGCCCCACAGTGCTAAAGCTTAAATTTGTACTTTTGCTCAAATCTTAGGGTTTCGATTCTATTTCTAAAAAATAACAATATGAGTTACATTCATCAAACTAAACCTTTTGTAGTGCCTACTACAGACGGTAAACTCATCGAAGAACATTTCGGAAGAGTTGCTACTCAACAAGAAAATATCAGTATTGCACGCATGATTGCTCCATCTGGTTGGAGTGAGCCACATCAAAATCCAGCTTTCGACGAGTGGACTTTGGTAAGTAAAGGGAAAAAACTGATTGAAGTTGATGGCGAAGTAATAGAGATTTCGGCAGGACAAAGTATCTTGATAACAAAGGGAAGTAGAGTTAGATATAGTAACCCTTTTGAGGAGGCTTGTGAATACTGGAGCGTATGTCTGCCAGCCTTTTCAATTGATACCGTAAACAGAGAAGAATAATTATTCGATTTTTGGATTTGTGATTGTCGATTTCGGAAAGGTTAGAGAATAGCCTTGTATGGAAGTTAGCAATCTATTTAATTGAGTGATTTGTGATTGAGTGGATGAGTGATTATTTTAAATGTAGATTAAAAATCACTCAACCACTAATTCACTCAATAGCTTAGATGTCGCAAATCAAGATACCTTCACGCAATGAAGCAATTTTATCGGTACGAGTTGGGATAAACTCTTGTCCAATAAAGCCTTTGTAGCCAGTATCCACGATAGCTTTCATAATAGCAGGGTAGTTCAACTCCTGAGAGTCGTTGATTTCATGACGTCCTGGCACACCTCCCGTATGATAGTGAGAGATATACTCATAATATTTTTTGATTGTTGCAATTACGTCACCTTCCATGATTTGCATGTGGTAGATGTCATACAACAATTTGAATTTTTCAGAACCAACCATTTCACAAAGTTCCACGCCCCATTCGGTATGATCACACTGATAATCTCTGTGGTTTACTTTTGAGTTCAACAATTCCATCGAAAGTGTCACATCATGTTTTTCAGCTGTTTTGATGATTCGTTGAATCACTTTTTTAGAGTTCAACAACCCCTGTGTTTCACTGATTCCATTACGATTTCCTGAAAAACATATCAAGTTTTTGATGCCTGCCTTTGCTGCTTCTGGAATTAAATAGTCGTTATAATAATTGACCAAAATGTCATGGTTTTTAGGGTCATTAAAAAAGCTTGTCAACCCAGTACCTTTTGGCCAACTTCCCCAACCCATACCTGCTGTAAGATCATATTTTTTCATGATAGACCATTCTTCAGGTCCTGTCAATTCAATCGACTTCATGCCGATTTCTTTTGCAGATTTACACAAATCCTCAAAAGGAACTGACTCATAACACCAACGGCAAGCCGAGTGATTGATACGTCCTTTGAGAGCCGAACCAATATGGTTATCGGCAGCTTCGATGCGGTTGTTGAGGGAGGATGTCAGCATGGTAGCAGTAGTCGCCGCTAGGGTTTTTTGTAATACCGAACGACGAGATATTGGGTTTTCCATAAGTACGATAATGAGAATGTTACATGGAGTAAATGCGAATATGTGGGTAATATACTCATTCCATGTTTTCCTATGAAATTTACAATATCTTTTTGATAAAATGATACCTGTTGACTACCAGTCTGGCACTAAATGATAAGCTTGGAAAGAGCGCTAGATTATCAAGCATATTTTTGCTTGACAAGAGTTTAACGATTACTCCAAAGTTTAAGAGTTGTCAAGATTTCCGCTGCTACCTGACGATTATATTCTAAAGTCAAGCTTTTGTAATTGACCAAATCGACAATGGTACCGATTAGACACAAACCGCCTGTGAAGAAGTAAAGGATACCCATACCGATTCTATCGGTCAAAAAGCGTTGAATACCAGCAAAACCGAAGAATCCCATGATGGTTGTAATGAGAATCAAGGTGGTATCACGGCGTTTGTTTTGGTACATTGCCAAAAACTGTTGCTGTTGTGGTTCGTCCAAATCTTTGATTAAACTTTGGATAAAAATGGCTTCCTCAGGTTCTAAGTTGGCCATCATAATTGCGAAGTTGGGATTCATTTTCTTAAAAGTTTAGATGGATAAAAGTCTTCTGTTTTGTTTGAGCAAACGTTTGAGCAAAATACGTTTTTCCCCAGTTCAAAAATGCGTTTTAAAATGATTACCAAAGCAAAGATTCCTAATGGATGGCTTTGCCAAGAAAGTTGCCATTCTCCTCTCAACAAATAAGAAATAGAATGACCTAATCCGCAACCTGGACAGTGTTCAAAACCTACTAAAGCTAAAGGACAAACAGTGAAGTGGGTATCTTCGGGATGGGAAAAAGCCAGCCATAAAAGTCCACTCACCCAGATAATTAGCTCTATTGGTATATTGCGTTTGTTCATGGATTAAAGTTGTGTTTTTCTTTTTAATCCACGCACATTTTCTACACCAGACACACGAAATCAGGGTAAATGGATGTTTTTAAGGATGACCAAAAATTAGTTAATAATTCTGAAAGTAGGATAGGCTAATTGCGCTTGATGTTTTTGGACAATGGATAAAATCTGATAATTGATTTCTTCTTTTACTTCATTCAACACAACAATACTATTGGTAGCGACATGGTAAGAAACTAAGATATCAAGAGAGTTATCGCCAATAGTATCAAATCGAGTTTTGCCAGGGTCGGTATGATATATTTTCTCATGTGATTCTACCAATGCCTGAATATCGTTGATAATTGCCTTGATGGCATCGGCAGGGGTATCTAGGCGCAAGCGTAATATATAGCGAGCACGACGGTAGTTTCTTTGACTTAGATTCTCTAATGCTTGTGCGGTAATCAGGCGATTAGGTACTGTAACCAAGCTACCATCGCCTGTACGGATACGAGTACTTCTGAATCCAATTTTTTCGACATCTCCTGTAACTTTATCTAATAGAATTGTATCACCTACTAAAAAAGGTAAATCTAGAAAAATAGTAAAAGAAGCAAATAAATTCTCCAATGTTTCACGAGCAGCCAAAGCTATTGCCAAACCCCCAATCCCCAAACCCGTAATAAGTGCTATTACGTCGATTTTGAAGACGATTCCTAACATTGAAAAAAACGTCATTAAGACCAATGCAACAATTACTAAGTCTTTGGTAAATGGCACAAACTGGTCATCAAGTTTACTTTCTGTGAGTGCTGCTTTTTCTTGAAAAACAATTGCCAGAAATTTTGTGATACGAATCAGTATCCACGAAAAGGACATGATTAGCATAATTTGGAAGGTTTTCCAGATAACCATTAAAATACCAAAATGCTCTACTGGCGTCAGATGCCAAGCTTTCGGTACTTTGATATGGTACGAAGCAAGCCAAATAGCCGTGAGAATAACAAATACTTCTAAGGGTTTACGAAGCAATTCGATACAGGTATAGATAGGAACCTTATCATGACGAAGCACGCGATAAAGAACTTTACTTAATACAATGGAGAAATATCTTTTTATCAATACTCCGAATACACAAATACCTGTAAACCAAAGTAGGTCTATGATCGTGTTTTCGAGTATAGATTGAGATAAAAAATTCATAGATAGTTTGTTTTGATAAAGATGTTTTTGATCGCTTAGCGAGAATAGGCTCTTGATGGCTTTTTCTCAACTTCGGAGGCAAATATAAAGACCAACCAATATTCTTGTTTTAAGATTCTTGAAAATATTAGTTATGAAATAAATCATTAACCCAAATGCCTTTGATTGGACACAAAGCAATCAGAATGCTGATCTTGACCTTGTGGCTATTTATCAAAACCCTACCTTTGTCTTATTTTAGTAAATAAATCTCATGAATTTAGCGATAGACTTAGGCAATACTTTTGCCAAAACGGGAGTATTTGTCGATGGGAAACTTCAAGACCTACGAAAAGGATTGGATTATCCTACATTGTTGGAGTACATCGACAGCATCAAACCAAAGCATATTGTCGTCTCTACAGTCAGTTATTCAGAAGAACAACTCAAAGCTGATTTGGGAAAGTATGATCCAGACTTGATTTTGTTACAGCCCAATACTTTAGTGCCATTGGTCAAGTTGTATGATACTCCCCACACGTTAGGGGCCGATCGGGTAGCTGCTGCTGTTGGTGCTACAGTATTGTTTCCACAACAAAATTGTGTTGTGATAGATTTGGGAACGTGTAATACTTATGATTTGGTGGATGCCGAAGCTAATTTTCATGGTGGCATTATTTCCCCTGGAATGAAGATGAGATTTAAAGCAATGCACACTTTTACCCAAAGATTGCCGTTAATAGAACCCGAGGGATATCCAGATTTGATTGGTAAAAGCACAGCCAAAGCTATGCAAAGTGGTGTAATCAATGGACTTCTGGCAGAAATAAATGGTTTTATAGAACAATACGAAACACTTTTAACAAAAATTAACGTCATTTTATGCGGGGGAGACGCTACATTTTTTGCAAACCGCATAAAATCACCGAACTTTGTAGAACCAGCTTTAGTGTTGATTGGTCTTAACAGAATATTAGAACATAATGTCGAAATTAAAAACGCTAGCTCACCAGACAAGCTTACACAATCGTAAAGGCCTGCCTGTAACGGCTAAATTAAAAATTGTATCTCTATTGGTACTGGGGCTAGTACTCCACTCTCAGTGGTCTAGTGCTCAGCAATCCAACTCTCCTTATTCTTATTTGGGTATTGGCGAGGCTGTTACAGAAGCCGGTTCTGTAAACTATATGATGGGTGGACTTGGCGTTGCCAATGCCTCTGGTTTATATATCAATAATTTAAACCCTGCCTTGTTGGCTCGCAACCGTTACACGCTTTTCGAAATGGGCGTTAACACGGAGGTAAAAGGTTTACAAAACAACTCGAAACGCTCTAATACTACTCGTGGTACTATTGGTCCTATCTCTTTGGCATTGCCTGTGAGCTCTCGCTGGACAATGTTGTTGGGTTTGCGCCCGTCTACCAATGTGGATTATTCTACGTTTTCAGTAAATAAACTTGATCTTTTGGGCAAAGACAGTACAACAATCGCTTACAACGGTAGTGGTGGTTTGAACAAAGCTGTTTGGTCAAATGGTGTTAGACTTAACAAGAATGTGTATGTAGGTCTTGAAACAAGCTATACTTTTGGGGTAATCAACAATGATATTACAACTCAAAACTATAGTGATGGTCAAAATTATCAAATCAAATTGGCTGACCGTACCAACTATTCTGGTTTACTTTTCAAATTGGGTGGTGCTTGGCGTCCAAAAATTAGCAAAGAGTATTTCTTGAATATTGCAGCTACTGCTGATTTTTCTCAAACACTCAAAGCTAAGTCGCTTCGTCAGTTCCGTACATTGGATGCTTCAGGTATTACCGCAATTAATGCCGATACATTGACACAATCTACAGGTCATATCACCTTGCCATCAACTTATCGTTTTGGTATCAGTTTAGAAAAACCTGGTCAGTTGAGCGTCTCTCTCGACTACTCAATGACTAAGTGGACGGCTTTCAGAAATGTTGATGGTAATTCAGAAAAATTAGTAGATGCCTCAACTATCGCATTTGGAGCAGAATACATTCCTGATTTTGAAGCAATCTCTGGATATTTCAACCACGTAGTCTATCGCGTAGGTGCTAGTTATACACAATCTCCTTACACTGTAACAGGAACAGCAGGAGCTAAAGACTATAATTTCTCAGTTGGAGCTTCTTTCCCAATGCGTACAATTTCATACCTAAACGTGGCTTTTGTACATGGTAAAAGGGGAACATTGGCAACCAATGGTATTGAGGAAGTTTATTCAAAAATTGTAGTTGGATTCTCATTAGGTGACTTCTCTTGGTTCCGTAAACCAAAAATCGACTAATCTTATTAAGTGAGATAGTTTTCTAGGAGTTCAGAAAATTGTCGAAATACTAATTGCGATTTTGGTATGAAAACAGACAAATATATAGCGGTAATAAGTGTTATTTTATGCTGGACATTGACGCTGATAAGTTGTAAAAAAGAGGAGAAAATTGTTCAAAAGGGGATTTACAATGGACCACTGTCGGAGCTGCATGGCATCAATATGGCATATACCGATTCGGCAAGAATTATGGTAAGAATGTCGACTGAGACACAACTCACACTCCAAAATGATGACAAGGTTTATCCCAAAGAGGTAAGAATTTTCTTTTTTGATAAATTGGGAAATAATACCACAACGCTCCGAGGCGATTCGGCAAGATTTATTCGTTCGAAAAACCTCTATCATATTATGGGGCGAGTGTTGGTTAATAACCAAATCAAAAATGAGACCTTACAAACCGATGAAATGTTTTGGAGTCCTGATACCAAGAAAGTTTACACAGATAAACCTGTTGATATCAAAACCCCAGAGCAAGTATTACACGGCGTAGGAATGGATTCTAATCAAGATTTTACAGATTATACGCTTCGTCGAGTAACGGGCGTCCTGAGCGTGAAAAACTTGCCCCAATAACTAAAAAAGGTCAACCCTCATGTGGGTTGACCTTTTTTGTTTATTAGAGTTTTTCTACTTCAATTCCGCAATAATATCGCTTACTTTTTGGTCGTAGGTTTTGTCTAAAAACTCATTGTTATACCAATATTCGAGCTTTTCTACAATTTGAGGAAGATAGATAAATGATTTATTTTTGACATTCTCTTGTAAAATCTTTTCTGCTTTGTTGTTATCTCCAATCAATCGAGCAATAATTACCTCATTGGCTCTATTGAAGTGCTCATAAAGGCATATCTTCCATTGGCTGTATCCTTGTTCTGACATCTTCTCTCTGATAGGTTCATATAAAGACTCTTTGTCTTTCAAGACACTTTCATCTACTTTGTCGATTGCTGGGTTAACAAATGAATGTCCAAACTCATGCACACAAATATCTCTTAACGAGGTAGGATTGCCATACCCTAATTGTAGGTTTGATACTTGGTTTACTTCTTTCGGCTTGTTGAAAGAGGCAAAAATATTACCAATAGTATTGGCATTGCCTGCTGCAAAACCTTGTCCAAAAGGAATCGTAAGGCTAGGGTATAGTCGATAGTTTTGTACATTCTTGCTGTAAAGATGCTCCATCTCAACAATGAAACTTTCTTTTGGAATATTTTGCTCCACTTCCTGAATCATTTTTTGGTAATATGGACTATATCTTTTCAGAAAGTCTTGAAAATTAATTTCAAGGGCAAATGCATTAAATGCATTGACTAGCTTTTCCGCTTCTGCTTTTGATGAATAATGGCTTAAAAAGGGATTGTCTTCGCTCACTGTTGCATTGGGAAAATTGTCCAGCTGCAATAAGAAATTAGAGTTATGAAGATAAAAGTCTTTATCAAAGAAAGTTTTGATAGTTGCTAAGTTTTTTGAGGCTAAAAAGGGTTTAAACTCGTTACCAATCTTGGTAGTAATAGCATACAAATCTTTGATTTTTACTTTCTCCCCATGCATCTCAAATGTTTGATCGTCGGGAATATCATTAAAATCGCTTAGGTTTAAAAGGGTGTAGCATAAACCTAACAGCTCAATATTTTGATGATAGTTTACTTGTATCTTCTTTTCGGTTAATGTAGGATATGATAAGGCAAAGGAACCATGGGCTTTCTCTCCCGAAATTTTTAATACTTGAGATTGCGACAAATTAATTTTCTGATGATTGACTTTATTGGCTGTTGACAGGGTCGTATTTTTTAATGAAAGTAAAACCTTCCCTTGCGACGTACTTACCGTTGAGCTTAGATATACAAGTGCGTTGGCTTGTTTAGGGAATTTGAGTTTTTCTGTACCTGTAAATTCATCAAAACTAGCTTTAAGAAAGTTGTCGCTAGGATGATCGCTTTTCCAGTTTTTTGTTACTGAGCATGAACTAACAATGATTGAAGTAAGAATCAATAAGGATAATTTTTTAGTCATTTGAGAGAGATGTTTTGGGCGTAATACAATTTTTAATTTGCGATAATACCTGAGTTTTGGGTAAAAGGTATGATTTATTTGATAGAAGTAGACAGAAGTTGTTGAATGGAAAATTACATGGTTGAAAGAAAAAATAAAAACCTCGAAAGTTTCAACTTATGAACTTTCGAGGTTTTTATTTTTTCTGAGCTACTATTTTTCGCAGGTATCCAAGATTTTTTTGACAGCCTTGACATCGGTGATTGTCTTTTCGCCACCCCACTCGTTATAAATGTAGGTGGTGATTTCGGCTACGTCTATTCCTTGTAACTGTTTGTTGGCGGGCATAGGTTGATGATACGTTTTGCCATTTACAACAATAGTATCGTTCAAGCCATTGCGGATACCACAAATAATACGATTTTTATTTTTTTTCAAGAAATCCGAACCATTTATCGGAGGATATAGTCCTGCTAATCCTTTTCCATCTATTTGATGACAGTTTTCGCAATGTGTTTTGTACAAAGCCTGTCCGTCGATATAATATTGTTTGAGCTTGAGTTCTTCTTGGCTCTGGCAAGCCATCATTAAAGAAGTGACAAATAAGCCGAATAAAAATTTTTTCATAAGAATATACCTCTATTAATAAGCTTTAGGCAATATGCTGTAAGCATTAGGCAAGCATAACTTTTAGCTTACGGCATATTGCTTAATGCCTATTGCGGGGAAAATTGGTTTCATTTTGCCCATTAACTTATTTCAAAACTATTTTTGTGGATATTGTTCAGCTAAAAGCACTTCGATATCCTTTATTAAATTATCAACTTTTTCGGGAACAGTCCCATCGTAAATCCCTCGGATATGGCGGTCTTTGTCTACCAAAATGAAGGCTCCACTATGAACAATGCCTCCAGGTTGGGTAGGGTCGTCGGTAGCGGTAACCATATAGCTTTTTTGACCAAGCTCATAGATTTTCATTTTGTCGCCTGTTACCATTTGCCATTTTTTAGAATCAAGCCCCAAATTTTGACCAAACTCCTTCAAGACACTTGGCGTATCGTGACGAGGGTCGATGGTATGTGATAAAATCATGAAATGTGGATTGTCTTTGTATTTTTCAAAAACTCTCAACATTTGTGTTTTCATTTTTGGGCAAATCGTAGGACAAGTAGTAAAGAAAAAGTCGGCTACATAGATTTTGCCTTCAACATCTTTCTGGGTAAAAACCACAGAATCTTGATTGATAAAACTAAAATCAGGAATAGTATGATAAACCGAATCGGTGATACTTTTACCGTTTTCTACTCTGGTTTCTACACTTTTTTGACCAAGATAGGGGAGTTTTTTTGAGCCATCAGAGCATGACCAAGCCAATAATGCTATGCCTACCATTAAAGCTTTGTGTGTTAATGAAGATAGTTGCATTATTTACTTAAAAATTGTTTGGCGTTGCTAATACTTGTATTGGTAATATCTTTTACTTCATTGATTCTTTTCTTCTCGTTTTCGAGATATTTCATCACCTCTTCGTTGCCTTTACCTTTCACTGATTCTGGGTTATATTCGGCCATCCAGTTAGACATTTTGATATCTGCCGAATCAAGCTGAATAAACAAATCACGTGCTTTTGCTGAGTCTTTCGAAACTTTAGCTACACTATCGAGCTGGCTTTTGAGAGTCATGATTTCATCCATTTTGGGCATTACTTCATCATGCACTGCAATCACTTCATCGATGAGTTTTTTTTGTTGATCTTCTTGTTGCGCTTTCTGACAAGAACTTGCTCCAAGCAGGAACAACACAGGAATAATAATCTTTTTCATAAGCATTTAAAATATATCGTTCTGTGAACTAGCAAAGGGTGTTTGGTGATTAGATAGAATCAAACAACAAAAAAAGGTGATGTTTGCTCCTTATAAAATGACGATGGTCAGTTATTGTTCTTGAAGGTGTTTTTCAAGAATTTCACGGGCATTGTCTAAAATAGCCACAGAAGGGTTTTGTCCACCAATCATTTGAGCTATTTCCATGATACGTTCGTCTTTAGATAACTCTTTAATTCTAGAAACGGTTCTTTCAGATGAGTGGTCTTTGTATACAAAATAATGAACTGACCCTTGAGCCGCAATCTGGTGTAAGTGCGTAATGGCAATAATTTGATGACTCTTGCTCATTTCACGCATCATATTTCCTACTTTGATAGATACTTCACCCGAAATACCTGTATCTATTTCATCGAAAACAATGGTTGGTAAAGCGCGTTTGTTGGCCAAAATATATTTGATTGCCAGCATCAAACGACTAAATTCACCTCCCGATGCCACATTTTTGAGCGGTTGTGGCTTGATGCCTTTATTAGCGGAGAATAACAGGTTTACCACGTTGATTCCCGTAGGAGATGGCTTGATAAATTCATTTTCAACTTTCAGGGCTGCGTTTGGCATGCCTAAGTCTATCAGAAGACTTGTAATCTGCGCTTCAATCGTACTCAAGACATTCAGTCGAGACTTTGAAAGGGCTTCGGCACTTTTTTGTAAGGCTTTTTCTGCCTTTTCAACTTTGGCTTTTGCCTCGGCTAGATTTTCATCAAGATTCAAAACTCTTCCTACCTTTACCTCTAAATCTGATTGAATTTTTAATAAGTCGAAATCCTTTTTAACCTGATGTTTTTGTAGAAGATGATAAATAGTATCTACCCTTACTTGAAGTGCTTCTATTTTTTCATTATCTATTTCTACTTGTTCCGATTCACCTTCTATCTCGTTAGAAATATCTTTGATTTCAATCAAACAAGAATTGAGTCTTTCACGCAATTGTTTGAAATGCTCTCCGTATTGACTAATAGCGTTGAGGTTGGCTAAAGTGGTTCCAAACAAAGAAATAATAGACTGCTCAGAGCCACTCAGGATCTCGGCAGATTGCTGAAGTTTGGACTTGACATCTTCAGCATTTTCGAGCTTATTGAGTTCTGCTTCGAGCCCCTCCAACTCGTTTCCTTTTAGTTTTGCTTTTTGAAGTTCATCTAGCAAAAAGGAATTATAGTCAAATTCTTTTTTACTGTTTTTAGCGTCGATAACTAATTCATCATAAGCTTTGTAAGCTTTTTGGTAGTTGCTAAAATCAAGTTTGTATTTTTCGAGAAGCGTATCATTTTGGGCAAAAGTATCAACGATTTGGAGTTGATATTCGGTAGCACCCAACAATAAATTGTCGTGCTGAGAATGCACATCCATCAATTGAGAAGCAATACGACGGAGTGTTTCAAGATTTACGGGAGTATCATTGATAAAAGCACGTGTTTTTCCCTGTGGGGAAATTTCTCGGCGAATAATACAATGGTCTTCGTAATCGAGTTCTTCTTCCTCAAAAAGGCTTTTGATGATAAAACCAGAAAGATTAAACTCTCCTTCAATCACACATTTATCTTCTGGATTGTAGAGGGTTTTAGTGTCGGCACGATTCCCTAACAACAAGCCAATAGCTCCCAACATAATAGACTTACCCGCACCTGTCTCACCCGTGATGATGTTTAAAGCGGGATTTGGAGTTAACTCCAGGCGCTCAATCAGCGCATAGTTTTTTATCTTTAAATGAGTAAGCATCGTATTATGAAGAATCCAGAAAGGTAAAGTTACCTGTCCAAAGATGATGTATCTTGATTAAGTTTTATAGATTTGCTCAAAACCCTAAGCAAATCACCAAGCTCTTGGCTAATAACCGTAAGCTACGACGACATTTTTACAAAAATACAATCTATAATATTATCAATCGGTAAATTTAATCTTCAAATTTTGCGCTACGTTTCTGTGTTTGTGCCAAGAATGCCTCCTGCAAGTCGTTGGACAATAGCATTGCTGCGTTCCAAGTAGCCATATATTCAAGACTATCTTTGGTCGAATGCTCCAGACTGTAGTTCAAAATATGTTTCGTGCCTCTAATAGCTATCGGCGATTTGGAGGCAATTTGAGTGGCAATTTCCCATACATATTGCTCAAGTTCAGCTCTCGTCTCGAATGCTTTATTGACAAGTCCGATCTGTTGAGCTTCGGTGCCCGAAACTGCCCTACCAGTAAAGGCGAGTTCTCGAGCAATACTTGGGTTGATGAGTTTGGGTAAACGTTGTAAAGTTCCAAGATCAGCTACCATCCCCATATCTATTTCTTTGATGGTAAAATATGCATCATTGGTACAGTAGCGTATATCTGCCGCACAAATTAGGTCTACACCCGCGCCTATACACCCTCCATGAATAGCCATAAGGACGGGTTTTGTACAATTTTCTATGGCATTGATAGGTGATTGTAAATCAATTATTTGCTTTCTAAGTCTTTCTCTTTTTTTCCCTTCGCAAGATAGGGTATTTTGGGTAACTGACATCAATAGTGATAAATCAATTCCTGCACAAAAATGTTTACTATCTCCTCCAGAAATAATCACCACTCGTATGGTATCATCGTCATTAATTTGCTCAAAAATTAACTGTAACTCTTCCCACGACTTGGCGTCTAGCGCATTTGCTTTATGAGGTCTATTGATAATGATTTGAGCAATATGGTTTTGGATGCTGAACAGAAGTGTTTCCATGTTAAAAATAGTTTAGCCTATTATTGAAAGATTAAGATAAGAATTCTTTTGTTACAGAATAAATCTATAAAAAATTAGCAGAATTTAATTAATTATTAAAGCCTTGTATGTCAAATTGTTGTAATATTGCCCCCGAATAAAAATGAGCTAAATAATAATTACTTTTTGCTCTTTGGCATTCACCTTTTACCTTTACGAAACTTTTCTTAATAATAGGAATTTTCAATAACAGATAACGACACGAAAAAATGAGTGTACTTGTTAACAAAAACTCTAGAATAATTGTACAAGGCTTTACGGGCTCGGAAGGTACTTTCCATGCTCAGCAGATGATAGAATACGGCTCGAACGTCGTAGGTGGTGTTACTCCAGGAAAAGGTGGTACTACTCACCTTGACCGTCCGGTTTTCAATACTGTATTGGAGGCTGTTCAACAAGTAGGTGCTGACACTTCGATTATTTTTGTACCGCCTGCATTTGCTGCAGATGCTATCATGGAATCAGCTGACGCAGGTATCAAAGTGATTATTTGTATCACTGAAGGTATTCCTACTAAGGACATGATCTACGCTAAAGAATACATCAAAGGCAAAGAAACTCGTTTGATTGGCCCTAACTGTCCAGGCGTAATGACTGCTGGAGAATGTAAAGTAGGTATCATGCCTGCATTTATCTTCTCTAAAGGTAAAATTGGTATCGTTTCAAAATCAGGTACTTTAACTTACGAAGCAGTAGATCAATTAACAAAGGCTGGCTTAGGTCAGACTACAGCTATCGGTATTGGTGGTGACCCAATCATTGGTACTACTACTAAAGAAGCTGTTGAGTTGTTGATGAATGACCCTGAAACTGAAGGTATCGTAATGATCGGTGAAATCGGTGGAGGAATGGAAGCTGAAGCTGCTCGTTGGATCAAAGAAACTGGTAACAAAAAGCCAGTTGTTGGTTTCATCGCAGGTCAAACTGCTCCAAAAGGTCGTCGTATGGGTCATGCTGGTGCTATCATCGGTGGTGCTGACGATACTGCTGCAGCTAAAATGGCTATCATGGAAGAGTGTGGTATCCATGTTGTTCATTCACCTGCTGACATTGGTGAAACAATGTTGAAAGCGCTAGGTTTGAAATAATTGTGAGTCGGCAGTTGGCTTTTGCTGATAGCTAATGTAATTTTGCAAAAAATATTACACGGTATTGCAACAAGTCAACGCTTCATATTATCAAAATACGGCAAAACCTGACAAATCAATATTTGTCAGGTTTTTGTGCTTCATGCCGTTGCAAGCATTCTTCATCGGAATGTTCTTACTTACTTCTGTTTCGTCTTCGTTGGCTGGGAATGTAGGCCCAAACAAGGCCTATTATTTGGTATATGATTACCACGATGATTGGCAGGTATTTGACGAACAGTACAAAGCCTATGTTCCGTACATTCGTAACGAACATAAAGATTATAACTCTTTCAGCTTATTTTTTGATTCGGAAAACTACCGAGGCTACAAGCTGCTATATTTTTCGAGCAAAGAAAACTATCTTTTTATCAACGCTTCGTTGCAACGTAAGCTTCCTGTTGACCAATGGGTAGTTATGGATGTTGATAGTTTGAAGGAAAAATATGGTAAAACCAAAGTGTTCTTGACTTTTTACGGCAACAATACGAGCGTTGAAGCCATCTCTGTATTAGTTGGGAATAAGGTCTCGAAGGTTGAGAAAAGCATTCAAATCTCAGATTCACTCCTGACTGTTATTCCAAGAGAATTGACTCCTTTTCAGGATTATTTGATACTGAGTATTTTGTTTTTGGCGATATGCTATGCCTTTTTGTATAATATTCAGCCAAAGGCATTTGACCGATATTTCAGTATTAAGGATTTACTCACAATTAATCTTCGAGAAGATTCTCTAGTGATCAATAAGCCTTTCGATTTAGCTAATTTATTATTTGTGCTCAATCTAAGTTTCACACTTTCGTTTATCATCATGTTGGTGCAAAATGAAGAAACTGATTTGTTTTCTGTCAGTACAATTTTGATGGAAAGTGAAAGTTTGATGGGCTTTTTTATCAATTTTCTAGAATTGGGAATTGTTGTGTTTTTTATTTTGATTGGAAAATACATCGCATTGGCTATTTTGACGAACCTTTACAGACTAGAAAACATTACCAATATTCACTTTTTTAAGGTAATTCAGGCTTCAAGTATATTTTTCTTATTGTTGGCAATAGGCTTAAGTTTTTGCTCGGTATCTTATCCTGATGTACTTCGAAATGCTCAAGAAATCCTGTTTGTACCTATTTCATTCTTCTTTATCGTAAGATTAATATTGATTTACTTTACGATAAATAAGCTGACACCGTTAAAAAATCTGTATTTATTTTCGTATCTTTGCATCGTTGAATTAATCCCCTTGATAGTAGGGATACGATTTGCCATATAAAAGGCCTCAACATTTATCACCACATTAAAGTTTAACTGCATTGAGCATGAGCGAAACAACAGTAAACGCACATCAAGACAGATTAACCAAAGTATCCAGCATTTTAGTGTCACAAGCACGGCCAACTGATGAAAAGTCACCTTATTTTGAGTTGGCAAAAAGATACAATATTAAGGTAGATTTTCGTCCATTTATTGAGATACAAGGCGTTTCATTCAAAGATTTCCGTAAGCAAAAAATCAACATTCTAGACCATACGGCCATTATTTTTACAAGCCGTAATGCTGTGGATCATTTTTTCCGTATCTGTAAAGAAGCACGTATTGAGGTACCAGCAGATATGAAATATTTCTGCATTACCGAACAAACTGCTATTTACCTTCAGAAATATATTGTTATTCGTAAGCGTAAGATTTTCTCTGGGCAAAAGACTGCGGCAGATTTGTTAGAATTGATTAAAAAGCACAAAAGTGAAAAGTTCTTATTCCCTTGCTCAGACAAGCGTCGTAACGACATTCCTGAGTTTATGGGTACTAACGATTTGCATTTGACTGAAGCCGTGATGTACGAAACCGTTTCAGCAGACTTGTCTGATTTGGAAGATGTATATTATGATATTTTAGCGTTCTTTAGTCCATCAGGAATAAAGTCTTTGTTTGATAATTTTCCAGATTTTCAGCAAAATAAAACTCGTATCGCAGCATTTGGTCCTACAACAGCAAAAGCTGTTACAGATGCTGGATTGTTTTTGGATATTCAAGCTCCACTTCCAAACGCTCCGTCTATGTCGGGTGCATTGGAATTATACATTAAAAAAGTAAACGGATTGTAAGAAAGTTTACTATCAAACTAAAGAGGTCAGATTTGCAAGCCAAGTCTGACCTCTTTTTGTTTTACCTACAACAAAAGCGTTAGTTCGACCGTTTATATCACGTGATTATATGTAGTTAAAATTTTCTTAAAAAATCTGAAACGATTTTTACAATAATCCTGTCTCTGAAAAGAGAAATTGTAGTGAATATTTGGAAATTGTTATTAGTTTTGGGAAAGCAGAAGTTTTGGGTATTCTGAACTATTGCAAAAAAGCTATAAGAACGATTGCCTCTTAATCATTTGAGTACATTGATGTACGAGCATACCTAGTTCAAGAACATTATGCAAAAACAACTATTATTCATTTTATTAGCCTTTGGATTGATTGGGATTTTTCCTGCACGCGCACAGCAGGATGCTCAATTGAGTCAATATATGTTCAACCCTTTATATGTCAACCCAGCGGCAGCAGGGCTTGATGGGGCACTGAAGTTTCAGCTACACTACCGTAATCAATGGACAGGTTATCAAACTTCCTTAGATGGCTCTGGCTCTTTGGGAACGCAAATCTTTAATGTGTCCATGCCCCTCAATGGTCTTCGAAGTGGGGTTGGCCTATCCTTTGTCAATGACAAAACTCCTTCAGGTGCGGGATACCAAGATTTAAAGCTTGCATATTCATTTCAATTAAAACTTTCTGACGCTAGTTTATTATCTTTAGGGGCAAGTGGAGGTTTTCATATCAAAAATTATGATAATAGTTTTCGCCCGCGTGATGAGAACGACCCAATTCTGGACGGTTTGACTGGAAGAGTGAGTCAAAGTAAACCTGATTTTAGTGTAGGTGCAATTTTTAAGAGTAGCAACTTTCAAATAGGTGCTAGTTTTAATCATGTCAATCAGCCTGAATATAATTTTGGAATAGCAAGTTTGTCAAATAAGGCGGTTCAAACGGTTAATATTCATGGTAATATTAATTATTATTTGAGTGATGATTTGGAAATAGTCCCAACAGCATTATTCAAGACAGACTTTAAATCACAGGTATTGGAGGGAGGAGCAGTGTTAAACTACCAAGAAAAATACTGGTTTGGCGGCTCATACAGATTAAATGATGCTGGCATTATTATTGCTGGAATTTCTTTGTTACAAAATAACGCATTACGAATCGGTTATTCGTTAGATTTGACCTCAACGCGAGGAGCATCCGCCAAAGCCCCAACCTCGCATGAAATATTGCTCAGTTATTCGCTACCGGCTCCTAAACTTTTAGCAGGAAAAAAAGCGCCTGTTAGGACTCCAAGATTTAGAAAATAAGGTTCGGTTTCTCCTAAATTAGCGGAGAAGCCTAAAAAAGCACTGTTTCTAATCAGATGCTTGTGAATCAAATCGATATTGTATTAGAGTACTAGGTAAAAAATTATTAACTTTGCTTATCTTGGATAGCATACTAAATTATTTTTTTGCTCGTTTTAAGAAAAATTAACAAAGATAATTTTGCCTTCTAAGTAATTTCTGCCATCCACATATTTCAGGCAAGAAACTTTTTCTAGTGTACCATTAGTAATAAAATCAATATCACTTACAATTTTGAGAATTATTTACCCGTTTCAAAGCAGGTATCAATCGCAAAAGTAAAATCAATATGAATTACAGTGTAATTTTCAGGAAAACTCTATTATTAATCCTACTAGCTGTTCCTGTACTATTGTTGGATAGTTGTAGTTCTTCATCTGGTAAAAAAGGTGGAAAAACTTCAAGTAGCAAAAGCAAAAGTGGGAAAGGTAGAGAAGTTGCCTCGAAAGGAAAAGGAGGTAAGAAGGGACGTAACAGCAAAAAAGACGACATTGGTATGGTCAATGGTGAAGTTGCAGCTACTGCTCGTAAAGGGTGGAAGCAAACTACTCCACTTGGAATGGTATTAATTCCATCTGGCTCTTACATGATGGGTCAGGCTGATGAAGATATCGTTTCATCATCTGTAAACTTCAACAAACGAGTATCTGTTGCTCAGTTTTTCTTGGATGATACAGAAATCAGTAATAACGAGTATCGTCAATTTACAACAGCTATGTTGACAGACTCTATTTCTGTATTGGGCGAAGAGAAAATTATGTCAGAATATTATCCTGATACAACTGTATGGAGTAAAGACTTTTCTTACCACAATGGTGACCCTATGACAGAATATTACTTTTCAAGTCCAGCGTTTGACCTTTACCCTGTAGTAGGTGTGAGCTGGAGAGCGGCGAAGTATTTCTGCGAATGGCGTACAAAAGCATTAAATGACTATCGTACGGCTGAGGGAATGTATATTTCTCCTCGTTACAGACTTCCTTCTGAAGCGGAGTGGGAATGGGCAGCTCGCGGTGGAAAAGCTTCTGCGAAATATCCTTGGGGTAACCCTTATGTAGCCAATGGAAAAGGTTGTTTATTGGCCAACTTCAAACCACACAGAGGTAATTACGATTCGGATGGATATGCTTATACTGCTCCAGTAAATGCTTATAATCCAAATGATTATGGTTTATATAATATGGCAGGTAACGTAGCGGAATGGTGTATTGATGCTTATTCTGATAATGCTGTAGCTATTACTTGGGATTTGAACACCTTGAACGACGATAAAGATGAGCCACGTAAAGTAATTAGAGGTGGTTCTTGGAAAGACGTTGCCTACTATCTTGAAACAGGTACTCGTTCTTATGAATATGAAGACAAAAAACGTTCTTACATAGGCTTCCGTTGTGCTATGACGCACTTAGGTCGTTCGTCAGGAAAAGAATTTAGATAGAATATTTTCAAAAGGTAATCAGTTGTTTGGGCAAAATGTGCATCAGCAACTGATTACCTTTTACTTTGAAATAAAGAATAGAGTAATCTTGAAGAAAAACTACTTTAGAATCATTTTTAGATTTAAGTAATACGGAAAAGACTTAGGACTTTTTCAATTTTAAAAACAAAACTCGAAACTGTACATTTTAAATTCCACTTTTAATCATTTTCAGATCAAATGAAGGGCTTAGAAAAAATTATTAACGTTATCGCCAGTGCTGGTGCCGCAGTAGTTATTGTTGGAGCATTGTTCAAAATCTTACACTTAGAAGGAGCCAATCAAATGCTAATGGTAGGTATGCTAACAGAGGCTGCTATCTTTATCCTTTTTGCCATCCTTTACGCCACGGCTAAGCCTGAAAAAGATTATGAATGGGAAAGAGTTTACCCTGAATTATCTAAAGATTTCCAAGGAGAATTGCCAAAATCATCTTCTCGTGGTTCATTTACGGGAGGTTCTGGTTTGACTGCTAAAATGGACGAAGCTTTGGCAAATGCAAAAGTTTCTCCTGAAGTTTTCGACAACTTAGGTAGAAGTCTTAAATCATTAACTGAATCTGTATCAAAAATTGGTGAAATTTCAGATGCTACTATTGCAACAAGTGAGTATGCTAAAAATGTAAAAGCTGCTTCTGCTTCAGTTAGTGAAATGAATAAAGCTTATGGTGTTACTTTAAGCGCTGTTTCTGAATTGTCTACTGCAACTCAGGATGCTAAAGACTACCGTGCTCAGTTCCAAAAAATCACGCAAAGTATGTCTGCTCTTAATGCAGTATATGAATTAGAGTTGCAAGATACCAACAAGCATTTGAAGGCGATGAATACCTTCTATGGCAATCTTACTTCTGCTATGGAAAATATGTCTGATGCTAGCAAGGATACTCAACAGTTTAAGCAAGAGCTTGCTAAATTGACAAACAACTTAACTTCTTTGAACAATGTTTACGGAAGTATGTTGTCAGCTATGAAAGGCTAATAACTAATAGCTGATTGTAATGTCAAAGAGACAGAAACGTAAGTTTCGAAAGTAGTCATTCTTAAATGTTAAAATCCTCAAGTATAATATACGATGGCAGGTTTAAAAGAAACGCCCAGACAGAAGATGATTGGGATGATGTATTTGGTGCTAACAGCCTTGCTTGCATTGCAAGTAAGTGATGCCCTCTTACAGAAATTTGTGCTATTAAATAACAGCTTGGAAACGGCTAACCAGTCGGCAGCTGAAAAAAATAAAGGAACAATCCAAGGTATTGATTCAAAAATTAAGGAGTTACCAAACCCAGGTGCTTACGCTGATATTTCACGCAAAGCGGCTGAAGTACACAAAATTGCTGAAGCTGTAATTTCTCAGATTGAAGAAGCTAAAGCTAAAGTAATTGAGTCAGGTGGTGGTATCGACCCTGAAACTGGTCAAATCAAAAATCCAAAAGAAGAAGAAAAAGTATACCAAATAATGGTAGGCTCGGGTAAAAAAGGAATTGCTTACCAATTAGCCGCTTCAATGGAGGATTATGTTAGCAAACTTTCAGCTATCGCTGATAAGGGTACTGTGTTTCCTGCTCTAGCTTTAGGAGCTAAAGATGATCCTATTGCCTCGAGAGATGCTAATCAAAGAAATAAAGACTTTGCAGAATTAAATTTTGCTCAAACTCCAGTACCTGCTGCATTGGCAACTTTGAGCCAAAAGCAAGCTGAAGTTAGACGTTATGAAAGTGAAGTTTTAGGTCAATTGGCTGCTAAAGTAGGAGCAAAAGAGGTGAAATTTGACAAAGTATTTGCTCAAGTTTCTGCCAATGCTAATACTGTTGTTGCTGGTATGGATTATGAAGCTGAAGTATTTATTGCTGCTACTTCAAGTGGTTTTACGCCACGTATGAGCTTGAACGGTTCGGCACTTCCAGTGAAAGATGGTCGTGGTCAAATCAAATTCAAAACTGCTGGTGGTGAATATGACAAAAATGGCTTAGCTCGTAAATCATATACAGCCTCTGTATCTTACATGAGCCCAACAGGTCCAAAAACAGAATCAATCACAAAAGAATACTTTGTGTTGAAACCAACTTATAACATCGAAACAGCTACGTTACCTGCCTTATATTTGGGTTGTGCAAACCGTTTGAGTGTTGTAAGTCCAGGATTGGGTGCTTTGTGGAATCCATCTTTCTCTGCTGATGGTGGTGAAACAATTGCTGGAGAGCGTGGTAAAGTTACCATCGTTCCGAGTGCAGCTACTGTTACTTTGAATGTAACAAACGGAGGAACATTGTTGGGTAAAGAAACTTTCCGTGTAAGACGTGTACCAAGACCAGAAGTTAAAATCTATGGTAATGGAGGTGAAATTGACGAAAAACGTGGCGCTAGCGCAACTGGTCTTCGTACAATCGAGGCTCGTGCTCTTGCTGATGAATCGTTCAAGTCAACAAACCCTGAGGATGCTCAGTTCCGTGTATCTGAAATCTACGTAGCGTTGGCTCGTGGTACTAAGAAAGTAGGTGATGCTACTGGTAGTGGCTCTGTTAACGTTTCAAGCTTAGCATCTCAAGCACAAGCAGGTGATAGATATTATATTGAAGTGAGAGGAGTACAACGTAGAAACTTTAAGGGTACCGTTGAAAATATCCCTTATAACATGGCGAAAGTACTTCCATTGAACTAATTGCTGAATAAAATATTAGTTTGATTTCAATAAATATTGATAATCTGTCGTTTAGAATTCGAGGTTTATTGGTAAAAGCCAACCCTCTTTCCTGAAATTTGGTTGGTAATTGTAAAACTAATAGCGACTTAACTCAAATGAAGAATTTAGTAAAATACGCAAGTGTAGCCCTCATAACATTGGCAGCTTGCTCGTTGGCAACAGCGCAAGAAAAAGATAACAACGGAAAAAATCCAGATTCTGTTCGTCCGATTGATGATTCAAATATCATGTGGAAGAGACGTTTGTGGAGAAGAATGGATTTGAATGAAAAGCAAAATCAGCCGTTTTTCTCTAAAAATAACGAAATCACTAAATACTTAATTGAATGGGTTCAGAGTGGTGTTTTACAGCCATACAAAGACGATTCTTTGAGAAGAAAACTTTCAAAAGAAGAGTTTATGAAGAACCTTGAAATAGACGAAGAATTCAATGACAGCGCACTCTCTGATGAAGAAAAAGCTGCTGGTTTCGGTAACGAATCAGCTGCAACCTCAGGTGGTGGTACAGACGATGGTTGGGGTGACCCAAAACCAAAAGCTGGTGACAATAAAGTAGCTGGCTCAAAACCAGCGCCTGTTGTAGCTACTAGTGGAAATTATCGTTTTCCAAGAGAATTAACTATCCTCGAAATTAAAGAGGATGCTGTTTTCGACAAACAACGCTCAAGATTGTATTTCGATATTCAAGCAATTACAATCATTATTCCTGCCAGCAAAACAGCTGCAGGTTTTGATAAAATTGTTGCGTCATTCCGTTACAAAGACTTAGATAAACTATTCCGTAGTAATCCAAATTGTATTTACTACAATACGCAAAATGAAGCTCAGCATAAAAATATGGCAGATGCTTTTGACTTACGCTTGTTTAGTGCTCGACCAATTAAGTTTGGTAACCCAGAGGACAAAGACTTGGTAGATATGTATGGTGGTGACAAAAAAGGTTTGATTATGTCTCAGCAATTAGAATATAAACTAATGGAGATGGAGCACAACCTTTGGGAATACTAGAATAAGGTCATAGTATTAAGTAATAAAAAAGGAGATTCGATACGTCGAATCTCCTTTTTTATTACTCTGGATTAATGATTTTGAGTTGTTCTTTGAGTGATTTAGCTTTGGCTTTACCCAATAAAGTTTCTAATTCTTCAAGAGGTGCTTCATAAATCTTACTAACCGTTCCAAAATGTTTTAATAGTTTGGTTGCTGTTATCTTTCCAATTCCTTCAATATTTTCGAGTTGACTAATAATAAAATTCTTACTGCGTTTGTCTCTGTGTTTAGTAATACCAAAACGGTGCGCTTCATCTCTTAGACGCTGTATAAGCTTCAATGACTCTGATTTTTTATCAATGTAAAGAGGGATACTGTCTTCAGGAAAATAGATTTCTTCAAGTCTTTTGGCAATACCAATAATCGGAACTTTTCCATAAAGATTTAAAGCTTTTAGCGCATCACACGATGCCGAAAGTTGTCCTTTTCCACCATCTATAATAATTAAATCAGGCAGGTCTGCTTCTTCTTCCAAAAGTCTTGAGTAACGACGCGTGATTACTTCATACATTGTGGCGAAGTCATTGGGTCCTATGACTGTTTTGGGTGTAAAGTGTCGGTAATCTTTCTTAGAGGGAATACCATCTTTAAAACAAACCATGGCAGATACAGGATTTGTACCTTGAATATTGGAGTTGTCAAAACATTCGATATGTCTAGGAAGAGTTTTGAGCTGTAAATCATTTTTTAAGGTAAGCAAAACACGCATTTTACGATCGCCACCACTTTCCTCGGCAACTTGTCGGTCAGCTTTTTCTTTTCTGAAATACAATACATTTTTAAGAGACATATCCAGAATTTTTCGTTTGTCTCCAATCTGTGGAAGGGTATTTTCAACACCTTTAAGCTCTATAGCCAACGGAATATTTGTGATAACTTCTTTTGCTTCACTCTGGTATTTATCGCGCATTTCCCATACCATCATGGTCAATATATCTTCATCTAGCTCGTCGAGTTTCTTTTTTACATCCCATGTTTGAGTTTGAGTAATAAAACCATTCGTAATTTTCATGAAATTTAAGAATGCGGTTTGCTCATCGGATACAATTGAAAACACATCAACATCCTTAATATTGGGATTGACAACTGTTGATTTACTTTGGAATTTATCTAGTACCAAAAGCTTTTCTTTAAACTCTTGGGCTTCTTCAAAAGCAAGTTTTGAGGCTGCAGCGAGCATCATTTCCTCAAAATATCCCTTCGGTAAACTCAAGTTTCCTTTAAGGATATGTTTTGCTTGGTCTATTTCAGCAATATATTCTTCCTCTTTTTGTAATCCCTCACATGGACCCTTACAGTTACCGATATGATATTCAAGGCAAACCTTAAATTTGCGATTATTAATATTAGAGGGAGTAAGATTGAGTGAGCAAGTTCTGAATTTATAGAGTTGCCCAAACATCTCTAAAATCGCATACATGGCTTTTTGATTGGCAAATGGGCCAAAGAAAGTCCCCAGTTTACGATCTACTCTTCGAGTGGTAATTACCTTTGGAAAAGGTTCGTTTGTGATACAAATAAAAGGATACATCTTGTCGTCACGCAACAAGATATTAAACTTGGGTTGGTATTTTTTAATAAGATTATTTTCCAAAAGGAGGGCATCAAATTCTGTATTCACAATCGTAAACTCGATTTTACGAATTTGACTAACAAGCCTTTTGGTTTTTCGGTCGTGCTGGTTTGATTTTACAAAATAGCTACTAACACGATTTTTAAGATTTTTAGCTTTACCAACATAAATAACAGTTCCTTCGCTATCAAAATATCGATACACACCGGGTTCTTCGGGAACTTTGGCCAATTCGGCCTTATAATCAAAATCACTCATAGAATTAATTCCTTTGTACAATAACTAGAACAACAAATCTACTTAAAAAATCAACGGTGGATGAGAAATGTTTGAAAGCTATTATCAAAAGTAAGTCGGTCTAAATCCACTCATTCTTAGCAATATATCCATTCGATAAGAATAGAGAATTAAATTGTTTTAAATATTTTTTGATTCAAAGATATAATTGTATTTTCGTGGTAAAATAAAATAACAGAACAGTACAGAACAGTTGTTGTCTGTTTTGCAAAAAGCTAACTAAAAAACAATCCCTATAAGATGGCAAACATTACATTGGGCGATAAAGAATATTTCGCTGGTATTGGTAAAATTCAATTTGAAGGTCGTGAATCAGACAACCCACTTGCATTCAAATGGTACGATGAAAATCGTGTGATTGCTGGTAAAACAATGAAAGAGCATTTGCGTTTTGCGGTTGCTTATTGGCATACATTCTGTGGACAAGGTGCAGATCCATTTGGTCCAGGAACACAGCAATTTCCTTGGGATGTAAAGGTGGGGGCTGTTGACAGAGCAAAAGATAAAATGGATGCGGCTTTTGAATTTTTTACTAAAATTGGTGCTCCATATTACTGTTTTCACGATATTGACTTAGTTGATGAAGGTAACTCAATGAGCGAGTACGAATCAAACCTACAGTCAATCGTTGACTATGCAAAGCAAAAACAAGCAGCTTCTGGCGTGAAGTTATTGTGGGGTACTGCAAACGTATTCTCTAACCCTCGTTACATGAATGGCGCATCTACAAACCCAGACTTCTCGGTGGTTGCACATGCTGGTACACAGGTAAAAAATGCGATTGATGCTACAATTGCCTTAAATGGTGAAAACTACGTATTCTGGGGTGGTCGTGAAGGTTATATGACCTTATTGAATACAGACATGAAACGTGAATTAGCTCACATGGGACAATTCTTAACGATTGCTCGTGACTATGCTCGTAAAAATGGATTTACAGGTAAATTCTTCATTGAACCTAAGCCTTGTGAGCCAACGAAACACCAATATGACTTTGACTCAGCAACTGTAATCGGATTCTTGAAAGAATATGGTTTAGAAAACGATTTCATGTTGAACCTTGAAGTAAACCATGCTACTTTGGCTGGACACACTTTCCAACACGAATTACAGGTGGCTGTGGATAACAATATGTTAGGAAGTATGGATGCTAACCGTGGTGATTACCAAAACGGATGGGATACGGACCAATTCCCTAACAACTTGAATGAATTAACAGAATCTATGTTAATCATTTTAGAAGGAAAAGGTATCACACAGGGTGGTATCAACTTCGATGCTAAAATTCGTCGTAACTCTACTGATTTGAATGATATTTTCTATGCACACATTGGTGGTATGGATTCATTTGCAAGAGCTTTGGTAATTGCAGATAATATTTTGACTAAATCACCATACAAGAAAATTCGTGCTGACAGATATGCTTCATTTGATTCGGGTAAAGGAGCAGAATACGAAGCAGGTAAATTATCATTAGAAGATTTGCGTGATATTGCATTAGCACATGGTGAGCCAGCTCGTACAAGTGGCAAACAAGAGCTTTTGGAAAATATCATTAACCAATATATCTAAAAGTAAAAGTTCGTATTAACAGAATAATGGATATAAAAAATCCCTCTTACGCTTGTGAGAGGGATTTTTTGTGATGAAGTCATCTTGACTTTTTGATTTTCTTCAATGCGATGATAATAAATGCTATAAAGTTAAAACCTATCCAACTTGAAAGCGTTGTATCGAATCGATTTAACAAGGACCTGTAACTAT
>NZ_JASHIF010000026.1:0-128006 GCF_030056595.1 Flectobacillus roseus
GAATCTAAGGATAATTGAACCTCTGAAAGATAAAGATCAAGTTTATGAAGAAGTAAATGAGAGAGTCTTGACTTACTCGATTTTATGTCATTATTTTGTAGAAATGCTTTATGCATAGAGACCTCCTGTTTGTTTGTGTTTGTCGTGATTCACAAAGTAAACAAGGAGGTTTCTTTTTTAAAAGTCTTCACGAAAAATTCGGGATGACTCATGTTTATGCCTATCAAAACTGATTATTAATTATATCCTTCGTTTTGGATTAATTTAGAGTTTGCATCAGTCTCTCTCATTGGAATTGGGAATACCAATTTTGGAGAATTAAATGTATAAACTCTCACTTCTGTTCCAAAATTCTTCGTAATTGTCTGCTTGTTACGTTTGATGTCATGAATCAAATGTCCTTCAAAAGCTAATTCAAAACGACGTTCTTTCAAAATAGCATCTAAAGTCAATGAAGTATATAACGATGCATTAGCGCGAGCTCTTACACGGTTGATATCAGACAAAGCTGTAGCACCCACTGGAGCACCACCCAAACGGAAATTAGCTTCAGCACGAATCAAATACATTTCAGACAAACGAATCTGTGGAATGTTGGCAAACTGGTCTGCCCATTTCGCTGTAAAAATATCTCCAGACTCATAGAAGAACAACCCGCGTTCATCACCAGACTCGTAAGAAGCTAAGTGTTTATCATTGATTTTGATATCTCCTCTACCACCATAATCTGGCGAAGCAAAGAAGGTATTATAACCATTATCGTTGTCTTGCTCTGTTTGTTGTACAGCAAAAATATCTTCTGATGAATTTGAACGGTTGTTGAATGCCAAATCAAAAGAAGCAACAAGCGAATACGCACCTGAAGTGATTACACGGTTAGCAGCTTGACGAGCCAATTCGTAGTTGCCTTGAGATAAATATACACGTGCCAAAAGTGCAGCAGCTGTATATTTGCTAATGAAAAACCCATTAGTTGCCGGTAACAAAGACTCTGCGCTCGTAAGATCAGTAATTACTTGTTGATATACTTGGTCTACAGTATTTCTTGAAACGAAATTAGCTTCAGTAATTGCTGCTGTTGGCGTTGTAACAATTGGTACACCTAAGTTTGTTTTTGGATCACCATCCACATAAGCTTTGGCATATACTCTTACCAAATTGAATAACATCCAAGCACGGATAGCCTTTGCCTCACCTTCAACTCTATTTTTCTTGGCAGTTGTTACTACGCCAAGGTTGGCTAACACAGTATTGGCAACGTTAATGGTACGGTATGTATCTAACCAAGTAGTAGCAGCCTGACCGTTATCTCTCAACATATTTTTGTTAAATATTTGAGCAGGAGGCACAAATGTTCCTTGCCATTCGATATCGCCATTGTCTCCAATTAGCTCAGCATCACGCTGTGGATTACCACCCAAAACATCTGCATCACCCATTGAATCGTATGCGCCAATTAAGATTGCTTCTACGTCTGCTGAAGTTTGTACAGCAGTCGAAGCATCAATATTAGTTACTGGCTTAACGTCTAGTTTGTTGTCGCAACTTGACAAGAATAAGCCAAGAGCGATAGTATATATTAATTTATGTCTCAATTTCATTGTTTTACGATTTTAAGTTAACCTTTCAACTTCTTTCTAATTAAAAACCTAAATTCAAACCTACTGTGATAGTCTTAGGTTGAGGTGCCGAATAGAAGTCGTTTCCAGCAGCTACACCACCCAAATAGTCTGTGTTAACTTCAGGATCCCATCCTGTATATTTAGTAAATGTCAATAAGTTGTTAGCTGTAGCATAAACTCTCAATTTGCTCAACTTCAACTTATTTACTACAGAGCTAGGGAAAGTATAACCCAAAGTGATTGTTTTCAAACGAGTGTAGCTAGCGTCTTGTAAATAACGTGAAGACTCTGATGTACCATTACCTCCCAAATATCTGGCTTGAGGAACGTTTGTAATATCACCTGGTTTTTTCCAACGATTCAATTGATCTATCGTTTGGTTATCATAAAAATCACCATTTGCAGACATAAACTTACCAGCGCCGTTGTAAACTGAATTACCATAAACCCCTTGGAAGGTAAATGAGAAATCAACTCCTTTATATGAGAATTCGTTTGTGAAACCACCAATCCACTTAGGGTTAGGGTTACCAATTACTACATATTCAGCTTGGTTTACGTCGTTAGTCGTAGCTCTATCTACCGAACCATCTGCATTTTTTGTGTTCTTGTAATAAAGTGCATCACCATTTGCTGGGTCAACTCCTGCATATTCTGGTCCAACAAAAACACCTAATGGTTGTCCTTCTACTGCTCTGTTTAAGAAACCACCTGTAATTACTTGACCTTGCAAATTCAAGATTTTATTAGCATTTGTTGCAGCATTAATCGAAGCTTTCCATTTCAAATCACCAAAAGAGTTATCAGTTCTTAATACAAACTCCCAACCTTTGTTTTCTAATTCACCAACGTTTTTCAACAATGAAGAATATCCACTAGTACCTGGAACGTTTACATTTAATAATAAATCAGTTGTTTTCTTGAAGTAATAGTCTACTTCAGCAGAAATACGGTTGTTGAAGAAACCAAATTCTACACCAACATCAGTTTGTGCAGTTTTTTCCCATTTCAAATCAGGGTTAGCCAATTGAACAGGTCTTTGTCCTGGTGTTCCTACATAACCAAAAGCAGCTGAGTACAAACCATTGGCAGCATTATTACTGATTTCGGCATTACCAGTCAAACCATAACTTGCACGCAATTTCAAATAGCTGATTTGAGGAATATCTTTAATAAATTCTTCCTCAGACACAAGCCATCCCAATGAAGCAGAAGGGAAGAAACCATATCTGTTGTTTGTACCAAAACGTGAAGAAGCATCTACACGACCTGTAAATCCAAACAAATACTTATTGCTAAATTTGTAGTTCAAACGACCAAAATATGACAAGAAAGAATAGAATGTTTCAGTAGAGTTTGCATCCGCTTTTGTAGCACCTGAAATCAACATTTTATAAGAGTTACTTGGGAAGCTTCTAGCTGTTGCATCCATGTAATTTCTTTTTGATTGTTGGTAAGACATACCACCTACTGCTTGAATATCATGTAAGTCATTGATATTCTTGTTGAAAGTGAAGAAGTTGTTAGTCGAGTAGTTGAACATCAACGTATTCGTTTTATACGCCTCTCCGTTTACAGCGGTTGTATTATTTCTTGCAGTTTCTTTACCGTAATACTGTTCTTCATTTTGGAATAACATGTCATAACCATACTCCGAGCGGAATGAAAGGGATGGAAGAATATTCCATTGACCATACACATTTCCAATACTACGATATACTTCTGTATTGTTGTCAGTATATTTAATCGACAACAATGGGTTATAATATTGAGTAACTACAGCGCCATTGTAACTGTCTGTGTATTCGCCAGTACGTGGATCAATCACAGGAGAAAGTGGTGCCAAAGCGATAATTTGCATTGGCGTTGAGAACGCGTTATCGTTCGACAAACGAGTATTGTACGTTCTTGCCATACTAAAGTTGATACCCAATGATACCTTGTCAGAAGCTTTGTGGTCTACGTTCAAACGGCTTGAAATACGCTCGAAACTGTTTTTAACGATAATACCATCTTGCTTGCTGTAAGAACCTGAAGCATAGAATTTAGTTTTATCGTTACCGCCTGTGATACTTAAATCAAACTGATTGATTTTACCAGTTCTCAATACTTGCTTCTCCCAGTTGGTACTTGTATAATTAGCCGAATTTGGATCTTGCCAACGAGCTCTTTCTCCCAAAGCATATCTATCAAATCTAGTATATCCACCTGAAGCAGAGTATCCATTGTTTACACGAGCTTCAGTAAATAACTCTACATATTGTGCTGTGTTCAAAAATTCTCTATGTCCAGTTGCTTCACTTGACCCTGAGAAATAATTGATATTAACATTCGTTTTTCCAGCTTTACCTCTCTTGGTAGTAATTAAAACTACACCATTTGAAGCACGTGAACCATAAATAGCTGACGCAGCAGCATCTTTCAATACATCAATAGACTCAATATCGTTAAAATTGATATCGGCAATTGGGTTAGTTGGACCACCCGTTGATGATTGGTCTGTTGATGTAATAGGAATACCATCAACCACATATAGAGGGTTGTTTCCAGCAGAAACCGAAGAAGATCCACGAATACGAATCTTTACACCTTGTCCTACTTTACCATTACCAGACTCGATAAATACACCAGCCGCACGACCTTGAATAGCCTGCTCAGTTGAAACTACTGGCAAACCTTCAATAGCTTTAGAGCTGATTTGGGCAACGTTACCAGTCAAATCTCTTTTGGCTTGCGTACCATAACCAACTACCAAAACCTCTTCAAGCGCCTTGGAATCTTCTTTCAAAACAACATTGATGGTAGATTGTCCACCCACAGTAATTTCTTGTGACAAAAAACCAACAAAACGAAACGATAATACAGATTTTGAACTTGGAACTGTAATGGTAAAATTACCAGATGCATCCGATTGAGTACCTTTTGTAGTTCCTACTACTTGCACGGTCACGCTTGGAAGACCTGAACCATCAGCAGCAGACGTAATTTTTCCTGTAACCTTGCGTTCTTGGGCATTTGATTGAAACAAAATACCAATCACAAGCAGGAAACTCATTAGTAAAAGCTTCTTCATGAAGTGTATGCGTTTAGTTAAAAAATGAAAAAAAATAGAAATTCAGGACGTACTGAACTCAATACATCCTACAAGTTTACACCTGTAAGGGCAAAAAAGAAAACAGATATACAATTAACATAACCCAAATTGAGTATTTATTACTAAAGAGCAAAATACACAACTTGAATTAGTTATAATTTGGAGAAGAGAAATGCTATAATTATTGGCGAAAATATGTTCTTATGACCAAGTTGTAAAAAAATCATTAAGAAGTCAATTTTTTCATTCACTGTTACAAAATTAATTTCATGATAGCCTCTTCCCACAAGCACTGATACAGATTGATTTAAGCATAAATAATCTGCAGACTATAAATATTTAGCAAAGAAAAACACTATGTTTAGAACTTTGTCAGTAATTTAGCGAGCGATTTCTCCAATAACAGTGAAATGCGTACTATTGTTTGTCGCAAATTCACCAGCATTATTGGGTCATTGTCCCAAAAGGAAGCTTTTTCCTGCATTGTACATTAAAGTTTCATAAACAATTGTATATCAAATGAACATTCACGAGTATCAAGCTAAAGACATTTTGAAAAGCTACGGTGTTCGCATCCAAGAAGGCATCGTTGTTGATACACCAGCACTGGCAGTAGAAGCTGCCCGTGAATTAACGGCCAAAACTGGTACCGGATGGCACGTAGTGAAGGCTCAAATCCACGCAGGTGGACGCGGTAAAGGAGGTGGTGTTAAACTTGCTAAAAACCTAGAAGAAGTTCGTGAAAAAGCAGAACAAATCTTAGGAATGCAGTTGATTACTCACCAAACTGGTCCAGAAGGTAAAAAAGTTCACAAAGTTTTGATCTCGGAAGATGTTTACTATCCAGGTCCTTCTGAAATTAAAGAGTACTATCTTTCTATTTTATTAGATCGTGCTAAAGGCTGTAACGTTATTATGGCTTCTACAGAAGGTGGTATGGACATCGAAGAGGTGGCTGAACATTCTCCAGAGAAAATCATCAAAGAATGGATTGATCCTCGTGTTGGTCTTCAACAATTCCAAGCTCGTAAAGTTGCTTTCGCTCTTGGTTTGTCTGGTGAAGCTTTCAAAGAAATGGTGAAATTCATCAATGCCCTTTACAAAGCATATTTGAATACTGACTCTTCAATGTTCGAAATCAACCCTGTATTGAAGACTTCAGATAATAAAATCTTAGCTGTTGATGCTAAAGTGAATCTTGATGACAACGCATTGTTCCGTCACCCAGATTTCATCGCTTTGCGTGACACTAGCGAAGAGGATCCTTTAGAAGTTGAAGCTTCTGCAAACGACCTTAACTATGTAAAACTTGACGGTAACGTTGGTTGTATGGTAAATGGTGCTGGTTTGGCAATGGCTACAATGGACATCATCAAACTTTCTGGTGGCGAGCCTGCTAACTTCCTTGACGTTGGGGGTGGTGCAAACGCTAAAACAGTAGAAGCTGGTTTCCGTATTATCTTGAAAGATCCAAACGTTAAGGCTATTCTTATCAACATCTTCGGTGGTATCGTTCGTTGTGACCGTGTTGCTACTGGTGTTGTTGAAGCTTACAAAGCTATTGGTGATATTCCTGTACCTATCATCGTTCGTTTGCAAGGAACAAACGCTGCTGAAGGTGCTAAAATCATCGATGAATCAGGTCTTAAAGTTTACTCTGCTGTAGTTTTGAAAGAAGCTGCTGAGAAAGTAGAGAAAGTTTTAGCTGGAACTATCTAATCTGAGATATACCCAAAACAAAAAAAGCTATCCTTCGGGATAGCTTTTTTTGTTTAACGCAATTCCAGATATTGCTGATTTGGGATGTTAGATTTCGGAAGTATAAGCTTCTGTATTTTGTAATAAATAAAGGTATTTTACTTTATTTCCGAAATCAGAAATCCAAAATCCGCAATAGTTAGAATTCCTTTGTACACTCCTACGTGAACAATGTATTATTTTGTAATTCATCATTCACAATTCAAAACTCACCACTCCTCCTAGTTTCTTTGTACTCCTCCCGAACCTGCTGGTTTATAATATTTCATGGCTTCAGGTAAGATACTTTTAATATCCGCAATACGTTGTTCATCAGTTGGGTGCGTCGACAAAATTTTAGGAGGTTTTGACCCTGAACCCAATTTTGCCATTCTTCCCCAAAAACTGACGGCCTCGTTAGGATCGTATCCTGCCATTGACATAAAAATCAATCCTAAATGATCTGCTTCGGACTCTTGTCCACGACCATTTGCTAATAAGGTCAATTGTGCGCCTGCTGGTGCAGCTACCCCAAAAACTGTGTTCCACAAACTCTGAGTTGCTTGAGGCTTATCTTTCATTGCAACACTAAGCCCAGCTTGACCAACTGCTAAAAGACCTTGTGCAATCATACCTTGACTCATGCGTTCAGCACCATGCTTGGCAATGGCATGCGATACTTCATGACCCATTACTACAGCAAGACCTGCTTCATTTTGTGTTACAGGCAAAATACCTGTATAAACAACCATCTTACCTCCTGGCATACACCAAGCATTTACTTCGCTACTTTGTACTAGCTCTGTTTGCCATTGATATCCTTGCAAATAATTAGGATTACCAGTTTGCTCAAAGTATTGTTGGGCAGCCTTGGCAATTTTATCTCCTACCTTTTTTACCATTGCAGCTTGTTGGGTAGTTGGAGATATTACTTTATTAGTATCCAAAAATTGTTTGTAACTCGTCAAGGCCATAGAGTTCATTTCGTCGTCTGATACCAACAAAAATTGCTTACGTCCAGTAATAGGTACACTACTACAAGCCCAAACTAATCCTGCTACTACAAGCGGAATGTATAATAAGATACGTTTCATAATGATATATAAATTGATAAATAAAAAAATGACGGTTGGCATTTCGAGGCTTAAATAATTGAAAATGCCTTTATGACTATACATATTTTGTATTCAGACGCAAAAGTTGTAAAAAGGTACTAAATTTTCTAGTATTTCGACGTAGTTTTGTAATAAAGTATAACATTCGTCAACCTTGCTAATCAGATAAGAATACATTGTTTGATGATATCATAGCATTAGCTCAATGCTATGACGCTGAAAATCATCGTTTTTGGGCATACTCGATGAAAATTACTTAGAGAACTCCTTCAATTTCACTATTAACGATTTTTTATGAAAATTTTGTGTATAGGTCGTAATTACGCCGAACATATCGCTGAACTTCAAAACGAACGTCCCTCAGAGCCAGTTATTTTTATCAAACCAGATACCGCGCTCCTTCGTGACAATGAGCCTTTTTATATTCCTGAATTTTCGAATGATTTACATTACGAGGTAGAAATCGTGTTGAAAATCAATAAAATGGGTAAAAACATAGAAGCAAAATTTGCCAATAAATACTATGAAGAAATCGGTATTGGAATCGATTTTACAGCTCGCGATGTACAAGCCAAATTGAAAGAAAAAGGTCTTCCTTGGGAAAAAGCAAAAGGTTTCAATGACTCCGCTCCTATTTCTGGATTCTTTCCAAAATCAGAAATAGCAGATATGAACAACCTAAATTTTCGTCTGGAGATAAATAATGAAATTCGTCAAAATGGAAATACGTCGATGATGCTTTGGAATTTTGACGAAATCATCGCCGAAATTTCTAAATATTTTACCCTCAAAACAGGAGATCTTATTTTTACAGGAACACCTGCTGGTGTTGGCGCCGTAAAAATCGGTGACCGACTTACTGCTTATATTGAAGATAGAAAAATGCTTGATTTCGAAATCAAGTAATTTAGATTATATACTCGTCAGCAGGTTCTTTCCTGCTGACTTCCTCATTTCATCAACGCTTCAAAAATAATATCCCCTACCCTATTATAGAATTAATTGTAGATTCACCTTTTAATAATAGAGTGTTTTGAAGAAAGTCTTATTCCTTTTATTCTGTAGTTTATCTCACATAGTTTTTTCTCAAAAACTTACTTTGCCTTATCCAAAAGGCAGCATGCTTTTTCCTATCAACCCCAATAAATTAAACCATTTGGCTGGTGGAATGGGCGATTTAAGGCATAATCATTTTCATGCTGGTTTAGATATAAAAACTCAAGGACGAGAGGGCTTGCCTGTGTATGCCTCCGATGAGGGGTATATTTCAGAAATGCGTATCCAAACACGTGGGTATGGACATGTAATGTACGTAACCCATCCCAAAACTGGCTTAGTCACAGTATATGGTCATTTAAAGGCGTTCGCTGAGCCAATGGCTTCTTACGTTAAACAAGAACGTTTGAAAAAACAAACCTTTGAAATTTCTGTAAAACCAGCGCCAAACGAATTCCCTGTACAAAAAGGACAACTTATTGCCTATTCAGGAAATACAGGAGGTTCGGCCGGACCACATTTACATTTCGAGATTCGCGATGGGCGTAATAACCTTCTGAATCCTTTACTTTTTGGCTTTACTGAAATTGTGGATAATACTCCCCCAGTTTTTCAGGAGATTGCCATAAAACCCTTGGAAATTGATAGTCGAGTGATGGGTGACTTTGAAACTCACAGATATTCTCCTACTAAGTCCCATGACGGGTCTTATTCCATTGCTGGAGGTGAAATTCTGGCTAACGGCTGGGTAGGAATTGAATTAATGGCTGTTGATCGCATGAATTATACACATCACACAAACGGTTTGAATTGTGTAGAAATGCTTGTAGACAATCAAGAAGCCTACTTTTTTCATTTGGAGAAATTCCCTGATGCATATTCAAACGATATAAACATACATCTTGATTACCCTACCTATAAAAGTTCGGGTAAGAAAATGCAAAAGCTTTTTATTGATGATGGGAATATCAATCTGCCTGTTTATAAACCTTTAGTCAATAAAGGTAAAATATTTGTAAAGGAAGGTGAAACACGCCAAGTAACCATAAAAATATGGGACACTAATGAAAATATGAGTGTAATGCATTTTACGGTAAAAGGTCAAGCCATCAGTACTAATACTCCAACCATAACTCCAAATAATGCCCCAACTCAGGTAGCGACTTCAACAAAAGACAACACATTGATTATCAGCGCCAAAAATCTTAAAAACTCAAACCAAGTTTGTGAAGTAGTAACACAGAGTACTGTGGAGCGTCTACCTATCAAGTTTGTTAAAAATAATACGGCTATTTATCTCTGGGATTTGAGAAAAGGTATCCCTTCGAGCATACGTATCGACTCCACAGAGTTTCCTCTTGGCATTCAAAAAGCGATTTATTCAGGTGCCGACCAAACATTTAAGACTCTTGGGACAAGTATATTTTTCCCAGCCGAATCGCTATATGATACCTTGTATCTAAACACTAAAATCGAGAAAAATAAAATTCAAATTGCAGATGCGCTCACACCACTGAAGAAGCCAATAACGGTCACATTCAAGCCTTTAATATCTATTATTTCTCCTGATAAAACAGCGGTTTACAATCATGATCGTAAATTCCTTGGGGGAACTTGGAGAAATGGTGAGGTAACTTTCAAAACCGATATTCTTGGCGATTTTCAGGTATTGTCAGACACCATCCCACCAAAAGCAACCTTAGTCAATAAAACCCAAGACGGTTTTTCATTTCATGTTTCTGATAATCTATCTGGAATTAAGTCTTTCAAAGCCACCATTAATGGGAAGTTTGTTTTGTGTGATTACGAATATAAGAAGTCGTTAATATGGTCCGTAAAAAGTGATTCTACTCAGAATTTTATCGGAGACCTGGCCTTGGAGTTAGTAGATAATCAAGGGAATAGTAAAACATATACAGCAGTTATCGACAGCTTAAAAGCCTCACAAGCTATTAAAAAAGCCTCGATAAAAGCCACGAAAAAAAATAGAAAAAAATAAGTGTTCTATACTGTTCTAAATAAAATTTTTCTCATATATTTGTGGAATATTCAAATCGTGTCTTTTTGACACCATATATTTAAGCCTCTAGAAATCAAAAACCTACTAGTAGGGGGATTTTTTTCTCGGATTATGTCCCAATATTTCCCGATATTTGTAGTAGAATAAAACCATGAAGATATGTCACTAACAGTAGGCTCAGTAGCTCCAGATTTTGAACAAAAGAATCAAGATGGAGAATTAGTAAAGCTTTCGGATTTTAGAGGACAAAAAGTAGTCCTATATTTTTATCCTAAGGATAGTACTCCTGGATGTACTGCACAGGCTTGTAACCTCAATGACAATTTGGATGCGCTGAAAGCAAAAGGGTACGTTGTATTAGGGGTAAGCGTAGACAGTCCAAAATCTCATAAGAAGTTTATTGAAAAATACGGTTTAGGTTTCACACTTATCTCTGATGAAGATCACAGTGTTGTGGAGGCCTATGGCGTATGGGTCGAAAAGTCTATGTATGGAAGAAGCTACATGGGTACTGCACGTACTACTTTTATTATTGATGAAAATGGCGTGATTCAGGACATCATTAGCAAAGTCGATACCAAAAACCATACGAGTCAGGTAATAACTGAGTAATCGTATGTCTCAAAAAGCATTATAACTTATAACTAATCAATAATGGAAATTTCAGAATTACAGAAAGTTGCTTCACAAGTAAGACGTGACATTGTGAGACAAGTTCATGCATGCCAATCTGGTCACCCAGGTGGTTCATTAGGCTGTACAGATTTGCTTGTAGGGCTTTATTTTGACCAAATGACGCTAAAATCTGACGAATCTGGTAAAAGAGTATTTGATATGAACGGCACTGGCGAAGACTTGTTCTTCTTGTCAAACGGTCACATCTCTCCAGTATTTTATTCAGTGTTGGCGCGTGCAGGGTATTTTCCAGTAGCAGAACTCGCAACATTCCGTAAATTAAATTCTCGTTTACAAGGTCACCCAACAACGCACGAACATCTTGAAGGTATTCGTATTGCTTCAGGTTCATTGGGTCAAGGTTTATCAGTATCTATTGGTGCAGCACAAGCAAAGAAATTGAATAACGACAATTCTTTGGTTTTCTGCTTGATGGGTGATGGTGAGCAAAATGAAGGTCAAGTTTGGGAAGCAGCCATGTATGCTCCACACCACAAAGTTGACAACCTAGTAGCATTTATTGACTTGAACGGTCAGCAAATCGACGGTCCAACTGAAAAGGTTATGAACAACCGTGATTTGGGTGCTAAGTACGAAGCATTTGGCTGGAAAGTTATTACCATGAAAGGTAATGATATGGCTGATGTAGTTAGCGTATTGAATCAAGCTCGTGAGCTTTCAGGAAATGGTCAACCAATCATGGTATTGATGTACACAGAAATGGGTGCAGGTGTTGACTTCATGATGGGCTCGCACAAGTGGCACGGTGTTGCTCCAAACGATGAACAATTGGCAGCAGCATTGGCACAATTGCCTGAAACTTTAGGCGACTATTAATTGTAAAATATTGGGTTTGTATTCCAATTTTAGCAGCTCAATACATTCACAATTTTTCAAAAATCAACCATGAACTTTTCTTGATGCTCGTCATCAAGTAGGCATATATCAATGAAAAAATACACATTCACAGAGAAAAAAGATACTCGCTCAGGTTTCGGAGCTGGTATGCAGGTGTTGGGACAAACCAACCCAAATGTAGTGGCACTTTGTGCTGACTTAATTGGCTCTCTTAAACTAGACGCTTTTATTAAAGAAAACCCTGAGCGCTTCTTCCAAACAGGTATCGCTGAGGCAAACATGGTGGGTATTGCAGCTGGTTTGACAATCGGTGGCAAAATCCCTTTCGCTACAACTTTTGCTAACTTTGGTACTGGTCGTGTATATGACCAAATTCGCCAGTCGGTAGCCTATTCAAACAAAAACGTTAAAATCGCTTGTTCGCACGCAGGTTTGACGTTGGGTGAAGATGGTGCTACTCACCAAATCTTGGAAGATATCGGTTTGATGAAAATGCTTCCAGGTATGACTGTAATCAACCCATGCGACTTTAACCAAACAAAAGCTGCGACTATCGCTGTTGCTGAATACGAAGGTCCTGTTTACTTGCGTTTTGGTCGTCCAGTAGTTCCAGTATTTACTCCTGCTGACCAAAAATTCGAAATTGGTAAGGCATGGATGGTAAATGAAGGTACTGATGTGAGTATCTTTGCTACAGGACACTTGGTTTGGGAAGCTATCCAAGCGGGTGAAATCTTAGCTGAAAAAGGTATCAATGCTGAAATCATCAATATTCACACAATTAAACCTTTGGATGTTGAAGCTGTCTTAGCCTCTGTTAAAAAGACGGGCTGTGCTGTATCGGCTGAAGAACACCAAGTAAATGGTGGTTTGGGCGATTCAATTGCGCAAGTATTAGTACAACATCACTATGTACCTCTTGAGTACGTAGGTGTAAACGATTCATTTGGTGAGTCTGGAACTCCTGCACAATTGATGGAAAAATACGGCTTAAATGCTGCTAGCATCGTCGAAAAAGCACTTAAAGCTATCGAACGCAAAAATGCTTAATATTCTGAGATAATTCTCTTTTTTATCTTTCATAAAGAGACTATCTTAGTTGTTAGCCCAATGAAGATAGTTTCTTTTTGAAAGAAATTGCCTACGTTTTCGTTAGTTGATAGACTTCTTCTTATCGACTTTCTAAACAATGAGAGAATTATATGAACGATCACGAGTTAATCGAAAAATTTAACCACCCAGATTCTCGAAATTATGCTTTCAATTTGTTGGTACGTAAATACCAACAAAAGGTATATTGGCATATCCGAAAAATGGTTATTGACCATGACGATGCCGATGACCTTACCCAAGAAACCTTCATTAAGGCTTGGCGTGGTCTTGAAAATTTCAAAGGCGAATCACAACTCTACACTTGGCTATATCGTATTGCCACCAATGAATGCCTGAATTTTCTCGCTAAGAAAAAACGCCGCTTTTTTCTTCCTATCAATGATATTACCGAAGAACTCTCTAACAAGATTGAATCTGCCGATTTGATATCGGGAGAGCAAATTCAACTTAAATTACAGAAAGCCCTCCTCACCCTTCCAGACAAACAACGCTTGGTTTTCAATATGAAATATTTCGACGATATGAAATATGAAGACATTGCTGAGGTTACAGGTACTTCTGTGGGTGCACTCAAAGCTTCATATCATTTGGCCGTGAAGAAGATTGAACTGTATTTTGAGGAACATGATAACTAGAGCCTAGTATTCTTTGAAATATTTACAGTTCTTTGGAAGTTGTAAACCATCCCATATTTTCTTTAACTAATTTTCAAACATTTTTTGTCCTGTATTAAACCTTACAAAATTTGGCCTGTCAAAGAACCAAAATAGTAAGAACAATATTGAGGCCTCGATATTTATCCTTTACTAAATTTTATACCATGGAATATTCATCCGATAAATTTGATCTTGATAAACTCCCAAAGGAAACGATATTTCAAGTTCCTGATGGGTACTTTGAGGATTTGCCTATGCGAATTCAAGCCCGAACTTCCGCCAAAAACCAAACGGTTCCTTTGGTAACATGGTCGGCAAGACGCACTTGGGCAAGCCTAGCTGCTTGTACACTCGTAGCGGTATTGGGTTATTTTACTTTAATGCCTCGTCAAGACTCAATAGGTGAAGAATCTCTTTCTGGTGTAAAAACAGAGGACATCGAAGGCTATTTAGTTCATCAAAATATTCATCAGGCCGATTACATCGAGCATATCGACGAAACAGAAGTTAGTGCTTCTAACAACATCGAAGATTCTGAAGTGTTAGATGAATTAAAATTATCATCTCAAGACATTATTCAAAGCATCGACACGCGAGATGTTGTCGAGGATATCTAAGTCTTTGGTTTTTCTGTATCTAAACAACAAATAGATTATTTAAAACTTACCAAAAACATGAAAAAGTTATTTGTTTTAATCACACTATTAGGTTTTGCTGTGAATTTTGCTGCAACTGCACAGGACGATCCACAACAACGCGGTGGTAAAGAAAAGATAAAAGCCGCTCGCCTTGGACTTATTACCAACCGATTAAATTTGACAGAAGAGCAAGCAAAAGCTTTCTGGCCAATTTTTAATGATTATGATACCAAGAGAGGCGAAATTCGTAAAAATGTTCGCCAAATTACCGCGGAGTCACGTAGTTTGACTACTAGCGATGATAAGATTGCTGCAAACTTGAAAGAAATTCTTAATCTGAGACAAAAAGAAGTTGACTTAGAAAAAGAATATCAAAGCAAATTTTTAAAGGTGTTAAATGTTCGTCAAGTATCTGAGTTATACAAAACAGAACAACTTTTCAATCAAATGTTAATGAAGAGATTAAGAGGTGGAGAAGGTGATCCCCGTGAGCAAGGCGACCGTGGAGGAAAGCGTGAACATTTTAAAAATAGATAATAAATAAGCGATCGATTTTTTGAATCGTTGTATACTAGAAAGCCCTTGAGCATTACGTTCAAGGGCTTTTTAGTGGAAACGGCTTCACAATCGCGAAGCCGTCCATTCAGATTACAATGTGTGACACAAGTAGAAGGGCATCAATGCCTAGGCATTGTTATCTATATACGCACGGAAAATACATGCGAAACAACATTGAAAATGAATATTTTGAAAAACGTATTTCTGTGCTAGTAAAATTTCGTTATCAAGTATGCTAGGGAAAAAGATTGGATATATACTCTTACTTCAGAAGGGCGGAGCAAAGTAAGATTCTTGAAACAATGATGCAAAGATAGCCCTAAAACCGCTATCACTGCCTGAGTGTTGATATTTTTAGCTCAACAACTAACCTTTTATGTCAAAAGGATTTAGTTTTAGCATAAACAGATATTGACTTTTGTTAAGATTTTAAGTGTAGAATTCTCTCCCCTATTTTGTAGAATTTTTCTCACATGAAGTGTGTAATACACTTTTCACTAAAATTTAAAACGCTAACATTCAAGTACTTAAATCAATTACAGCAATTTGGCATCATTTTGTCGAATAAATAACTGAATTATAATCCTTACTTTAATCAAAAAAGGAGAGTCTAATAATTAGACTCTCCTTTTTTGATGTATCATCTAGTTGATCGCAAACTCAATTGAAGCAAATGATAATGGTTTTTCAATAAACTTGTCTACACCCAAGCTAAACGCCATATCCTTAATTTTCCCCAAAGCTGTAATCATCACAATCTGGGTTTCAGGAGAAATCTTTTTTATGTCATGTATTTTATCAATTCCGTGTCCATCAGGTAAATTGTTATCTAGAAACAACCATTTAGGTGAAAGGTCTATAATTTTAGAAATACCTTCACTTAAGGAATGTGCCTGAAAGGCCTCTATTCCTTTTTTATGTAAAAAAAGTTTGATGAGCAAACAAGTATCTACCTCATCATCCACAATCAGGGCATAGGGCTTTAAATTACCTGAGTTTTCTGACTGTAAAACATCAGTTGTTGTCAACATGCAAAAGCAATAATTATTAGGGATAAAAAAGGTTTTAACTTGACATATCAAGAAATCTAGAGTTGTTTCTGAAATCTAAAGTGCTTGAGTATGCATATAGGTAATACAAAAAAATCATGCCAAGCACTTTATCTAACCGCTTACTCAAATTTTAAGTCAATTTTAAGCTCTATTCGGTAACATTTAAGATATTGTGTGCGTTTAAAGTATATAAAACAAAAACGTCTCCAACTTATAAATCCTTTGTACCATGACAAAAAACACAAAAATCGCATTGAGCTTGTTCGCAGCTGCAGCAGCTGGAGCAGTGGTTGGTATGCTCTTAGCACCTGAAAAAGGAAAAGACTTACGTAAGAAAATTAAGGATGGCACTGGCAATCTGACAGACGATTTGCTTTCTACATTAAAGACTGGTAAAGCCAAATTGCAAGAGGTAACAAACAAAGCATAACTTTATAGAGTGATAAATTGTCTTATCCTTACTCAAAAGCCTTCAAAAACAAAGGCCCTCAATTGTATTGAGGACCTTTGTTTTTTATTGCGGCAACGAAGCAGTAACAAACCAAAATTGTTGAAGATTTTTAATGATTTCGAGCAGCCCCTCAAAAGAAGATGGCTTTGTAATAAAACTATTGGCACCTAATTCGTAGCAAGTTTTTATATCGCTAGGAGCATTTGAAGTACTCAAGACTACAATCGGAATTGCTTTAAAATTGCTATTAGCACGCATTTCCTGAATAATTTCCCTTCCATCCTTCTTTGGCATATTCAAATCCAACAGAATCAACGAAGGTTGCTTGTACACACTAGCGTCTGTATAAGCATTTTCGTTATTCAAATACTGCATTAGTTCTAGTCCATCTTGAACAAAAAATAATGGAATATCAGAGCCGCATTCTTCAAATGCTGCCTTAATTAAAAATCTATCATCTTCGTCATCATCGGCAATTAAGATTGGTAAGTGTTTCATTCTTCGTTGCGGTTATTTGGCAAATAAATAGTAAATGTTGCACCATGATTGGGAACAGACTCTGCTTTGATATAACCATTATGATTAGTCACAACTCGCTTACAAACCGCTAAGCCAATTCCAGTACCTTCAAACTGACTTTTAGCATGTAAACGTTGAAAAATCATAAAGATTTTATCGGCGTACTCCTGTTCAAAACCAATCCCATTATCTGAGATGGTTATTTCATGATAGGTTAAAAATGGTTTAACTTCTTGAATATTAAATATTTTACTTCCTAGCAATAGTCTATAACGAATAGTAATGTGAGGCGCAATTCCATTTTTACTAAACTTTAAAGCATTGCTAATCAGATTTAAAAAAAGCTGATGTAACTGAAAACTTACTCCTGAGATAGTTGGCAAGTGATCGTATTCAATAATTGCATTTTTCTCAATTGTCAACATTGAGAGATCTTTGAGCACTTCAGAAAGCAACGTATCTAAGGACACGGTTTCTACATTTTGTGCATTTTTGTTGACCAATCTCGAAAATGCTAACAAATCATTTATAAGATTTTGTAGTCGCTCAGAGCTTTTAGCAATTTTTTGAAGCGTAGATTTACCATCTTCATTCAAAACAGCCCTTTGTCTGATTAGTAACATATCGCTAAAAGCCCTAATTTTCCTTAAAGGCTCTTGCATATCATGCGATGCTACATAAGCAAACTGTTCAAGTTCTGAATTGGAACGTTTGAGTTCTTCAATTTTACGTTCTAATTCATCCTGAAAAGTAATACGTTTGCGTAGTTCTGAAAAGATTAACCCAAAACTTACCAATAGCAAAAGTACCGTAAACAAAGCAAACAAGAACATTTTACGGCTCATCTGATTGTCAGTCTGGTCTTTTTGCATACCTCGAACCGACAACAATTGCTTCTGATAATTTTGAAAGCTACTCAAATCGCGTAGCATTTGGTTTGCTTGAATTTGGCTTTTCGAAACGGCCAACTCATCAACTTTATTTTCGGCTCGTGTATAGCGAATACTGCTATTCAATATGGCAATATGTCTTCGAAAACCCCTTTTGAATGCTTCCAAACGAGCCAATTGGCTATCATTATCTTTTACCCTTTGTTGCAATGTGGTAAGCAATCGAATGATTTGCTCCTTACTCGCAAAAATCAAGTTTAAGTATTCAGCCTCTTGCTTATAAACATACCCTTTATGACAATTTTCTAACTCCTTGACTGTCGCACCTAATCGTTCTGCTTCATGCTGGATTATGTGCATATACTCTACCGACCTAGCGTATTCGAGAGATTCACGTACTTCTTGGTAGGCCGAAAACGAAAGCATACCTAGTAGCACAATACTTCCCGCAAATAATATGACTACGTTTCGGAGAGAGTTATACATGAATAAAAGTAATGTGGTAAGTTTTCTACAGAATGTAGAGATTTCTCTATAATAACAAATTAGCTGTGGTACAAACTTACAGGCTTTCAGAGATTTTTCAACAATATCTTGGCCTTTTTTTACGGTTTATTCCTATATGTCCGATATTCGTCGGAATTTCACTTTTTTTTTATAATTTTTTAAAATTCGGTGCTTTCTTTGACATAACATATATACACTGATACATTATACTTGAAAATATGCTGAACCTAACACAAAATACCAAACAACAACTTAAAATATCGTCTAAACAAATCCAATGGCTTAATTTCCTTCAACATTCTACCCTCGAACTTCATACAAAAATAGAAGAAGCACTTACCGAAAACCCCCTATTAGAATTAGAAGAAAGTCCCAACAACGAATTTGATGATGATGTTTTGAATGCTTCGTCTTTGTCAGAAAAGTCCAATTTCAAAGATTGGGACGAAATAGATGAAGAAGGTAGTTCGAATTATAACTTTACAGAAATAAATTCAGGCAGTTCGATCGAAACTCTTCAACTTCGACAAGATACCTCTTTACTTGATGATGTATTAGAGCAAATTCACCATTTGAATATTTCTCACAAACAAGCAGAAATTTGTCGATATATCATACATTCATTAGACGAACATGGCTTTTTACCTTACGAATCGGACGATTTAGCTGATGACATCTCTTTTGCACACAATACCTTCGTAGAAGAATCTGAGGTAAAAGAGGCCATATTGCTTATTCAGCAGTTAGAGCCACAAGGATTAGCAAGCAAAAACCCTGCCTCATATTTATTTTTCCAGCTTAAAAGCAATTTTTCTTCGCTTGCCGAAAAGTCAAAAGTTATCATTGCTCAATATTTTCAAGAATTTGCTAATAAGCAGTTTGACAAAATCATGCGAGAGCTGGCACTGAGCGAGGATGAGTTACAAGAAATACAGAAACTCATTTTATCACTCAATGTTCACCCACTTCATGCCAAACTTCTAACCACTTCTTCACAAGAGTACGTCGTTCCTGACTATATTATTATTCAGGGAATGAATCAGTTAGAAGCAAGTTTAAATTCAAGTTCGCTTCCAAAAATCAAAATCAACGAGCCTGTTGCGAAGAATCTAAAACAGCAATTTTCTCAAAACGCTTCCTCCTTTATTCAGCAAAAAGTTACCCAAGCTGAGTGGCTTATTCAGGCGATTGAGCAACGAGAAAAAACGATGCAGAAAGTCATTAAAACTATTCTTAGGTTACAAAAAGAATATTTTCAATCGGGAGATGTTCAGTTACTCAAACCCATGATTTTGAAAGATGTTGCTCACATTATTGATATGGATATTGCAACAGTTTCGAGGGTTACAAGTGGTAAATATGCGCAAACACCTTTTGGATTAATACATTTAAAAGATTTGTTTTCAGAAGCTACACAGAAAGAAGATGGTAATTGGGTTTCAAACAAATCCATTCAGCAGGTAATTAGAGAAATTATCACGAGCGAAAACCCTAAAATTCCTCTAAGCGATTCACAAATAACGGATATTTTGAAAGAAAAAGGATTTCCAACCGCTCGCAGAACAGTCGCCAAATACCGCGAACAATTAGGCATATTACCCGCTCAGTTACGGAAAGTGTTATGAGAATTAATGCTGAATGATGAGTTGTGAATTGTGAATTTTTTAATATCAATACTTTACACTCAAAACTCAGCACTCATAGTTAATTTTAAGTCAATCTAAAAAGAAGGCAATAAGCTAGAAGAATGCACCATTCTTCTAGCTTATTGCCTTCTTTTTAGTTGATAAATGTTATTTCAACTTTTGTAATACATCTTTGTAACTCACTAGCTCGATCCCTTTTTTTACCACAGCTACTCTTACTTCCTCACTTGTAAAAATAGTTGTGACATCCTGACGACCTTCGGCAACATCTTCGTAACCAATATGCGAAATAGCCCGTAATTCATGATTGTCTAAGCCCGGATGCTCTACAAATACATAGGTTTTGCCATCTTCGAGTTTGTCAAACATTTCGATAAATGCCTGTATTTTTTGTTGCGTGTTCAAGCCTCTAGCATCAAAACCCGTGTAGTTTATCTTATAATCCTGTGTACCGTCTGTGTCTACCATGGGTAAATTATACTGTTTGGCAACTCTTTTAGCCATTTCTTTTACCTCTGGAGCAAAGCCCAAACTAAACATATGACCCGAAACATGACTCAATCTTGGGATATACTTCAAGGCCATTTTGATTTGAGCATGAAGCTCTTTTTCGATATCCTCCACTTTCCAGTCTTGATCCATTACTGCTTGTTTAAGATAATTTTTGTTATGAAATAGCATTGGAAAAAAATAGCCATCGGCATTTTTAAGACTAGGACAATCTGTGAGCGGACGCCATTTTACATTATCCCACTCGCTAGTAATAGCAAAGTGCAAACCAACATCAATATTAGGATTCTCTTTCAACAGCTTCACAGCTTCAGGAAACCATGGTGATGGCACAATGACCTCAATCGAGGTTTCGATTCCGTTACGATATGATTGAATCAAAGCATCATTTCCTGAATGTGAATACCCCATATCGTCGCCACGAATAATTAATTTGGGGGCATTTGGGCGAGAAACTGTTTGAATCCCCTTGAAAAGTGTTCGTTTGGTATTCTGATTAAAAATATTCTGGAAATCAATTGATACCTTATCTCCATCAAATTTACAAACAATGGTTTCGGTATGTGGACTTTCGATATAGCGCAAAGTAAACATCAAGGTATTATTATCCTGCCAAGTATAGCTTCCTGCAATCTTAAAAGCTGGCAAACCCGTGCGATTAGCTTTTGCACCTGCCACCAGATAAGGACCACGTTTGGTAGTTTGGTCAAAAATCCATTTGCCTAAACCAAACTTTAAATCGTGCGTTATCGTGTCTGTTCCTAATTTTATGGCACATACGCCATCTTGAAAATCAAATTTGATATTCTTAAAACTTACATCACCAGCAGTAATAGCAAAGGTTTTTCCCTGAATACTTGCCTGCATCGTGGAGTTGGTTTGTTGCTGTGGAATTAGCAAACTGAGACTTTGAATCGTATTTTTCAACTTTGCATAAGCTGCTTTATTGGTAGGTACTTTTTGCGTTTTGAGTGCTGGTAAAAGATATTCCCAAACCAAATTAATTTCAGATTGCATATCTGGCGCTTCCGCTGTGATAATTACAACGGCATCTTGTTCTGGCATAACAATGATAAATTGTCCATTAGCACCATCACCTCTAAAGGCATTGTTTCGGCAACGCCACATTTGGTAGCAATAGCCCTGTAACCAATCGCTTGCATCTTTTTTATCCTGCGGAGCTGATGGGTCTTGCATAATTTTCATGGTAGAAGCCTCCTCAACCCATGCTTTTGGCAAAATTTGTTTGCCATTCCAAACACCTTTTTGGAGGAATAGTTGCCCAAATTTAGCCATATCCTCCGTTTTGAGACGTAAACCCCAACCACCAACATTAATACCTTGTGGATCCACTTCCCAATCGATACCTTCTACGCCTAGCGGTTCAAATAGACGTGGCTTTAAATAGTCTAAAATCTTTTGACCCGTAACTTTTTGAACAATCGCCGAAAGCATATAAGTTGCTGCCGAGTTATATAAAAACTTAGTACCTGGCTCGTTGACAATTTGTGTATTCAAAAAAGCTTTTATCCAATTTTCATTCTTGCTCGCAATTTCAAAAGTCGGGTCAGTTTTGTGTCCTACACTCATCGAAAGCAAATCTTTAACCTTCAATTGTTTTAAAAACTCGGAAGGTTGAGCAGGTGTTTCTTCTGGGAAAAATGAAATTACAAGGTCATTTACAGAAAGTTTTTTTTCACTTACCGCAAACCCCACAGCTGTCGCTGTAAAACTTTTACTAACCGAATACATGGTATGTTTCAAATCTGAACGATATGGAGCCCACCAAGCCTATGAAATCACTTTGCCGTGGCGCAACAACATGAAGCTATGAAATTCATGTTTGCTTTTGCTAGCTGCTTCGATAAATTGATTGATGGCTTCGGAAGAAACGCCTTCGGCTTCGGGAGTGCTCCGAGGTAACGAGCGATTGGTCTGAGCAAAAAGTAAATTAATGCTCAAAAGACTTAAAGTTAAAACCCTTAAGCCTCTGGTTAATAAATAGTTAAACATAATATTTATAATTAGTATTTGTTTGGATAATAAAAAAGCCTGTAGCTTTTAACAAATTTATCAATTTACATAAAAAAAGCCCTCCATTACTAGAGAGCTTTTTCATTATTCTAATACAATTTATAAAATAAACTGGCTTAAATCACGATTTTTTACCAATCCTCCTAAACGTTCTTTTACCAATTCTTTTGTAACAACCACCTTGGCATTTGGCGTAATTACATCAGGAATGTCAAACATCAAATCATTTAATAAATGAGACATAACGGTTTGCAATCGACGAGCACCGATATTTTCAACTTCTGTATTGACGTTGTAAGCAATACTGGCTATTTCCTGAAGGGCATCGTCATTGAATGACAATTCAACATTTTCAGAAGCTAATAATGCCTCATACTGTTTTGTCAATGCACCCTTCGGTTCTTTCAAGATTCTGTAGAAATCTTCTTCTTTCAAACTTTGTAGTTCGACACGAATAGGAAAACGACCTTGTAATTCAGGAATCAAGTCACTTGGCTTCGATACATGGAAAGCACCTGCCGCAATAAACAACACATGGTCGGTATTGATAACACCATATTTGGTATTTACCGTTGACCCCTCCACGATTGGCAAAAGGTCACGTTGTACCCCTTCACGGCTCACATCTGGACCACCACCGCCACTACGATTAGAAGCAATTTTATCTATTTCATCAATAAAAATAATTCCTAAATTTTCAGCTTTACGAATCGCCTCCTCTTTTACCTCGTCCATATCAATCAATTTTGAAGATTCTTCTTCCATCAAAATTTTGCGAGCTTCAGCTATCGTAAGTTTTCTTTTCTTTTGCTTTTTAGGAATCATTCCCCCAATCATTTCCTGAATGTTCATCATTGACATCTCGTCGATTGGGCCGCCCATTACACCGATATTGGGAGAATTTGAGGCTTTCACATCAATTTCTATTTTACGATGCTCCAATTCGCCTCGACGTAACTTTTCACGAAACAACTCTCTCGTTTTATGATTCAACTCCTCGTCCGAAACAGGCATAGCATCAGGATTGGCGGCTGCCTCAGCCTTCGCTTTTTTCGAAACCTTTGGCATCGCTGGCACGAGCGCTTCCAAAATAATTTCCTCAACAGCTTCGGTAGCCTTATCTTTCACGGCTTCTTTTTTGGAAAGTTGTACCAAATGTACCGAAGATTCCACCAAGTCTCTGACCATAGATTCGACATCACGACCCACATAACCAACTTCCGTAAATTTAGAGGCCTCCACCTTCGTAAATGGGGCATCTGCTAATTTAGCCAAACGACGAGCAATTTCTGTTTTACCAACACCCGTCGAACCAATCATTAAAATATTATTAGGTGTAATTTCTTTTTGAATATCAGCAGGGGTATTCATTCTTCTCCAACGGTTACGCAAGGCAATCGCAACGTTTTTCTTTGCATCATGCTGACCTATAATATGTTTGTCGAGCTCTTCTACAATCTGTTTTGGAGTTAATACATCTAAGTTTGTCATCTTCATATTTTTCAAGCGTGAGAATTACATCAGTAAGTATAAGCCAAACTCAAGTAATTCTAAGGTTTTCGTTAGGGAAATTAGTTAACGTATTTTTTCGGTAAATTTATTGAATTCTTAGTGCGCAATCATAAGATTTTTCAAAGAGAAATATCATTTTACTATTTTTTTCAGGTCCAAAATCAACCCAAAACTATTCGCTGAGGCGCTAGCATGATAACCAGAATAGCTATAGGACAGTTCAAGATATTTTGTCTTGAAACGCAAACCAACCGAAAAGCCACCAAAGTTTGAGCCTTTTGTTAGACTTAATTCTCGATTACGAAGGTGGTTATATCCGATCAGCGCTTGGAGATTTTTACTAAATAATAGTTCCACACCAAAAACCAAATGCTGTGCCAGTTGGTCAACCACTCCTGCTTTTTGACTTATGACATTTCCATTGAGGTCAGTAACCACCACGTTGGGATTGGTATAAGCTATGTCATATTTATAGAGATGATGCGCCATTAACGAAAACTTGGCTGGCATATTAATAGGCTTAAAATGTAATCCCATTTGCACATCCAAAGGCACTTGACTATTGCTGGTTGGAGAATAATCTTTGAGCACAAATCCAAAATTTTTGACAACCAAGGAATATGAAAGTTCTTGATTGGGATGTATAAAAATACCTCCAAAATCTGCCAATAAAGCTGTAGAGTTATATTGTTCGATAGTTGAACCAACCAGTTTGAGACTTGCCCCAAAACGGATATTTCCTTGTTGCTGTGCTGTTCCTAAACTAAGGGCAAAATCATTGGCTTTGAACTGCCCCTGCTGATTGCCAAGTGGGTCGGTTGTGGCAAAATCACCATAGTCCAAATACTGTACACCTACACCCCAACTACGTCCCAAAGCAGCAAAATTACTCGTAGCCGAAAGTAATTTTGCCTGTTGAAAATAAGGCATAAAATTGAGGGAAATCTTACCTTTTTGAGCAGAATCTACGAGTGCAGGATTTTGGAAAAAACCATTTACATCTTTCAGGTTATTCTGGATACCACCTAAAGCAGCCACAGAAGGCGCTGTTGGTATTTTCAAAAAACTATAGGCTTGCGTGTCATTACTTTGGGCAAAAACATCTATGCCTATTCCAATGAGTAGTACGCTCAAGATTATCTCCGTAATTCTTCTTAACATATACCTTTTTAACACGGCAAAGCTATTTTTATTGTTATGTCAAATGATGAATACATTCATCAAAAACCTCCTCCACATACTTACGAAGCACAAAGATAGGATTTCTCATTATTAAGTAAGTACGAGTTTGAATTTTGAGTAAGGACTTATCAGTTTCTATAGAGTTTTTAAAATCTTATTCTACTTTGATAATTAAGTAACAGAAAAGATTCGAGGAAAATATATATGTGTCATCCTTTGAGAATATCTTTCTGATTATTAGTACTGTTCGAAGTAACGTATATACCATTCACGAATAACTTACCATCGCTTTTCTCAAAATAATTCAAAATTAAAACTTCAAAATATACAATTTTAAATAAACTATATCAATTTTACACGTTATCTAATTTCTGCCCTTTATATTTGACACAAATACAAAACAAATACCATAGGAATACCATGAAGGTAAAGACAAACCAAGAGAAATTTGAAATTTTAGAGCGTAAAAACGCCGAAGCTCTTTTAGGAGGTGGCGAAAAACGTATTGAAGCTCAACATAAAAAAGGCAAACTGACAGCTCGTGAGCGCATCGCTTTGTTGATGGACGAAGGTTCTTTTGAGGAAATTGGCAAATTTGTCATGCACCGTTGTAAAGACTTTGGTCTCGAAAACGAATATTATCTAGGCGACGGTGTTGTAACTGGTTATGGCACCGTAAATGGTCGTTTAGTCTATGTTTTTGCCCAAGACTTTACCGTTTTTGGAGGTGCTTTGTCAGAAACCTTTGCAGAAAAAATCTGCAAAATCATGGATTTGGCCATGAAAAGTGGTGCACCTGTTATTGGCTTAAACGACTCTGGTGGCGCACGTATTCAAGAAGGTGTAATGTCATTAGCAGGATATGCTGATATTTTTTATCGCAATACCCTTGCTTCTGGTGTAATTCCACAAATATCGGCTATCATGGGGCCATGTGCAGGAGGTGCGGTGTATTCTCCAGCTATTACCGACTTTATTATGATGGTCGAAAACACCTCATATATGTTTGTAACTGGACCTAACGTTGTTAAAACGGTTACGCATGAGGTGGTTACATCTGAAGAACTTGGAGGCGCTTCAACGCATTCGACTAAGTCTGGGGTCACACACTTTTCATGCTCAAATGAAGTAAGCTGTATCAATGACATCAAGCGTTTGCTTTCTTATATTCCGCAAAACTGTGAAGAAACAGCTCCTGCCCTAGCGTATGAATCTGCCAGCGAAATCAGAAAAGAATTAGATAAAATTATCCCTGAAAATCCCAATCAACCTTATGATATGAAGGAAGTTATCGACCATATTGTTGATAGCGACTCTTTCTTTGAGGTACACAAAAACTACGCGGAAAATATCGTGGTAGGATTTGCTCGTATTGCTGGTCGTAGTATCGGTATTGTTGCCAATCAACCAGCTGTCATGGCAGGTGTTTTAGATATTCAGGCAAGTATGAAAGCAGCTCGTTTTGTTCGTTTCTGTGACTGCTTTAATATTCCATTACTAGTACTTGAAGACGTCCCAGGCTTTATGCCAGGTACCAATCAGGAGTGGGGCGGAATTATTAATCATGGAGCAAAATTACTTTATGCTTTCTGCGAGGCTACAGTGCCACGTATCACTGTAATTACCCGTAAAGCTTATGGTGGTGCGTATGATGTAATGAACTCGAAACATATTGGTGCAGATATGAATTTTGCATGGCCAACTGCCGAAATCGCGGTAATGGGTGCAAAAGGTGCTGCCGAAATTATCTTCAAAAAGGAAATTGCAGTTGCCGAAAACCCAGAAGAAAAACTACAAGAAAAAGTAGACGAATACACTGAGAAATTCGCTAACCCATACCGTGCTGCGCACCGTGGCTATATCGACGAAGTGATTTTACCATCAGATACTCGTCAAAAATTGATTCGCTCATTCAAAATGTTGGAGAATAAAGTAGCGAATCTTCCACGCAAAAAGCACGGGAATATTCCATTATAATCAGCATTGATGGTATTATTTTACATTTAGAACCCCAAGGGCTTTTAAAACCTTTGGGGTTTTGTATTTTTGTAAAAAGCAGATTTTTTATTATTTCAAAAATTAATATCCTATTCTCGATGTTATTTACTAAAAGGATATTATTACAACAATAGAACACATTATTACAATGACAGAACAATCAAAAACCTTCCTCTACGAATATTTGAATAACGCTTCGCCTACTGGCTTTGAAGCTTCAGGTCAACAAATTTGGTTGGATTACCTAAAACCTTATATCGACGAAACCATCATTGACGTCTATGGCACTGCTGTTGGGGTGATTAATCCTGGACAGCCTTACAAAGTGGTAATTGAAGCACACGCCGATGAGATTTCTTGGTTTGTAAACTATATCGACGACAATGGCTACATTTTCGTTCGTCGCAATGGTGGTTCCGACGCTGTTATTGCTCCGTCAATGCGTTGTAACTTACATACCAAAAAAGGTGTTGTGAAAGGTGTATTTGGGTATCCTGCCATCCACGTGCGTGACTTAGGTAAAGATAAAGCTCCAACTGTTAACGACATTTTTATCGACCTCGGTGCAGCAAACAAAAAAGAAGTGGAAGAAATGGGCGTTCACGTAGGTACCGTAGTTACTTTTGAGGACGGACTTACTGAGCTCAATGACCGTTTTTATGTAGGTCGTGCTCTCGATAACCGTGTGGGTGGTTTTATGATTGCAGAAGTGGCTCGTCTTTTGAAAGAAAACAACATCCAATTACCATACACTTTGTATGTGGTAAATGCTGTGCAAGAAGAAATTGGTCTTCGTGGTGCCGAAATGATTGTTCGCCGTTTGAAACCAGACGTGGCTATCGTAACTGACGTAACTCACGATACTCAATCACCTATGTACAACAAAAAAGAACAAGGTGACTTGAAATGTGGTAAAGGCCCTGTGATTTGCTACGGACCAGCAGTACAAAACAACCTTCGTGACTTCATTATTGATGTTGCTACAGAAAAAGAAATAGCTATCCAACGTCAGGCTGTGTCTCGTTCTACGGGTACAGATACAGATTCGTTTGCTTATGCTACCGAAGGCGTTGCTTCAGCGTTGATTTCATTGCCATTAAAATACATGCACACAACCGTTGAAACGGTTCACAAAGACGATGTTCAGGCTGTTATCAGCTTGATTTATGAATCTTTGTTGGCACTGAAAGGAAACGAAGATTGGCGTTACATCAAATAGTCAATTCACAGGGAAATTTCAGGTTTCATAATTTGTTTTCATGACACAAGAAATTCTGAAATCCCATTGTAAGAATACGAATTATTCCCAGTAAGTGATATTTTCTCATTTGCTGGGAATTTATTTTGTTACCTCTTTTAGGGAAAAAATCAAAAATCAACTAACTTCGATTTCTAAGTAATTCTACCCTTACCGTCACTGGGAATTACTTTTACTTACAGTACTTCATAAATATTATGAATTGCTAATACCTATCCATTTGGCTTTTATTATTACTATACTCAACCAACTATTATCCTTTACTAATAATTTAAACAAACTAAAGAATGCAAAAAATTCTTGTAATAGACGACGACACAGACATCTGTATGCTGTTGCGACGATTTCTTACAAAAAATGGCTATGAGGTAGCAATTTCAAAAAGTGGTAACGGTGGACTTGTTTTACTTGATGAGTTTCACCCTGATTTAGTCATGACCGACTTCCGATTAGGGGATATGACAGGAGCTACTATTTTACAGAAAATTCATGAGAAAAAACCTCAACTTCCTGTATTAATCATTACTGGATATTCGGATATAAAAACGGCGGTAAATGTCATGAAAATGGGTGCTGTGGACTACATCACCAAGCCCTTATTTCCTGATGAAATCTTGGTCACTATTCAAAATGCTTTACAAAAAGCAACTCAAATATCAATTACTTTACCAAGCAAATCAAAGACTACTAGTCCTAAAAAAGGCTTAATACAAAAAGACCATATTGCTGGTTCGGGACAAGAGTCAAAAAACTTGTTCAGACAGTTAGACCTCGTCGCTCCTACCAATTATAGCGTGATTATCTATGGCGAAAGTGGTTCGGGTAAAGAATCCATAGCACAGGAAATTCATGCAAGAAGCAAAAGAGCGAATGGACCTTTTGTAGCAATGGACTGTGGGGCTATTTCCAAAGAATTAGCCGCTAGTGAACTCTTTGGTCATGAAAAAGGCTCATTTACAGGTGCTATCAATCAAAAAATTGGGCATTTTGAAATGGCAAACGGCGGTACGCTTTTTCTTGATGAAGTAGCAAATTTGCCTTATGACGTTCAGGTATCGCTCTTACGCGTGGTGCAGGAAAGAACCCTGAGAAGAATCGGTGGAACAAAAGAAATTTCGGTAGATGTAAGAATTATCGTTGCCTCCAACGAAAGGCTTTTAGAGGCTAGCAGAAAAGGTAAATTTAGAGAAGATTTGTACCATCGCTTCAACGAATTTAGTATCGAAGTCCCTCCGCTTCGTCAGAGAAAATCAGATATTATGGAATTTGCTCGTTTCTTTTTGGCTCAGACCAACGAAGAACTGGATAAAAATATCACCACCTTTGCGCCCGAAGTAGAAGAAGTCTTCAAAACATATGGTTGGCCTGGCAATCTTCGCGAGATGCGTAATGTGATTAAAAGGGCTACGCTACTTTCAGAAAAGGATTATATAGAAGCTAAAAGTCTACCTTTTGAACTTATGAATCATGAGCGTCTCTTAGTTTTTGAAAACCCCTATGAGCAACGTATTCCAGAAAACAATTACCCAGAACCAGCCCAGCATCTTAATCTTAAGTCTGTAGCCTCCGATGCTGAGTACGAAACAATCTTGCAGGTTTTGAAACAAGTTAACTACAATAAAAGCAAAGCAGCCAAACTTTTAGGGATAGATCGTAAAACACTTTACAACAAAATGAACAACTATAATATGTAAATAGTAGTGATGAATTTCGAATGGCAATTTATTTACATAAATCACTATTTACCAAATCTTTACATTTAAAAACTAACACAATATCATTTTGTAATATTATGTTTTAGGCAATCGGTTATTGACATTTGACAATAGCTCAATGCCTCACAATTCTACATTGATACTTATACTCTTCCAATACGACATATATTTCCAATAAAACGTAAGTCAGAAACTTACAACATTACTTACCAAACCAAGACTAGGAACAGTTTTTTCTAAAAATACCATGGGAGGTTTCCAGAAAAAACATTATCACAAACAATACACTATGTTGTTTGTTCTTAGTTTGATAAGTATCTCCTTTCCAAAACTTAACATAGAATACAAATGCCTTTATATCAAAGAGATAATATACCTTTAGAGAAGTTTATCCAGCTCATTCCAGACTTGGTTTATATACAGGAATTTCCATCGAAAAGAATCACTTTCATCAATCGGAAATTTACAGATATTCTCGGATATCAGAAAGAAGACTTGATTCAAAATGACTTTTCATTAGATTTTGCACTAAGTGAAAGTGAATTAAAAAAATGGGAACTCAGGCTCGAAGAATATAATAAAATCATCAACACGGGCGAACGCATTGAACACAATATTGAACTAAAACATAAAAATGGGTCGAAGGTTATTTTGCGCCATAGAAGTATGGTTTTGAGAAGCCAAAGCCCCGAAGCCCAATTTGAAATACTTCATATTGCAGAAGATATTACGCAACTTCAAAAGCATAATGAGCTGATACTTCAACAAAGAAATCAACTCAATGAAGCTGAGAAAATTTTTAAATACGGTAGTTGGGAATGGTATGTTGGCGCTGACACTGTTAGCTGGTCTGACGGGCTTTATGAAGTTTTTGGTTACGATGCCAAAGATTTTGAAGAAAAGGAGATGACCTTTGGTTTCTATCAGAAGCATATTCCAGTGCATGAACTAGAATATACCAGAAGCATTTCCATGCAGTCTGTACAAGATAAAAAGACCTATTATGAGTTTGAACACTCGATTATTGATGCCAAAGGGGTATTCAAGTATTTGGCAGTAAAGGGGAAGTGCTATTTAGATGCGGAAGGAAATGTCACAAAAGTACTAGGTACGTCTGCTGATATTACCCAGATTAAAAATTATGAACAAGCCCTTGAGAAAAAGATTGAGGAGCTGTTTCGCTCTAACCAAGATTTGGAGCAATTTGCCTATATTGCCTCGCATGACTTACAAGAGCCTTTGCGCAAAATCGCTGCTTTTGCCAACAAGCTGATTGAACGTAGTTCAGATAATCTGAACGAGGAGGGTCGTTTCTTTATTGATAGAATTTTGTATTCGAGTGATAGAATGAAAAGCTTGATTGATAATCTACTGGCTTATTCAAGAATATCCCGTAATAATATTCCTCTCCCATTGGCAGAGGTAAATTTGAACCAAATTGTTCAAAATGCCATAGGAGATTTAGAGATTTCAGTCGCTAACAAAAATGCACAAATTACAGTGGAAGAATTGCCTATTATTCAGGCTTTCCCATCCCAAATGCACCAGTTATTTTTAAACTTAATTTCAAACGCCATAAAATTTGTAGACGAATCTACGCAACCAATAGTAAGCATAAAGGTAAAAGAAGCCTCTCTAGAAGAAATTCTTAAACTAAAACTCACAGACACTCAATACTGGAAAATTACCATAAGCGATAATGGTATCGGCTTTGAAGAAGAGTATAAAGAAAAAATATTTACCATGTTTCATCGTGTGCATGGCAATGCCGAATTTGAAGGAACTGGCTTAGGTTTGGCGATTTGTGCCAAAATTGTTGAAAATCATCGAGGGTACCTAAGCGCCCAAAGTACTCTACAGCAAGGTTCCGTATTTACCCTATATTTACCTTTTAAACCTTAAACACTATTATGTTATCCCGCTCAGATATAAAACTACTATTGGTAGATGATGATGAAGACGACTATTTTCTTACTTGTGATTATTTAAAACAAATACCCGGTCAAAACATTGAGGTCACATGGGCCAAATCATTTTCAATGGCCATTAGCAAACTTACCCAAATCAAGTTCGATATATGTTTTTTTGATTTTAGATTAGGAGCAAAAACAGGTCTTGATTTGCTCAGAATCGTAAAAGAACATCGTATATCGACGCCTATGGTTATGCTTACGGGTAAAGGTCATAAAGAAATTGATGAAGAAGCTATGAAACTTGGAGCAATGGATTATCTGATCAAAGGTGAGTTGGATACCGAAAAAATTGAAAGATGTATTCGTTACTCCTTAGAACGCGCTCAAACATTACAAACCCTTCGAGAGAGCGAGGCTCAGTACAAAAGTATTTTTGACAATATCCAGCAAGCAATTGTACTTACAAGCCCCGTAGATGGTAGCTTTTTATATTTCAATCCAGAGGTTTCGGTACTTACAGGATATAGTCCAGAGGAGCTTCGAAATATGACAACAATTAGTATGTTTGGTAGCAACGCTAGTCGACAAAACTTTGCGACTCAATTGGCTCAATCTGGGCAGTTGGATAATTACGAAACATGGCTAACGACAAAATCAGGCGAAAAAAAACTTTGTCAGATTAATGCCTTCAAACGAACCGACAGCAATGGTTTGGAGCATTTTTTAGGAGTAGTTCGAGACATTACGCATGTAAGAAAAGCAGAAAAAGAACATGTAATTTCTGAAAAAGTAGCTGCCACAGGGCGTCTTATTCGCACCCTTGCGCATGAAGTCCGTAATCCTCTGACCAATATAAATCTCTCCTTAGACCAACTGGCTTCAGAACTACAGGATGAAGAACTACATTTTTTTCTAGAAATTATACAGCGCAATAGCAAAAGAATCGGTGACCTAATTTCGGAATTACTTAATTCATATCGTCCAGCGGCGGTTTCACTTAATATGTATTCTGGCTCTTTGGTTATTGAAGAAAGTATTCAGCAAGCAATAGACCGTTTAAACCTCAAAAACATTCAGCTCAAGAAAGATTTATCCATTGATACACTTTTGCAAATTGATGCAGAACAAATCAAAATAGCTATACTTAATATCGTTATTAACGCCGTTGAGGCTATGGAGACAGGCAACGGTATTCTAGAGGTAAAGTCTACAGTAAGGGGTTCGTCGTATCTAATTAGTATCAAAGACAACGGGATGGGAATGTCCTCCGAACAAATAGATCGTTTGTTTGAGCCCTATTTTACCTCCAAATCAACTGGTTTGGGCTTGGGTCTTTCTGCAACGCTTAATATTATTCAAGCACATAAAGGAAGTATCGAGGTAGAATCTACTCTTGGGGAAGGTAGTCAATTTATTATCAGTCTTCCCATTCCTCAACAAGTAGCCTGATGACATCGGCAGAAAAAGAAAAAAGGTGAGAATTATCATTCTCACCTTTCTGAACTATACCTAACCACTATTATATTTAATTCTATTATTGAAATATTCATGCCAATTGCCATTCTGTGTATTTTGGCTAGCTAAGTAGATTATATTCCACAATTTTATGTAGAAAAATTTCTACACTTTCCCCAACTATTGAATCACAATATCATGTTTCTGATAGTCTTTCAACAGTGCTTCATCTATACAATCATCCGTTAGCATCACATCTAGTTCATCCAAAGTACATACGACGTAACTTTCTGCGGTATTTACCTTTGAAGCCGTTACAAGAGCCACCACTTTTTGAGAAATATCTACCATTTTTCGTTTTACTTGATTTTCACCCCAATCCTGAATCGTCACACCTATGTCGTGGTGAATTCCGCAAACGCCCAAAATACATATATCTGCTCTAATTTTTTGAAGCATTTCAATCACCTCTGCACCGTAAGTATTTTGTGCATCTTTGAAAACTTTTCCTCCTAAAAAGAACAATTGAATCGACGGATGCTCACACAAAATTTGAGCAATCTGGAGACTATTCGTAAAAACAGTTGCTTTCAAATCGGGCAACATCATACGAGCCACCTCCATATTGGTAGAACCATTATCCAATAAAATTACTTGTCCGTCATGAAAATAAGCTTGGGCTTTTTGTGCCAAAACCATCTTCTCTTCATGAGCCACTTTGATTCTTTCCTTCAATTTATAGGGATGTGCCGACCTAGGTACAGCGCCACCATGCACTTTTTTCAGTAATCCATTTTCGGCTAGCTCATTCAAATCACGTCGGATGGTATCGTCCGAAACATTTAGAATTTCGGATAGCTCTACCGACGAAACCCTTTGATTGGTTTCCAACATTTTGAGGATAATTTGAAGGCGTTCTTCTCTTAGCATAAATTCGTTTTATTTCGGTTTTATTCCCAAATTTAATGAAAAACATTTTGATATTTACGTTTTTATTCGGAAAATTGCATCATCAACTAAATCTTAAGACTATGTTTATTGAACATATTGCAATCTGGACAAATGACTTAGAAAAGATAAAAACCTTTTATATGCGCTATTTTAGGGCAAAAAGTAATACCAAATACCATAATCCAGTAAAGGAATTTCAGTCATATTTTTTAAGTTTTGATTCGGGTGCAAGAATAGAGTTAATGCAAAAACCGCAAATTCCCGAAAGAGAAAATCCAAAAACCGAAACCTTGGGTATTACCCATTTTGCGTTTACGTTGGGCAGTGAACAGAAAGTTGATGAGCTTACTGAATTGATGCGAAAAGAGGGTGTTCAGATTATCGGCGAACCCCGACATACAGGAGATGGCTATTACGAAAGTGTAGTTTTAGACCCCGAAAACAATAGAATCGAGCTAGTAGCCTGATTCAAAAAAACATACAAGCATTAGTTATGAATTGTGAGTTGTGAATGGTGAATAATTAAATATCAATACTTTACACTCAAAGTTGACCAAATCTTATTTTGCACAACGACTTAAATAAATATTAAAATGTACTTTTGAATAATTTTAATACTGTAGGTAATAAGCTTTAAGCAAGGACAGATTTATATTCACAATTCATGACTCAGAATTCAGCACTCAGAATTACCAATCCCAATAAATAATAATTGTTTACTTTATCTCCCTTTATTTTATGAAACGTATTGCAATCGACATGGATGATGTTTTGGCTGACACGACATCAGGTATTCTCACCGAAACCAACCTCCGTCTTGGAACAAATTTTACCAGAGAAGACATTAGTAATCCTGAAAAGGCAAAAGAATTTTATGAGCAATATTTCCCTATTCGTGACTTTTTGCATGAAAAAGGATTTTTCCGTAATCTTCCAGTTTTTGATGATGCGATTGAAACTGTAAAAAAATTGCAAGACCATTACGAAATATTCATTGTTTCGGCGGCTACGGAGTTTCCCAATTCGTTGAGCGAAAAACTAGAATGGCTTGAGGAGTTTTTCCCGTACATTGGTTGGAAACATACGGTTTTTTGTGGACACAAATACATGATTAAGGCTGATTATTTGATAGATGACCATGAAAAAAACTTAGTAAAATTTGAAGGAACAGGCTTATTGTACGATGCCCCGCACAATTACCATATCGAAGGTTATCAGCGTGTTTATTCTTGGAAAGAAATTGGCTCTCTCCTACTTCCCGCCGAAGTTTAGTAGATTTGTACATTCTTTCCACTCATACTAAAATTTATGGAACTATCATTAACGTCTAATCATGCTAAAGCCGCTCGTTTGGCAACCAACGCACTATTCTTTATTTCTGGACTCAGTTTTTCAAGTTGGGCTTCACGCATACCAGATGTAAAGGAGAAATTAGGCCTAGGCGATGCCGCATTAGGCACCGTTTTGTTTGCTATGCCCATTGGGAGCTTATCAGCTTTGCCATTGGCTGGTGTGATTATCAACTACATCGGTAGCCGAAAAGTTACGGTGATTGCTGCTATTATTTATTTGCTATCCATGCCTTTTTTGGGAATCGCTAACCAAGGTTGGCAACTAGCCATGGCGCTTTTCATATTTGGCTTCGGAGGTGACCTTCTCAATATTTCGATGAATGTGCAGGCGGTCAATGTTGAAAAAACCATGAGCAAATCCATCATGTCGTCGTTTCATGCCATTTTCAGTATAGGCTTTATGATTGGAGCCGCATTGGGTGGTATTCTGGCCTCACAAGGCATTTCTACGGTATGGCATTTGAGTACAGTTGGTATTTTGGACATCATTGTAGCCTTGTTTGTTTACCAATATTTAATAGCAAAAGACTTCAAATCGTCGGAGGCACAACCATTATTTGCCTTACCCGACAAAGCACTAATGCTTTTAGGGGTTATTTGTTTTTGTGGAATGCTTTGCGAAGGCGCAATGGCCGACTGGAGTGTATTATATTATAAACAAATATTGGGCAATGCTTCACAATATGCCACAGCAGCATTTACAGCATTCTCTATTACAATGGTCATAGGCAGAATAATCGGTGACAAAACAGTAGCAAAATTAGGTCTTAAAAAAACTCTGATTCTCAATTGTTCACTCCTAACTGTCGGAATGATTTTAGCGCTTGCATTGCCTATATCTTGGACTGTTATTCTCGGTTTCTCAATTACAGGACTTGGATTATCAACTGTCGTACCACTTATTTACAGCGAAGCGGGACATTCTAAAACTATGTCAGCAGGAGTAGCATTAGCGGCGATTTCAACTGTTGGTATATCAGGTTTTATGATTGGGCCAGTCATGATTGGCTATATTGCCGAATTCACGTCTTTGAAAATTGCGCTATCTTCATTAGTAATTTTAGGAGGCTTAGGAGCAATCTTGAGTACCAGAATCAAAAATTAGGAGGAAAATTACACAAATGGAAGGACTAAAAAGAGTAGCGGTGATTTGTATTCTCCGAAACCAGACCAACTTTTTACTACTAAAAAGATTCAACGAACCTCTAAAGGGACTATATGTACCTGTAGGCGGAAAAGTTGACCCTTACGAAAATCCAAAGGATGCAGCTATAAGAGAGGTTAGCGAAGAAGCTGGTTTGTCATTAGACTCTATGCGTTTTTGTGGTACTTTGGTCGAAACATCTCCTTCTAAATACAACTGGATGAGCTTTATTTATGAGGCTGAGGTAGACTATTTCGAACCACCTATCTGTAATGAAGGAATTTTAGAATGGCATGATTTTACAAACATAGACTCATTTCCGACACCCGAAACAGACTTTTTTATTTACCAATATGTACTAAAAAAGAAACCATTTGCCTTTAATGCAGTATATACAGAAAAGGTGGAATTGATTTCGATGATAGAAGAAATTGAAAATGTGAAAATTGTTTAAATAGGGATAAAAACGTAACAAAAAAGCCGATACGAAGAATAAACTACTTCTTATCGGCTTTTTGCTTAGTTAAAACTAAATTTTATAACGGAAGATTGGATCAATCTGATCAGGAGAATCAATATTTAATACTTCTTTGATTAATCCAGTATGTAAGTCAAATACCCATCCGTGCAAGTGAGGATACTCACCATTTTGCCAAGCATGCTGAATAATGGTTGTTTTAGCCAAGTTTTTAACTTGCTCATGTACATTAAGTTCAACCAAACGGTTGAATCTTTGAGCTTCGCTTTCAATACCACCTAACTCTACTTCGTGCTTAGCGTACACTTCCTTGATATTGCGTAACCACTTGTTAATCAAACCAAAATCATCATTTCCCATTGCAGCTTTTACACCACCACAGTTGTAATGACCACATACAATGATATGCTTTACTTTCAAAACTTCAACGCCATATTGTAATACCGACAGAAGGTTCATATCGGTATGTACCACCATGTTAGCCACATTTCTATGAACAAACACATCACCTGGCTGAGTATTGGTGATTTCTTCCGCAGGTACACGGCTATCAGCACAACCAATCCAAAGAAATTCAGGCTTTTGGTCTTTTGCCAATCTTTCAAAATAGGTCTCGTCCATCGACAAGCGGTCAGCTGCCCAAGCCTTGTTGTTGAGCAATAGTTTTTTGTAATCTTTCATCGAAACTTGTTTGTAACTTGTAAATACTCTGATACTTTGTCAAAGCTATAGGTTTACTGTCAGAGTATATTCGAACATTGATTATAACTAGAAAATGAAATGATAAGAATGGAATAACACCCATTAAAATTTCATTTTTATTGCTGATGAACTTTGAGTTATTTTATTGAATGCTCAAAGTTACGAATTAATGCGCGGAAACCGACTCTGGTAAGTACTGATTTATGTCTCCTTGTATTTTTCTTGATACTTTTTTGAAATCTACCTCTATATTTCGACGATATGCGGCCGCTTTGAATTCATATAATAGATTATAAATATCATGGTCTATAAACTGTGCTTTGGTAGCATCAACATAAACGGCGTCACCATCTTCTAGGCTAAGCAATATTTGTTTGATTTTGGGCTTGTTTAAAAAAGATACATCTTTATTAAATTGAATAAGTACATGTTTCCCTTCTCTCACAAACGAAACCGCAGAGTGAAAGTTTGTAAACAATACAAATATTAATCCTACTCCAGTTCCTATAAAAATACCGAATAACAAATCTTTGAACACAATTACCAAAATCGTTATCACAAACGGAATCCACTGGTCATAACCTTCTTTAAATACCTTTACAAATACTTTTGGATGTGCAAGTTTGTACCCGACTGTCAAAAGTACGGCAGCAAGAGATGATAAGGGGATTTTGTTTAGTAAATTAGGAATCAAAAGTACCGATCCCAGCAACAGCATCCCATGTACGAATGAAGACATACGAGTACGAGCACCAGAGTATACATTGGCTGAAGTTCTCACCACAACCGAAGTAATTGGTAATCCACCAATCAAACCTGAAATCATATTGCCTATTCCTTGCGCAACCAATTCTTTATCAGGCGACGCCTGTCTTTTCTGAGGATCTATAGCGTCGGAAGCTTCCAAATTAAGTAATGTTTCAAGGCTTGCTACAATTGCTAACGTAAATGCAACAATATAAACCTTGGTAGTCATCAGTGCAGAAAAATCAGGAAAAGAAAATGCTGCTACAAAATCTCCAACTCCGTTCATTTTAGGAATATTTACCATGTGAATAGGAGAATTTCCCAAATAATAAAACGGCTGATATATACGATAAGCTTCGTTCATGAGCGTACCTACTAATACAGTCACTAAGGCCGCAGGAATCATGGCAAAAATACCCTTGTACTTTTTGGCAGCACGCTCCCAAAGCAATATTACAGCCAAACAAACAATAGCAATCGTGACAGCACCGTAATTAAAATCTACTACCGAGCGAATCAACTCAGTGATAGTATTTTGGTGATCAGCTACTTGCTCAAATTCAAACTCGCCTTCATAGTCCTGGTCGTCGCCAAGTGCGTGCGGGATTTGCTTTAAAATAATCACAATACCTATGGCAACTAACATACCTCGTATTACACTTTCGGGAAAATAAGCGCTAAACTTACCTGCTTTGATAAGTCCAAGTGCCAGTTGAATGACACCAGCCAGCACAACGGCGACCAAGAACCCTTGAAAAGAGCCTATGTCGTGAATGGCTGTTGCCACGATTACCGTTAGACCAGCTGCGGGTCCACTTACCGAAATTTCGGAACCCGAAAGTAAAGCGACAAAAGTACCTGCTACGATACCTGCCAAAATACCTGAAAAGAGAGGAGCGCCAGAGGCGAGTGCGATACCTAAACATAAAGGTAAGGCTACCAGAAATACTGACAAACCAGATTTCCAGTCGCTTTTGAATAAAGCGTCTTTATAATATTGAACTGAATTATGCATTTTGTTTGATGTTGGTTTATTATGGAATCAGAGCAGAAAAGGCTCGCTATAATTCTACACCAAACATATAGATTTTTTATTTCAGATTAGAATACGATTAGAGTTTTTTTGCTAAATGAAAATACATTTTCATAACTATTCTAATATAAAATAGAAATAATTCATAAAGAATAACCAAATGTAGCAATAATTAAAGAAATTCTAATCTCTATCTAATGTCAGATTGGGTGAGGATAACATTCCCATTTTGTGGAGCAACAACTCTGCGAGAGGCTTTGGAACGGCGTATTAACTTTTTCTTTAATCTTTCAATTTCTTTGTCTGACTCTAATTTACTAGCCAATGTTGAGTCTTGCTTAATGAGCGCTTCTCTGAGGTTTTCAACGACAACAATTCGTTCGCGCCATTGGTACCAATTTGCAGCGATTGACCCCATAAAACAAATTGTAACGAGACCAGTCACCCAATAGAGCTTAGACAAGGTCGCATTTTTGGTGGTCACGTTTGTATTTTTTTGGTTGATTACAATCATAATTTCTCTGACTAAAACGATTTCTCCTACTCCGCCATTCTACTTCACTGTGAGATTCACAAAATAATTTCCATTTTGCTGGTCGCTTACTATCACTTAAGTATTAGTACTGAATTTAGAATGTAAATTTTAACATCAAAATTTTACACTCAAATTGATTATATTTTGCCCAATACCAATAGCTTAGTGTCGAAAGCCCTAAAATTAAATCGTATTTTGCATTAGTACCAACATTCGTTTTCACTTACCTTAAATTAAAAATTTTATTAATAACAAGCAAATGATGTAATGACGGATTGTTGTGTTAACATAGCAAAAAAAAGTTTCTGCAGCTCCATACAACTGCAGAAACTAAGCACCTTAAACACCTATGTTAATAGTACTAAAATCTTCTTTATGTGAAAAAGCGTTTCTTGACTATTTCATTTTTACCCTGCTCTAGCCTTTTCTTACCATAAAATAAGGAATAAATCTTTAAGATTAAATGAAGATAAAATTAAAATCTAGTTAACAACTATAACTTTTTCTTCAAAGAATTGTACTTTAAAGACAGTTCTATCTAAGGTAGACTCTTTAATATATAAATTCCCTTTATGAAGTTTGATAATTCTCTCAGCGAGAGGCAATCCAATCCCATAACCTCGCGTATCTGCTGTTTTTTTAGAACGGAAAAAGGGAAGGAAAATTAGTTTTTGGTCTTTGGTGTCAATCACCGCACCTTTGTTGATAAACTCCAAAAATAGTCCTTTATCAAAACCTATATTCACATTAATCGTCTGGTTATTAGAAAATTTACAGCCATTTTCAATAAGATTCATAAATGCTACTTTCAATAGCTGACCATTGCCCAAAATACTCAATTGCTCATCGGAATCGATATTCTCAGAAAACTCAATCGAAATGCCGTAGTTTTTGTGCACTTTCAGTAGAGAGCTTCTTGCTTCCCAAATAATATCGTCAATCCTGATGCTCGTAAATCTATTGGGCAGACTATCGTCGCTTAGTTTAGTAAGTTCGAGTAAGGTATTTGTTAGAAGGTTTAAGTCTTTTACATCTTGTAAAACCGACTCCATCGTTTCTTGATATTCCTCCTCCGTTCGTCGGTTGAGCAACGATACAGTCAGCTGAGAGATAATCTTAGTCAAGGGGTTTTTAAGCTCATGACTCACATTTGAAATGAATACCTGCTGATGTTGAAAAGCCTCCTCTACCCTAGTCAAAAGATTATTAAAGGTAAATGTCAACTGCCCTATTTCATCTTTCACATTTCGGACTTTCAAGCGCTTTTTGAGGTTGTTAGGATAGATATCATTCATCTCATTTATTACCTCGGCAATTGGCAATAAAGCCCTCCCCGCGAAAATCCAACCAAATATGGCAGAGGTAAAAACGATAATGATATATAAGGAAATCAGGATACGTTGCAAATCTCGCAGGGTTTCAAGACCTTGCTGATCGACACCACCCGCTAATACCAACAAACGGTTATATTTATCGTAATACGGAATTCCCAAAATCTGAATGTCCTGATAAGTCGTAGTGGCAGTTCCTTCGAGGCGCACGTCGTTAAGAAACTTCCGTGTTACCACAACTTTTACGGTATCGTTGTTGGTATAAATTTCCTCGTTTTTATAATTGTAAATCGAAATTTTCTCTTTGTACAAAACGTCCTTATTCGTTTTTTCGATGACCTTCAATAGCTTTGAGTCAATTTGGTCAACTTTTACGAGGAGTTCTGCAGTGGTAATAGCTTTCGACCTCAAACGAGAATAAAATCTATTCTCAATATAAGTATGGGTAAAATAATAAATCCCTAAAAATGACAAAAGCACAATTAGGGATACCAAAAGGGTAAATTGTAAAGTAAGTTTAAAGCGAATGCGCATAGCGTTTGAGCATTTATTCTGATTTCAACACATAACCCATTCCATACACATTATGGATAAGCTTTTGAGGAAAATCCTTATCTACTTTTTTTCGTAACAAATTGATATACACCTCAATAACATTCGTTCCAGTATCAAAACTAACATCCCAAACCTTTTCGGCAATTTCTACTTTTGAGAGCACTTTTCCTTGATTACGAAGCAACATTTCTAATAATTCAAATTCTTTGGCTGTTAGGGGAATTTTTACACCCGAACGCAATACCACTTTCGAATCTAGATTCATTTCTAAATCCATAAATGTCAGGGTATTTTTGTGTATACTCACACCTGTACTACGGCGAGACAACGCACGGATACGGGCTAAGAGCTCTACAAATTCAAATGGCTTTACCAAATAATCATCAGCTCCAGCATCAAACCCTACAACTTTATCTTGAAGATCACCTAAGGCCGTCAGCATCAAAATGGGCGTGGTTAAACCTTCTTTTCTCAATTCTTTGCATAATTCGATCCCATTGAGCCCTGGCATAATAATGTCGGTGACAATAACATCATAGGTATTTTTTTTAGCTAAGTGTTTGCCAATCAAACCATCATAACAATAATCCACCTCAAAACCTGATTCTTTCAATCCTTTGCTAAGGGACTGAACAGTTTTTGCTTCATCTTCTATCAATAATAACTTCATAAGGTTACTGTTTTAACTCTGTATGCGCCAACCCGACAGTGTTCTAATCAGGTTAATAATATTTATTCAAAACTACAGAAAAAACATAGACTTTCTATCATTTAGTTCGTGGCTTGTAAGAATGTAATCGTCTAAAAACAACATTGGGTTGACGAATCTCGTCAACCCAATAGATATAATAAACCACATACAAACTAAATTATTGCTATAATCAGTTTTCTAAATCCAGACACTTTCGGTGAAAGTGTTCGACCCTTTCGAGTCCAAAATGTAAATGGAACAACACCTCAGTTACTTTCTACACACCAATTTATCATTTTGTTTACCTTAACAGGTATAATTTTTGACTACTCCCTTTCTCAAAACGTTGCCTCCTACAAGTAGTTTTATTTAGTTATGTTGTTACCAATATCTAGTTCAAACTATTGGTTATACGTAACTAGTTTACTTACAAAAGTAAGTATTTGCTATGCTTTAAAATTAAATAATTATTGGCTATATCAACTTTACACTAAAGTATATTTTTCGGTAGGCGAAACAAAATGCTCATAAGAAATTTATGAAAAAACTAAGCAATCCATTTCTTTGAAAAAGAATGTGTCTGCCTCAGGAGCTGATCAATCTTGACCTACACCAAGTGGTTTATCACATCTCTTTAAAAAGAAATGTTGCCAATCATAAAGTCCTAAATTCTAAAGTTTTTGAACAGCATAAAGAGCTGTTGATCTGAGGAGTATTTTTGGAAGAATGTATAATTGATCTTGCGATTTTGTTCGGCAATCAGGTAACTGGTAAATAAATCGTAAAATGGAGAAAAAGACAATATTGCAGCAGAAGCAAAAGGATGAGTAGCGTCTTCTTCATTTTCTTCACTTTCTGAAAGATTTTCTTCACTAAACTGAAGAGCATTTGTATTTTTCGATGCTGATACAGCGCATCTTTTAATATTCTCATTTGTCTGTCCCAAATCAGCGGCCATAGAGATAGCCACCTTGAAACTTGCAAGGACAAAAATTAAGAATATTTTAAGATATAACCTCATGTATCAATTTTGAAATACTGTGGAATAACTGTTTTGTGACTTCTGATGGCAAATTAAAAAAATGGTTTAATCATTTGACAATAATTTTAATATTTTTTTTTGCCCCTCTTGTATTTTACTTTAAATAATGCAATTAAAAATCCATTTAAAACAATTTTAAAAAATCTAACAACAAAAAAATCCATTTGTAAACCAAATGGATTCTGTTTATATATTAAAAGTAGGAGAAATCTTTTCTGAAATGTTTAAGACAATTGCCTGCGGAGACACCGCTGTGTGACTCCGTCAGACATTGTACACCATTAACCATTTTTATAAACAAAAACTAACAAAATATCGACTGCTTAAGCATCTGATATATCGAACGTATATTTTGAAAGCTAGTTGTACTTTATCTAAAAGAAGATACTTTAAATGAGTAAACTATGCTACACTATGCTATGTTAAAATTTCAAGGCAAATATAAAGACATTTTTTGCTATTCAAAATAATTTCAATAATAATTTGTACAAATTGGTTAGAATTCCTCTATTTTTTTGATGTTCGCATTATTTTTTAGTTATTTTAAACTACTATATTACCGAAGAAGCAAATTTGAGTGAAGAAAGATTGAAGTTTTGAGACAATGATTTTTTTCTATAGAAAATATCATTAGCTATTTTCAACAATCTTCTTTCAGGTCATTTCGTATAGTTTAATAAACATTTTCCTTATTTATTAGTCAAACTGTATGACAACGTTTTGTAGTTGATTTTAAGAAATTTTTCAACTACGATGAATAAATACTATAAAGATTCTATTCTCATTAATGAAAGATTTTGCTCTAATCGATTCGCAATCGAGTAAACCTAAATATCAGCAACTTATAGAATATATCATCGATTCGATTGAGAACGGAAGACTCGCCAGAGGTCAACAACTTCCTTCAATCAATGAAGTCGCCCAAAATTTTGGCATGGCTCGTATGACTGTAACTAAGGCTTACGACGAACTGCGCGAGAGAGGCTTGGTGACATCACATCATGGGAAAGGCTTTTACGTGAATAGTACCGATACTCGGAGTCAGATGAACATTTTTGTGTTGTTTGATGCTCTTACTCCCTACAAAGAAATTTTATACGATGCGATTGTGGAAGGACTCGGAGAAGATGTCAATGTCAACATTTTTTTCCATCACCATAATATCAAAGTTTTTGAAAACTTGATTCTCAACAACTTAGGCCACTACAATTTCTATGTAGTAATGCCACACTTCAATCAGGATGTTTCTGATATTTTGAAACAGATTCCCAAAGAAAAGCTGTTATTATTGGATATTGATGTTCCTTCTTTTGGAGAAGACTTCGCCTTGCTGTACCAAGATTTTGAGCATAATGTTTATCAAGGTTTATCAGAGGCTCAGAATTTGATTGCCAAATATCAAACTCTTTCATTAGTCCTGAGCAGCAAAAGTTTTCAATACACACCTGTTGGGATTATTAATGGGTTCAAGAAATATTGTCTCGAAAATCAAATACCTTTTGAAATCATTCCAGATTTAGAAGAAGAGGAACATTTACAAAAAGATCATGCCTATTTAGTTTTCCGAGAAAATGATTTAGTTCGTTTTATCAACTGGTCAAACAAAAAAGGCTGGAAGTTAGGCAAAGACATAGGTCTAATTTCTTATGATGATACACCTATTAAAGAGATTTTGGCAGAAGGTATATCTGTTATTTCTAACGACTTTCAGGCGATGGGCAAACGTGCTGCCGAAATGATTTTGACTAAACAAAAAGGTCGATTTATCAATCAATGTAGTTTTATTAAACGTAAATCTTTATAAACTTACACGCAAACAACTCTATATCAAACACTTAATCCAATATAGGATAAGTACTTTTATACATCAGTATAATTTCAACAAACCCAATTGATTAATCTAAAACTATGAAATTTTTAATCACCCTACTCTTCACTTTCTTTAGTGTGCAAATCACTATTGCTCAAAAGTTTAAGGTCTTGGCATTTTACACAGGAAAGAATGATTTGGCGCATATCAGTTTTGTGAAAGAGGCCAACACTTGGTTTGGACAACTAGCCAAGGAAAAAAAGTTTAGTTACCATGCTACTAGCAATTGGGACTCTTTAAATACTGAAGTGTTAAAATCAGTAGATGTTGTATTATTTCTGGATACTCGACCTGAGCAACCTGCGCAAAGGGAAGCATTTGAAAACTACATGAAAAATGGTGGTGCTTGGTTAGGATTTCACTTTGCGGCATTTGCTCTGGATAAGTCTGCCTATCCTCAAAACTGGGATTGGTATCATAATCAATTTTTGGGAGCAGGACAATATGAAGGAAACACTTGGAGACCCACTTCGGCCATTTTGAAAATGGAGAAAAAGGGGCATCCTAGTTTGAAGAAATTAGAAAAAGAGTTTACCACTGCGCCCAACGAATGGTATAGCTGGGAACATGATTTACGTCAAAATCCTGATATTGAGATTCTATTAGCTATTTCTGAGAAAAGTTACCCATTGGGAACAGGGCCCAAAAATCATGAAATTTGGTATTGTGGTTATTATCCTGTGATGTGGACTAACAAAAAATACAAAATGGCATACATCAATATGGGACACAACGATATGGATTATGAAGGCGGAACAAATGCTACATTATCATATCAATTTGCCAATCAAAACTATCGTCAGTTAATTACTAATACACTGTTATGGCTAGGTAAGAAATAATCTTTTAATACCGTCTAATACTACTGGTTCAAGACTTTGTCTTGGACCTTTTTTTTGAACAGTTTAAAGCTGAATACACAACTAGTTCGAGACAAAGTCTCGTACTAGTTGTGGGTCAATGAAGCTATTGAATTCCCGTAGCCTCCTCCCCCTGGCGTCTTCATGATCAGCCTATCTCCTATTTCCAATTCGGCACCATCAACTCCAGCCAATAGTATTTTTTCGCCAGATGCTTTCAAAATAAACTGTTCACCACACTGTCCATTCTCTCCACCATTTATTCCATAAGGTGCATATTTTCGATGTTGCGTCAAAATAGATAGCTTCACAGGTGCTAAAAAGAGAAAGGCACGAGTGATACCATTTCCGCCTCGATATTGCCCATTTCCACCTGAGCCTTCGCGAATCCCAAAAGATTCGAGACGAACTGGATAGCGCTTTTCTAATATTTCAGGGTCAGTGATTCGGGTATTGGTCATGTGCGTATGGACACCAGATGTTCCGTCAAAGCCATTGCCAGCTCCACTTCCTCCGCAAATGGTTTCGTAATATCCAAACGAGTCGTTGCCAAACAGGGTATTATTCATCGTACCTTGCGAGCAAGCCATAATCCCAAAGGCTTTGAACAAGGTATCAGTTAAACGTTGACTAAGTTCTACATTACCTCCAACTACCGCAGGGCATTCCTCTGGATTTTCTGAAAAAATAGGACTCAATAACGTATTATTCGGAATAACCAATTCGGCAACTCTCAACAATCCATCATTGAGAGGAATATTACTCTCTAACAAAACTCTAAGCACATATATTACCACCGAGTTGACAATGGCCTCATTAGCATTCAAGTTCCCTTGGTGAACACCAGAAGTGCCCGTAAAATCTATCAAACAACGCCCCTCTTTCAAGGTCAAATTTACTTCAAGTCGGGTATCATCATCGAGTAGCTCGACAGCATGATATGCTCCATCAGGGAATTTTCGCAAACGCTCAAGCATTTTCTCAGCAGAATAAGTCTTGAGTAAGTTCATGTAATAATGCACACGCTCGAGACCATGTTCCTCCACTAATTGCTGAAGAGTCAGCTCTCCGTTTTTGATTGAGGCTAAAGCCGCATTCAAATCTGCTAAATTTTCATCAACTGCTCTGGAAGGATACGGCGCATTTTGCAGTAATTCTGTTATTTCTGTCCAATCAATTTTTCCATTTTTTGATAAAAAAACTGGTGAAATCACAACGCCTTCTTCTGCTAAATTTTTGGCATCAGGTGGCATCGAGGCTGGACGAATCCCTCCTATTTCTGAATGGTGACATCTGTTTACTACATAGCCTATAAGTTTATCGCCTTGTTTGGTATAAACTGGCGCTATCAGCGTTACATCAGGCAAATGAGAGCCTCCGAATTTGGGATGGTTTGTAATAACGATATCCCCCTTTTTAAGGGTAACTTGAGCTAAAAGTTTTCTTACACATACACCCAAACTCCCCAAATGCACAGGGATATGTGGCGCATTGGCGATGAGTTCGGCTTGGTGGTCGAGTAAGGCACACGAAAAATCAAGACGCTCTTTTACGTTGACAGAAAGTGAGGTTCTTTGTAACAAAACACCCATATTGTCAGCAATCGACATAAAGCGATTCGTAAAAAGCTCTAATTGGGTTATATCTTGTTCAGCAGAAATGACTTTTTCCTGTAAAACAGTATCAATCTTAGTCAGAATAGCAGAGCCGTTATTGGACAATTGTAACTCCCAACCTTTCTCAACAACGGTTGTACTAAATCGGTCGAGTAGTAAAGCAAAACCTGTAATTACTGAACCCGCCTTTAATTGTTCACGTAGAAAAACTGGAACTTCTTGCCACTGTCCCTCCACCCAAGCTTGTATCGTATGTGAGGGGATAGCTTGCTTTTTCGTCAAAACTACTTGACTTTTTTCTTCAAAAGTATCTTGCTTTTGAGCTGCAATCAAACGGATATTCTCTACCTCAATGGCACGATTTTCAGTCCAGTGACCATAAATTTGACGATACTTTTCCTCAAATATTTGAATACTTTTTTCGAAGCCGTCCCACTCTATTTCTAAGCTTGCATCTTGTCCTTTAAGGCGTAAATAAACATAGCGATGTTTGATATAACTTTGATGAAATTCTATGCCATCCTTCTCTAATTCTAGCATGGCTTTTGTTGCCAAGTCCTGATAATTTCTTTCTAACTCTTTATCAAGATTTTTATCATAAATCTCCAACACTGATGCCTCGGCAAAACGCTCTACTTGCGCCTGCGATATGCCGTAAGCCGACAATAAACCAGCATCTAGCGGTAATAATATTTTTGAAATACCCAATAATTCAGCTATTCCACACACATGCAAGCCTCCTGCCCCACCAAAAGCCACAAGCGCATAATCAGTAGTAGCATATCCTTTGGCTATGGATATCTTACGAACAGTTTCTGCCATTTTTTCATTGGCAATAGCTCTAAAACCCTCTAATATTTCTTCTGCTTGGGGACGAGTTCCTGTATTATTTTCGATGCTTGATAGAATTTCTTCCAAACGCTTTTTAGCACCATCCACAAAAACAGGTATACCAAACTGCGTACTATCCAAACGTCCCAACAACAAATTGACATCTGTAATCGCTAAGGGGCCACCAGCGCCATAACAAGCGGGACCTGGCCATGAGCCAGCACTTTCGGGACCAACACTCAATTTATATCCATCATAAGCACAGATAGACCCCCCACCTGCGGCTACCGTCTCGATGGCCAAGGCTGGGCTAAAAATTTGGGCATTCCCAATTTTTTGGATAAACTGATATTCTAGTTCATGGTCATAACGAGCCACATCGGTACTTGTACCGCCCATATCAAAGGCGATAAATTGTTGGATACCAGCTTTCTGAGCCACTTTAGATGCACCAACCACACCACCTGCTGGACCTGAAAACAGGCTATCTTTCGGATGAAAAGCGTCATATCTAACTAAACTCCCTGCACTAGTCATTACCTTCATATTGCCTTCGCCTACTTTGGAGGCAATATTGCTCAAGTAACGATGTATCACAGGTGATAAATAAGCATTGACCACCGTAGTTTCAGCTCGTTGTTGAAACTTGATCTGTGAGCTTAATTCTGTGGAGATATGGATAAACTCAAAATGTGGACTTAAAGCCTCTTTGAGCGCAATTTCATGAACAGGATTTCGATAAGAGTTTTTCAAACAAATTGCTACAGATTCTATTTCAGCAACCTTAAGTTTTTGAATTAGCTCGTCTATTTGCGTAATATCTATAGCTTGCAAAACTTCACCGTTGGCGTCTATTACTTCCGAAATCTCCTCGACTAATGCATACAAGGGTTCAGGACGCTCGATTTTCATCGCAAAAATATCAGGACGGGCTTGGTTGCCTATTACCAATAAATCCTTGAATCCTTTACTGACTAAAAAAGCAGTTTTGGCACCCTTCAATTCCAACAAAGCATTAGTTCCTTTGGTCGAACCTACTCGCAATTCGATAGAAGGAAAAGCCTCATGTAAAGCAGTTTCAGTAATGAGCCTTGCGCCCAATACTGGTGCTTCTTCAAAAGCAGTGAGTGCAAAGTTTTTTCCAATCAAATCACTTGGAACGGGTAAGTCAAGGGTCAATATCTTTTCCTCAAAATCATAAGATATTACCTTCGACTCAAATGATTGGTCGAGGCTATACAATTGATATCCTGCCAAAATATCTTTTGACAAATACCATGATTCTTTTATTTTAAGGCACTTTTCAGAAACTGAGGCTACGGCTTGCCCACGCAAAGTACCATTGGATAAAATCTTTTTTCGGTATATTTTTCCTTCGGAATCCGTTGCTATGCAATCAGTGAATGTTCCTCCAGTATCTATTGACACATTGTAATGCAAAGACATCTTTCGATTGGGATTTGGGATTTTTGATTTCGGATTTGGAGTCTAGCTCATTCATATCCGATGATTTATTAGTCTGATGAAAAAGTCACCTATCATGCGCCTATCAACTCTCCAACTTCTCGGTATTCATTCGGTTGTAAATCTTCGAGATGGACTTGATCTATTCTGATTCTTTTCAGGGACAAAACTTCGTATGCTAGTTTGTAACACATTCGACGTATTTGCCTATTGAGTCCTTGAACTAGGATAATTCTGAATTTGTACTCATCAATGGCCTCTACCAAACATGGGAGCGTTGTTTGTCCCATAATCGTAATGCCGCTAGACATTTGCTGAATAAAAGAGGCTGTAATCGGCTTGTCAACCTTTACGATATATTCCTTTTCGGTTTGATGCTCTTTACGGAGTGTTTTATCAAAAACTCTTCCATCGTTGGTGAGCAGTAAAAGTCCTTCTGATGCTTTATCGAGACGACCGACAGGAAAGAGTTTTTCTTCGAAAGGTAAAATAGCTTGTAGATTATCGGGAATAGCTTGATTGAGTGTTGTTTCTATTCCAACAGGTTTATAAAAAGCGATATAATACAGTTTTTTTTCTTCTCGTAATATTTCACCATCGCAAATAATCTCCTCAAAGGGCTGTATTTCTACATTTTCAAATACCTGTTTACTAGCCACCCTACACGCACCAACTGAAATAAGCTCAAGCGCTTTTTTATTGGAAATCTGTAAGCGTTTTACTAAAAAATATTGAAGTCTATTCCTAAAAGTCATGGGTTTGGATTGGACGGGTTCTATGCTTTGGCTATCGGCTTTTGGCTATCGGCTCTGGGAAAAACTTTTTGGTATTTAGACTTTTTCATTGGATTTTTTAAAAAACAGTTGAAAACTGTTGAAAAAATGAGTCCAAGACTAAGTCTTGAACTAGTGGAGATTGCTTTGGATTGCGGATTTGAGATGTGGGATTTCGGAATTTTACAGACTGGTAATAACTCCGAAATCCCACATCCCAAATTGTCATGAAACTCTTGCCTAAACCCTCTCCCCTAGTCCCTAATAATCAATATGCACATTAATCCAACCAGCATCGAAGCGAGCGCCAAATTTCTTGTAGAAATTAATCGCAGGTTCATTCCAATCTAACACTTGCCACATCAAACCCGTACAGTTATTTTCTTTGGCGATATCAAAAGTTCCTTCCAAGAGTTTTTCACCTACGCCCTTACCACGCATTTTTTCACGAACTACCAAGTCCTCCAAATACAAACGTTTGCCTTTCCAAGTAGAATAACGGTAGTAATACAGCGACATACCTACCACTTCGCCATCTACTTCAGCAAGGATTGCCCCATAAACAGGGTTTTCACCAAATCCGTCGATATACATTTGTTCTACGGTATTAGTCACCTGCTCAGGAGCTTTTTCGTATACTGCCAACTCCATAATCAAGTCAAACATCACTGGGAGGTCTTCAGGAGTAAATTTTCTAATAATAACAGACATTGGGAAATGGTTTTAGGAAATAAAGAAAGACTGAATATGCTTTGTTGATAGTCTATTTATTTCAGTGATGATTTTTCAAATATAATAAAAAAGTCAGTTGCGAGGCTTTCACCTAACAACTGACTAAGCTTACATTTTCAGAGAAATTAATTTGTTTCTAAAAATTGTAAATAATATCTCCATTCAATCCGATAAAAATCCAACCTTTTTGCTCTAATTCCCGCAAGAGGTTATGTGGATTTTGAGGAGGATGCGAGCCCACAAAAAACGTGGAAATGTAGTTTTTTAAGGACTTGGCCTTTTTAGGTCTTTTAGCTCGTTCGATGCCTGCTAAATAATCGACTAAATCTTCTGTTTCGGTAACAAAGGTATTCATGGCTTTACAAGAACAAATTGTTAAGAACTCAAAAAATCGTGTAAACAAATGTGAAAATCCATTTACACATCAACTAAAAAATGGGAAATCTTTTAGAAAATAATCAATACTATTTTAGCGATAATTCATGAATAAATGTCAACACGATGTTTGCTTAAATCATGAGTTACTCAAATCATATTTGTAACAAAAATGAACACTTATCACGATGAAAAGTATCAGCTTTGAATTACAAAATAATAAAAAAAATCTATTCGTTGTTCACGTATTTCTCCCATTTTTCAAGCAGATTTTGCATATCTTCAGGTAATTCTGAATCAAACTGCATAAACTTTCCAGAAGTGGGATGAATAAAACCGAGCGATTTTGCATGCAAAGCATGACGAGGGCAAATCTTAAAACAGTTGCCTACATATTGCTCATATTTTGAAAACAAAGTTCCTCTCAAAATTCTATCGCCACCATAAGTGCTATCATTGAAAAGTGGGTGACCAATATGCTTGAAATGCACACGAATTTGGTGCGTACGCCCTGTTTCAAGATTACATTTTACCAAGGACACATAACGTAAGTTTTTCAAAACTTTGTAGTGTGTCACTGCATGTTTACCAACCGAACCATCAGGAAATACTGCTCGAATTTTTCGGTCTTTTATGCTACGACCGATATGTCCTGTAATAGTGCCCTCTTCATTTTTCAGTTCGCCCCAAACCAGCGCATAGTAAGTACGCTCGATGCTATGGTCAAAAAACTGTTTAGCCAAATGTGTCATGGCATAATCGTTTTTGGCGATTACCAACAAGCCAGAAGTTTCTTTGTCGATACGGTGTACCAAGCCTGGGCGTGCCTCTCCATTACGATGGGTGGGCAAATTTTGAAAATGATATACCAAAGCATTCACTAGTGTCCCCTCCCAATGTCCAAAAGCAGGGTGAACCACCATTCCAGCAGGCTTATTGACTACCAACAAATCGTCGTCTTCATAAACAATGTCCAAAGGAATATTCTCAGGCTCGATACCACCTTCACGTGGAGGGTGTGGTAAAGATACCGTGACAACATCATAAGGTTTTACTTTATAACTTGCTTTGGTTACGCTTTCGTTGACTTTAACAAGTCCTAAATCTATTCCATTTTGAATCTTGTTTCGAGTTGCATTTTGCATGCGCATCATCAAGTATTTGTCAAGACGCACCAGTTCTTGACCTTTTTCTACTATCATTCGATGATGTTCGTATAATTCTTCTTCGTCTTCTTCCAGTTCTTGCATAATTTCGTGTTTTCAAGTACAAAATTATTAATTTTTAAGAAAGAAAACCCGAATAAGTTGCGAAGCAAATCTTATATCAAAAAAACAACAAGCCAAATGCCTGATTTTCAAAAACATACCATTTGTTTTAGTTATTCTAAAAAGGCAATTGAGCTATAGGAAACGACTTTCATCAGGATGAAAATCAAGATATTTTTATCGAAATTTCACTCCCAAACCCAACATTTTAGATTTTGAATATGCTAATTTCCCCATCATTTGAGCTTCCTGTTTCTCCTGTACAAACAATTTTTCATCCTGTTTTAGAAAAAGTAGGTGTCAAATTGATTTTGAAACGCGATGACTTAATTCATCCAAGTATTTCAGGAAACAAATGGCGAAAAATGAAGTATAATTTGGTAGAAGCCCAACAGCAAGGCGCCAAGCAGCTCATTACTTTTGGAGGGGCTTATTCAAATCATATCTATGCCACTGCCTCCGCAGGGAAAGTTTTTGGGTTTGATACACTAGGAATCATTCGTGGCGATGAACTAAATCCACAGTCGAGTCCCACATTGCAATATGCAGCCGAAAATGGAATGCAGTTCAGGTTTGTCAGTCGAACAGCTTATCGAGATAAAGAGGAGATTTTAGAACAATTGAAGCAGGAAAATGTAGCTTTAGAAAAAGCCTATTACCTACCCGAAGGTGGTAGCAATCATTTAGCTTTAAAAGGTTTAGCAGAATTGAGTCAAGAGATTTACCAACAAACCCAACCTGACTATATCGTTTCGGCAGTTGGTAAGGGCGGTACCATTGCAGGCATACTTGCTTCGAGCAATGCCCCTACGCATATCATAGGAATTGTAGCACTAAAAGGAGCAAAAGAGGGACTCTTTCGAGATATTCAAGAATTACTTTCAGAACATCCTGCAATTGATTTTACACGCTTCACTCTCCTCGACGCCTATCATTTTGGAGGATACGCCAAATATAATTCAACACTACTAGATTTTATCAAAAACTTTGAAAGCTATAATCCAGCAGTCCAACTCGAACAAGTCTATACAGGCAAAATGCTGTATGGCATCATCGATTTAGCAGAAAAGGGGTATTTTAAGAAAGGGAGCGAAGTCGTGGCTGTGCATACTGGCGGTTTGCAGGGAAGAAATAATACACTATGAAATAATACCCGATTGAATTACAATACTACGCAGACCAGATGAAGATATCACCAATAGAAGTTCAGGTAGAAAAAGAGCAAAAAAAAGAGGAACAAATTTCTTTGTTCCTCTTCGTACCCAGAGCCGGAGTCGAACCGGCATGCCAATGAAGGCATTGGTGTTTGAGACCAACGCGTCTACCAATTCCGCCATCTGGGCATTTGGTATTCAAGTAAACTTGAATGCGAATCGTTGTTCTGTCGTTTCGTGATGCAAAGGTAGAGAGTTTTTCTTTATCCTCCAAATCTCTCCACAAGAAAAATCAATAATTATTTTCTTTCTTATGGTAAAAAAATAGCATTTTTATCTATTCCAAGGGCTTTTTCACCATTTTGGTTCTACCCATAAAGCCGTAAGAATGAATAGAATAAGCCCCCACCAAAGCCAAGGAGAAAGGCTAGATTGTCGGGCAATTGATAGTTCTATATTTTTTTGATTTTTTTCTGAAAAATTATTTCCAACATACATTTTTAGTCGTTGCAAATACGCTAAATCCTGTGTTGAGTCTTCGACATATACTGATAAACTATCAAAAAGTGGTTGCCAACCCGTTTTCGTAAATCGGTAATTTTGGTACTCGTTTTGCGAGTTCAATGACGACACCGATGGTTTCAGCGTATCTTCTCCGACTTGCCAATCTACATTTTTCTTAAGAGTATTCAACCTGATTTGTGTGGGAATATTAACAAAAACAGGAGCATTCACTTGTACCGATATTGGTTCGAAAGGAAGAACAGCCTCTAAGGTGGATGCCCAAATTTTGTTATAGGTAACACTATCGCCGCTAAGCATCAAAGGATAGGTTTCGTTTAGCAAACTAAGTCCCACTCTCCCCTTTTGGCGTTGTACGGCAATAGGGTATTCCTTCAAGCTTTTCTGCCAAGTATTTGGTTGAATTTGATAGGGCAAAGCAGTCAAATCATTGGATAATTGGATAGCTTCTTGAGTTGAGCTTTTTGTCAGTCGCCATTGTGTTCCCAACGCCTGATTTATGATACGTGTTTCTGTTTCGGGATTGCTTAAATTGATAATCAAAACGCCTTTATTTTCTCCTAATACCTTCTTAACTCTGGCATCGGCGGCTAAGTTAGAATCTGTCACAATCAAATCGTAGGATTTAAGACTTTGCTTGGTATTGATTTGAAACTGATTTTGGGTATTCTTCGCTACTTTCGTCCAAATTTCTACCTTATATCCTCGTTTGCCCATCCAGTCGGCCAAAGTTTTACTTTCAAAATCGGGGTTACTTTGCAATACCAAAACGCTTTTAGCGGGCTTTTCCATTACTGCAAAATGGATAGGCTGTAAAAGCTTTTCGCCAAGCCATAGCTCACATTTGGCTTTTCCCTTAACAAAAGCTGGAAAGATAAGGTTAAAATCAACCAAGCCTTTTTTGAGCATAAGACTATCCAACACTTGTTCTCCAATTTTCAGGCTTAACACTTGTGTTTGCTCACTCAATATTTTACCACTCACACGTTGTAAATCTCCTCTGTACAAAACCCCTTCCCAACGGATAGACTGAAGCTGATTACTATTCCAAGCTGGTAGCCATTTCCATTCTTTATCGAGCAATTGATTGAGCAAAGTTGACTCAAAATGTGTTCCAGCCAAATAAACTGTACCTATTTTCGAAATCCATGCTGGATGCTCGTTAATGGATTGTAATAATTCTTTTTCTGTAAAACTTTCAGCTATATGAAGGCTATCTTGCCAATGTTGAAGGTTTGTATGTGGTATATTTTGTTGATAAATTAAAATCTGATTTGAATCAGAAGAGCGTGTAAAAGTGGGTTGTAAAATCCAGCCCAATATGCTTATCCAAAGTAAAAAATTGAGCAATACTTTTACACGCCATCTTCCTTTTGAGCGATTTCGCCCAAGGGATACTATTTGTACTATTCCCATAATCAACACAGCTACCAATAAGATTATATTGGATACCGTGTTGAGTTGGAATTGAAAGTTTATCTGTATAATCATCTGGTTTTCAATATTTTTCTGTAGAGACATTGCGTGCTATTTCCTATAGATTTTTGATTTATCTACTTGAAGACCTTGCACGAAAGGTCTCTACCTAATTGATTGCCCAATTTTTAAAAAAGGATTTTTCCAATCTTTTTTCAGATACGTTGCCTTGTGGCGTTGCTGATGACGGTTTGGGTAAATCTGTATTGAGTAAGGCAAAAATGCGAGTGTTCAGGCGTTTGGCTTGTATTGAGTCCAAGACTTTTCCGCTTGCCAGTTTTTGTAAATCCGACAAAATACTCCATTGGTCCATACCTGTATTCAATACCTTCTGGCTCAATGCCATACTTAAGGTAAGTACCTTTTGTTTTTGCAAACCATTGAGCGATTTTTCTTCTTGTAAATAGCCCATTACTTCGGCTGCCAAAGCGGTTAATTGTGCTTGAGATAGATTTTTTGCATAACTAAATTTTGTATTAAACTTAGTTAACTCTCCCGATAAGCGTTTTTCTTTTTCCTTGATCGGAGGCGGATCGAAGCTTGTCTTTTTGGCAAAAGTTCGGGCTTTGTGTTGGGCTGCTTTCAAAAATTCTAGCGCCTTTTTCTCATAAGGCAAGGCCTTTTCGGGCTCATACATACGCAAATGCAGTTCGGATTGCCACATTTGTTCTAGTGAAGATTTCAGCAAACTTCTGGTCGATTGTTCGTAAAATGTATTTGCCTCACCATCATCATGCGAGTGTACATAATCAGCCAACATACTTGCCAAAGGATCTTTATTGTCGTCATTTGACTGTTCATGATGATGATGCTCTTCCTCATGTTTTTCAGCTTGGTCATGATCATGCTCACCTTCATCGTGTGCATGACGAAAACCTTTTAGAATATCGCCATCTTTGTCAGCATTGTCTGGAAGGGGATTGCCTCCTCCTATCGAATTTTCGAACTCTTCACCCAAATATTGTCCGTATCTCAAACGCAGCGTTTTTTGGTCAAACCCAATCTCGTTTGAGGCACTTTTAAACTCCTTATCTGCTATTTTTTTACGTTTAGCAATCAGTTTTTCGGTATCAATAATAATCTGTCTTTGACTTCTGAAATACTCAGGCATGATATTCATGGCCATCGTTGCCAAATCTGATTCTTCAGCCTTGGTTGTATCCTTATAAACAATAAAATAGGTATCTGATTTTGTAAAGTTTGGCTTTGGACGACGGTTGTCAATAGCTGCCCAATAATAATACAATTCGTCTCCTGGGGTAAAATTGAGTGATTTTAAGTCAATAGATTTACTCAATTGTGATGATTTGAATGCCTTTTGTGTGATAGGCATTTTTACTTCACGAAACTTTACATTTTCACCGCTACCTCTTGCCAAAGTCGCAATCATATAGACCTCATTTACCATAAAATCATCCGACACTTTGGCATTCAACTGTACTGTTTTCGGGTCTTTGAGGTAATGAAAACTATATAATTCTTTGCTACTTGGCTCAATTTTAGGGGCTGCATCTGGTAAGGCCTCCAAGCGATAATAGTCTGAAGCATAAATCAATGAATCTTTCCAATAAGCTTTTATGGCATACAATCCTGAGCTCAACAATTGGTCTTGATAGACATACTTATCTTCTTTTAGGGTAAAAGGAAGTTCAGTTCCTCTGGCATTACTGAGCCTTACTTTGAGTTGATCTTGGTGTAAAAATGACAACTGCCAAGTCAAATTTGAGCCTACAATAGCCGAAGCATTTAGTTGCTTGGATTGCACCGTTTTCAAACCAGTATAAGCTGGCGGTACGACTGTTAAAAGTGCTTTTTCGAATTGGGGTGGTATGGCTGGCGTATCTTTTTTTCCAGAAACAATTTCTGTCAAAGACTTTTCAGAAAGTTTTTGAACAAAAGATTGGTCAAACAAAACGGTCAATAAAATCGATGCAGCAACAGCTCCCAAATAATACCATAAGTGATGCGTAAAAACCCAAGGTGTTTGAATATTACCTTTTTCAAGCAAACGATTAAGTTGGAGCTGCTCAGCAATATTGAGCTCGTTTTTCGCTAATAAGTCTAGGCTATATTCGGTATTATCGATTTTTTGATGCACCAAGCGAATGGCCTGTTGGTGTTTTGTAGAAAAAAAGCCTTTCCAAAAAGACCAAGCTGAAGCAACGACAAAAGACAAAGCCCATGTCCAGATGACATTGGGGAAGTAATAATGAAGCCAAATAGCCATTACGCCGAAAACGGATAGCCCTCTGAGCAAATCCTCGGTATGCAATTGCCATTTAACTTTTGATATGATTTGAAAAAAAGGATTCATACGTTTCGGTGAATTGCGAGCCAGCGCTCAAGACTAAGCAATAAAACCAAGAGAGTGATTAATACTGCGGTAAACCATTCTGTTTCGAGCGGTTTGACTAATTTTTGTTCCTTAAATAAGGCTTTCAACTGGCGATTTGAAATGGTATTATTCTCAGCTTTTATTCCTTGAAAGTCTAGAATTTTCTCTAACAACCATGCAGGAAATTTCCCCTCAAATACTGCATCATCAGTTTGAGGATTCATTGAGCTTGACCACTCTATCACATTCGAAGCCAAGGACTTTTGTGGATGCTTATCACTTTCAGGAATCAAGTATAATACTTCAGGATTTAGCACTTGAGGGATTTGACTAGTACAAACTAACTGTGCTTGCTCCTTTTGATTATTATCCAAAAATTGAATCGGAAGTTGATATACCTCCTCTATGGCCTTCAAACTAGCTTTCAATGTTTTTTGTGCAGATTCAGACGTTGAAATCCAAACCTTCAATGCGCCTTTTTGTACTATTTCTGGATTATTTACAGTTACTATTCCTAATTGTCCTTCAGTATTCAAGCCTATATTTTTTTGTCCATCTACTTGCCAAACCTTTACTTGATGTTGCCTAATAGTATCAGGAATAGCGTGTAAATTCAGTGGAGTTGAGTGATAAATTACGGGTAAATTTGTCAATGACTGTTGGTTCACCACATACAATTCCACAGACTGCTTTGGATACTTTTTCCCTAAATCAATAAGTGCATTTTGTAATACTCTTGCCTCTATAATTTCTTTAGGTTGTTCAGACAAATCTTTCAGTTCACTGGGAGAGTTTTCTATCCAAAAACAAGGTTCACCTTTTTTGAGAGCTTCCTCTATTTCAAATCGAAAGTTATTGATAACCAATGTGTTCGGCTCTATCAGATGGATTTTAGAGAAGGAGGAAGACGTTTGAAAAGTATTCCAAAGTGGCTTGGCTAAAGCTAAGCATAGCAATAGTACAATCGCCAAACGCAAGATTAATAGCCAAATATTATCAAGGCGTATTCCTCTAGCTTGTTGTAAGTTTTTCTCGCCTAACCACTGAGTTGCAGCCCAATCTAGTCGTTTTCCTTGTTTCTGATGCCAGAAATGTATCAGAATCGGAACCGCTAGACCAAACAAGCCCCAAAGCAATGTTGGCGTATTAAAATCTATCATTAGAATAGTCAAAATTTGAAAGTTCAAAATCAGCTTGATTTATGTTACATCAAAGTATCTCTCGGATAATACCTGCAATAGAATCTTTGAGACTGATTTTTTTCCAGTAAACAAAGGGTACTTTTAAATCTGATTCGATTTGTGACAAAAACGATTCGGCATTGGCTTTGACTTCAGCTTTAATTTGCTCTGCCTGAAGCTCCACTTCTTGACCTGTTTCTAAATCTTTGAAACGGTAAAATCCTTTTAAATCAAAATCGAGCTCATGCTGTCCAAGTACTTGAAAAACATAGATTTCACGTCGTGGATTCGCTAATTTTTTCAATAACTGAATCCATTCATTATCCAATTGTAAAAGGTCTGAAGCAAAAAAGAGTATCTCTTTTTGTTTTTGTTGAAAAACGGGAAAGCTCTTGGTATCGCTTGTCCATTTCCCAGATGCTTCTGCTTTTTCCAAAGCATATAAAATTCGTTGGAAAGCTTGCTTGCCTGCGGCGACTAAAGTATGTACTTGGTTGTCTTTCAGCACATATAAACTCAGTTGATCGCCTTGTCGAAAACCCATGTAGGCAATAGAAGCCAACAGTATTTTGCAATATTGTAGTCGACTTACACCCTCTTCGGTATAATTCATCGACCCCGAAAGGTCAAGTACAAAACGGATATGATAATTACTTTCGGTAGAAGACTCTCGCACTAAATGTTTTTGAGTACGGGCAAAAAGTTTCCAATCTATGCGTTTGGGATCGTCTCCTATTTCATAATGTCTATATTGCTCAAATTCAATCCCATAGCCGTATCTTTTACTGGCGTGAATCCCTAACATAAGTTCCTCACTTACCAATTTGCTGGCTAATTGGAGATTGGTAATTTTTACTAATTCGGAACTGAGTAAAGCCATTCTTTGAGTTGTGAGTGATGAGTTTAGAGTGATGAAATACAGCTTGTCCTTCAACTCTTTAGCTCAATGATTATCCATTTTTCATTATTCTATTTTCCTGAAAGCATAGCTTTGATTACATCATCAGGAGCGATACCTTCGGCTTCTGCACGGAAATTGAGAGAAATACGGTGGCGCAAAATAGGATAAGCTAGCGTATGGATATCCTCAGGAATAACAGCAAAACGTTCATTTAACACGGCACGTGCTTTGGCACATAATACCAAGGCTTGTCCCGCACGTGGACCTGCACCCCAATCGCACCATTCTTTTACAAAAGCCGAGCTAGTTGTATCAGGACGAGTACTTCTTACGATGCGATTGACTTCCTCTATCAATTCATCACTGATGTGTACTTGACGCGTTAGTTTTTGTAAATCCAAAATATCTTTATCGCTCATTACGGCTGACAAAGTTGGTTTTCCAGAACCAGTGGTGCTTTTTAATACTTGTAATTCTTCAGCTTCGGAAGGATACCCTAGTTTGATATACAACAAAAAGCGGTCGAGTTGTGCCTCTGGCAATGGATACGTACCCGCTTGTTCGATAGGGTTTTGTGTAGCAATAATGAGGAATGGTTTTGGCAAATCGTAGTTGGTACCCGCATAAGTCACCTTGTATTCCTGCATGGCTTCGAGCAAAGCAGCTTGCGTTTTGGGTGGCGTACGGTTAATTTCATCGGCTAAAACGATATTGGCAAAAATAGGCCCTTGGCTAAATTTAAAGAATTTCTTGCCTGTTTCGTGGTCTTCTTCCAAAATTTCAGTACCAACAATATCGCCTGGCATAAGGTCCGGCGTAAATTGGATACGTTTGAATTGCATTTCGAGCGCCTCCGAAATCGTTTTTACCATGAGAGTTTTGGCCAAACCCGGCACACCTTCGAGTAGACAATGCCCACCCGCCAAAAGGGAAATAATAATCTCGTCGATAGCCTCCTCTTGCCCGATAATAACTTTTGCGATTTCCTTTTTGAGAAGCGGTAATTTGCTCACCAAAGATTTATAATATTGAAGCTCTTTTGTTTCCAGTGTCATTTGTTAATGAAAATATAGTGAGATGGCTCTATCTGTTTAGCCATTAATTGTCGTAATTGAGAGTGCTCATCATTAGCAATTTTGCCTTTGATAAAGATTCTTAAAATCTTACATGGTCAAAGCATAATTGATGATATTGACACCAAATTTGGTATTATCCTCGGCAAGCCAACGTTTATTGCGAAAATCATAATCCCATTCGCAACCGTAGTCTTTGTTGCTATACAATACGCCAATACGTCCGTTGATGGTAACTGCTTTGAGATAATCATGCACAAGATCGTCGCCCCAGCCATTTAGTTCGAAGCTAGTTGTGGGCGGACCTTCAAATTCGAAGAAACATCGATAAATTTCGTGAGTATTTGGAATCTTTTGAAGGGCTTTTTGTCCAAAAGTTTTAGCCATTTCTTGCTCGAATGATTTTGCAAATAGCCCATCAATATCGTGATTACAATCGTCTACAAATACGAATCCACCATTTTGTACATATCGGTGAAAAATATCTCTTTCTTTACTCGAAAACTCTACTAATTTATGACCACTCAAATAGCAGAAAGGGCTTTTAAAAATCTCGTTGCTACTCAATAAAACCACTTTTTCCTTTTCATCAATTGGAATAGTGGTGTACTCAACCAACGAATTAAGCAGATTGGAGGGCATTCGTTGATCGGTATCCCAGTCGCCTGAGTTATATTGAATACGAGTAAATACAAATGGTTTCATAATTTTGAGAGTCGTGATACTGTAAGGGCTTTGGGCTTTGGGCTTTGGGCTTTGGGCTTTGGGCTTTGGGCTTTGGGCTTTGGGCTTTGGGCTTTGGGCTTTGGGCTTTGGGCTTTGGGCTTTGGGCTTTGGGCTTTGGGCTTTGGGCTTAAGAAAATTTGAATTCTTTGATTTTCTACTCAAATTTTCTCTATTTTCTAAAAACTATTGTGGATTTGAGATTTCTGATTTCGGAAATATAAAAACCTTTATTTCATATCGTAATATCCGAAAAAGTCTCTTTTACTTCCGAAATCAAAAATCAGAAATCCGACATCATTACTACACTGCATCCGACAATGATGAGAACGTAAATTCACGAATCTTCATTGGAGGTACCATATAGTTGGCGTTTGATTCAGTACTTACAACACGCTCTGTTTTACCCAACATCTCTAGGTTGTTCAACATAATGATTGGGCTTTCGTTGAAGCGGAAATTTTTTACAGGATACTTAATTTTTCCATCCTCTATCAAGAAAGTACCATCACGTGTTAGACCTGTTTGTAATAAAGTCTGCGGGTCAACAGGGCGAATGTACCAGAGTTTTGTAACCAAAATACCTCGTTTTGTACTCTTAATCATTTCTTCGAGCGTGGCAGTCCCCCCTTCCATAATCACATTACTTGGAAATGGTAAAGGCTTTACTTTTTTCTGTTGTGCCCAATAGCGAGAATAGGCTAGGTTTTTGACCACACCTTTTTCTATCCAAGTCACTTTTTCTTGTGGTTGACCATCACCTGCCCAAGGAGCACCAGGAAGCGCTGGATAAGCAGGGTCAGAGAAAATTGTGACACGTTCGTCGACAATCTTATCGCCTATTTTGGTTTTTCCACCTTGTTTACTAAAAAACGAACGACCTTCGTCGGCGCTACGAGCATCCATATCAAAATAAATGCTTTCGAGCAATACCGCTGCGGCTGTTGGTTCGAGGATTACCGTGTATTTACCAGGCTCTAATGCTTTGGCATTTTTAGAACCCATTGCTTTTTGCATCGCAATTTTGGTAGCAGCCACTGTATCCAATTTTTTAACGTCGTTGTACCCTCTAGTTACATAACCCGAACCTGTACCGTCCTCTGTACGAACGGTCAGGGAGAAATTAATACCTGAGTCTTTATAATAAGCAAACAATCCTTTCGAATTCATCATGGCAGAAAAGCCTTTTTGATCTTCCAGAAAGCCTGCCGCTACTAATTTTTGTGGACGAGCCAACTCCAGACTTTTGAAGACCATCTCTGCACGAGTATCAGGATTGATATTCGCTGTATCTTCTACGTATCCTAATGAGTGACTTTTATACTGCTGTGGTCCCAAAAGTCCTACATATTCAGGATTTTCTGGGGCAAGGCGAGCTAATTCTTCCGAGCGACGAACTACTTTTTCTAAAGAAGCATCATCAAACTCGTCGATAGTAGCCACACCTACTTTTTTACCAAATGCAGATTGTACTTGTAAATTCTGATTGATTAATGCACCACTAGTCGAAACTTCGTTACGTGCATATCGAATATTGCCACGAATATTTCCTAATAAATTAGCCTCACATTCGTCGGATTTTGAATAGCTCATCACCTTTTTTAACAAGGCTTTTGCTTCTTCTTCGGTTAATATTACAGACATAGTTTTCTTGAGAAGTTAAAGTGGAATAAAGGTTTATGGTTACTAAATTTTACGTGCTGTATTGATGACATTTACGCCATTGAAACGCGCAGTCGAACTACCATGAGATACCGCACTTGATTGAGAAGGCTGACCTTTTCCGTCGAAGAACGAACCACCTAAACGATAATCACGATCGTCACAAATCTTTGCACAAGAATTCCAGAACTCTTGTGTGTTAGATTGGTAAGCTACGTCTTTGAGCATACCCACAATTTTTCCATCTTTAATTTCATAGAATAACTGTCCACCAAATTGGAAGTTATAACGTTGCTGGTCAATAGAGAACGAACCGTCGCCAATGATATAAATACCTTTTTTAACGTCCTTAATCATTTCGTCTACCGACAATGGTTCTTTGCCTGGAGCAAGTGAAACATTTGCCATACGCTGGAACTGAACAGATGACCAACTATCGGCATAGCAACAACCATGTGATTCGGTTTCGCCAATGATTTTTGCTTGATCACGAATGGCTTGATAGTTTACTAACTTACCATCTTTGACCAAATCCCATTTTTTGGTTTTTACACCTTCGTCGTCCCAACCTACAGCACCTAACGAACCAACTTGAGTTTTGTCAGCAAAGAAATTCACGATATTGCTACCATAGTTGAAGTTTTTACTTTGCCATTTGTCTAAAGTAGCGAAAGATGTTCCTGCAAAGTTTGCTTCATATCCCAATACACGGTCAAGTTCGAGCGGGTGCCCTACTGACTCGTGGATGGTCAACCAAAGGTGAGATGGGTCGAGAATCAAGTCATATTTTCCTGCTTCTACCGACTTAGCTGCCAATTTTTGCTTTACTTGTTGCGAAGCTGCGATGATGTCTTCCATCATATCATAGCCTTTGTTGTAACGAGTAGTTACACCAGTTACTTTATCTTTAGGGTTGGTTTGAAGGTATTCATAACCCATACCCGAAGGAGCACTCAAAGTCTGACGATTTTCGAATTTACCCGTTTTAGGATCAATCGCAGTTACCGTAAATACTGGCCAAATACGATGTACATCTTGGTCGATATACGAGCCATCAGATGAAGCGAAGTATTTTTGTTCATTTACCAAAAACAAAAGAGAGTTAACATAATTTGCGCCATTTTTCATAGCAGCATCATTAACGCCCAATAACAAATCTACCTTTTCCTGAATAGGCACTTCAAAAGCATTTTTTTGGATAGGCGCTTTCCAGCTTACTTCACCAAATCCTTTTTGCGGTGCAAGTTCTACAGGCTGACTCATCAGTTTTGCATTCGCTTTTGCGATTGCCACTGCTTGCTCGGCTGCTTTGGCTGTATCTGCTTCTGTTTTAGCATCTACCACAGCCGCAAAACCCCAACAACCATTGGCAATGACACGTACACCTACACCATACGACTCGGTGTTGACGATGTTTTGCACTTTGTCTTCACGAGTAATCACAAACTGATTAAGATAACGACCAATACGAACATCCGTATAAGTTGCACCTTTTGCCTTGGCAGCATTGAGGGCTGCATCTGCCAAACGTTTTTTCACGGCTACATCGATACCTTCATTGAGAAAGGATTCGGCAGCAACGGACCTGCCCATAATCGGAATATTAGGTAGCATCATTGCTCCTAAACCTAGACCCGACATCTGGATAAAATCTCTTCTTTTCAAGTTTTTTTTAGTTTATTAATTGAAAAATCGTTTAAAAGAGGCGTTCTCTCAATTTTGGCTGTAAGTAGTTATCCGTTAAATGTTAATAGAAAGAGAAAATCATCAGACATCATGTATATCATGGATGACTCGATTTTTTACCCTTTAGGATACTTCCGTATAACTAATCAACATATAACCAATAACCTATTAAGACTATCAAACGCTTACAAAAGGCAATAAGAGCCTAATTGAGAGGTTTTCCCAATCTTAATTTACCAAAATTTCAAGAAGATGCCCAGCTAGCCAATGGCTGATTTTGATGAATGGCTTTTTTTCGTGGTAAGCGGAAAAGGTTTTCGGCAATGAGCTATTGGCTATCAGCAATCAGCTTTTGGTTATGTAAAGCTGACTGCCGACAGCTGATAGCTAAAGGCTATAATACCTATACTGCATCCGATAAGCTACTGAAGGTAAAGTCACGGATTTTGAGAGGTGGCACTAACGACCCACCAATACGAGTTGGCTTGCCCATAGCCTCAAGGTTGTTGAGCATAATCACAGGGCTCTCGTTGAAACGGAAGTTTTTGATTGGGTATTTGATTTGACCATTCTCAATATAGAAAGTACCATCACGAGTAAGACCTGTATATAACAAGGTTTGAGGATCCACCGCACGGATATACCAGAAGCGCGTCACCAGAATACCTTTATCTGTACCTTTGATCAAGTCGGCTAAAGATTCTGTACCGCCCATCATGATAAAACCACCTGGGTTTGGTACGGCTTTTACCCCTTTTTTCTCAGCCCAGAAACGAGAATAAGTAAGGTTTTTTACCACACCATTTTCAATCCAAAATACTTTTTCTTGCGGACGACCATCCCCAGCAAATGGAGAACCCGGAATTTCGATGTTCATTGGGTCTGAGTAAATATTTACTCTTTCATCGAAGAGTTTTTCGCCTAAACGAATACCTCCTCCTTTTTTACTCAAGAAACTACGACCTTCATCGGCGTTACGTGCGTCCATACTTCTCATCATATTCTGAAGCAAATCAATAGAAGCCGCTGGTTCGAGAATTACGGTGTATTTACCTGGTTCCAAAGCACGAGCAGATGTCGACGCCATCGCTTTTTGCATCGCTATCTCAGTTGCTTGCTTGGTACTTAATTTAGAGACATCGTTGAAATCACGAATGGCATAGCCAGAACCCAGACCATCGGCAGTACGTACTGTGATAGAGAAATCTACTGATGTAGCTTTGTTGTATCCAAAAAGTCCTTTGCTATTGCCGATGGCATTAAATCCTGTACGATCTTCCATATAACCTGCCGCAGTCAAGTTTTTCTTGCTACAAGGGTCGATACTATCAAATGCAGCATTAGCACGATAATCTGGAGAAATATCTGCTGTTTTTTGTGAAAAACTTGCAGGCTCTAAATATTGCTGTGGTCCTAAGGCAGGAACAAATTCAGGATTTTCTGGAGCTAAACGAGCAATTTCTTCGGCACGTCTTACGGCTTTTTCCAAAGATTTATCGTCGAATTCGTTAATCGTAGAAGTACCCGAACGCTTGCCAAATACTGCGGTAATAGAAAGTGATAAGTTGTATGATTCTCCACTCGTCGAAACCGAGTTACGAGCATAACGGATATTACCCGTGCGACCTCCTGAAAGTGCCACACTCATCTCGTCAGCTTTTGAAAAAGACAAAACCTTATCTATGATTTTTTTAGCTTCTTCTTTCGTTAAAATCGTCATTGTTGATGCTGTTTAAGGTAAGTTTTAGATTTTTCTTCCTGTATTAATCACATTCACTCCGTTGAAACGTGTCGTGGCACTACCATGTGACACGGCGCTTACTTGTGAAGGCTGACCTTTTCCATCGAAGAACGAACCGAATGTACGATAATCATCTTTATCACAAATCTGAGCACATGAGTTCCAGAATTCTTGTGTATTTGATTGATATGCTACATCATCGACCATTCCTGTGATTTGACCATTTTTGATTTCGTAGAATAACTGTCCACCAAATTGGAAGTTATAACGCTGTTGGTCAATCGAATAAGAACCACGTCCAATGATATAGATACCTTTTTCAACACCTTTAATCATGTCTTGTACGTTCAACTTCTCTTTACCCGGACGCAAAGAAACGTTTGGCATACGCTGGAATTGTACTGAATCCCAGTTGTCGGCATAGCAACAGCCATGAGATTCTTTCTCACCCAAGATATTTACTTGGTCACGAATCGCTTGGTAGTTTACCAAAACGCCGTCTTTAATCAAATCCCATTCTTTACAAGGAACACCCTCGTCGTCGTAGCCAACTGTACCCAAGGTATATGGTTGAGTTTTATCAGCAACGATATTCACTAATTTGCTACCATAGTTAAATGATTTAGTTTTCCATTTGTCCAAAGTGGCAAAACTTGTACCTGCATAGTTAGCTTCATATCCTAACACACGGTCAAGCTCTAATGGGTGACCTACTGATTCGTGAATTGTCAAACCTAAGTGATTTGGATCAAGCACAAGGTCGTATTTTCCAGCCATTACTGACTTAGCCGTCAATTTTTCTTTCGCTTGTTTAGCAGCAAAAATCGCATCTTCGACCATGTCGTAAGAATTGCGGTATCCTACCAAACCATTTGGACCAGGGATTTTTTCAGAAGCTAAACCATCTAAATACTCATAACCCATACCCATTGGAGAAGATATCGCATCACGAGTTTTAAACTTACCTGCTTGCTTATCTACCGCAGTTACGGTAAATGTTGGCCAAATACGGTGAACATCTTGGTCGATATAAGAGCCGTCGGTTGAGGCAAAATATTTTTGTTCGTTGATGAAAAACAAGTTAGATGTAACGAAGGCTGCACCATTTTTCATAGCTTCGCCGTTTACATTCATCAACAAATCGATTTTTTCTTGAATAGGAACTTCGAATGAGTTCTTTTTGAGTGGTGTTTTCCAAGAAACCTCTCCTACCCCTTTTTGTGGCGCAAGAACTACTGGTTCTTTCTGGATTTTTGAGTTTGCTTTTGCAATGGAAACAGCAGTTTCAGCGCATTTAGCAATACCTTCAGGCGTAACATCGCTAGTAGCAGAAAAACCCCAAGTTCCGTTGGCAATTACACGAATACCTACACCATAAGATTCGGCATTCACTACGTTTTGAACTTTGTTTTCACGGGTAAATAAATACTGTTGGAGGTAACGTCCGATACGAACATCGGTGTATGTGGCGCCTTTGGATTTAGCAGCGTTTAGTGCTACGTCTGCTAAACGTTTCTTTGTTGCTACGTCGACACCCGAACCAATTAAATGTTCGGCTGGAACAACATTTCCCAAGACAGGTATAGCTGATGCACCCATAAGCGCACCTAAGCCCATACCAGACAACTGGATAAAATCCCTTCTTCTCATATTGGGGTTTGCTGATTGAAGTTAAATAAATTTTGAAATAAGATAGATTCTGTAAAAGAGGTTATCCGTTTGGATGTACTCCTGAATAAATACTTTTACGTTTTTAAGCCCCAACACAAGACAACACTAACTTGTATTAATAATTATTGGTATGTGGATTTATTAATTTTCAATTTTCGACCTAAAAGAGAACATATAGGTCGTGTTGCCATGTTATTGTGTGATGCTTAACAATAAAAATACAAAATCTAGGCTATTATCCAATACGTTATTCGACAAAATGCGGGCTTTTATCGACATCTGTAAAAGAAAATATTGGTACATAGCACTTTTTGCAGAAGAAAATTGGGAGATTAGGACTTTTTGTAGGAAAGATTGTTTTGAGAATTGGCAATGAGCGTTCGGCTTTAAGCAATCAGGTTTTAATTGAATCGTTGTAGATGGTTGTGTTTGAAAATTTTCGTATAGTTCCAATTATCAAACGACTATTTGTAACTTTACTTCATGGTGATGCCTCCACTGATTACCTCCTCAAACCAACTTGTATTATTCCATGAAAAAGACTTTAGCGATAGGTTCTGTAAATATGATTCTTTGGGCAGCCAATACTAGAGGATTAGATACTTCTGATATTTTGAAAAGTCTTCGCATTTCCAGTCAAAGTTTACAAAATCCTGATGAAAGAATTGAGATAGCTAAAGTTCAAGCTATCTGGAAAGCTATCGTTGAAAAATTAGGAGACCGTTCGCTTCCTTTACAGATGGGCGAAATTGTCAGCCCTATCTCGGTGGGTATTTTAGCGTATGTGATGATGCACGCACCTAATCTGGGAAAGTCGATTGAGAAACTTTGTCAGTATCAAGATATTGTGTGTAATGCAGTTGAAACAACCTTTCATCAAAAAGGAGCAATATCCATTATTGACTTACGAGTTAATTCTGAGGATATGATTTATCCTGAATTTGCCCTCGAGTCCGAAATGTCGGTCTATGCCAGTGCTTTCAGAGCGCTTACGCTTTCAGAGTTTAAACTTTCAGAAGTCCACTTTGAACACAGCCCTACAAGCGATTTAGCGATATATCAGAGAATTTTCCAATGTCCTGTATTTTTTGAGACTGGTAAAAATTGGATGGTATTTGAAAGTTCACAGCTTGAAAAACCTATCCTCAATGCCAATGCAAGCTTATTTCCTGTTTTTGAGCAACATGCCCAAGATTTACTAGCTCCCCTACAACCCAAAACAATGTTTAGTGATGTGGTGAAAACAGAGATTGTAAAATGCTTGGTTGGACAAGAACCTTCACTTAATCATATAGCGATGACTTTAGGGGTTGGAGTGCGAAATATCCAGAAAAAATTAAAAGAAGAAGGAAAAAACTTCCAGCAATTATTGGATGATGCTCGAAAAGAATTAGCCATCAAACATTTGAAACAGCCTTATTCTAGTACGACTGATATTGCCTATCTGCTTGGTTATTCAGAACCCAGTGTTTTTTATCGTTCTTTCAAAAAATGGACTGGACAGACGCCAAGCGCATTTAGGGCGTAAAATATAACTCCTAATTGAGTGAATTGCAGTGGAGTGATTAATTTAAAAAAGAAATTCGTCTGTAGAGATGTCCGAAGGATTTCAAAATACAAGGTATATATATAATTTCCGAAATCAGAAATCCGCAATAGTTTGAAATCCTTCGCACACTAGTTACTCATATTTTTATTTTGCATTAATACCTATGACTGGTATCCTTTCCATGACAAAGCCGTTTTTATTGCCTCCTCCAACGGAGTTTCTTTAAATTCAGGAAATAGTTTCTTCAACTTATCATCATTCAATACCACCGTATTTTCATAGAGATAGATCATTTCCTTAATCTCTTTTAGGACAGGAATAAAAATAGCCAACAAATTTATCATCCATTTTGACATTAATTGATATTTGGCTGGCTGTCCAGCTTGCTCAGCAATTTTGGCAAATAGTGTTCGCATAGATTTGTGTACTTGCCCTCCGTAATTATATACTGACACCTCCTCTACCTGCTTAATCTTCATTAATTCAACCATGATTTTGGCAGCATCTGGCGTATAAACCGTCTGGTGAGGAATATCCATATTGCACAACCATCGCATAGGTTTTCCTTTGAGAGCATTCGCAAAAATGGGACGAACACCTTCATTCATCACATTGGGTCCCCAAAAGTCGGGAAGGCGCACAATGAGTAATTTGCATAGGTTATTTTGTGCAGCAGTACGCATCATCGCTTCCAATTCTACACGAATTTGCCCTTTTACAGCGCAAGGATTTTCTGGACTTTCTTCAGTAATAGGAGTCTGAACCAAACCATAATTATAAATATTACCAGGAAAAATGATTTGAGCTTTATTTAGATTGGCAGCTTCAATGACATTTTGTGTTGCCTGTTGCATATTTCCTTTCCAAGCTTCATAAGAATAATTAATCCCATGAAATATCACCTTTTTATCTTGGGCAAGAGTTTTCAATAATGCACCATTTTGTACATCTCCTTCTACAAATTCAATCAATGGCGTTTGATCAAAAATTTGTTGAGCTTTATGTATATCTCTAACCAACAAAGTTACAGGGATTTTTTGCGCTACAAGTTCCATGGTAAAAGCATATCCGATGCTTCCTGTTCCACCTAAAATAAGAATATCTGAGTTCATAGTTTTGTTTGTTTTAATGATACAAAATTGGCTCAGATAATTGGTTCTACTTGTGACCAAAAGCGAATGGCAATATGACAAAAAGCGAAAAATTAACTTAAATTCTAACATGGTAGAATAAACAAAAACGCCCCTTCACCGTAGCGAAGGGGCGTTTGAATGAAAGCAATGAATGATTAAGTTGGTTCGATGAATCTAAATTTCTAAACTCAGCACTCACAACTCAACACTCAATTTTATTGCTTAGGGTTTTTGATTGGAGCACTACCAGCAGCAGCAGGGTTGTATGCCAACTCATTGTCTGGCACATCCCAGTAATCCAAGTAACCATAAGTAATAGTAGCTTTGGTATTGATAGTTTTACCATCTTTAGAAATAACTACCGCATTTTTGCGACCGCTATCCAACACACCCCAACGACGAGCATCGTAGAATGCTAAACCACGGAAAGCCAAAGCCACACGTCTTTCTTTACGAAGTTCTTCTTTAACTGTAGCTAAGTCTGTTGAAGCAAGAGCAGCCAAACCTGCACCTTGGTAAGTACGTACAGTATTGATGCTAGTAGCAGCGCCAGCGATATCGCCAGTGTATAATTTAGCCTCAGCCTTCATCAATTCGTTTTCTTCGTAGCTACCTAACATATACAATTCGGCCTGACCAGCTGTACGATTTGTATAAACCATTACACCTGCTAAACCATTACCCCCATCTTTGATACCCCAACGAGTGTTGAAAGCATTACCACGGTCAGAGTTACCAACCCAAACAGCAAATTGGTTGAAGTTATTAGCCAAACGCTTGTCACCAGCATTAAAATCTTGAATCAAACGTTCAGAGATTTTGAAGGTACCACCTGATGCGTTAGCACCTACACAACGAGCCGCTACAGAGTAACTCAATGGTGAGAAAATATCACCAGCTGTGTTAGTGTTACCAGCAAATACAGGGTCAGAAGAACCAACACCAGCGTTAGTCAATGTTAGAATTTGATTCCATTGAGCAGCAGTCATCGAAGCCACAGGCGTGTTTACGATGATATTACGTGCTTTCAAGGTGTTCAAGTTCTTGATAAACTGTGCAGTTGTAGGCACAACACCTTTTCCTGTTTGGAAATAACTAGGAATCAAAGCACCCAATACTGATGAATAATCAGCGGTATTAGTGATTGCTCCTAATAAAGCAGCAGCTTTGTCATAGTTAGCATTAGATTCGTCAATAATTTTTTCCTTCGCTAGGTAATTTCCATTAGTTGAACTTGATGCATTGTTAATCAAACCAGCATAATAGATTGAACCTATACGAGAATATGCATATCCTTTCCAAAGGTAAGCCCACGCTTTAATCGTATTCTTTTTCGTTGCAGCATCGCCAGAGAATGTTGTTTTTTCAACAACTTCTAAGATAGAGTTAGCAGCATTGTTCAAACCGTACATCAAAGCCCACTCATGAAAACCAGGGTTACCACCTTGTTGAGCATTTACGTTGATATTGCGTAGCAAAGTAATTTGCTGACTTGGAGAGTTCGGGTTTGGTACAACAGTTCCATCATCTAAAGTAACTGAGTTAGGAGCTGACAGGTTGTTCATATACGTGTTAGCAGCCTCTGCAGCTACAACATCACCCATCATTTCATGAAAACCAATTACTCCGTTGTAGAATGCCCCTACAACACCATCATAGTATTTGTCACCAGATGAAGTAAAACCATTAATATAAATGGCACCTTGAGCCAAACCAATTACCCCAGATTCTGTTGCAGCACTGGCAGGTGTTGGCTGGTTAGGGTTTTGAATATCGAGTTGATCTTTGCACGACATCATCATACTACCCATGAGTAGCACCGAGAGTGCAGTAATTTTTATCTTTTTCATTCCTTGTGTCGTTTAAACTGATACTTATTTCTGAAAATGAAGACTAAAAATAGCGTCTTCTATTGGAGAAAATTTGGCTGACTAGAAACCGATATTCAAACCAACTTGGTAAGAACGAAGGTTTGGCATAGTGTTGTGGTCTGTACCTCTATCCCAAGCAGAACCGTTTGAACCAGAAGAAATCTCTGGATCCATACCAGTGTACTTAGTGATAGTTGCCAAGTTACGACCAGTCATTACCAATTGTAGTTTTCTGAAACCTTTAATACCGAATGCTTTTACTAAGTCTACAGCAACAGATAGGTTACGCAAACGAGCGAATGAAGCATCTTCGTAGAAATAGTTTTTCGTACCATTACGAGAAACCTCAGCATAAACACCACGATAGAATGCAGACCATGCGCCAGTTTGTCCATTGATAGTGATAGGCACTTGGTAATCAGCGTGAATACCGTCACGATACATCCATTCTTTCGTTTGGTTGTACAAGTGTGAGCCATATACCCAGTCAACTTGGAAGTTAAAGTTAACGATACCTTTCCAACTAAAGTCATTAATAAATGACATGTTGAATTTAGGGTTAGGATCGCCAAATGCAAATTGCTTAGTTGAGAAATAAGGAGCTTTAGTTGTTTTGTTTACAACCCAGCCATTACTTGCTACTTCATAATTACCACGATTTGCCTCTGCAATGGCGAAATTTCCATCAGGTAATTTTTCATCTAAACTATGAATAGCGTAGAAACCATACAACTGACCGATTTTTTCACCTGCTTTCAATACATAACCAGTAGACCCTGCAGCAGAAGTAATAACCACCTCTGCACCACCACGTACAGCTGTAATTTCAGAAGTTTGCTTACCGAAGTTAGTAGTAAAGTTCCAAGAGAAATCACTGTTTTTGAAGATCGAAGCATTCAATGAGAATTGGAAACCTCTTGAAGCTAATGAGAATGCGTTATCTTTCAAAGTACCAACCCCTGTCGATGGAGCAGCGTCAATGTTGTAAATCGCATTGTCAGTACTTCTTTTCCAGTAACTAGCGTTGATAGACAAGTCATTGAACCAAGGAGTACCTTTAGCCAAAGCCAAACCGATATCTGTACCAATTTCAAGTTCTTTAGACACCTCTACGTTCAAGCCTGGGTTCGACTGTGACAATGGGAAATAGAATGAGTTACTTGTGCCAATTGTTTTAGTGTTCAATGTTACATAACGGTCAAATTGGTTTGGTTGGATACCTGCCTCACCATAAGCTGCACGAAGTTTGAATTCTTCAACAGTACTTGCAATTTTTGAGTCTTTCCAGAAATCAAAAGCAGAAAGACGAACATAACCATCACCACGTGGGAAAGTAAATGGCGTCGAAGCAGCACCAAACGCAGAAGAGTAGTCAGTACGGAAACCACCAGAGATACCTGCCACTTCACCATAATCAACACGTTGGTTGATCAAATAACCATAAGTAACAAAAGGAATTTTGTAATCACTTGCAATACGGTTTGTAGGAGTTTGTGACGCGTTGAATGGCGTGTAAGTTGGCAAACCTAAACCGTAAGTAATATATTGTTTGTAATAACGATCTCTCCAGTCAAATGATACTTGAGTTGAAGTACGGATTGGTAAACTCAAACCGAAGTCTTTTTGGAAATCAGTTTTGAAATAAGCTGATGCCAAGAAGTTTTGGAAAGTTGTATTGTAAGTATAGTTATCCAATTCACCCGAACCATCTGTACCATAATTGTTTAGAAAGTATTGTTGGTTTACAGAGTTTTTGTTACCACTTTGGTTCAAGTAAGTATAGATATCTTCTTCGTGCTGATAGTTGATACCATATTTAGCATCCAATTCTACAAACTTCGGAAACTGATAGTTCAATGAGAAGTTTTGAACTACATCAATTTTGTTCACCAATGATGTTGAATATTGATTCACAAAGTTAGGGTTTGCACCGTTTACCCCTACTGCATCACCAAAGTATGCAGGATAGTTGCCATCAGTATCTTTGAAATCATAGTTCGCAAATGGACGAGAGTTGAACACTGAATAGATGATACTTCTACCTGTTGCATCATTGATAGTATTTTTTGTGTAAATCAACTGAGTGATTGAACGCAATTTCAAGCCTTTAGCCAATTCTGTACCGATATTTGACGTAAAGTTAGTTCTACCAATACCGCCCAAGTTTTTGAAGTTAGTTTCTTGTTGAGCGTGAGACAATGACATACTAAAATCACTTTTTGCTGTACCGCCTGCGATTGACACCGAATGTTGGTGGTTAGTCGAAGGTTGGAAGAACATCGAGAAGTGATCGTAATACTGCAAGTTTTTGTCGTAAGGCTTGTTAATTTGAACAGTCGGATCAGTCGAGTTCCAAATAACGTTTTCTGAATAAGAACCCAAGGCAGGATCCAAAGTCAAAGGCTTACCCGAACCGCCAACTACTTCATTGTTGGCATTCGTAACAAAACCATGCATGTTTGCTTTTTTCAAACCGCCAATGTTCAAATATTCAGAACGAATTACGCTAGAAGAAACATCAATAGTCAATTGACCATTTTTACCCTTTTTGGTAAACAACTGAATAACACCATTAGCACCTTGAGCACCATAGATGGTAGCAGCAGCTGCACCTTGAACCACCTCAACGCGATCGATAGTATTCAAGTCGATTGAGTTTAAATCAGTAGTTCCCAACTGAATACCATCCAACAAAATCATTGGAGAAGTACCACGGTTGATTGTGTTGATACCACGCAACAAAATGTTTACTGGCTGCCCAGGCATACCATTACCAGAAGTAATTTGCGCACCAGCAATTTTACCAACCAAAGCTTGGTCAATAGACGCTGATGGAACTGATGGTAAATTTTTTGCACTTACAGACTGTACATCAATAGCCAATTTTCTTTTGTCTACAGCAGCACCAGTACCTGTAACAACAACCTCAGAAAGTTGTTTTGCGTCAACAGTCAATTTCACGTCAATAATCGAACGATTACTAATCGCTACATCTTGACTTGACATACCCACAAAAGAGAACGAAAGTGTGCCATTGGCAGGAGCTAGAATTGAATAAATTCCGTTAGCGTCAGTTTGAGTACCTTTAGCTGTTCCTTTGAGTTGAACAGTTACTCCAGGAAGACTAGATCCGTCTTCAGCAGATGTCACCTTTCCTGTGACTTTGCGGTCCTGTGCCAAAATAAATACACAAGAAAGCATAGTCAACAAGAAAGTCATTAATAGACTTTTTCTCATGAACTAATTTAGTTAAGGTTGAAAAAATTTGTTAAGGTTATTTGTGCCAAATTATAAAATTATCAAGAAACTCACAATAGGATTTCAAAATGATATTTTGCATTTTTTTAAAATCACCTACATTTTTCCCTCAATTTCTCCAAATAAGCCAAATTTATTCTAGTCTAAAATAATGCGTTAGTACCTAATTTTGAACATAAAGCGTTTGATTTGACCACTATTTATAAGTATAAACTACTAAAAAATATACCATTCAAGTAGTCTATTAACCGTTCAAAAAAAATTCTAATCAAATCTTAATTTTTTGTAAAAGTGTAGACCTGTTTATGCAATTTAAATAACTATACTTTGCTAAAAGTAATATAGATATTCAAAAAATTGAACATTTCTAATGTATGATTTGAAGATTCAAACGCTCGTTTGTATTCTTTAAAAAACAAAAAACCGAGCTCAAATAGAGCTCGGTTTTAGGAAACCATTCAATTGTCAGTTATTGAATTACGTTTACTCTGTAAAAAAATGGCGAACTATAAAAAGCCCCGCCTGTAATATTTGGTCCAGTGTTTGTATTCGTATAGCTTTTGCCATTAGTAAGCTTCATTGTACCTGTTATTTCAAAGCTATCGCCTACTGATATGTCTGCTGCAACAAGTTTGGTTGCTGTTAAGGCCTCAGAAGACGAAATTGAGATAGTAGCACGAGGATACCCTGAAGTTGGATCTTTGGTAAAGCTTGATGCTGGAATGCTCTTCAAGGTAAGCTGAGCCGTAGTTTTGGTACCATTGGCAGGAGTTGCATCTACAAACTTTATTACCAAATCGTACGAAGCGAAAAGAGTCCCAAAGTTGGGAGTAATTGCCTCTGCCAAAAACTCCATTTTACTAGTGGATAACGCAGACGTCTTGAAAGTAAATGAGCTTGAGCTTACAGGGTATGGCGATACCGTTCTGATATAACCACCAGTTTCTAAGGCATTCAAATCGATAGGCTCAACCATTTCGGTTTTGCAGGCTCCTATCAAGAGTCCCAAAACCAGCATTATTGAATATATCTTAAAGTGTTTCATTGTATCAATTGTTTATCTTTGAAAAGAAGCTGCCTATTTGAATAAACTTGCAGGATTATTATCCCAGAATACAGGCGTTGTCATATTGGCTTTCTGTTTCGCATTTACGTTTCTACTAACAAATGCTGTTGGATAGTAAAACGAACGAATAAATGAGCCAGGGTTTGGATCTAATGCAGGTTGCAAGTTAAGCGGCATACCTGTACGGCGATAGAGGTTATAAGCCTCAATACCATTTCCATACAGTGCAAACCAATATTCTGTTGCAATCACATTGAGTTTTGCCGATGTTGTAGCTGCTGCATCATACGCTGTAAGGACAGCCTTCACATAATTGTTGACTTGGTCAGCCCAAACAATATTACTACTGGTCTCAAATGCCGTAATTTTACTAGACTCAGCCGAGGCCAACATAAATGCACGTACATCTGCCATTGATTTACGAAGCGCCGATTCTAACAAGGTCTTAGGATCGCCATTGGTACCTAAAGTCAATGCTGCTTCTGCTAACATAAAATCAGTAAAAGATGACATTAGCATAGGTTGAATCCCTGCCCCTGCTGCCCCTGCTACTAGAGCAACTGGTCTTCCTGCGTCATTATCATATAAGCCACCTGCTGGATACAAGCCCCAAGCAGTTCTTTTCAAACCATCTGGTGGAATACCTTCGTTACTCAAATGGTCACGTCCCCAATATCCTACGTTGGTTGGCAAACAGTAATAATCTGTTGCTGCATAATGATTGGGCTTTTGGTTAGTAATACAACGAATTTCGTTTACATCTTTAGAGTTAACGGTTACCTGACGATAGAAATAAGCTCTAATACGAGGGTCTTTTTTATCATACATCAAACCCATGTAGGCGTTAGATTGATAATCGCCACCACCCGTAGGAGAATATTGTCCTGCATATCTAGGATGACGGTTGTCGGGGTTTACTTGGTTGCTACCATACTTAAAGGTAAAATTTTGAGTCGTAGTAGAAATCAATTTATTTCCCGCAATCAAAGTATTGATACCAGTCTTTGAACCTGCAGCATCAATCAACTTTCTATTCAAATAAATTTTCAATTTCAAAGTATTTGCCGTGCGAATCCAGTTATCGATAGTACCACCAAAGTACAAGTCAACTGTCAAACCAGATTTAGATTTGGCGTTGAAGTTTTCGATAGCTTTATCCAAATCCGCCAAAGCAACCGTATAGACAGTTGCACCGCCATCGACTTTTGGGTTAAAATTAGAAGCATCCAATGCCTCTGTATAGGGCACATCGCCAAAAATATCAACAAAGTTCATCAACACCGAGGCACGTACCACTCTGGCAACGCCAGCATGAACAAAAAACTCACCTTGTTCCGCTAAAGGAATCAAGGTTTTTACATCGTTCAAAATACCTGCGTAAGCGGTAGTCCATGTACCATCTAATCCACCTGGTGTTACGGCATTATCATAAATTGCAGCTCCTGCATTGAGCATACGAGTCAAGCGCATACCCGGATCGCCTACTTGGTTGAAATGTGTGGCATAACTCACTTGAATTTGACTAGCCAAATAATTAATATCTGTATTATTGGTAGTCACAGCGTTGGGGTTGTCCAATAAGTCTAGCTTACACGAGCTTATGACTATCGACATCAACGCGAGCCATAAAAAATGTATTTTCTTTATCATCATCATATCAGATTTAAAGTAAATTCTACACGTTTTTGTGTAAGAATATTAGAACGATAGTTTGAGAGTTCCACCGATTCTACGAGCACTAGGTCCTGTCAAGAAATCAAACCCAAGACCATTACCAACTCCTAGACCTAGGTTATCCGTATCAAGATTTAGGCCTTTGGGAATGTTTAGCGCTTTGTACCATAGGTTATTTCCAGAGAATGAAAGACTAGCTCCTTTGATACCAAAGCGTTTCAAGAAAGTCTTTGGTAAGCTGTAAGAAAGTGACACCTCCTGCAAACGAACCGTTGATCCATCATACATACGACCTTCGTCACCGAAGAAAAATACGTTATTGAAGTACACATCTGATGCCGTAATTTGGATATCATTCACAGAGCCATCTGCTTTAACACCAGGGAAGATGTACGTTTGTGCGCGGTCATAGCCTGTTTCTGGCCCTGATTCGATTGTCAAACCTCTACCCAACAATGCACCAGCCGTAGAAGAGTAAATTGCACCTCCATGACGATACGATACCATTACATTCAAAGAAAACTTCTTGTAGTTGAAGGTATTGATCAAACTTGTCACAAAAGCAGGGTTCGGGTCTCCCAAAACTACAGGGGAAGTAGTGGCCTGAAGGTTACCTGAGGCATCAATTAACAAACGACCCTGAGCATCTCTACGGAAACCTGTACCTTTAATAATGTTGAAAGGTTTTCCAACAATGGCATAGTTACCCAAGGCTGAGCCAAATCCTGAAATTTGTACCTCTTGGATAGTTCCACCCAAATCCAATACTTCAGGCGTATTTCTCGAAAAGTTAAAGGTTGTTTCCCAGCTAAAATCGCCCCTTGAAAAAGGTGTACCTGACAAGCTTAACTCGATACCTTGGTTACGAATTTTACCTACGTTAATAGTGGTACTTGTATAACCAGTAGCAGCATCCAAAGGAGCCGAAGTAATCAAGTTACGAGTATCACGACGGTAAACTGTTAAGTCAAAACTCAACTTATTGTTGAATAATTTACCCTCCAAACCAAATTCAGTTTCAGTATGAAGCTCGGGTTTTAGGTTAGGGTTCCCAAGTGTATTATCAACCGAGTGAGTCTGAATTGGACCAGTTGTAAACCAACCTCTCGCATTCTGATTCAAGATATTACGTGTTTGGTAAGGGTTTGGAAAACCAGCAGAGGTACCAATACCAGCACGAACTTTCAAGAAATTGATAGTATTGTTTGCCAAACCTTCAAAAGCTGTTGTAGGCACAAAAGACAAACTTGCAGAAGGATAGAAAATTTGTCTATTTTCCTTCTCTACTGTAGAAGTCCAGTCATTTCTTCCTGCTACGTTAAAGAACAAATAATTGTTGTAGTCGGCAGTGATTTCACCAAATACCCCCAAACGAGTTTGTTCGCTGGTAAAGTTGCTAGCCACGTTATCAATAAAGTTTGAGTGACGGAATAAATTTCGTGCTAACTGATTTTGGCTGGTAATACTATATGATGAAAATCTATCATTACGCATATTACCTCCTATTTTACCAGACATCGTCAGTTTGTCTGACAAGGTTTTGTTATATGACAAAATCAATGAGTTATCCCAAATAGTATTCTTGAAATTAAGTGAGTTATACAAACCATTTACAAAAGATACGCCACCTTTGTTCAACATATATTCTTGTTGTTCATCGTAAGTATCCAAACCGATTTTGTACAACAACATCAAATCTTTTCCTAAATCATAGTTGAATGTAGTGGCTGAGAAAAAGCGATTTACCACACCAGTCGTTTTATAATTCGCTAAAATCCATCTTGGATTCGGAATGTCATTACCACTTCTAAAATATACTGAACTACCATCCACTGGACTTTCATAAGGCCAGCCCATCAAATCCACCTGACGCGGCGTAAATAGGACGTTTGCCAATACAGAAGGGAAATCATTGGCATTGTTACCCTGACCAGCACTCAATGGTGGTGCATACTGGTCGGTATTAGCAAAATTAAATGAGGTAGTCGCTGATAACTTTTTGGTCAACTGAGCATTCAAACCCAAACCGATATTCAATCTTTTCAGGCCGTTTTCTGGAATAAATCCTTGTTCAGCATTATAACCCGCAGAAACGTTGTAGCTTACCTTTTCACCACCACCCGAAATGTTCAATGAGGTGTTGGAAATAAGACCAGTTCTGAAAAAGTCACTTACGTTATTTGGGAAAATCTCCATTTTGTAAGGACTCACCGAAGCTACATAATCTGCCATAGCAGCACGTGTAGTAGCATTCGTCAAGAACGCATATGGGTGAGTTGTCAAAGCTGTATTGGTATTCTGTGAAGGATACAAATAAGCCTCCGCCAAAGATGGTCCCCAGTTACTAAAGAAATAACCTAAGTTTTGTTGAAAACCACCCACATAAGTATTCTGATAACGAGGCAAATGTGCCGTATTTGTAAATACTGATTGGGTTACTGAAAACTCAGTTTGGCGAGCCTTTTTAGTACCATTTTTGGTGGTAATCAATATTACACCATTTCTACCTTGGTCACCATACGTAACTGTTGCGGCCAAGCCTTTTAGTACCGTAACATTCTCAACATTGTTTGGGTCAATATCCAAGAAACGGCTTGAAGATGATTGTCCACCGCCTGTAAATCCTCCGCGTGTGTTGGTGTTTGAGTTAAAAGGAACGCCATCTACTACAAACAAAGGCTGAACAGATCCAGTGATAGATGAATAACCACGAATGGTAATATTGGTACCAGTACCAGACACCCCTGAAGTAGAAGTAATGTTTACACCAGGAATTTTGCCTTGTAATACCCTACCAACATCCGCTTGAGGGCGGTCTTCCATTACTTTCTTATCCAGAGTAGTAATCGAATAGCCTAACGCACGCTTTTCACGAACGATACCCTGCGCTGTCACAACCACCTCTGATAACTGCTTAGAGTCACTTCCGAGCTGTACATTAATGGTGGTTTGAGTACCTACAGGAACATCTTTGGATTCGAAACCTACGAAAGAAAATCGTAGAACGGCGTTTGAGCCACTAATTGGGAGAGAAAAACTACCCGAGGCATCAGTTTGGGTACCTTTGGTTGTACCTAGGAGTGTAATGGATACACCCGGTAGAGCAGCTCCGTCTTCGGCAGACGTCACCTTCCCCACCACCTTACGTTCTTGAGCTTGTAAAAACGCACAAGACAATAAGGTAGCGAGAAAAGTCAAAAGGAGACTTTTCTTCATAAATTGTAGTATTTAGTAAAGGTTAAAAATTTGTATTGCATCAACAAATTAGTAATTTATCTAGAATACCACAATATTTTTCACAAAATATTTTATTAGTTTATAGTGAATATTTAGTCATTTTTATTGAAAATATCACTTTTTACAGTATTTTATGTAAGTATAAATGTCATAAACTAAAATAAGACACCCTAAAATGCCGTTTTTTCAACGACAAATTAGGTATTTTAATCTACACAAAACGCCAACTTATCTCAGATTAACTAATTAGAAAACGTCATTTTTACGTCTTTTTAAGAATTGACCTTGAAAGGAATATTTACTTATCAAACAAACAATATAAAATTGCACTTTTCTAATTTTAAAAACATTAAAATTATTCCAAAGCTTTAAAGTCAAAATTACGTGCATACTCGTATCCCACTTTAAAAATATCCTTGGCTCTTCGAATATCTTGTGGTTCAAAATTTACCAATGAAGGAGGTTCTATTAGTAGATTACATTGTGCCAGTCGAGGTTTCGAGTTATTGTTAATCGCCAAGTAAAGGCTTTTTTGAACAACACTCGGAATAGACTTTAAGTTGGGGTTTTTACCAAAGGGATTACAATGGCTTCCGATGATAAAATCACAGTGAGGCAATAGCGGTTCAATTGGCATATTATTCAGTACACCCCCATCCACAAGAACACGTCCTTCAAAAGTGACAGGCTCAAATAAACCAGGAATACTGCAAGATGCCAAAACAGGCTTTATGAGTTCACCTGAAGAATAAAAGACACTTTCTCCTTGCATTATATCAGTGGCGTTTACAAAGAAGGGCAGTTTGAGATTTTCGAAGGAATTATGTGGAAGATATTCTAAATAGATTTCCTCCGCCTTTTGCATGCGTAACAAGCCCAATCTGCTAAATGCAGGTCGAAAGGCCTTGAGGGTATTAGAAGAAACCACTATTTCAAAAATATGATCTGGAGAGTATCCTGCCGCAAACATTACCCCAGCAATAGAGCCTGCACTGCAACCTGAGAGGTAATCAATAGGGATTTTTTGCTCGACCAGTGCTTTGAGCACACCCAGATGAGCAATACCTCTTGCTCCTCCTCCCGATAAAACTAATCCAATTTTTTTCATATAGACGTTATCTGTATATCCGTTATTTGTGTATCCGTTATCTGTTATTTGTGTATTTGTTATCTGATAATTTAATTTCATTATCCCCTTCCTCACTATCCCCCTCACCCCTAAACCCTTTTTCCCTATACCACCTCTTCCCTTTTTCCCAATCACATATATAATTTACTCAACTTCCCTTATCTTGCAAATGTTTAACAAGACAAAACACAAGAACAACAATGAATCTTTATAGCATTGATGCTGGCAACTTCAAATTAGATGGAGGAGCGATGTTTGGAGTAGTTCCAAAAACTTTCTGGAATAAATGGTCACCTGCCGACGAAAACAATCTTTGCACATGGAAAATGCGCTGCCTGCTGATCGAACAAAATAATCAACTTATCTTGGTGGACACAGGCATGGGCGACAAACAAGATGCCAAGTGGCAATCGTATTATTATCGACATGGTGATGCTGACTTAATCAGTTCAATTCGAAATGCAGGTTTTTCGGAAAATGACATAACAGATGTAATACTCAGTCATTTACATTTTGACCACTGTGGTGGTGCAGTCCAATGGAATAATAATCGTACTCATTTCGAAAGTACATTTTCAAATGCTAAATATTGGACACATTCGAAGCACTTAGACTGGGCATTGAATCCCAATATGCGTGAAAAGGCAACATTTTTTAAAGAAAACATTTTACCGCTACAAGAGGCAGGGCAACTCTATTGCATTGATAAAGACCATGCCTCCTTTGAAAATATTGAGTTTTTATTGGCAGATGGTCATACCGAGAAAATGATAATGCCCAAAATACAATATCAAGGAAAAACATTATTATTTGTAGCAGATACTATTCCTTCGGCAGGGCATATTCCTGTGCCTTATGTGATGGGTTACGATGTACGACCACTTCAAACGATGGAGGAAAAAGCTAATATTCTTTCTAAAGCTGTTGAAGAAAACTGGGTACTCTTTTTTGACCATGATCCCAATCATGACTGTGCAACGGTAATTTCAACCGAAAAAGGATTTAAAATTGAACAGACATTTCCGTTGACTGAACTTAAATAAAAAATGGGACAAATGGCTGATAAGGGTTTACAAAAATCTCAACCGCAATTTTGGGCATGAAATTGAGTATTTCTTGTCAGCCAACCCTCATTATTGCCCAATTCACGAAAAATTATATTGCATTAACACTTTGGCAAGGTTTTAGTATTACCATTTACTCAGTTAGCAAAACAATCTAAATATAACCACTAAAATTTTTCTGGTTTGTTGTAAATAATTAATATCTTTATGTGGTTTTAAACCATACCCATAAAATCATTGATATTAAGTTTCTTACGAAAATCCGCCCAACAAAAATCTTCGTATATTAGGCAAGATGTGATTGCTAACACCTTTTAATTTTGTTACAAGAGCGCTTCTGCCTCATATACCACTGTCAAATTATGATTACCAACATGTTGAAGAAAGTTTTACTTGTAGACGATGACTCTGTCACTTTATCACTTTGTGATATGGTCATAAAACGCTTTACCTTTGCCGAGGAGGTAGATAAAGCACAAAATGGGCAGGAGGCAATTGATTATTTCAACGATATTGTAGACGACTCTAACAATTCGAACACAGATGTACCTGCAGTCATTTTCTTAGATTTGAATATGCCAGTTATGAACGGTTGGGATTTTCTTGATGAGTTTATCCGTAAAGGATTCAATAAACTTTTTCCAGATACTCGCATCATTGTTCTATCATCGAGTATCGACCCAAGAGATATTCAGAGAGCGAGTAATTACGACATCATTATCGAGTTTATCAGCAAGCCTCTTACCTTGAAGGTAATTAAGGAGATCAAACAACACTCAGCATTAGTACCTCACTTTTCTTAAATGTTCCTAAAACAAAACCCTTAAATTGTGACAATACTTCACTAGAAAACAGATTGTTAACTAGCTCAAGGCATCGAAATTCTTGTAATCGGAATTATTTTAAAGGTTTTTTTTGATTTTATTTCCTTCCTGAAGAATTCGGATATTTCAATAGTTATTCTATTTTTGTAACCGAGTGCAATGTAATTCAAACATTTCACTCGGTTTTTTTTATCTCTAATCAACAAAATCAGCTTTTTTTATAGATCTGGAGTTGATTTATACCATTTATTATAGGTTGTAGAAACAATTCTACAGACCAGTTTCTGGTGAACTGATACCGCATTTTATCAAACCCATTAAGAAACGCTCTTAGTTACAACACATTGATTCGATGAAAATGAACCGCCTTTACTGGTCCGCTCAAATTTTTGGGTGGCTGGGTTTTAGTTTATGTATGCTCTTGGCTATCCTCCAATCGTCACTATCGGTTTGGGAATGGATAGTGTTACTCATACCTTTTAATATCATTGGACATGCTATTGGCTATGCCTTACATGCTATTCTTGCCAAATTTCAATTTAGCTTGCACCTACTCAATCGCAACATCAAATATGGCTTTGGCTTTCTGATTGTCTCTTCATTACTGTTTTCCCTTGCTTATAAAGGATGTTTGGCTCTCGTTGCACCAACTTTCAATAGCATTACCTGGACTCAATCCTCTGTGATAGGTCTATTGGGTACTGGAATATGGCTCTCTTTATACTTTTCAATTCGCACAGTCAAACAATTTTATGTTGACCTACGTACTGAAGCAACAGTTCAAAATTTGATTCGTAGCACAGAACTTGATAGTTTGAAAAGCCAACTAAATCCTCATTTTTTATTCAATTCACTAAATTCTATCAAAGCTTTAGTAAGAATTGATCCTCCTTTAGCTCAGAAATCCATTATCCAATTATCGGATATTCTACGAAAATCCTTGACTATTAGCGAAACGCCAATGATTCAACTCATGGATGAGCTATTGATGATGCAACAATATCTTGATTTAGAAAAAATTAGATTCGATAAAAGACTTACCTACCATTTCAAGCTTGAAAATCAATCCTTGATTTTTCGTATTCCTTCCATGTCGTTATACTTACTAGTAGAGAATGCCATTAAGCATGGCGTAAGTAAGTTGAGAAAGGGTGGTGAGCTTTTTATTCACACTCGTAGCGAAGAAACCCACTTGTATATTATAGTCAGAAATACAGGAGTTCTAGAAAAGAAGGATAATTTTTATGGAACAAGCCTTAAAAACCTCGAAAGAAGACTCAATCACATGTATCAAGGAAAAGCTCAATTGCTTTTCAGCGAGCAAGAAGGCATGGTAATAGCGACTTTGTGTATTCCTATTGAGTAAAATACTTCAGAAGGCGAATTTATGATTCAAGTTTTCCAAGAAAAAGAACATTTCAAGTCATAAATCTAACATCTGATGTAGTACTCCATTAGAGACAATGTAAAATAAAATTGTATTAGTACGCTTTTGAAAAAAGCCATAGGCACTAGGCAAAAATGCATTAATAATTTCGCAAGAAACTTTGATTCTTTTTGAGTACAGCATAAAGCCCAATGCCTATTGTTGGCAAACTTAATTAAAGTATTTCTTCAATTGGCTGCTTTTTTTGAGTTCATTCAAAATCTCCATGGTAAGAGGCTTGCTTATAAACTCAAGTACAATCTTATATTTCCCAGCCTTTACAAAGTCTTCTGGGTCGATAGTCGAAGAAAGAATACACACTTTTGTTTCTGGATACTGAGCAGCAAATTTCTGAAGGTATGCTTTCAAAAAGTCCCATCCGTCCATTACTGGCATATTCAAATCCAAAAAAATCAGTGTAGGAACGATTCCATCTGGAGATGTACCATCTTCTAGGGCAAAAAATATGTCTAGGGCTTCTCTACCATTCTTTACCGTCTGAACCTTCTTCGAAAAGCCACTATTCTTGATGGCAAACTCACAAAGTGAGAGTGCTATCAAATCGTCATCTACAACGAGTACACTTTCAATCATCATTTTAAATTATAAATTTACGAACCTCAAATACTCAAATTAGGGTAAAAAGAAAGGTTTCACAGCAATAGTCAGTACCAACAATAAGGTATTTTATTCATACTTTCCTATTTTAAAAGCGGCTGTTTCACCTACATCCATAATGCCTAACTCATATTCTGAATTACTAATTAACTAATACTATTTTAGACTTTCACACAAAATCGTACGAGCGAAGGATTTTAGTGTATAAACCAGATTTTTATTTATCTCAAAATCGCCTCTACAACACAGCGATTTCCATTACTTTATTAAATCAATCTATTATCAGGATGAGATTGCATTGAGCAATCTCAATATCAATTAATTTTTCTTGAATGAAACAATAAACGTAGTTCCAACTCCCTCTTCGCTTTGTACGTCTATCATACCACCCAGTGCTCTTACTTGTGAGTTAATGATATAAAGACCTAAACCTTTACTATCAGGATGATGATGAAAGCGTTGATACAAACCAAATATTTTATCCCCGTGGCGCTGCAAATTGATACCTAATCCATTGTCAGAAAAATAGAGTTGTAAAAAACCTTTGGTTTCTTTTGTAAAGATTTTCAGCTCAAGATTACGTTCAGGCGACTGGTATTTGAACGCGTTGGTAATCAAATTTTGATAAATGGATTCGAGATAGGTGGTATTAAAATTGATTTCCTTTCCCCCCGAAAAATCCATCGAGATAGCCACTTCCTTGTCTTGACGTAAATAAGCCAATCTTTCAAAAGATTTATGTAGCTCATTTTCTAAGTCTAGCAATTCTTGCTCAATATTAACATTATTTTTGATAACTAATATGTCCAGTAAATCATTTACCGTATGATTTAAGGCATGAGTAGACTCTTTAAATTTTTCTAATAAAAACAAAGTCATTTCATCCTTTATATTATTAGGATTTATTAAATCTAAAATCGCCAAAAGATTGGACAAAGGTGCCCGTAAGTTATGCGAGGTAATATAGGAAAACTGTTTTAAGTCCTTATTGCTTTCTCTCAACTCTTTAATCAGCATTTCACGTTCATCTTCGCTTTTTTTCCTACGAGTGATGTCCCTACCTGAAATAAAAACTAAATCCTCTGTCGGAATCTGAGTTACAGTACAATTAATCCACTTAATACTATTATCTGCGGCCAAACAGCGTAACTCAAATGGCGAGCTAACACTGCCGTTGCGTAACTCTTCTAAAGCAGTATGTAAAATCGGCCAATCCTCCTGATAAATAAAACGCTGAATAGGCTTGGTTGTCAGGGTATGCTCATCATAACCCAATACCTTCTTAAAACCATTGTTGACCTGCGTCATAAAACCACGCTTGTTGGCCATTCCCATCAAATCTCTACTAAACTTGAAGATATACTGAAGTTGCTCTTCGGAGTTACGTCTTCGGATTTCATAACCCAACTGACGACATATACTTTCGACTAAATTTATTAAGGCAGCATCTTTACGACTAAATTTATCAGTAAAGAAAACCACCCATGCCACATAATTATCTTTATAACTAATAGGCACCGAAAATGCTGAACGTAATCCAAGTTCCTGAGCTAATTGCTTGCGCATGAATAGCTCCTCTGTAGTCAAATCTTCAATCCAATACGTTTTTTGATGTTTAGATTTTCGTCTAAACACCGTTTGTTCGATAGGAATAGAAGTAAATGAAACAGGAGTAGCAAAAGCTTGTAAATCAACAGGGGAATTGGTATCAAAATCGTGAGTTATCATTTTGATATTATCACACGAAGAATCAGTAAGCCAAATTTCACCATATTGCCACTGAATATACTCTCTTACATATTTGAGAATGGCATTGAGCCCATCCAACAAATGAGACTCTTGACGAAGTTTTTCAACCACTTCTAAGATAAAAGTACGCTCATTTCTCGCCCTCAATTGCTCAGTAATATCAATGACCATAACCTTAGTAGCAATAACATTGGTCAATTGGATATCCGTTGCAGTAACTTCAACATCTATGATTTCGCCATTCTTTTTTTGATGTCTCACCTGCCAGTGTCTAACAGGATTTGATGAAACAATATCTTTGGGAAGATTTCTGAGTTGCACCAAATCTTGTGCTGGTCGAATATCCCTGAGGGTCATTTGGAGAAACTCATCACGCGTGTAGCCATACTTCTGTATAGCGGCAGTATTCACCTCCAAAAATGCATAACTATCATTGTCATAAATCCACATAGGATAGGGATTATGGAAAAAATACGCACCCAGTTGGTGATCAAGGAATTGGATTTGCCCCTCCTTTTCCTTCCTGTCATTTATATCAATAATCGCACCAATGATGCGTAAAGGCCTTCCTAAGGCGTCATTTAATATGTATCCTCGCTCATTTACCCATATAAATGAGCCATCGGCTTTTTGAAATCGATATTCAACCTCCCAATAACGTTTGGTATTATCGGCCAGAGATTTTTGAATCGTATTTATAACTCTTTGATAGTCATCAGGATGTAATCTTGCTTCCCAAAAATCAAACTCCTGATTATATTCATCGTCCCTGTACCCTAGCGATTCATAAAACTGTTTACCAGAGCGCTTCACTTGATGTTGAATCAAATCAATATCCCAAACTGCACCAAGTGAAATACCATCGCCTAAAAACTCTCGATTCTCAAAATACCCCCCTGAAGAGTCTACGATTGAAAAACAGTCTTTTATTACCTTCTCAACCGCCAATTCATCATAATCCCCTTTGATAAGATAGTGTTTGGCTCCATTGATGAGCGCCAACAGAGTAGTTTCAGGAGACGCCACCTCACAAAGTGCTACAATAGGCAATTTATGATCTGCCCAGTCCATTATTTGAAACAAAAAATCTGCTTGTTGATGATTTTGTATGTTCAAATCCATAAAAACCAGATCAAACCTAATTTCGCCAAGCAAATATTCCTTTGTTTGAGCGATATTTTTAGCATGTAGAATATGCTCGGTAAGGATACAAGTATTTTCAATACAATCCAGCAAAAGGTTGTATTCATCATCATCATCCTCAACTATCAATATATTTAATTTTTTAGCAAATAAATCCATGGGAATCAGTGGTTATCTCACATCGTTTCAACGAGTGTCAAAGATACACATCTGAGAAAAGAATTATAAGAATATTCGTCAATTAGTCAATAATGAGACATTACTCGACGATTTTGCAAGAAGTTAGAAATTTCAGACCCTACGGTTATGATACTTGAATATTGAGCTTTTACAAAAGAAAAACGAGCTATTAAACATGAAGAATGACTTGATGTTTATTAGCTCGTTTGCGTGCTACATGAAATACTGACGAAGGCGGCGTTTTATTATTACTTTTAGCTATTTTTTACGAAAACTAAATGAGTAATTAATGACAACCTGTAGGCATTTTGTAATAATTGTTTCACGTCAAAATCTCATCTCATAACTCACCATCACTCCCGATTGGCTTTCTGAATTCCTTTTTTATCTAGAACGACGGCTTGAAAAGAAGTCGCTAGTTTCGATGATTGCTTCGATGCACGAAGAAGCAATTACAGCGGAAAGTACAACAATTACGGTAGTCATTATTATTTAGTGATTATTTGGTATATAAATTACAATGGTATAACGAATTTTATAAAATAATAGTACTTGATACTTTGTCCTTTTATTTCATACAATATTACAAAAGTTTAATTAAATAATCTTATTCTAGTAACATACTTTTATGTACTTATTTGATAGTTGCAATATTTTGTATGTCACCGAAGAATATAATTTATTATTCGGTAGACAGTAGTGATAAATGAGCAATAAATCTATTAATCGTAGAATTTTAATATTAAAATTAGAAGTTCTCAACTAGCCATTTGAAGCCATAAATGAAGAGTAATTAATAAAAGAAAACTTATTCTTTATTTATTACAATAAACAAAATGATTTATTTCACTAATAGGTAAAATTCCTCTTTTATGACAAATATCGAACATTTACATAAATCCATATTTAGAGTTTTTTCGTATTTTAGTGGAGGAATTCTCCACATACCCATAAAATAACTTTGTTTAGTTCGATTCTAATAGCAAAAAGATAGAGATTTTCCAAAAACAATCACATTCATAACAAACTCTGTGAGAGTTATTTTAAATTTGTACTTTTTATAAGTTACTTTCTCCATCTTAAGTGTCATATACTTGAACTTTTGCTGTTTTATCGACTAATAATTATGTTTTCATTCTTCAAACGAAATAAAACTGATAAACTAAGAATTTTTGATTTTTTCAATCAAACGATTGTGACCGATATTCACTCACACCTATTACCAGGCATTGATGATGGTTCTCCTGATATGGAAACAAGCCTTATGCTGATAGGAGAATTTCAGGAGCTAGGTTTTCAGAAGCTAATAACCACACCTCATATTAGAATGGAGGTGTATCCAAACACACCGAATATCATTAAAGGCAAATTGAGCGAAGTTCAATCTCAGATAAACGGCATTCAAATAGATGCCTCAGCGGAGTATTACATAGATGACAATTACACTCAGTTACTGGAAGAAGACCATCTGATTTCCTTGGCTGGCAGCAAATATCTTCTTGCGGAATATCCCATGATTGCTCCTCTACTTAACTATGAAGAGCGTATTTTTGAAATGACCAAAAGAGGTTATACACCTGTAATTGCACACCCAGAGAGATATCGCTACTGGCATCAAAATCCTGAAGTTTTTGAGCGACTCAAAAACCTAGGTTGTCTATTACAATTAAATATCTTGGCAGTGGAAGGCTATTACGGAGCAGATATCAAAAAGATTGCTTTGCATTTATTAAAAAACAATCTTTATGACTTGATCGGTACTGATGTGCACCATGATAGGCATATCCAAAGAATCAAAAAGCTTTCGGGGATGAGTAAAGAAATGAATTTATTAGAAAACTATTCATTCCAGAATAAGGCTTTGTTTGGAATTTAGGGTAAATATTGATTATCAAGTATTATAAAATAAGTACAAGGACTTTACGAAAGTTTTTGTACTGCTACAACTTTGGGATATCTGATTTTAGAATTGAGGTAAAATTCCTTTTTTACTCAATATAAATTAAATATTCGAACTAGATGATTTTTACACTTTAAAGTACACGCTGTAGGCAAAATATTTGAATTTGATTCTATTGCTCACAGCTGACAGTTGAAAGCTCAAGAATTTGATTTTACACGATTACTGAGTACGCTCATACCTTTTTTTATTTATCCGTTATACTCTTTTTAACCTTTTAGGTTTTACAACCATTTTAGCTAAAACAATCTCTTTGAACACCTTAAAGTGCTATTATTTAACACCATAGTTTTACTTAAAAAATAACACTTCCGTATCTTAAGAGAATTTTAAAAGCTTTAAAATTATGAGAACACATACAAACCAGATGCCTAATGCATCAAAAATTGCTTACCCCTACCTTTTTGAAAAGTGTCCACCTGAGTTAGCTGACAAACCTAAATACAATGTTACAATTCCTACAGGTGATATTCTCTTTATTGAGGCACAGGTAAACTATTCAGTTATTTATCAACATCATAAACCCGCAAAAGTATTTTCAATTACCATCAAAAACCTTCTTCCTAGGTTGGAAGCCAAAGCCAATCATTTTATTAGAGTTCACAAGGCGTACATCATAAACATTCACTATGTAGCAGAATATACTAACAAGTTTATTATACTCAAATCAGGCAAATCGATCCCTATTTCTAAGCGTAGATGGAAAGAAGTGAATAATGCCTTGTCAACCTTTGGATTTTATGTCAAGGCAGCTTAAAAAAAGGCCTGTGGTTTACAACCACAGGCCTTTTTTTGAATGTATTATTCTGGATTAAATAAAACAACTATCTTTTTCTCCAGCATCTGCCACAAAATCCTTTACCTTTTGTTCTTGGTCTTTTGGACAAATCATCAAAACATTATCATACTCAGCTACGATAAAATTCTCTAAGCCTTTTATCACAACCAATTTGCCTTGGGGCGTTTTGATAATACTATCCTTCACATCATAAAGCATAGTATTTCCATCTATCACGTTACCGAGTTCGTCTTTGCCAGATACTTCGTATAATGATTTCCAAGTACCTAAATCCGACCAACCAATCTCTCCAAGTACCACATGTACGTTATCCGATTTTTCCATAATGGCATAGTCAATAGAGATACTTTCACAAATTTGGTAAGCTTTTTCAACAAAATGCTTCTCGCCTTCCGTGAAGTAATATTGAGTCCCATCTTCAAATATCTCGTGTAAACGAGGTGAATGCTTAGCAAAAGCCGTAATAATACTTTTGGCTGTCCAGATAAAAATACCAGCATTCCAAACGTACTCACCACTAGCCAAGAATTGTTTTGCTAATTCCAAGTTAGGCTTCTCTCTGAAGGACTCAACTTTCTTCACTTCGCCTTCCTCTTGTTTATATTGAATGTAGCCATACCCAGTATCTGGACGACTAGGACTGATACCCAAAGTGACAAGGACATCGCCTTTAGCTGATGCCTCGAGTGCTGTCAAGATTTTAGTTTGAAAAGCCTTTTCCTTTAAAATAATATGGTCAGCAGGAGCTACCACGATGTTTGCGTCGGGATTTTGTTTCGCTATTTTATAACAAGCATAAGCTACACAAGGAGCAGTATTACGGCGAATAGGCTCAGCTAAAATTTGCTCGGTCGACAAAAACGGTAATTGCTCTTGCACCAAGTCAATGTAGTCCTCACTCGTTACCACAAAGATATTTTCATTAGGGCAAATACCTTCAAAACGATCTGCGGTTTGTTGCAAGAGAGTTCTACCAGTTCCTAATACATCATGAAACTGCTTTGGATTACTAATTCGACTAAATGGCCAAAACCTCGTTCCTACACCACCAGCCATGATGATTACGTAATTGTTGTTATTCATAATTCTAAATTTTCTTTCTCAGATGTACAAATTATACTAATAAGCGTTTTCATCACCTTTCAAAAACACCCATACAGTTAAAAACATAATCTTGATATCTAACCAAAAGCTCCAATTTTCGATATACCATAAATCGCACTCAAATCGTTTCATGATACGTTTTTTATTTTCAATCGGATCTATCGCATCCCCCCTTAAACCGTTAACTTGTGCCCAACCAGTGACACCTGGTTTTACATTATGACGTAAGTTTAGATTTTCGATAAAACTTTTGTATTCTTCGTAAAATGGAATTGCTTGAGGTCGCGGCCCCACCAATGACATATCCCCAAACAATACGTTTAGTACTTGAGGTACCTCATCTAAATTCGTCTTTCTTAAAAATGCACCAATTTTTGTGACCCTATTATCTCTTTTACCAGTTGCTTTAAATGAAGAATTATCAATGTCGACATACATGGTTCTAAATTTAAAACATTTAAATACTTTATTGTTGTAGCCTAAACGTGGTTGGAAAAAGAAAACACTTCCTTTTGAATCTAGTCTAATTAACAATGCAATAATTGGTAAAAGCCATGATAAAATAAGTACTGTTACAATAAAGCTTAGGGTAAAATCTAGTGCACGTTTTAACAATCTCCAGTGAAAATACTCTAATGGTTCTGTTCTGACCGTTATTAACGGATACTTCCCAAACATTTCGACACTAAAGCGACTTGTATTAAATTTAAGATAATCAGGGATAATTCTTGTTTTTACTGCATACTTATCCGTTATTCTAATAATATTGGAAAGTTGTGCACTGTTAGCTTCATCTAAAGCTACTATTACCTCATCAACCCCTGAATTGGATAAAATACGCTCGATTTCCTTGTAATCTCCTTTATACATTCCATTTAGGTGTAGAGGTTTGGTCTGATCTAAAAAGCCAACCACTTGATAACCATAGTGCGGAGTTCCTTTAAGTGTTTCATAAAAAGACATACCTACCTCATTGGTACCTACAATCAGTACGTTTTTGATACTATTGGTTCCCTTACTAAAGGTATATATCAACTTTCTAGAAAGAAACTTTTTAAATGCTAAAATACCAATAAGCAATACTGTATATAAGCCGACAAACGTTCTGCCAAAATAATGCTCATTGAGAATAAACAATGTAATGATTAATACTGCTGATTGTATCAATATATTAGGAATCAACAATAGAAACTCATGCACAAAACGAACCGTCTTTAAATCATCATATAAGCTTGTCGCCTTAGTTGAAAAATACCATGAAATTAACAAAAACAAAATAGTACCCCCATCGAGTCTACCAACTCCATGCCCGCTCACCTCTGCTGCCACATAAAAAGATACAATTAAAAAGCTAAGATCTGAGAAGAGACGTAGAGTCTCTCTTTTTTTCACTGAACTATGCATATATTTAACGATTATGGTTTTTAATCACAAAAATTATTATGTCAAAGGTAATAATTATATAAAGAGACTTTTCTATAATTCTCCAATGATTTATTACCGATTAATAAGTTATTGTCAAACGACCGTCTGGTTTATTACTTACAAAACCCTTTATCCTCAATTCTATAAGAAATTCTTGTCGATTCCAAATATTTATTTAATTGTTTATATGGCCAAGTTACCCCACCGTCAGTACTTGCTCTAAAATCATAGGTATTTTTCTCTCTTACTTTATAGGTTCTAGCAGTAGTATTAGGCCTCCGCATTTCTATTAATTCTTGCCAATTATTTTTACCCACTTCTGAATACTGAATTTTAAAAGTTGCTGGTAGAGCATCTACATCAACCTTCTTACCCGAAGAACAAACAATATCAAACGCTACCTCTACTGACGGTGGAGTCGGAATACTTCTTACATCCACCTCCACTGATTGTGGATTACAGAACTCCAACTCACGAGTCGAAGCAACAGGATTAATTCTATCGCCTCCCCAATGTGTATTAAAATTAAATACTTTTACCATTATGTAATCTGCATCTTTAGGCAAATAACTTAGAGTATATGACCAATTATTATTTATTCCTACCGCAAATTCGCTTAATAATTGTGAATTTCTAGAGTTCACAATTTGACAATAATATCCCAAATCTACATCAGTAAAATTACTCTTAAAAACAAAAGTAGGCCCTTGGCGACATATTTCTCTATCCCAACCTGCAATCCAGTCAGTGAGGTGGCTAATGTTTAACTTAGTAATCAATTTGCTACCTTCCTGAATAATTTTGCTTTCTCCCTCTGCTTTCCATTCGTATTTGTCAATATCAAAGCTAAAAATGGGCAACATATCCCCAGCTTTAATATTAGTTTTTGTTCTGGGATTGTATGTAGCTGGGTTCAGTTCCAAACTTAATTCAAGTGGCTTAGATAATTTTTTGACTATTTGTCCTTGATCGTTACTCATCACGATAGAAACAAACCCTGCAAAGTTGGGCAAATCAAAAGGATTGGCTAAACTTTTACCATTTGCATCTACGGGATTCGTAGCAACGCCCCCAGTAGGAAGAAAACCTCTAGTTGCTCCCCTATTATCAAAATGTTGTATACTCACATTAAGGTTACCAGCCACGGGTTTGTTCTCTATATCAGTCAATTGCGTGCCAGCCACCAAAACAAGACTTGCATTTTCAGGCTTTTGTGTACCCGTTGAAATGGTCTGGTTGGCAGAAAGTACTCCTCCCTGTGTATTAGGAATGTTAACTTCTTTACTACTCACTCCTGCAGGTGGATTATTTTCGTTAAACATTGGAATCCAGACTCCCTGATTTGACTGATTGGTAAATACTACCATTCGCGTCGATTTGGTAAATCCACTTGCATCTGCGACGATGGTAAACTTCACGGGTTTATCACTCGAAGGAATTACCTCAGGCGAAACTGCCACAATTAACAAACCCTCAGGACTAACTTTAAATTTCTTGGTATTTAGATTGGTTACAACCAAGTTTGAGTCTGGTCCTGCAAAACTTATTTTCAAATCTGTTGGTAAACTTCCGGATGGGTTGTAAAAATGAATTTCTATCTTAGCTTTTTCTATAGGGTCTTTGAAGCCTAGCTCAAAACCCTCTAATGGCGATTGACAAGCCCAAAAGCCAAGCAAAACTATTATACTTAGGATAAGAATCTTTTTCATGTTTATGCTGTATTGAGGTCTTACTTTTTGCCCAAAAGATATTTCAACTGAAAGTTCAAATTAGGATAATAAGAGTAGTTACGGATATTACGTTCTAGTTTTGGGATTTGCTCGTCGAGGGTGGTTGTCTCCAAAAAACCTTCATAACTTACTTGTAACTTTGGACTTCCCATATAGCTCAATCCAAAATCTACTCCTAGCAATAGTCTATTCTTATATATATTACCCAAATACCCCAAGCCTAAAGCAGGCATCCATTCACTCCATTTGATACCGAGATTAATGCTTCCAAAATCAGTAGCCTGTATATCTATTCCTCCTAGCGATACGCCTGTTTTTGTCGTTACATTAAACAAGTAATCTTGCTTGAGATTATAGGATAGGCCACCAAACACATGCCATCGCTGTTTCTTAAAAGGAAAATAATCAAGATAAATCGCACCTACTTGCTTTTGGATAGTTGGTTTGATATCTAGGCTTTTTTCATTTGCCATGCCAATGTGTATAGGGTCCTTATAACTAAACTGTACCCAGTGCGCACGCACACCCCAATGACGATATTTTGCAGGGTAATAAGATAACTCAGGACCGATTCCCATCGTTGAAGCAGAAATCCCCAAACCCAAATTCTGATAAAATTGTTGGCCACTGACCACCACTACCTTACTCAAAAAAAGTAGGAGTATCAAAAAAAATCTATTCATTGCAGGCATATTTAGAGATGTATGATCAAAACAGATATCAGATTTTATATGAATCCCCTCTAGCAGTTAAACGTTTGGTAGGATATATTTCGGTAGCAAGAAATTTGTTGGCGTGTTTATGATACTCAAAGATACCTCAATTCTTAGAATTGTACAAATTCCAAATTAACAATCCAATAAAAAAAAAGAGAAAATGTGTAAACGGTATAGCCTCTCGTAAGCATATTAGGTATAAAAAAATAAGGTTTTAAGAAAAGATTAATTTTCCTAAAACCTTACCTCAATCACACTATCAATAAAGTACAAATTAATACCCTAATTCTACTAAGCATGTTTTAAGACTATCACGCCAATAAGGAACTTCAACCCCTAAGTTTTGCTTTACTTTAGTCTTGTCCATTACTGAATAAAATGGTCTTCTCGCCTTAGTAGGATATTCGCTAGTTTTGAGCGCTTTTACCTTCACTTTCAGGCCAGCAAGTTCAAATATGGTCGAAGCAAAATCATACCAAGAGGTTACTCCTTCGTTACTGTAATGATAGAGGCCATAAGCTTCGGACCCAGATTCAATAATTTGCAAAATCACTTTTGCTAGATCCACCGCATAAGTAGGTGAACCCACTTGATCCACAATAACTCCAAGCTCAGGTCTATCGGCTCCCAGTCTTAACATTGTTTTTACAAAATTGTTGGCAAATTCTGAATACAACCAACTGGTTCTCAAAATAAAGTATTTATGCGCAGCCTTTTGAATGGCGACTTCTCCCTCTAACTTTGTTAAACCATAAACACCTACTGGCTTAGCAATATCTTCTTCTGTCAACAAACCCGTTTGATTGCCTTCAAACACAAAATCTGTAGAGATATGTATCATGGTACTACCAAACTGTTCTGAGAGATTAGCTAAATTTTCTGCGCCTGTTGCATTGATTTTACGAGAAAGCTCTAACTCATCCTCTGCCTTATCTACCGCCGTGTAAGCAGCACAGTTTATAATGTATACTGGTTTATATTCTTCAAACAAATCACTCAATAAAGAATTATCTAAAATATTTCCTTTTACCTCATCTAGATAGATAAAATTGAACTGCTCTGATGAAGCAGAGGCTTTTTGAATACATTGCCCCAATTGGCCAACGCCTCCGAATACTAAAATATTTTTCATTGTTCTAATTGACTCTAATTATGAGTTTGTTTACTATTAAAAATATAAAAAACTTGTAATAAATGACCTAGCAACAGCCCAACAATAACACCTCCACATCCCCAAAGCATGTCATATACATCGCAATGTCTTGTAGGAATCAATAATTGGGTTAGTTCTACAAATATTACGAGTGCACAATTTATCACCAAATATTTAAGAAACTTTCTTTCTACTGAAATAACTAAAATAGATAGAAAAAAGAAAGGAATTGCAGTTCTGAATCTTGGAAATTCATCACACCAGACACCCAACCAACTAGGCATAAGACTTAAATTCGTAAACATTGAATTTTTTATCCAGCTAAGTAGCAGAATCAAGGCGATAAGCAGTACGATTAGCATTTTTGACAAAACTCGCATTATTTACCTTCATTAGGTTTATTCAGACAAACTTAATTCCTGCTTATAAGCCTCAAACGTTGATAGGATTAAGTCCTTTTCTGAAACATTTGGATGGGCAATAGGCCAATCAATATTTAGTGTAGAATCATTCCAGATTATACCACCCTCTGAGGCTTTGTTGTACCCTGCAGTACATTTGTAAGAAAAAACACTATCCTCTAAAGCTAAAAAGCCATGAGCAAATCCTTCAGGAATAAAAACCATACGATTAGACTTTCCATCTAGCTCATAAAACTCCCATTGACCGAAGGTAGAAGAGTCAGGACGTAAATCAACCGCAACATCCAGTACTCGACCAGAAATTACCCTTACTAATTTACCTTGTGCATAGTCTCCCTTTTGAAAATGTAGTCCTCGTAAAACACCTGCTTGTGAAAAAGACTGGTTGTCTTGCACAAAATTAGTAGGCAGGCCCTTATCTGCCCAAGTAATACTATTGAAGGATTCGAAAAAAAGGCCTCTAGCATCTTCAAAGATTGAAGGCTCGATAATAATCACATCGTTGAGTTTTGCGGAAGAGATTTTCATAATCGTCTATATTAAATGATGCCTAAGATTACTTACCAATTATATGTAATAGATACTTTCCGTAGCCGCTCTTTACCAATGGTGCAGCCAGCTCTTCAAGTTTCTCCTTTGTTATAAAGCCCATTCTATAAGCTACTTCCTCCACACAACCAATTTTAAGCCCTTGTCTTTCTTCAATTACTTGAACAAACTGACCAGCTTGCATCAAAGATTCAAAGGTACCGGTATCTAACCACGCTGTTCCTCTGTTCAACACACCAACTTTAAGCTTTCCTTGTTTAAGATATTCTTTATTGACGTCTGTAATCTCATATTCTCCACGGGGAGAGGGGGCTATATTTTTAGCGATTTCAACTACTTGATTATCGTAAAAATATAAGCCTGGCACAGCATAATTCGATTTAGGGGCAAGCGGTTTTTCCTCAATTGACTTTACATTAAAAGCTTCATCAAACTCTACAACTCCATAACGTTCTGGGTCATGCACTTGATAAGCATACACAACTCCTCCGTCAGGATCATTGTTGGCTTGGAGAAGCTTGCTCAGTCCACTGCCATAAAAAATATTATCACCTAAAACCAAAGCCACTTTATCCTTCCCGATAAATTCTTCACCAATTACAAATGCTTGAGCTAAACCATTGGGCAATGGCTGTTCAGCATATTCAAAACGACAGCCAAATTGAGACCCATCTCCTAATAATTTCTTAAAGTTGGGTAAATCATGTGGGGTCGAGATGATCAAAATTTCATTAATCCCTGCTAACATCAAAATCGATAAGGGATAGTAAATCATGGGTTTGTCATACACTGGCATCAACTGTTTACTGACGGCCAAGGTGAGTGGATGCAAACGAGTTCCACTACCACCTGCTAAGATGATTCCTTTCATATTATTGATCTTGTTAGAATATTATCGGTTTTGGTACATTGATTCGTAGTAATTTTGATACGAACCTGTAGTAATACGTTCAATCCATTCCCAGTTTGTCAAATACCAATCTACAGTTGTAGACAAGCCTTGTTCAAAAGTTACCGATGGAATCCATCCCAACTCTTCTTTGAGTTTGGTAGCATCAATTGCATAACGTAAATCGTGCCCCGCACGGTCAGTTACAAACGTAATAAGTTTGCGAGACTCTCCTGATGGTCTTCCTAATTTTTCATCCATCAAATCACATAATAAATGAACTAAATCAATATTTTTCCATTCATTATGTCCTCCAATATTATAGGTATCACCATTTTTACCTTCATGAAAAATCACATCAATCGCACGAGCATGATCTTTTACATACAACCAATCTCTAATATTTTCACCCTTCCCATACACCGGTAATGGCTTACTATTTTTGATATTGTGTATCATTAATGGAATCAGCTTTTCAGGGAAGTGATTTTGCCCATAGTTATTAGAACAATTCGACACTACAATTGGTAAGCCATAAGTGTTGTGATAGGCTCTCACAAAATGGTCTGAAGAAGCTTTTGAAGCAGAATATGGAGAACGTGGATCGTACTTGGTTGTTTCTAAGAAAAAATCTTCTGGATTATGTAACTCCCCATACACCTCATCAGTAGACACATGATAAAACCTTTTACCTTCGAAGTTACCTTTCCAACTATTTTTGGCTGCATTTAATAAATTCACAGTACCAATAACATTGGTCATTACAAACGCCATTGGATCTGTAATTGACCTATCAACATGAGATTCCGCTGCCAAGTGAATTACGCCCTCAAATTGATATTTATCAAATAAGTTATTGATAAAATCTGCGTCAACAATATCTCCTTTTTCAAAAATATAGTTAGGTAAGGTATCTATATCTGTGAGATTTTCAAGGTTACCTGCATAAGTCAACTTATCTAAATTGATAATTTGATAGTCAGGATATTTGGTAACAAATAATCGAACTACATGCGATCCAATAAATCCAGCACCTCCTGTAATTAGTATATTTTTTTTCATAAAATCTATAACTTTAATTTTGAGTCGACAAACTGTTTAAATTCCTTTTTGAAGCGCTCTGTGCCAAATTTCTCCGAATGCTCACGAATCTCTTTGGGATTGAAGTTTTGAATATTTGCCTCAAAACGACCCACCGCCTGAATCAAGCTATCAATGGTTTGTTCTTGATATAAAATTCCTGTTTTATTATCAATAACAGTTTCTAAACTCCCCCCTTTGTTATAAGCGATAACGGGAGTACCACAAGCTTGAGCCTCAACGGGTAGCATGCCAAAATCTTCAATAGCAGCAAATACAAAGGCTTTTGCTTTTTGTAGTGCTTGAATTAGATCCTTAAATTTAGCATAACCTCGAAGTTCAACATTTGGCCCTGCCAATTTCTTAATCTTTTCAAAATCAGGGCCATCTCCAATAACCACCAACTTTTTATCTGGCATAGCTGTAAATGCCTCAACAATCAGATCTATTTTCTTATAAGGGACAAGTCTAGAACAGGTAATATAGTAATCCTCCTTAGTTTCCTCTAAAACAAAATCTTGAATTTCTATAGGTGGGTAAATGGTTGTCGATGGCTTATCATATACCTTCTGAATTCTCCGTCCAATAAAGTCTGAATTGCTGATATAGTAGTCTGGTCTATTTCGAGTAGTATAATCCCATTGTCTTATTTTATGCAGAATCCAACGTGCAAGAATCCCTTTCAGATTATATTTTAGGCCCTCTTCTTCCAAATATTGATGATATAAATCCCATGCATATCTAATTGGAGAGTGGCAGTAGGTTATATGGAGTTGTTCTGACGTTGTAATAATACCTTTCGTTACAGCATGGCTTGAAGAAATAATTAAATCATAACCACGTAAATCTAATTGCTCTATGGCAAAGGGGAAAAGAGGAAGATACAATTTATACTTTTTTTGTCCCCATGGAAGCTTTTGAATAATAGAGGTTTTAATCTTTGATTTATCAAGATTCAATTCTTCAACTAGCTTATCATCAGCAACTAAAGTAAAGATATCTGCATCAGGATACAACTCATTAATAGCTTTCACTACTTTCTCTGAGCCTCCCAATGTAACCAACCATTCTTGAATTATCGCAACTTTCATTAAAATGTTTATTTGAATCCTAATAAAGGAATATAATTAATTTAAGGAATATATCAAATCTAATAAATCAAGTGCAGACTTTTTCCATGAATACTTCTCAGATTGTAATATACCTTTAGAAATAATCTCACCCTTTTGCTCTTGAGTACATTTTGAAATTTCTTCTAATTTTTTACTTAAGTCTCTTACATCATTTGTGTCAAAATATATAGCAGCGTCACCACAAACTTCTGGTAAACTAGTAGAATTAGAAACAATAGAAGGACATCCTAAGCTCATGGCCTCCAGTGGTGGGATACCAAATCCCTCATAGACAGAGGGAAAAATAAAGGCAGTAGCACTACTATAAAGACTAATCAATTCAAAATCAGTCAGATAACCCGTAAAAACAACCTTATCATGAAATTTTTCTGATATATTACTTTTTAAGTCTAAAAACTTGAAAAGTTTATCTTTGCCTCCTACGATTACCAACTTTACTCCATCTAATTCTATCGATTGAAATGATTCTATCACAATGTTTAAATTCTTCCTCGGTTCTACTGAACCTACACATAGAAAAAATTTTTCATTAAGATTAATTCCTTTAATATTATCACATTTGTTACTCGCACCGTCTTCAGATAAATATTTAAAATGTTCTATTCCATTATAAATGACTTTAACATCAGATGCATCAATACTTAAATATTTTATAATTTCTTTTTTTGAAAACTCACTAACTGTAATTATTTTTTTTGAAAAACTTGCGTAATGTTTAAAAGCAAGCTGATACAATAGCTTAAATTTCTTACTGAACCACTCTTGGTCTTGAAATACAGCCATATCATGTATGGCGACAATCTGATTTTTATAAAAAAAGGGAGCAGTGTTACAAAAATTTATAAGAATTGGTGAACCTGTTGATAATAAATATAGAGGAAGCTCTACTTTTTCCCACAAGTGCCCCTTCAATCTTCCAATTTTTTTGATATTTCTATTATTTATCTTATCTTCATTTGTGTCTCTGGGCCCGATAAACTCAACATCAATGTCAAGCAACGTTAGTTGTTTAGATAATTCAAGAGCAAACCTTTGAACACCCGTTACTTTTTGAGAAAGAAATCTACAATTGACAACAATTTTCATTTTAGATTAATTTTTTGGTAGGGTGATTTTGAAAATATCAACTTCATAATAAATAAAGCACGATTAAATTGTCTTCTTTTAATTCTATTCAAAAGAGCGACAAACAAACCTAGCTTAACTGAAAATGTGTTTTTAGGAAAAAACTTCTTTGTTATTACAAGCCTATTTCTTAAAGAATATAAATCTGACAATTTACTTTTTTTATTTACATCAGCGTTAGATCCTGCGGCTCCACCCTCCTTATGAAAGATACAAGCATTATTAATAATCAGGAGCTTAAATCCTTTCACATTTGCTCGAAAAGCCCAGTCAGGCTCCTCAAAATATAAGAAATAATCCTCACTCATTAAACCTACTTCTTTAATAAATTGCTTACTTACTATAATAGATGCTCCGGTAGGATATGCTCTTTCTAGATCGAGTAAGATATAATTATTACTAATATCAACAACGGGTCTGGTTGTAGCTAAAAATTTATTATACAAGTAGAAAGATGCTTGAAAAGTATCAGGAGTAAAGTAATATGTGAGACGATGACCAAATATCCCTAACTTATTACCCTGAGATTCCAACTGATAAATTGTATCAAAAGTATTATTTAATGCATTACTGTCAACTACAGTATCATTGTTTAATATCCAAAAAAAGTCCGTATCCCCTCTATCAAGCAAATATTGAATCCCTATATTATTTCCAGCTGCATAACCTCCATTTATTCCAGAGTTAATAAAAGTTAGTGTTACCTTTTTATTTTCATCCAAAATAACTTCTTTAGTGTAATATTTGCCACCTGTAACTTCATTACTAGTAATGTCATACAAAGATGGTATGGAATATTCTTTGTATGAGCTCTCTTTTGTTAAAAAAATACTAAAATAACCATTTGCCCACTGTAGTATACGCTCCATTGAGTCATTTTTAGAATCATTATCGACTATTACTATAGAGTAATTTAGATAATCTAATTTTAATAAACTACCCAAGCATTCCAACGTGTCTTCCCAAGTGTTGTAGTTTAAAACTACAATACCAACTTTACTTTCCACTTGCGTACCCTTTCTATTTAATAACGAAGAATCCATTATGTATTATTTTCAAATTTTAATATTAAACGACATTTCTAACATATTTTGAGAAAGTCCACGGTACTAAAATTGTTTTAACACGCGAGCAGGAACTCCAGCAACAATAGAATTAGCAGGAACATTTTTTGAGACTACAGAACCCGCACCGATGATGGCGTTTTCACCAATTTCAACCCCTGAAAGTATTATTGCATTTTCACCTATCCAAACATTTCTATGGATTTTAACACCTCCTTTTGTCGACAAGGTTCTTTTATTCGGAGGAATTATTATATCTGAGATTGAAACACCTCCATGTGAATGATCAGTAATAAATACCTTACTAGCAATCAAAACATTATCCTCAATTTGAACAGAATTTATACAAGCAATATGACAATCTCTATTAATTGAAACGTCATTACCTATCTTTACAGAAGGCTTAAACTCATCGTTCTGGAAACGATGTATAGCCTCAATACGCAGACCTTTCAATGATTCAAAATTATTACCAATACTTACTGATTCAATACCTAAAAATGTTGCTGGATACTCCATAAAAATATTTGATCCTGATTCTTTTAAGGCCTTGGAAATCAATCCTGAGTAAACCAAATCACGCATCCTCCTTAAAAAAAATAATTTCTTAATCGAGAATAAATAAGAAATGCATTTACCAATGGAGTATAGTAAACTTTTCATGATTTTTTTCATTCTAGCTTTCTTTTTTTCTAAATTTAGATTCAATAACAATAACTATTTCAGAATAAATTTGGGAGTTTTTTAAACTTAAAAAAACTAATAATGTATGACATAACAACCCTAATCCTGAAACTATTAGAAGTTCTTGAGTGCCAAAAGTGTAGAAAAATACAATGCAGCAACATATTAATATAGATAAGCCTCTAAATAATATGTCGTTTGTATACACTTGATAATATTTAACAGAGTATTCCTTTCTAAATAGATACATTTGAAAGAGCGAACCTAATATCAAAGCAATACCCCAACCAATAACAACACCAATTCCACTGAAGTAATAACCTAGTATGGCTCCAAATATACAGTTTAAAGTACAGAAAGTAGTAGCAGTGTATATCAGGTGGTTAAGGTTTCCTACTCCTAAATTGGTAAAATTTGCAGGAAAGGTATGCACATTTATAAGTTGCGAAAACGTTAGAATTATTCCTGAGAATATGAAAAAATCGTTTAATTCCCCAATCCAAATAAGTGAAAAAAATGGAAATAGAATAATCAAAGCTCCCATTGAGAGAAACCCAAAAAATGAAATTATATCAAAATTCTTCTTGTAAATTTTAATAATAAAGTCTCTAGTTCCGTCCCCTTGAGCAATCCACGGAATTATTACTTGATTAGCAGATACCATCAGCTGTCGAACTTGCGATACCAAACGGTTAGACATCTCGAAATAGCCTACATCCGATAATGAACCAAATTTTGCTAATAAAAATTTCGATGCTGGCTCTAAAAATATATTTATCAATGAAACTAACTGAAATTTAACACTATAACTAAAAATTTCTTTAAATGCTAGCTTTTCAAATTTCATAAACCTAATAGATAGATAAGGTGAGCTTTTTATCAAAATAACCCATGATGTTAACAGTACAAATAATCCCTGTAGGATTTGAGCATACCCTAACCCTTGTAAGCCATAAGTGCTAATTATCAAATATGTTGAGATTGTAAACACAAATGATGAGCAAATGTATATGAGGCTTCTTTTGTAGGTCTGTTTCAAGCCATCTAGAACGGCTAGGACAACGGCGCCTGAAGTATTAATCCATAGAGACATCAATGATAGAGGGAAAATATCTAACCCTATATTCAAATCTTTATCCGATAACAACAACAATAATAGTGGTTTTCGAAGCAAGTAAAGTAAGCCAACAACCAAGCCCATGAATGAACAAACAATAATAAAACCAGTCCCAATTAATTTGTTTATTTGTTTCCAGTCTTCTTTGGCATGATAAAATGCTATAAACTTGATCAAACTACTTGCGACTCCTAAGTTTGCAACATTTGCAACAGAACTTACAGAGAACACCAAAGACCAAATCCCTAAATCTCTTGCTCCTAACTTTAATAATACAATTTTATATACAACAAAGGCGGCTACTCCCATAGAAATAACTTGGAGTATGGAAACTATTGCATTTAAAAATAATCTTTTCTTCATTTTTTAAGTAATCAATTAAGGAGCTGGAATATACAGTTAGTTATTTACCTACTAAAAGGTGTTAGAATAGAATTATATTCTTTTAGCTTAGCCATATCTTAAGGTGGAAGTATACAATGACTTAAAAGAAATATCATAAACTTAATTATGATTATTTACATCTATGAGTCTAATAGAGATTTAGATGGTTGATATAGAAAGAAAATATTCTTGTAATGTTAAAAATGTATTTTGGGCGTTTAGAATAATAATATATTTAAACCATCAGATAAATTAAATCAAATTGTTTATTGTCTTTTCAATAAATTGAATAGGCGTATATCCAAAATTTGCAATCAGAAAAATAAATGTATTCGGTTTTGTTTTAATATAACATAATTGTTGTGTATTCCTAAATTTATTTAATACGCCAATTGGAAGTTCTAATAAACTTCACAAAATATACGCTGAATAATTTAAGGTTTGCCTTACCATATGAATCTCATTGATATCTTACAGTACAATAATAGGTTATAGTCGCTAATCAAGTAGGATTTAAAATGTATTATGAATTGCTTCTTCTATTTTTCAAATAGGTCATATATATATCTTTAGGAGCAATCATTACAAACAATATTAGCATCAATGTAAGTGTAATTGCTATATTAAAGACACCATATAGTGGTGTTACACAATACAAGGCTACAATCGGTAATGTAGGGCTTTCTTCATAGTGGACCAAATGGGTAGTCATATTTTTCCAAGCATCCCATAGAATTCTATAATAAAGAATTGCTCCAATTAAACCTATGTTTAGGATCAATGATAACAAATCGTTATCAATTAATACATCCTCAAATTGTTTAAAGTTAGAATTCTGAATAATACCAAGACCAAACAAAATAGATCCTTCCCAGCTTGTATCAATTAATTTATAAAAATATTGCCATTCTTGTAATCTGAGTAACAAACTACTATTATCAGCTGCATTCGTAGTAAACAGAGTAGCCAAAGTAGTTGAGTAGATTATGACGCTATAACCAACTATTAACATAAGTAGTGGATAAATTCTCAAGAGTCTACTTTGTGGCTTGTACTTAAACAGAATGAGAAAAATATTTGAAAACAAACAAGTCAAATAAACATTGCGAGTTAAAGTAATGTAACAGCCATAAATGAACAATAAATAAAATATTATAAATAATCTCTTTTTTAGATAAAGAAATTCATATAGACAAATAAGAGAACAAAAAGTAAGAAATAATCCAAAATTTAGAGGTGCAGAGAATAACGAGAATGCTCTGTAATCATCTAAAAAGTCAATCGAGTACACTTTGAAAATACCGTCACCTGAGTTAACCGCCACAAAAGGCTCTTTGTAATAATACTGAAATATGCCTAGTGTTAATAATGGTATCCCTAAGAATAAAAAACTGTTAAACACTAATTTTTCATTAACTACTATGCGCTGGCTTTGTATTAACCAAGCAAAAAATAAAAAGAAAAACCTCGAAACAAACGAAATTATAATCATAAATACATCTAGTCCAAGTATGATATTTAAGAAGATTGCATCTACCAACAAATAGATACCAAACACATAAAGGGACACAGGAGATATTAGAGGGGCTATCGTACTAGTTCTAATCGTAAAAGTCGCTAGATACAATAAGAATAATAACAGTTTCCAAACTATTTGCTGGAACATAATTCCACCTATCAAATAAATTTGAATCTGATAAAACATTGCGTCAACAAATATCAACAAAACTAAGAATATGACAGTAACTCCGGTTTTTGTTTTGAACATAATTAAATATTATGATAAAATCTCTTACATTTCAAAAATAGCAGAGGAATCTACTGGGTAAACAATTCTGGAATTGCTTACCCAATAGATTCTTCTACTATTTGCCATCTTTTTTCAAAATACCTTTAATTTTATTAAATAACCCTTGTGAATCGTTATCTGAGTCAGAATAGTAGCCATAGCCATAGCCATAGCCATAGCCATAGCCATAGCCGTAGCCCCCTGTACCTACCACGCCATTGTATACAACAGTTAAAGATGGCATTTTTTTATCCTTGTACAAAGATGCCAGTGCTTGCAAAGCATACTTAGGGGTATAATTATGACGTACCAAAAATATAGTTGCATCACACAAAGGAGCAATCAGCTGTGCATCTGTAACTAAACCTGAAGGTGAGCAGTCGACAAATATATAGTCGTAATCATTCTCTACAGTTTCTATGAAAAGCTTAAATCTTCCATTTGAAATTAATTCAGCAGGGTTTGGAGGTATTGGTCCACTTGAAACAAATGATAAGTTTTCTTTACTTGTTTTAATAATAATGTCATTAGTACTTTTCTTACCTATAAGGTAATTCACGATACCAACATCATTTGGTAAGTCGAGGTATTCATGGAGTTTTGGTTTTCTGATGTCTAGATTTATCAACAATACCTTATTTCCAGCAGCCGCCATGCTAGATGCTAAGTTTAATGACACAAAACTTTTCCCTTCTCCTGAAATTGAAGAAGTCATCAGAACTTTCTGTGTCTTTTTTTCAGTATTTATCAAAAATTGTAAGTTTGTTCGCAAGATTCTAAACTGCTCAACTATGAAGTGGTTACTATTTGTATCGAGTAGTGGCCCATTTAACTTCTTAGGTTTCAAACTCACCTCACCTAAAATTGGTAGACCTTGAATTCTATTTTCTAACTCTAATCTCGAACCAACTCTATCATTAAGCATTTCATTTACATTTACAACTGTAATTGGAATTACAATCCCTATTATCAACGCGAAAATATAAATTAATATACCCTTTGGCTTAACAGGCTTTGGACTAACAAATGCCTCATCTACCATTCTACTATCTGCTACAGTGGATGCATACGATATCGCCGTTTCTTCCTTCTTCTTTAAAAGTAAAAGATATAAGCTTTCTTTTATACCCTGCTGTCTTTTAATTGCTACGAATTCACGCTCTTTCCTAGGGATACTTCTGATAGAGGATTCAATAGTTTTGTTTAGAGATTTAAGACTATTTTTAGAAACGACCAACCCCTTTTTTTGGTTATTTAAATTTTCTCTTATTGCTTGCTTAGTATTAGATATTTGACTAGTTACAGCTTCAAAAAGAGGGTTGTTAGGCTGTAATGTTCTTTGATACTTTTCTCTTTGTATTTCAAGTTCAGACAGATTTTTAATTAAGTTTAATAAGACAGGATCTTGAACCATTGAACTAATAGCCCCTAGGTTTGCGTTGGTTTCACTTAAAACTTTCTCTACTCCCTCAAGCACTCTTAATTGAATATCAACTTCGTTTAATTTTGTATCTGTTTCCTTTACTTTTTCTAAAAACAAATCAGCTTCAGCGCTAATATCAGTAAAGCCTTCTGAACTTTTATAACTCTCAACATCCCTTTCCACATCGTTTAATTCAGTACTAATTAATCTTAATCTGTCATCTATAAAACGTAAAGTATTAGAAGCTTCAATATTCTTATCGCTAAGTGCCGCCAATGTATAAACCTCATCTAATTTCTTTAAGATATCTTTACCACGGCTAGGTAAAGTTTCTTCATATGATAACTTTAATACGGTGCTCTTTTGATTCAACAAAGAAACATTTAGACGCTTAAGATTATCATCAATTAGTTGATTGATTTCATGAAAGACAACTTTCACATCTTGTGACACAGCAAAGTTTCTCTTATTTTGGAAGACGCGAATTCTTCCAATCTCAGGTAATGAAATCGACTGTCCAAATTCGTATTTTCCTGCACTACCACTATTTAATACAACTTCAAAGTGATATTGATCTAAAATTTTTATAGTAATATTTTCCTTGTAAGCGGTCCCTGCAAGCGATTCTATCTGAATCCATATTGGAGACTTACCATATAAATCAGTATCTATAGGACTACCTTCTCTGAAGTATTGAACATTCAGTCGCAATGATTCAATTACGCTCTTCATTAGCGATCTAGCCCTAAAAATTTCCATCTCATTTTCAACTATTTTATTTCCACTCAGGAGTTCTAAGTCTTTTAAGATATCATTCCCTGCCCCCAAACCTTTCTCGTCATCTTTAATTAAAATTACTGATGATACTTCATAAACTTTAGGTGTATATCTCAAATAAATAAATGCACAAGTGAAACTTAGCACCAAGAAAATAACAAACAAGTACCAATTTCTTACGTACTTACCTATTCTAGTTTTTAAATCAACCTCTTGTTCTTGCTCAAAGGCAATATTGTTAACAGTATTTTTCATAAAGTAAATATTAAAATCATAAAACTAACTAAGTCACACATTATTACCGACTGAGGCTTAAAATCAACACCCCTAATGATGTAACAGCTGATACAACACTAGTTACAATTGGTAGCATTTGATATGACCTATCATTATAGGTAGACTTAACTTCTGAAGGTTCAACATATATTACATCGCCGTTTTTGATATAATAATAAGGAGATGTTAGAATATCTTGCGTTAGAAGATTTAACCTAATTTTGTAGCGAACTCCATTTTGCTCTCTTATCAAGGTGATATTGTCTCTTCTACCAAATATTGTTAAATCACCTGCCATGCCAAGAGCTTCCGAGAGGGTGAGGGTGTTATCAATTATATTATAAGTTGCAGGTCGATTAACCTCTCCCAAAACAGTAAACTTATGGTTTAAAACCCTAACATTAACAACTGGTTGTTTTAGATAATCACTTAAACGCTGCTTAATTGTATCACCAGCTTCCATACAAGATAAATTTACAACTTTCACTTTACCAACAAGTGGAAGTTCAATATTTCCAGACGAATCTACCTCATAGCCAATTGGTTGAAGCCCCATGCTACTTGATTGAGTATTAGGAAACCCTGAGTATCTTAATCCTCCAACAATAGGCAATTCAAACAACTTATTACTTTCCTCGTTAATACTAGCAATTGTGACTCCTAAGATGTCATTCGGTGCTATTTTTAGAACCTTTGGACTTGTTTTGATTAGTGGAACGTATTTTGAAGTATCGCCTTGAAAATAAACAGTTCTAGGAATAGTTGAACATCCTGTAAGAAGAGACATTCCAATGATTACAATAAAACAGAAGTGACTGATAAATTTCATATTATAATTATACTTTAAAATTGTTTCGTTTAAAAACCAAAATTGAATCCAAAAACAAACTGATCATTCAACAATTTGTTTGAATTGTTCTGGTTGGCTTGATTGCTATGATTATAGCCTAATTTTAAAAAAAGATCATGAACAAGTTCATATTGGAATGTAGTGCTAAAATACTCATGATTTTTAACTTCACCCCACAAAAAAGGGAATAGATACTTGTTATCTGCTATTTGTTGGGATGCAACTCCTACACTACCCTTTCTAATATACTGATATACGATATTGACCTCCATTCCTCTTTTAATTCTGTATTTCATCTGTGCAAAGAATTGATCAGCATTTGATCCAATCCAGTGTCCCAAGTTGTATCCACTATTTTGATAAGATTGTTCCGGAATAAAATGTATATATGCAAAGGGTCTTATTCGTGAATACTCAGCTACAATAGACATATTTCTAATAGGAAAGTCTACCACACTCATTCCTAGCTGGTACGCTGTTTGGTTTCTTGAGTTAGTAGAATCTCCATCTATAGAATTTAATCTTAACTCGTCTATAAAAAAGCTTGCATAAATATGTGTTTTACGAGGAATATTTCTAATTGATAGCTGAGTGAAGATAGAGGAATTAGATATCGAATTATTGACAAGCTCTCCCATATAATGACTCATTCCACTAAATAAGGCAATGGGAATCATATATTCAAAACGCAGTTTATCTGAATATACTGCAGATTCTCCAACTGTAAACCGTAAATTTTTTATCGGGCGTAATGTAAGGCTGTGAGTGGCTAAAAATTTAGACTTAAATTGATACTCTAATCTATTTGTTCCTGGTACCGATTGAAGAGATGTTGAATCCACCACCAATGAATTTAACCAGATATGAGCATAATTAAATGATAACCATTCCTTCGGGTTTACATCCAATCTTATTTGAGGAAATGAAGGCGCTTTATCCGATAATATAATTTTACCACCTTGACCATAGCCAACTGGCATATAGTTTTTTCCAATAGTAAATTTGCCCCATTCCCAAGAACCAGTTATTGATACGTTAGTTTCGTTAAAGTTAAATGTTTTGTAGTCGGTTTTAGTACCTATGACACCAGTTTCAGGAGAAAAGTCCCTTAAATAATCATCTATTTTGCCTGTTTCACTAGTTGCCCTAAAATCTACACTATATCCAATATGCTTTCCTAGATAGCCATAGGCCCAAAAACCCTTCCAGTTTCTTACATAGGAATAACCATTCCTAGATTCAGTTTGCAATCCAAGGATAGGCTGAACGTTTAATGCGAAATTTGGATCTTGTATTGCAAAGGTTCTAAAGCGATCTCCAACTTTAGCTTTCAATATAGATCTATATTCACCTTCAAACCCGGATTTGGGATCGTTTCTCCACCACAATGTATATTCTTTGAGGTAAAAAGCTAGTTCTTCTCTTTCAAGAGGTGTAATTTCTGCTATTTTCTTAGAAACCTCGTCCAATTTTGTATATATGTAGTCCTTAGAAAGTGGAAGAACTACATCATTCAGGTCTATTACTCCTTTCTGTGCTAATCTAGAAAGGTATGAGTATACTGAATGGTATGTTGGTTCAAAAACAACTTGACCGTGACTTATCGACAAATTGAACAGTAGTGTGAAAAGGAGCAATTTTTTTTTAAGACTTAGCATATACGTGTGATAAATCGCTGGCAATACTATATTTTTGAAAAGCTGTAATTCGGATGTAAAAGACTAACAATATTACAAAGTTTTTAAATTAAATTTCACTTATCAAAACTGTAAAGAACCGGAATAAGGAAGTACTGTAGGAAATATTTAAGAGTTTTTTATTTATTGTGTATAGTATGTGCTGTAAATTTAGATCTAAATGTAAAGCTCTTTAAAACTTGCTTTTCTGTAAAAACTATTCAAATTTAATCACATTAGTCAACAAAACAGCTAAAGGGATAATCGATATTTATTAAACGGCAAAAGATTGCAGTTTAATCTAAAAAATTATTAATATCGTTATAATTACACTTAAAGATAACAAACGACTGTTTCATTTTTATGTATAAAATAGTTAAGTTCAAACTAAATAAAGGGAGTGCACTTTTAAAGTGCACTCCCTTCGGTTCATACATAATATCTATAAGCAAACTGAAACCTACATATTGAGCTTTTTAAGCTGGAACTTTTCTCCGCATAGTCGAAGTAATCTGTCTAGTATTATTTCATGTCCTCCTTCATTAAAATGAGCACCATCGTGAATCCAGATAGATGGATCATTTATATCTATGAGTTCCAAATAACTTATTCCAACATTTTCACATTTATTTTTGATGTAAGAGTTTCCTACACTACGTATATACTGTCTTAGTCCATATGTACTAGGGAATACACCAATAAAAATAACTTTGTCTGAAACAATTTGCAATGCGTCAAATAAGTCTTCTATATATTGTTTTTCTATCCTAATCTTCGGTAACTCTGAAAAAAATCTGAATATTCTAGCAGAAACAGACAATAACGAAGAAAACTTTCTTTTTAACAATGATTTAGTTGGAGTATCTATTTTTTCATTTTTGATCCAAGACCTTCTCTTCGTTATAAGTTGTTCATTTAATGGTTGATTAAACTCTCCTCCCTCAATACTATTTTTTTTCTTCTCACTAGTAAATAATTTATGAAAATTAGAAATACTTGAGTCAAATTCATAGTTTCCAAGCTGCAAAATGATTAAATCGTAATCATTCGGAATAATATTTTTTTGGTTAAAGAGTCTGTTTACTCCTCTAACTGAAATTGGTGCATAAGAAATTTCTTCTATTTCATAGCCATTTAAGTTTAGGAATCTCAGAAATTGTTGATAATATCCTTTTGAAATATTTTCTGAACCGTATGCGTAAGTATGACAACCACCTAACATTAATACTTTCATAGAGATAATCGAAGGGTTTTAAAATTTTAAAACTGTGGAATCTTTTACTATATTTGAGTGGGAAAATCTGTTGAACAATTACTCATTATTTGGTAATATATTTCAAAACTCAATTTTAAAATATTTAATTTTCCTCACGTATTACAAAAAAACTTCGTTCAACACATCAAATATACGAAGCCACAATTACTAATAGTCAATTTTATACTTAAAATTAAGTATAAAATTAGTAATTGGTACCTTTTATTCATCTAATCATTATCACAAAAGAATGAAAAAACTTAAACACTCAATTCTAATACTAACCACAGTTATGTGTTCTTGCAAAGAACAAATTCAATCAACAATAAATCAAGAAAATTTACCTATTGATTGTTTTTCACAAGCTGAAAGATATAAGCCAACATATGACCTAACAAGATTTGAAGCAGAGGTTTCTTATTTAGAAAAAGTAGATATACTTAATGGTAATACAAATGTTAAAAATAGCATAATTTTTTATGGAAGCTCTAGTTTTGCCTTTTGGAATGCTGATATACCAAATGACTTTAAAGGTTTACCAGCAATTGGTCATGGATTTGGAGGTTCTACGTTCCCAGAGTTAATTTATTACAAGCAAAGATTACTCATAAATTACAAACCTAAAACTATACTTATCTACTGCGAAAACGACTTAGTAAATCCACCTACAAAAAGTGTGGAAGAGGTATTTGTTGATGCCTGCTATCTAATCAATGATTTACATAGCCTTCTTCCAGATACGAAAATTTTTATACTTCCTCTAAAACACTCGCCTGCTAGACGTTCACTTATTCCCAAATACGATAAAATCAATAATCTCCTGAAGGCAAGCGTGGTTGGGAAAAAGTATTTGAGTTTCATCGATATAAACCCCGCTATGTATAAATCCGATCAAAAAACTCTTGATGGTAGTATTTTCCGTAGTGACAGCTTACATATGAACCGAACAGGCTACGAACGATGGATTTCAATCATCAAACCAATTCTTGAGGCTGATTATAAGAGTCGTTAATTACTTTAACTCTTTTTAAGCCGATAATATTATACATACTTTTTCTTGCTATTATAACTTATATTTTTCGCTAACCTACTACTATGACCTATAAAGTCTGTCATTCGTTGCATGTGTCATGTGATTTTGTACAATATTAACTACTTATTTTTTATTAGTCCCTGAATTATTTATTTCTCCATAAAAGTCAATTTCGCTGCTTCTTGTCTTAATTTTAATCCTAATTATACTAATCTGCTATATTTAGCAGTTTTTAGATAGATATATAGAAGTATGTTTTCTGTATATAAACACAAACTATTAGTTACATTTGCAGAAAATTTCTTGTTAATAAAACCATTTCATTTCATGCTTAGGAGGATAGTTATCAATTTTAGGGCTGTTGCTGCTGCCATAATGGTATTATTTTTTATGAGTGCAAAGGCTCAAAACTCCTATAAGGTTCCTCATAATACTCTTTCTTTTGCCTTAGGTAGTTCTAGCTATTATGGAGACTTATCTTCTTACAGTCGTCCAATCCAATCGACCCTCAATGAAATTCGTTGGAATGTAGGTGGCTATTATACGCATAGTTTTGGGGGGCACTGGAGTGCGCGCCTTGGGCTTCGCTATGTTAGGATTGCAGGCAATGATATCCACATGCTAAATACCAATGACAAATCTGACCGATATATCCGTAACCTACATTTTAGAAACGATATCAAGGAATTGAGTGTCGCAGGGATTTATGATTTTAATAAGGCTGCGATCTATTACAGCAAAAGAAATGCTTTTTCACCTTATCTGGTTGGTGGCATCAACTTCTTGTTGCATAACCCTGTCGCCAAAACACCCAGTGGTGATTGGGTGAGCTTACGTCCTCTGGGTACCGAAGGACAAGGTTTGGCGGGATATGACTCTCCTTACAAGGCTTGGGCAGGTGCTATTACAGGGGGGGCAGGGATAAAAATTAAACTTAATGAGAAGTTTGATCTTGGTCTAGAAGCTCTATTCCAGTATTCATTGACAGACTACTTAGATGATGTTAATGGCAAATATGCTAATCCTAATGATTTGATTGCGAATGGAAGTTTATCGGTGACCATGGCCAATCGCTCTACTGAGCTTGTAGATGCTTATAGTGGTAAGAGTCGTATTGATGGTGTTAGAAGTTTTGTGGCACAATATGAACCTATCTACGGCGCAGACCTTAGTTTGAATCCCTTTACCTCGAGAACTTTATTGAACTTTGGATCTCCCGGCTCTGTAAGAGGTACTTCAAAACTTAAGGATAGTTACATGACGCTAAGTGTTCATTTGATTTACCATCTCCCGAATGCTGTTAGATGCCCGAGCTATTGAGTGATTTAGTGATTTAGTGATTTAGTGATTTAGTGATTTAGTGATTTAGTGATTTAGTGATTTAGTGATTTAGTGATTTAGTGATTTAGTGATTTAGTGATTTAGTGATTTAGTGGATAGTCTTGATTCGCATATTAAGTTCATTTGTTCTTTTATTTTTTGACAGAATGACTCGACTTAAGACGCAATCATTGCGTCTTTACCATTAGAATATAAAATTTAAAATAATCACTCATTCACTCAATCCCAATTCACTCAATTAGAAATGTAATTATACAAAATCATCCCTCTATTCCATTTTCAAATAGAAATCTTTTCTTCCTGTCTGTGCTGGATAGCAGGACTTCCAATCTTTTTCTGTGATTTGACCTGTAACCCAACGATTATTAATTTTTACACGCCATTGACAGCTTTGAGCTTCGGTGTTGTAAGGACGGCAGGCAAAAATAGCGATTTTCCCCTCTTTGGTATAGGCTATTCTTAATGGTAATGCTTGTGGATTGGCTTTAAAGTCTGTTCCTTTATGTTGTTGCCAAGTACGCCCCCCATCATAGGATATTTCTGATTCCCATAGCATAAACTGTAAATTTGGTCGTAAATCAAGCATAGAATAACTTCCTGTAGATGTCTTGATTTTGGTACCTAGGTAGGTTAAAGCACCCAATATACCATTATAAGGGTCTTGATTTAGTCCAGGTTTGGCACGGTCCCAGATGTTCCATATATCAGTACCTGAAAAAAACACCATCATTCCCTCCATAAAAGCCAAATGTCTCGGAAGATAAGCCCCAAAGCCTTGTGGGTCATACTGTGCGTGATCGTTATACCAAAATCCACCTGAGGTATTATTGTAAGGAGGGTTACGGTCTGCAATAATTTTAGCTTGTGAGCAATATTTTCGACCGTCCAAGTGTGCCCTGTAAGCGCCTGTTTCGGTAATATGGATAATTTTTGCCAAAGCGTGTTCTACATTGGCATTGCTACCAAAATGATTTATATTTCTTAATACTCTTCCCTCCTTTGTTTTTAGAGTCATCCCTTGCTCATAGCCATCTTCAGCCAAACATGAAACCTCTTCAGCTTCCACTATTCTGCGGTTATCGGTAAGTCTCCAACCCTTAATTAAGCCATTGTCACCTGCTTCTGTCCAAATTGGGTTTTGAGCTATGGACGAATATTCGTTTTTGTTTTTGGGATAACGTCCAGCCTGAAAATTTCCTACCCCAGGAAAGGTATTGGAATACATGGCTAATACATATCCAGTGATGGCATCCCCCATTCCTTTTAAAAAGGCCATATATTTATTTTTCGACTTATTGTCGGGCCCATTAGAGATATTCATCTCAGTATCCATCGTTTGGAACATCACTTGAGCTTTTCCTCCAACGGCATCTCCTCTACCAAACGAACCATGATAATCTAGTCCAGCTTCATAGAGTTTTTGTTCTGGTTGAGTAAGAAAGTACTGTTCGCCTTCGGCAGAATTTCCCTTTGGTGGATACGCAAAAAAACCACGTCGCGTAGGCTCAATCGTTGAGATAAAATCTTCATAAGAAATCTCTTTACCTGTTCCATCTTTACAGGGGGCTTCATACTGAATATTGGGGTAACGTTCGTTACAAGGACGATATTCTGGATGAACCAAACTCACATATATACCTCTGGTACGATGGTCAATTCCTTTTTTTTGAAAAACATCAATTGGTTTATCAAAAATTACGGCAAAAGCAGGGGTTGGCATACCTCCCATTAAAGAGTCAGGGGATAATGCAATTTGTGTTGTTGGAAACTTTTCGGGAGAATAGGTATCTGTTTGAGTTTCGACAGGAACGTTATCGAAGAAATTAGGATAGCTGTCATAAGCGATTTGTGATTGCTGGGACAAGCTTTTTTTCTCCTCGATAGGACGAAATTGAAATGGTATCTCACTTTTCCCGCTACAATTAACCCCACTGAGTCTGGCAATATAGTTTCCTTCGGAAAGTGAGCCAAGATAAGCTCCTACTGCAGAGGTTGTTGGTTTTACTATGCCAGTCACTAGTACCTTCCCATCTTTCACTACTTCCCACTTAACTTGATACGCTTCGCAAGCGCCGAAGAAGATATTGATAAAATTGGAATTAGGAACCTGCTGTATTTTTAGCACTTTAAAAAAAGGCCTTCCATCGCAGGCACAGGGTTTAATAGGTTCGTTCTGCTCAAGCTTACTTTCACGGTTGGCACATGCCAGAGTAGCTAGAGCAATAAGGAAAATCAATTGTTTCATTGAGAAAAAATTAGGTACTTATGAGTGCTGAATTGTGAGTTGTGAATCAGAACTGTACGAAGGATTCCAAACTATTACTGATTTGGGATTTCTGATTTCGGAAATAAAGTAAAAGACTTTTATTTTTAAAAAACATAGCAATTTACCCTTTCAAAATCTAACATCCGATATCCAAAATCTGAAATTATTGAAAATCCTTCGTTCACTTTCGTCAACATAACGATCTACTTTGCCGACTCCAAGGATAATTCAACATTTTATAGATGAGTTTTTACTGGCGCCAATTGGTCAGTGAGATTCTGACCAAGGATGCATATTATAGGCAAGCACACTGTTATACTATTAACGAATAACGTCTTCTTACTTGTAAAAGATATTATTTACTTCCTCCATGGGCAGTCTCAAATCGTAGAGCAGTGCTTTGATTTTTTCGTTGCGTGCGTATTCATGATATTGCTCTATTTCCAAACCAAACAGTTGTTTGAATCGTAGAAAAAACAAAACAGGTGATAGTTTTGATTGAGCAATGATGGGTCTCAACTGGTGAGGAGACATAGTGATTGCATTACGCAAAAGCCCTTCTGCTCTGAGCAAACAATACATTTGCCAAAGATTAATCGCCTTCTGTTTCATTTTACGGCTTCGCGCGGCATTGGCAAACAAATCATCCAGCATTTTTAGCGGTGATTGGTAAGCATTGGGATAAAACACCTCGATATGTGATAGTTTTGCTTTTTCATGAAAAGCAATTCTTTGTGGCCAATAATAGAAAAATGGCATTCGTGCTTGTACAATATTACCAAACGGCCATTGATTAATCCAATGATCTAAAGAGTGAATATTTCGGATAGTCACCACCTTAAATTGTACAAAGGCATTTTGAGGAATCATGATTGAGAGATTCGTAAATGAACTCAAAAACAAGACACCTTCTTTCCCCTCTGAATCTAGGGTAATATCGTGAAGACAATGGTGATTCATTCGGAGCTTCATCGGAGCCAATGACTGAAAGAATATCATGGTGAATGCTCGATGATTTACTCGATTGGGGTGCGTTAATACCACAGAATCAGACGTAAAGAATTTTCCTTCCCACGATTCATATTGTGTATTTTGCTGTTCATAAGTAATCCGTCCAAACATCGTATTTGTTTGGAAGGGGAAAGTATTGGTTCCCATATTACTTTGACTCTTATGTCTTAGCAAATGAAGTAATTCAGATAAATCTGTTAGAAAAGGTACATCAAACCTAGTGTTCATAGCTATTGAAATGTACTCGTTCCGAGTTTTTATAAAGAAGGACTACTTAGTGTTAGTGTTGAATTATTCATTTTGAACCTTCCACGTATTACTTAACGGACATAGTGAAAGAATAATTATTCTCTTTCTCTCAGTTTTACTAAAATAAGCCCCCAATCAGAAATCAGAGGCTTTATCATCGGACTTAAAGGATGCTCCGCTCGCATGGTTCATTCCTTTCACTTATTGTATTTATATCTTGGCATTTTTAAGTATAAAAGCTAAATTTTGAATTATATCTCATCCCTCATTCAACACCTAATTCATATGATATTTGTTCAATAAATCTTAGGGCATTGAATGCCTGGAATAAAGATATATCGAAGTTTAATGGTAAAAGTTGCATACGAATCATTACCATCGACTGTACCTCTTGGTGAACCAACCCCAGGATTCTGGCTAATAGTCACACCTGTTGGGTCGTTGACAAAGGTATTCAATTTTGCTAACCTATCTCCTCCCGTCGAAGCCGCAACGCGTTCTGTTGCACGTTGGGACAAAGCAATTCCTATACTTTTTGTTGGTTCAGTAAAGCGACTATATACAACAAGAGGTTGTGCATAAAAACCACTCACGTCATCAATATAATCAAAGAACAACATTCTATAGTTGAACTCTGCCATTAAATCTAGATTTTGTGTAAGCTTCGCTTTTAAACCTACACTAATCGGAATATTAATACCCCAATTTTTATATTCTTTGATATCAGGATAATTGGGACTTCCTTGTCCTTCTGTTGTCAGAGGTCTCAAATCAACCCATTCATTTCCCATCGTTACAGGTAGCTTTGCCTGCGGGTTATGTAAAAAAGCTCCCACTCCTATACCTATAAATGGCTCAAATGCTGCACGTTTTTGAGGCGTACTTGATCTATTGAAAGGAGTCCATCTACCTTGAAGAGTCGCCTCCTTTACATTATTTCTAAAATGTAAGTTTCTTTGAAAATCAGCCAAATTATTTGAGTAATAATCATCAGCACCTAATGCAACCCATGAAAGATTTAGGCCAACTTCTACCTGACGAGTGACTTGTCGACTCACTCCTATTGTGGCTGTCCAGCGTAGAGCATTTGCTGTAGAATTAACAAATTGACTCATGGGAGCCAAATCACCATAGTAACTTGACACGCCACCTCCAAACTCAACAGAGGTATATTTTCTAAAGGGTGGTCTATATTGTGTAAAGCTGGTATAGCTTAGTAACAATAGCAAGATTAGGCTAGTTGATTGCCTCATAGTTCGTAATTGAATCATGAATGAGTAATATAATATAGAGAATCACAAAGGTAAACGAATCTCCCACACTGATTAGTTTTCACTTGTTTCAGTTTACTATGACTTAGATGCGTTGAGATACGGTAAATGTTTTCGATAATTCTTACTTATTATATTTACTCCTTTACCTACTTTAGACCTTGTTTAATTTTCTAATTTTGACACAAGAAAATTCTGCTCTTAGTACTCGTGTAAAATATTTTGTATGTAGAATATTGATCGTGAAAATTACACTCACAATTCAGCACAAATACTGTATATATCTTTAAATTCTCACGAATTGAAATTTCTTATTTGGGGCTTATTTTTTCTTGGCAAAATTTGTTTGAAAATCATTCCAAGAAACGGTTTTATAAGCGTTGTCTCCAAAATAATGAAGAACCATTTCAATGTTTGGGGCTTCATAATATCCTTGGAGGAAGTTGAGCATTTTGAGTTGCTCATCCACAAATACTAATGTTGGAAACTTGATAGTTCCTTTTAGTAAATGTGTTGCCATGGGGTTCATTTTGTCTTTTGACTCATAGGTATGTCCTGCAAAGGTAACAGGGCTGGCATCAAAAGCATCTAATAAAACGGGGTAATAATTTTGGTTAATATAAGTTGCAATGGCTGGTATTTTCAAAACTTTCTCCTCAAAATCATGACAGTAGTGACAATCCTTTGAATATACTTTCCATAAAATCTTTTTAGGATTTTTAGTGTAAAGTTTATCCATTTGTTCTACAGTCAACCACTTTACTTGTGTTTTTTGTTGTGAAAAACCTTTGGTATTAATGACTAAAATAAGAACTAATAAAAGATATGAGCTGATGCTTTTCATGTGCTATTGAAAATATTAATTATTACTAGTCTATCTGATTGTGTAGTTCTGAATCAGAATAAGCACCTAAGCAGAAGTTTTGATAAGTTGATATTAAAGTAAGGTAAGTTAGTAGGCAAAATAAAATTTAATTTTTGTGCCTAAGGCATTCTGGTATCGGCTTTCGGCGGTGGGCTTTGGGAAAAATGCATGTCTGTGGTCATTAAACACATTTTAACACTCTTTGCCTTGTGCCTGTTGCCTAGTGCCTAAACACATAACTAAAATCTTATTCTGCATAATTACTTATTGTTTTCAAAACTGAAAGCTATTTGACTAGCTTCATCACTGTCATTGGCATACAAATTACTGGGGCGCATTCTGCTACACATACTACATAAGGTAACGGAATGGGTTCACACAAGTCACTCGTTGTGACAAGTTTAATATTACTACCTACCAATAGATTAGGTTTTGTTCCTATTCCGCAAGCTACATATACATTATACACATCATTGTTTAAACCAGAGAAAGTTGTTGAAGATTGAATCGACTGAATCACCCCTCTCCCATTGGTCAATACATATTGAGGATTAACACCTGTCGAAATTGGTACAGTAATACTATTTGTTGTAGTGTTACAATCACAAATTGTCATATCAACAGCCGTACTTTTCCAACAATGATCTACATTGTTCAAATTCAAACCTACCTCTACTACTGGTGCATTCGCTTGTGAGTTATCCCAAGTAATAGCCACAGCTTTATAGCTTCCTACTGTCACATTATTAATCGTAGTTGAATTTAACCCCGATTTGAACTTAATAACATTTCCTCCATCAACAAGCACAATATAGGTTACAATATTTGTTCCTTGACTCTGTCCTGTCAAGTTTAATGTGATTGTTCCTGGCTTAAAATTACAGCCTAAATTTTGTCCAAGAGTGACAGCACTCGCAACAGCTACTAATAAGATTACTTGTAAAGCTCTTATTGTGACAAAATATTTCTGTATTGAATTTTTCATAATTGTATATTTAGCAAATTTTCTAGCCAACTCAAAGTAAAGAAAAAAGGGGAAGCCTAAGCTTCCCCTTAGACTTTTTTAGAATCCAAGTACCCCTGGATTAATATCTGTTGGACAGTTTACTGTTGTGGTCGTCTCATTAGAGGTTTTTGGTGTGCCTCCATTTGAACTTACAACCGCCGTATTCTTGAACACTCCACTGAAGTTGGCCTTCACATTGATGCTCAAACTTACACTTTGTCCTGCTGGTATCTGCGTTGATCCATTGTTGCTACAAGTCACCACCTGACCTACTGCACTACAAGTAAAGCCTCCTGTACTTGGGCCACTCACAAATTGTAAACCTATCGGTAAGTTGTCTGTCACAGTAATCGTTCCTGTTGTAGCTCCTGTTCCGCCATTGGCGATATTGAAACTATAAGCAAAGTTCGTGCCTACTGTTGCTACCACTGGTGCACTCTTCGTGATCGTCAAGTTTGCTTGTGGTAAAGCATTGATAGTCGTTGGTACCTCGTTCGATGGTTTTGGTGTCGTTACTGGATCTCCACCACCTGTTACATAAGCCGTGTTCTTCACTGGTAAGCCCGATGCTGGTGCCGTCGTTGGATTCACTGTCAATACTATCGTGCTACTACCATTAGCTGCTATCGAAGCTGTTGTTGTACAAGTCACTGCTTGACCCACTGCACTACAAGTCCAACCTGAACCACTGAATGTCACATAACTCAATTCACTTGGTAAGTTATCCGTTACGGTAATCGTTCCTGTACTCGCAGCTAAACCTGTGTTGTTCACCGTCAAGGTATAGTTGAAATTCGTTCCTACTGTTGCTGTTGATGGTCCAGACTTCACTACTACCAAATTCGGTGTTGGTGGGTTTGTAATTACTGTGGTTACGCTATTTGACGTTTCTGTGCTTGTGTCTCCACCGCCTACTACACTACCTACGTTGGTGTAAGTGCCTGCTTGCGTTGGTTTCACCGTCAAACTCATCGAGCTACTACCACTCACTGCTATCACGCCACTGTTAGTACAAGTCACCAATTGACCTGTTGCACTACAGCTCCAGCCATTGCCACCACCACTCACAAACTGTAAGCCTGTTGGTAAGTTGTCTGTCACCGTAACTACTCCTGCTGTTGAGGCCGTTCCTGAGTTTGTTACTACCAACGTGTAATCATAGTTCGTATTCACAATTCCTGTTACAGGACCTGACTTACTAATCAATAAGTTTGGTTTTGGTGCTGGCGTAATATCCGTCGTCACTGGGTTCGATGGTTTTGGTGTCGTACTTGGATCTCCACCTCCTATCACACTTGCCGTATTCACTACTGATGAACCACTCGCCGCATCCAATGCCTTCACCGTCAAGGTCAATACATTACTACCATTTACAGCCACTACATTGCTCGTCATACAAGTCACTGTTTGACCTACTGCACTACAACTCCAACCTGCTCCACTAAAGCCTACATATTGTAAGTT